>NZ_CP072801.1:3562500-4284843 GCF_017901135.1 Thiothrix litoralis | reverse complement strand
GGTAACGTCAACAACCACTTTGACCTGTTCGCCGAGGATAAAATCAACCGGATTATCGTCGACATCCAGCACCGCCGTTACCCCGACCACTATCACCGTTTCCTGCACTACCACTGTGCGGCACTACTTGAGCAAGCCGTCAGTGCCAAAGACTACCGCCCCGCACTTACCGTTTACACCATCGTCGTATTGACCTCTGGTGATAAGCACGGGCGGGACATGAGCCTGATCGACTTCGACCCCAAAGACCGCCACGGGCAAGGTTTGGGCGAAATTCCCCATAAAATTGTCTACATCTGCCCCAAGTACCTCAATGACGAAACCCCTGAAGCATGGCGTGAATGGCTGCTTGCCATTAACGACAGCCTTGATGAACAAGTGGACGAAACGCACTATCACAAGGCTTGTGTCCAGAAAGTCTTCGCTTCCATCCAAAAAAACACCCTGACCCCCGAAGACCGCGCCCGTATGAAAGACGAATACAGTGAAGATGAACTGCGCCGTGAAGAATGGGATAAAGCCGAACAGAAAGGACGCGAAGAAGGACGCGAGGAAGGAGCAAAAATCAAAGCATTAGACATTGCCCGCAACCTGTTGAATGTGCTAGACGATGCCACCATTGCTAAAAAAACAGGCTTGACCATGACAGAGATCTTACAATTGCGCCAAGCGAACCGATAAGTTGGAGTCCTAATGTTTAGAATTAGGCAATGTACTAGTTTGACCTCACGTCAGTAAAGTACTCCCCATTGTGTTTAATGGTTGCAGTGCCATTTTGAAGTCTTCGGCTAAAGCTTTCCAGTCAGAATGTTGTTTGATTTGCTGGTAGGCAGAGTCGACAACATCGGCATAGCTCAGCAGTTGCTGTGAAGTGAGTTCACACAAGAACGTCGGTATTTCCTCCAGCTCTTGGGCAATATAATCCCGTCCTTCCATCAATACGCCGCCCCTTGCGCCAAAACGGGTTGATACAATCAACTGCCCACTGGCAGCGGCTTCCAGCACTTTCAGGTTGGAACCTGAACCTGCGGCCATGGGGTTCAAGGAAATATCACAATTGCCGAGTAATCCCAGTTTGTCTTCATCGCTGACGACATTCAATAAGGTAAGATTATGGGGTAGTGACGTTTGTGTATTCACTGCATGACAAACACTACCCGCAATGACAAAATCCAGGTTACTGCATTGCTCTGCGATACTGAGGATATATTCAAGGGCATGAATATTTGGCAGATGGAGGCTACCCATGAAGAGCACTCTGAGCCGTTTGGGGTGTTTTGCTCGTCGCTGGTGAGTGGATATAAAGGGAATACCCTCAATATCCACGCCATTAGGAATAACGGTACCCTTGCCAACGACACCATAATACTCTATCAATCTGTTCCGGTCAGCAGCCGTACAGGTTATGATTTGGGTAGATTCTTGTACGCACGCACGTTCTGCCTGTTCCACTACCGCTAATTCATGGCGGTAACGTTGTGGTTTACCTTGGGAAGATAACATACCCTGTTTCAGATCAAATTCCATATTATGGGCTTCGTAGCAGAATCCCCCTGAATACACAGAACGTAACGCTGCGTAGCCGTAAGGATGGGATAAAACCACCCAGTTTGCAGTGGCGGTTGCTGCCTTGATGGCGTTGCCCCATTCCGGTATATCTTCATGGTAAAGCAGCGCCGCAATGTCACCGGATGATACGCCCAGTTTTTGCGACAACTGGTGTTCGTGTTTCTCATACGCATGGGATTTCGCTATACGTATTTCCTGAAGGCCAGGGGCGATAGTGATAGATTCACTGGCATGGCTGGCTGGTACCAACGTTACTAATACAACGTTCCAGACGCGTGCCAGCCAACGGTAAAGATGGTAAATTCGTAATTGCCCACCACTTACCGGCGGATAAACAGAAAACGTATTAATAACAACCAGCTTTTTACGCAGCCCCACGATGAGAAAATCGTGCAATGCTTCCCATGAGACTTTTTCCGCCCAGTTTTTACCGGTTGCACCGAATGTTGCTGCCAAGGTGGGGGAAGCAGCACACGTTTTGAGTGCTTGAGCCAAGGCAGTGACCCCAGGTTCTGCTACCCAGCCATTCTCACCGTGTTTGACCAGTTCGGTTACACCACCTGCATCGCTGGTGGTAATCACGGGCTTGCCTGCCAGCATGGCTTCCAGCGTAATCAGCCCATAATCTTCTTGTTCTGGTACAAAAATGACTGCCAAAGCATCAGCATAATAATGCGCTAGCTGCTTATCCGTCACATAACCCAGAAACACAATATTGGGATTACCTTGGGCTAATGCTCGCCAATCTACCTCACACGGCCCGTTGCCCGCGATATATAAGGGGTAAGATACTTCAGCAGCCAACCAAGCGCGGATAATCAGATCAATCCGCTTGGGTTTATCCAAGCGGCTGGCAGTAAAGAAATACTGCTGCTGCCCCGTCCGCAAGCCTTGTAAGGCAGTGGGGTGGTAAAAAACTTCCACCACCGTTTGTAGCGGGAAGTATTCCGCACGGTTGGCAACTGTCTGTGAAATCGCGCAGTGGCGGTTAACACCGGGGGTGGACTGCCCCACAGCATCCAATAAATGCACAATACTTCTGCTGATAGCACCAGGAAAGGCATACCACTCGGGGGGTAAACGGTCTTTCCAAGCGAGGAACGCCAGTAAGATCTGCACGATCTCAGGCAAGCTTTCACGACTATCGGGTGGCTTTAGCAAAAAGTCATGCAATGATTGTAGCTCGCGAGGAAACTGGTGTTTGGCGGGGATAGTGGTCGGCAAATGCCGAGGGTAAGTGTCGTATAGCCCCCGCAACTTATGTTGCATGTAAATCACATGATTGGGATGGCTAATCATCCAAGCAGGGTACTTGGTGCTGATCACTTGATCAAAATGCAGTAAGTCAAGTCGCGCAAAATCCACATAGCTGTGGATAATTTCCTCCAGATTGCGTTCAGGTGAAGGTATCTTGATCAGCTCAGCGGCAACATCGGCGCGAGCGTTCAGGGACTCGACTAATCCCCACCATAAGTTTTCTGCGCCACCACGTACAAAAGGGACGCTACTAGGAGCCACCACGGCAATTTTCAAGCTCATACCTCTGCTGTCAGTTTTTCAACCACATTAGTCCAAGAAATACCCAGTTCCGCATAACGCGCCCGACCAGATCGCCCCATTTCGTGGCTTACCAGTGGTTTGTAAAATGCCTCATCAATCGCAGCAGCCATGGCTTGCGGATCTGGTTCACACACCCAACCATTGTGTCCATGAGTCACAAATTCCAGTGGCCCACCTGCATCCGTAGCGGTAATGACTGGTTTGGAAGATAACATGGCTTCCAAGGTAATATACCCATAGTCTTCATCATAAGGGACAAAGCAAACGGCTAGCGCGTGGGCATAATAGGCGATTTTTTCTGCTTCGGTGATAGAACCCAGCAAGATTACCTGATCCTCAACCCCGCAATCCCTGATCAATTGTTGGTAGTTGGCGTATTGTCCACCAGTACCAGCCAACACGATTTTTACTGGTGCCTGCACGTACTGGGCTGCCTCTATCAGGAGTGTTTGCCGTTTCAAAGATTCCAGCCGACTGGGGTAGAACACATAGGGAAGGGGGTCTTCACAACGGAAGCGCTCCGCGTAGCCGGGTGGGTGATACAGCGCGGTGCTATCAATACTATTGAACTGCTTGAGCCGGTCAGCCACGCGTTGTGAATTGGCGAATACTTTATGGGCACTGGATAATGCACGTCCATCATACTGGACAATGGCCTCCCGTAATTGACCGAGAGGTACGTCTGCTTTCTGTGGATCAAATAGCTCGTACACAGCCCGGTGTTGGTGCATGAGCCAAACCCAATGGTCATCATGCTGGATACCATAACCAGGGAATTGCAGGCTAATCACCCGGTCGATGCTGATACCATTGGGTCGATTCATATCCAACCCTGCACAATAGCCCATTAAATCCTGAATATCTTCCAACGGATTGAATTTAAAGGGTAGACGAATAAGTTCTGTTTCAAAGCCACTTTGCTGAAGTGCATTGTGCAAACCGTTGATATGGTAATCTGCCCCACCTTGCAGGAAAGGCGTAATATTGGCTGTCAACAATATCCGCATTATTCTGGTTTCCCTGCCCGTTCTTGTTGGTAGGCGATCATGGCAAAATCCTGAGGCCCGCATAAGTGTCCGTTTACCCGTTCGGTGAGGGGGTCATGACCAGGGACTTTTGCTTCCTCTGGATAAGGGTGGAGGCGTAGCACTTCAATATTCTGAAAGTTATGGTAGGTGAGCAGGAATGTCAGAGCCGATGGGGTAACAGGGTTGCGGTGGGTAAAATCATGATAAAAAGTATGTGAACCTACCAGCACGTTTTCCGGGTTGGGTGTTTCCAGAATGAGTAACCCTCCTGGTATCAAAACACGCTTGATTTCTATCAATACACTAAACAGTACTGCAAACGGTAAATGTTCAATGACATGGAAACTGGTGATAACAGACAGTGAATGGTCAGGTAACTTTTGCAGATGTGCCAATCCATCTTCATGCCGAACATCCAAGCCACGTTCCTGCCCCACCGTCACCATGACGCCATTCATGTCTACCCCATAGGCTGAAATACCGGCATCCTGCAATAATCCCAACCATTCTCCGCGTCCACAGCCAATGTCCAGTAACGGCAGTTCCCCAGACTTTTCCTTGAAACGCGTGATATAGGGAAGATAAATGGACAGCTTTTGACGAATTTCGTCCAGTGTTCCCCGGTTAGCATCCTCAAATGCAATGTAATACGCATCCAGATATTCATCCAGATAGCGGGTGGCTTCCCCAGGGGTTACGACGGGCATTTCCCCTTTTATTTCAGACAGTAACTGCCGCAAATGGTATTGCTGATAAAGGGTATCTTGCCTGCTTAGGCTGATACGTTCACCCTGATCAGCTACAGCATTTTTGAGGTTATCCAAGTGGGAGGTGAGTTTGGATAAATTATCCTCAGTACTTATTTGTTCCTGTTTCTGGCAGTGCGCCTGTTTGGTCAATTGTTCAATATCACGATTATGATTCAATAACCATTCTTTATGTGAAGCCAAGTGTTCATTCTGTGAATTCAAGTGCTCACTCAATTGCTGCAATTGTTGCTGGATTTTCTGTTCCAATTTACTGGTGTTATCATGCAGTTGTCGGGTTATTTTGTCCTCCGTCGTCTTGAGTAATACGTCAAGTTTACTATTGGCAAAATCATTTAACAGAAATAGCGGGTGCTTTGGTAGACGTTTTTTCTCATAGAAATGCAGCAATTTCGCGATGACCTTGCAGGCGATGTTGCGGACGAAAAACAGTCGAGCCATGGGAATAGAGCGCAGCAGCGCATGTAACCTAACCAGATAGGATGATATGCCCCAACTGTTGATCTGTGCCCGTTGTGCTTTTCCTTCTGCTGAATCCTGCAACTCGCGGACAATCAAAAGACGGCTTTCCCCCTGCTTAAGCCGGGAAAGGTAATTTTTCAGCCCGCCCTCATCGACTTCCCGCTGCAATACGTATTGGTAGGTTTTGTGGATAAACGCGGCATCGTCTCCATACAGTAGCTCGTAGACAGGCACAGCAACCCGCAGGACAGGGTTATGGTGGTTACTTGCTGCCCGTACCCGCATACCATGTAATTCTGAAGACTTGTTGATCACTTGCCTGTCATTCGTCAGTTCCTTTTCTACGCTGGCGGCCGTGTGACGGACTCTACGAATAATTGATCTGAATGCTTCGTCCATTTCCTTGTCATTCATATTTTTTGGTTTTCCATTAAAAAATAATGATCAGGCCGCAATATCACGTTTACCTGTTTGCTGGAGTGTCACAGGCAAGTACACCATCCCTGCAAAAACAGGGGTGTGGAAACCTGCCACCTCAAATTCCAGCACATTATCCCACCAATGTTCGCAATGTTCCAAATGATCCATATCTTTGTGCAGAGCCAGGGTTACCGTATATTTACCGATCCCCAGATTCATCGGAAAACCCAGTTCTATCACGGTTGTTTGTCCGGCAGAAAAATGCAGCGCAGCCTCATTGCCTAGCAGCGCAGTATTAGTACCAAAAACATCCTGACCAAACCGATCACGAATCAGGATACCCAATTCCAAATCGCTCACTGCTTGTTGTGCGATTATCTGAATGTTTAAGTAAGCCTGCTCGCCAGCACTAAAAGATTCCGTTTTACCACTCCGATTCTGCAACTCTGCGGACAGAATTTGCACATTCTTGAGGCCATATCCGGTATTCTTAGCAGAATTTGCAACCATTTCTACCTGATCCAGACGGGCAATCACCTGATAGTAATAGTTTACTGCTGCATCAGGGGTTCCCTCGAATACGGTTCGCCCCTGATCTAGCACGATAGCCCGGTTACACAATAACTTGACCGAGGTTAAGTCATGTGAAACAAATAACAGGCTTCCACCCTTGGACTGAAAGTCGCGTATTTTACGCAAACATTTTTGCTGGAAACGGGCATCTCCTACCGACAATGCTTCATCCACCACAAAACAGGCCGGATCAGCATGAATCGCAATTGAAAAACCCAAGCGCATCATCATTCCTGATGAATAGGTGCGCATAGGTTCATGGATGTAATCTCCCAGTTCTGCGAACTCAACAATGGTTGCGCGTCGTTGCTCAATCTCTGCTGCATTCATTCCCAATAAGCTGCCATTGACGCTAATATTTTCCATTCCCGACAACTCATGGTCAAAACCGGTACCTAACTCCAGTAACCCAGTTATTCTTCCGCGTCGTTCAATAACACCTGCATCGGCTAGTAATACGCCCGTGATTAATTTGAGTAAGGTTGACTTCCCCGCCCCATTTTGTCCAATCAAGGCTAATGATTCACCCGGAGCTAAAGCAAGATTAACGTCATGAATCGCACTATATTGGCGGTGGCGCTGACCACCCAACAGGCGTTCTTTCAGACGATCTAGCGGTGAGTTGTATAGTGAGAAAGACTTATGCAATCCCTTGACCGTTAGTATATGCAATGTTATTTCCTTACAACTGTTACAACAGATCGCGAATATCTTTTTCAAGCTGCCGTTGCAGATAGCGGGCGACAATTGCCATGATGACCCCTGCGCCGAACAGTAGTAACAATAAAGATATATCCGGTGCTTGTCCCTGTAAAACAATCTGGTGCATGTTACTTATCCCCCAATAAAACGGGTTCAGTAACAACCACTCCACTACCCACGGGGGTAATATGGATTTAACGTAGACAATGGGTGTTGCCCAAAATGCTAATTGTAAAATGATGGCAATGAAATTACGCAAATCGGGCATAAAAACAGACAAAATCCCCAGAATCAAACCAAGATTATAAGCAAACATCAGGCTAAGCAGCACGATAATAGGTAGCCATAACCAGTAAAGGGTAGGTACGTAACCAATGGCAACCAAAAACATACCAAAAAAGCACCACGTAATCACAAATACCACCAATTCAACCAGTGGCACGTACAGCGGCATTAAGACCAGACTGACGGGTACTTTCCTGATCAAGCCTGCTTTTTCTGGGTAGATGTTCATGAGGCGTTGTAAAACACCAGACATCAGATTCCATAGCAACATACCGCTAATCAGGTAGATGCTGTAAGCATAAGGCGAATCAAACTGCTGCAAGCGGGCGTTCATCAAATGGGAGAATACCAGCGTGAAAATGAGGATATAGCTAAGGGGTTGTAAAAATAGCCATGCACCACCCAACAAACGGTTACGGAACTGATCTCGCAATTCCCACTTGGCAAACAGCAGGATCTTACGACCTTGCTGCTGCCAGTGTTCCCAACGTTCCGGTGAAATATCAAGCCTCATTAAAGCCCCGAGCTAGCAGGTCAGTGAACGGTTTCAACAAATAATCGAGCAAAGTACGCTGACCAGTGAGAATTAATACTTCAACGGGCATCCCTGAAACCAGTGTTACCTGCTCACGATCCAATACAGAGGTGCTGTCTGGCTTTAATGATAAAGATGTTTTGTAATAGGACATTTTGGATGAGGGATCAACCGTGGTATCTGCTGAAACATCGTCCACTTTAGCATAAATTACCGGGAAATACCGAGAATTATCGAACACTGACAAACGTATCTCGGCGTCTTGTCCTGGTGAAACCACATCAATATTGTTTGGTTCTACCTCGGCAATGATCTTGAAAGCCTGTTCATTAGGGACAATTTCCATGACAGTCGCGCCTGCTGGCAGCACTGCCCCCACGGTGACTACTTCGAATCCCTTAATTTTTCCGTCAACGGGTGCTTTCATAACCGTCCGCGACAGTTTATCGAGGAGAGCAACCTCCTGTGAACGTAACTGGCTGCTGCGAGACTGCAAGTCACTAAGTTGCGTGCTGACTTCTTTCAGGTACTCTTCACGGTTTAAGACCACTTGATGCCCTGTTTCCGTCATGCTTTCCTTAATGCGGGAAATTTCTGTCTTCGCGCGGGCAATATCAGCTTTGGTTGAGGCTATCTCACCTTCTAACTGTGAGGATTCCCGCTCTTTTTCGCGTAACTCAATGTTGGAAATCAAGCGCTGCGCAAACAATTCCTGTAAACGTTTAATATCCAGTTCCAACGAGCCATGGCGGGTGGCCAATGTACCCAAACTGCCTTCCAGACCCTTTATTTGTTCTTGCAAACCGATAATTTGCTCTTGTGCCTGAGGTTGGCGTTGCTTAAGGGCATTCTGACCAGATTTCTGGGCTTGTTGCCGTGCTTCAAAGAGTTTTTTCTGGGTTTTGAGGATATCGTCGGGTACTGCTTCCAGACCACTACCTTTCCAATCCGGGGAAATGCCGTCACGCTCGGCACGCAAACGCACTAAACTCGCTTCCGTTTCCCATAGTTGCCCTTGGGTACTGTCCAACTGTGCTTTTAACTGCACATCATCCAATTCCAGTAGGGGAGTACCAGCCGTCACAATATCACCGTCATGCACATGGATCTTGCTGACAATACCACCATCCATATGTTGTACCAACTTGTTTTGGGAGGCGACCATGATTCGTCCCATGGTCGCTACTGCCTGATCCAAGGGGGCAAATGCTGCCCATACAAAGAAAGCACAAAACATGAATACTAATACCATGACCCCAAACACACGGTAAGGGCGATCATCTTTTTTCAGGGTAATGCTGCTTGCCCCACCTTCGGCAGCAATAAAGCTACCTTCCTTAATAATATTTCCCAATGCTACTTGATTGCTCATGATACTACCTTAACCTTTACTTCCGGCCGCCATAGGAGGCACGATGGCTACCCTTGATTGTTGTGGGCGTGCTGCTGCTTGTGCTGCTGCGACAGCTTGCTGATTTTGTGTGGCGAGTTGTTGCAATACACTGTCACGTTCCCCAAACAGGCGCACTTGACCTTCTACCAATAGCAACACTTTGTCAGCTATTTCCAAGATGCTACGGCGGTGTGTCACCAAAATCAGTGTTGTACCTTGTGCTTTGAGCTGTTTACAGGCGTTAACTAAAGCCAGCTCGCCTGCATCATCCAAACTCGCGTTGGGTTCATCCAATACTACCAAGCTTGGTTTGCCATAAACTGCCCTTGCCAGACAGCAATTCTCATTTTACCACCCACTGCTCAATCTCATCCGCTTGATGCCGCCGCTCTAAGCCGACGAGCATAAAATCCAGCAGAGCCGTCCAACTTTTGAAGCACAAAAAGGTCGTGAGCGTATTGATGTCATCGAACAAGCGTTCGCGTGACCCCATTTTCTGAAGTAACGTTCGGAAACGCTCATCCATCAAGTCAATCACGGTATGGACGAGATAAGCCAATAACACTAATGCGGCCAACAAGTTGGCGAGGTGTTGCTGCCCATGCCCGAAGTTGTGTTCAAAGTGGTAGCCTTTGGTTTTCAGGGTGTTGTTGTTTTCGTTCTCAATCTTCCAGCGACACCTCCCAGCCTTCACAAGATCGACGACCTTGCCGGTGGTGATAGGGTGAGAGGTGGCGAAATCGTTATGGTATAAGCACTTACCATCATCACGCACACTCGTGAGACTGAACCAGTTGACACGCAGGGCATCGTCCCCATCACGTAAGGGCATCTGCGTCGCAAAACGGTAGGTATCCGTGACAGAATGCTTTCCCATCCGCCGCTGTACAAGATGGGTGCGTATCGCGCCGATTTTCTCTAGCCCTTCCAACTCTTCATATAAGGTCGTGTGGGACGTGGGTTTGCAGTTGAAAATGAACTGTGCGCCAGCGTCCAGGACTGCTTGGCAAAAGGGCTGGTGACAATACAAATCATCCCCCAGAAACGTGATGCCCAGCGGGATGTAATCCGCGCCCCACTGAGCCAGCCAGCGTTTAGCGGCGTTGATTTCACAATCTTGCTTGGTTTGCCCATCTTGGCGGCTGATGAACTCTGGCGGTAACGGGATCACCTGCGGTTTATCGGGTGCTGTTAAAATCGGGGTCAGCACTTGGTGTGAGTAGGTGACTGTCCCGTTGTGATGCGTCTTCGTCAAACACTGCTCACAATGGATGTGGGATGACGAAAAATGCTGTGTCCCATCCAGTGCCAACAAATAACCGTAGTCATGCACCCGCCACTTATCCAAATAACCATTCTGTTGCAACCCATTGAAAAGATAACGGTAAGCAGGCGCAACGGCTGACGGCGGCACGCTATCCAGCAAATGGCGAATTTGATTGTCGCAGGGAATGGCATGAACACCGAACAACGTCTGTGCATTACTCCGCTCTTGGTTCTCCACCATGCGCCGCTGGTACTCCAGAAAGGACGCACACTGCATGAAAAACACCGAAAAGGCACTCAAACCCGCATCCTCCAAGGTATAGCGGGTATTATTGCCGGGTTTGCGGCAGTCGGGGAAGGCGCGGAATGTATCGCGCAATTGCTCCACGATACCCGCAAAGGTGAGCGGTGCGGTTAGCGCAGCAGCAGTAACGGTTGGGTAGCTCATCGACTTCACCTCCCGGAACAGATCTCAATGGGATAGGTTTAGTTTACGCCATTTTATTGGGTGAGGGGCAAAATGAGAATTGCTGCTTGCCAGACCAACTCGTTGACGTTGCCCACCAGATAGTGTTGCCCCACCAGGACCAATCAAAGTATCGTAACCCTCAGGTAAACGGCGGATCATTTCATCCACCCCTGCCATACGGGCGGCGGCGATGATGTGGTCAGGTTCTACCTTTCCAAAGCGGGCAATATTTTGTGAAATACTCCCTTCAAACAGCTCGACGTCTTGGGGTAAATAGCCGATATGAGGGCCTAACTCATCACGATTCCAATGCCCGATTTCAGCCCCGTCCAAACGTACTTTGCCTGCTGCTAGCGGCCAGATACCTAGTAATGCCCGCAGTAGTGAAGACTTGCCTGATGCACTAGGCCCCAATACCAATAAGGCTTCACCTGCTCCTAGATCAAAACCGACTGAGCGTAAAACAGGTTGCTGTGAACCAGGTGGAATCAAGGTTGCCGTTTCAACACGCAAATCACCTTTTGGAGGAGGCAATGACATCCGATTATCAGTGTCAGGTACACCTTGCAACAATTCCTCTAAACGTGCATACGAAACACGGGCTGAATTGAACTGTTTCCATGCGCCAATCATTTGGTCAATAGGTGCTAGAGCACGCCCCATCAGAATAGAACCTGCAATGATCATCCCTGACGTAATCTCATTATGAACAGCAAGGTATGCCCCCAACCCCAACATAAGGGACTGGAACATAACCCGCAAAGATTTACTCAGGTTCATCCAGATACCTGCCTTGTCTGAGGCATCTGACTGAGCACGTAAGAATTCCAAATGCTGGCGCAACCAATGTTCACGCATGGCGGGTTCCATACCCATTGCGTGTAACACCTCGGCATTACGCAGTTGGGCACTTATCGCAGTCGTCGACTGGATATTACGCACATTGGCATCTTTCATGAGGTCACGGGTGGATACCTCATTCATAACCGCCAAGCTAATCAAGACTAAGGCTGCAAACACCGAAAATAATCCATACATTGGGTGAAACAGGAACAGAATCGCAAAATAAATGGGAATCCACGGTGCATCAAAAAAGGCAAAAGGGCCATTGCCCGTCATAAATTGACGCAAACTGGTCAAATCACCGAGTGGTTGCGAAGAAGCCCGGCCTGGATTGCGTAATGCCATTTTTGCCATAGCAGCATACAGCCGTGAATTTAGGCGATCGTCTAGTTGCGAACCGATTCTGACCAGCATCCGTGAGCGGGCATATTCCAACAATCCCATTGTCACAAACAGCCACACCATAATCAGCGTAATCATGAGCAGCGTTTCAACGCTACGGCTGGCCATGACCCGGTCATACACCTGCAACATGTAAAATGAGGGAGCAAGCATCAGTAAGTTAATGAAAAGACTAAATAAACCCACATACAGAAAACTTGTCCTGAAACTATCCAGTATTCCCTTCAGCTCCGACTTTGGATTGCCCACTTTCCAACTTCTCGCATTCATATAATATTTACCCAATAAAATTTTGAGTTACAAAATTAACTCAGCAGGCATCACTAGGCAAGGCCATAACCCCAAAATAGTGTGACATTTGTCACACTATCGCACACTCCAAATCATTAATATATTTATGCTATAAATGTATAATTTTTTTTTATAATTCAGTGTGTTCAATTTCTAACACTTGGGACGTTACACCGCCTGACGGGACTGGGCATTGACGCCTCAGCCTATCCGATGACGACGGTTTATATGAATTTGTACCATTCTTTTAAAAAATAAATAAAATCAATTGCTTAAGTTGTTTTTTGCTTTCAGCCCGACCTCCCCCATTCCAATCAATATAATTTATTGATACTATTCAGATAATAGTAAAAAAAGCAATCACGCTGCTAACAATTAAATCAAAAAATGAGGCACAAGCGTATGAAACGCCATCTATTGGAATTATCAACCATTGTCCTGTCAGGCTCGCTAGACCTTACATGAACATCACTATACATCGGATACTCCGACCTTTAAGTTCGCCTTTCAACCTTGATGGTCAAATTACCCACCATGCGTATTATCAATAAGTTGTGGACTCTACAAGCGCTCGACAGTGCGGTACTGATACTCTTGCTGGGCATCATCACACTCTTGACCTGGCTCAGCCTGACTGACGTGGCGCTCAAGACACAGCAAAACCTGCAAGAATCCACCACATCCCTGCAAACTGCCCATGATTCCTTCCTGCGACAGGTCAAACTGGAAACACTGATTGATCACCAGCGCCAAGCCTTTGACACCTTGAATGAGGCGTTCTTCAAATTCACCCTGAACCCTAACAATGACGCTAAAAACCGGCCAACCATCCACAAACTAACGGATGAATTGCGCCAGCACAGTCAAGCCTTGCTGGCAGACTGGCCTGCGGAGGGAAACCCTACACTCAAAGATGACTACAAAAACACCGTCGGCGCAATGACCCGTTTAGCAGATGAAATTGACGATCTATCCCTTGAGGACTGGCGGCGCCTGGCAATAGATGCCCACGACACCGCTAACCATGCACGGCAATTAATGGAAAACATTGAGGAGTTGGACAATCACAGCGGTGAACGTATCAGCGTTGCTATCCAGCACTCTATACACAGTAATGTAGATAACACCACCCTGATGGCCGAACGCCTGGATAGCATCAAGCACAATGCCTTATGGGTAACGCTACTACTCATGGTTATCCTGATTATCAGTCGGATGTACTTTTCCACTCGTTTCCAACACATGACTAAAACCGCCCAAACAGCGCAACAAGTTGCTGAAGAAGCACTGAAAACCAAAGCCCGTTTCCTCGCCACCATGAGCCACGAAATCCGCACCCCCATGAATGGCGTCATCGGCATGACCCGCCTGCTGATGAATACCCCCATGAGCAAGAAGCAAACCGATTTCGTGGAAAGCATTCACCTCAGTGGCGAACACCTGCTCACCGTCATCAATGACGTGCTCGACTTTTCCAAAATCGAAGCAGGCAAACTCGACCTCAAACGCGAACCACTGGAAATCCGCGCCTGTATCGAAGAGGTGCTTAACCTACTCACCTCCAAAGCGCTGGAAAAAAATCTGGAACTGGCCTACGCCGTTGGCCCTTCTATCCCACTGTTTATCGAAGGTGACATGGTACGGCTACGGCAAATCATGACCAACCTGATCGGCAATGCCATCAAGTTTACCGACAGCGGTGAAATCACCGTATTCGTGATACCGCGCAGCCACAAAGGCCATGAATACGAGCTGGAATTCCAGATCAATGACACCGGTCACGGTATTCCGGCTGACCGGCTCGACAGCATTTTTGAGCAATTCAATCAGGCAGACAGCCCACTCTCACGCCACAACGAAGGCACCGGGCTAGGGCTAGCCATCTCACGGCGGTTGGTCAATATGATGGATGGGGAAATCTGGGCAGAAAGCACCATCGGCACCGGTAGCCGTTTTTACTTCACCATCAAAACCCGTAAGGCAGAAGGCAAACTCAAGCCCTTCCTTTACCCCAATATCCCAGAAATGCTTGGCAAGCGTATCCTGATCGTAGAAAACAACCCAGCTAACCAACAAGCGCTGCAAGACTTCTGCTTTGGCTGGGGAGCCATCACCGAAGCCTATGCATCCAGCAGCGAAGCCATCGCGCGTATTGCAGCCGGGCACACCTACGACATCTGCCTTGTCGACAGTAACCTGCCGAATGCCTCCGTCCTCGATTTCGCCAAATACGTGCGCAGCCGCTACAGCAAACAGGAGCTGCCGCTGATTCTGGTTGCCCCACCGAATGACCCGCATCCCAAAGACATTGTGCGCGAACTCTTCAACCTGTACCTGACCAAACCCATTACCCGCAGCCGCCTGTTCGACAGCCTGATGACCGTACTGGGCAAACTCAACCTCACCATTACCCGACCCGAACAATCCCGGCTCAAACTGGGCGAACGCTTGCCTCTCGCCATCCTGCTGGTAGAAGATAATCCCATTAACCAGATAGTTGCTGCCTCGATTCTGGATGAAATCGCCTACAAAGCTGATATTGCAGAAAATGGCCTAGAGGCACTCACGGCACTGCACAAAAAGGCTTACGACATCATCTTCATGGACATGCAAATGCCGGAAATGGACGGGCTGGAAGCCACCCGCCGCATCCGTGCCGACTTTCCACCTGAACGTCAGCCTATCATCGTTGCAATGACAGCCAATGCCATGGATGGCGATAAACAAGAATGCCTCGCAGCGGGCATGAACGATTACATCAGCAAACCCGTTTTACCCGAAGCCGTGGAAGCTGTGCTGGAACGCTGGTGCAATACACTCCCAGTGGCAGCAACCCAAGACAATACCCAGGAAAACACCTATGAAACTACTCGCACCTGAAGCCTTACAACACCTGCCTGCGGCTATCCTACCGCGCCTGATCCAGATGTTTGGCAGTACCACACCACCGCTGCTGGCAGACATTCGCCACTATGCAAACGACACCAACTGGCACGCAATGGCACAAGCCGCCCACAAACTGAAAGGCTCTTGCGTGGGTCTGGGAGCCGAACCGATGGCGGAGATTTGCAAAACGTTGCAACACAAGGGTGAGCAGTCTGACAACACAGGCATCAGCGCCCTGCTGGATGAACTCGAAACGCTTTACCCGGCAACATTGTCAGAACTACAACAAAATCATTTGCCTTGACACCGGAATTGGGTTGACATCGCGTTCAATTACCCGTTCCGGTGGCGGCGCTACCCGCTGTCGATTCGCTGATCCCGGTGTATAATCACCGGCATGGATATTGATCAAGTTCGCACCTTTCTCGCCGTCGCCGCCAATGGCAGTTTCATTGAAGCGGCATCGCGCCTGTATGTCACTCAATCGACCGTCAGCGCCCGCATCCAGAATCTAGAAACCTACCTGCGCACCAAGCTGTTTGTGCGCAACCGTTCCGGCGCGACCCTGACCCCGGCGGGCAAACGTTTCCTGCGCCATGCGAAAACCTTGTTGCTGACGATGGAACAGGCGCGGCATGACGTGGGTTTACCGGGGCGTTACCGCGCCAGCCTGACCATTGGCGCACGCATCGCGCTGTGGGATGCGGGTTTCTTACCCGAATGGGTCGGCAAAATGCGCACGCAAATGCCAGATGTGTCGATCCGCAGTGAAATCGGTTTCGAGGAAGATCTGATGCGTCGCCTGATCGAAGGCACGATAGACATTGGCCTGATGTATACCCCGCAGCACAGCCCCGGCCTGCAAGTGGAATACCTGTTCGATGAAACTGTGGTGCTGGTCGGCACTGACCCCGACAAGCCGTGGCCGGATGAAAACTACGTGTACGTCGACTGGGGGCCGGGGTTTTATGCCGAGCACAGCAACCATTTCCCGGAACTGGAACGCCCCGCGCTACTGGCGAATATTGGCTGGCTGGCGGTGCAACTGGTGCTCAAGAACGGCGGCTCCTGCTTTTTACCCCAGCGTATGGCAAACCAGCTTGTCGAGAATGGCAAGCTGGCTTTTATCCCTGACAGCCCGCGCTTCCGGCTGCCCACCTATGCTATTTACCCCACCAATATGGAAACCGGGGAATGTCAGCAGGCACTGACCGCGTTGCGGGAGTTGGTAGTGGAGATGACGCCCCAATAATCAGCCCGTGCTCCAGCCACGCGGGCGCTGCATCCCGGCAATCTTGCAAGTCTGTTTCACGTAGCCGTAAGGGAACAGGTGAAATACCTGCTGTTTGGCTGCTTTTTTGTCGATGCCCTGCTCTTCCGCCATGTGGCTGACAACGTGGCGCACATCCGGGATGATTTTGTGTTCTTCCCAATAATCCCTGACGAATTCAATGATCGGCCAATGCGCTTCCGTCAGGTCAATGTTTTCTTCGGCAGCCAGTTCCGCCGCAATATCATGACTCCAGTCTTCGGGGTTGACGAGATAGCTTTCTGCATCACGTTCCAAGGTTGTATGGCTTAACATGATGTGTCTCCTCTTCGGGTTGCGATTTTCTTATTCAATAGGCTAACGGCAGGCAATCTATTTGTATAACGATATTTTTTGGCACTTAATATCGAAAAGTCCGATTTAACCACAAGGGATATAAGCCTAGCGCCCCGTTAGCAAGGCATACAACTGCGGCAGTTTCTGCGGCAACTCTTCCGCCTTTTTCACCAGCACCCAGCCGTTCTGCCCGAACAGACGCGGCAAATAATCTTCCGCCTTGTCGTCGATGGTGACACAAAACGGTTTCAAACCCTTACGCCGTGCTTCCTGCAAAGCCATGCGGGTATCTTCCAGCCCATAACGGCCTTCGTAAATGTCGAGGTCGTTGGGCTTGCCATCCGTCAACAGCAACAGCAGCTTTTGCTGCGACGGCTCTTTTTCCAACAATTGCGTGGCGTAACGGATCGCAGCGCCCATACGGGTGTAATAACCCGGTTGGGTAGCCATAATGCGCCCGCGTACCTGCCCGTCATAACGTTCGGTAAACTTTTTCAGGTGGTAAAAACGCACTTTCTGGCGGTTAAGCGAGGAAAACCCGTACAGCGCGAAACGGTCGCGGGTAGCTTGCAAGCTTTCCGCAAACAGAATCAGCGCATCGCGTACCACATCCACCACCCGCGCCTGATTGCTCACCCAACTGTCGGTGGACATGGAAAAATCCGCCAGCAACAAGCACGACAAGTCGCGCCCCTGCTCGCGGCAATCGCGGTACACCATCGGCATATCCATCTGCCCGCGTTGGCGCTCGGTGAGGTGCAGGATGTAACTGTCGGTGTCGAGTTCTGCCCCGTCCTGCTGGTGGTTGCGCCATTCGCGGCGGGGTTGCAAGGCTTCAAAACGGCGGCGCAGCTTGCGGGCGTGCGCTTGCAAACGGGCAGGCAATGCCTGTTCTTCTGCCCCGCGTGGCAACATCACTTGCAGACGGCAATGCTCGGGAAGCAGGCGTTGCTTGCGATAATCCCACTCCGGCAGCGGGATGCCCTCGCTTTGCGGAATGTCGTCGTATTCGGCGGAGGGCAAATCCAGATCGAGCTTGATTTTGTGGGAACTGGCCTTGCGGTCACGCGCCACGGTGATCACATCCATATCCTCGGCGGCGCGGGCAGCATCATCGTCGGGGTCATCGTCACTGGTGCGGTCAACCGGGGTGTATTCCGTCCACGAAAACAGGCTTTCGAGGCGGAACATCATCAGGCCGCTGTTACCATCGGGCATGTCAGTGCGTTCGGCACGCTGGCGCTTGGTGCTTTCTGCACCGGGCTTGCTGGCGGGGGAAGTTTCCGGCGGGGCGGGTTCTGCCAAAGCAACCGGGGAAGTGGATTGTGGGGTGTTGGGTGGCGGTATCAGGGTCAGGGGAAGTTCGGTGGCTTCGGGGTGTAGCGCTTGCCAGGCGGCGAGGAGGCGGTGGTAGCGCGAGGGTGAAGAGGGCGTATGCAATACATCCCTACCGCTCCCCAATACCGCCAGCCACACATACATGTCGCGGTTTAGTTCGCGTTGTGGGAAAAAAGCAATGCTATCAGGCAGGTTCAGGCTGTCCGCATCACGCCATGCCGCGCTGGTTTTCAGCCCGGTTCCGGCAATGCGTTGCATCAGGCTGCGCGGTGCATCGCTGGCCACAGCGGTACTTTGGCGGATTTGCAAACCTGCGTCGCCGCTCAAGGCGCGTACCACAATACCAAGTGTTTTACGCATTTCATCCAAATCAACCCGCGCTTGTGGATAGTCATGGTTTACACTACGTGTTACCCATTTGTGCCAAACTTTACCAACCCATTCTTCCATCGTTACACTTCACTGCATGAAATTTGATAATTACACCCTGACTGTTTTGCATCGCTCGCCGCTGTTCCGGGCGCTGGAACCTGACCAGTTCAATACGCTGGTGAATTCGGCGCACCTGTACACCTTGAATGAAGGCGAATTGCTGTTCCGGCAGGGTGACCCGCTGAAAGAGGTGTTCGTCAATATCAAAGGCTTCATGAAATTGTTCCGCCTCACCCCCAATGGGGATGAAAAAGTGGTGGACATCATCTCCCCCGGCAGCAGTTTTGCCGAAGCCGTGTTGTTCATGGGTGGGCGGCAGTTCCCTGTCCATGCTGTCGCGCTCAAACCCGCTGTGGTTGTGGGCATCAATGCTGCACAATACGAACACATGCTGCGCTCCTCCGTTGACCTGTGCTTCGGCATGATGGGGCTGATGAGCCGCCGGATGCACTGGTTGCTCAACGAAGTCGACCGCCTGACCCTGCACAATGCCACTTTCCGCCTGGTTATCTGGCTGCTGGAAATGCGTTGTAGCGACCCTGCTTGTAACCGCATCGTGCTGGATGTGCCCAAACACGTGGTCGCCTCGCGCCTGTCGATCAAGCCAGAAACTTTTTCACGCATCCTCAAACGCCTGACCAGCCTGAAACTGATTGCCGTCAATGACCAGCACATCGAGCTGCTGGACGTGGGCGTGCTGGAAGAAATGATCCGGGTGGAGCTTTAAGCAAAAAACGTTTGCACCACTTCCATCAATGCCTCCACCGTCTCCGGGTCATCGGTCAGCGGCTCGACCAGCGCGGCACGGCAAGCAGCCTGCGGCTCGAAGCCATCCTGCATTAGCGTGGCGGTATAAACCAGCAAGCGGGTGGAGGCGGATTCTTCCAGATCGTGTTCTTTCAGCACCCGCAAGGCATTCGCCAATTTCACCAATTGCGCCGCCAGTTTGTCGTCTACCCCAGCTTCTTGCGCCACAATACGTGCTTCGAGTTCCGGCTGGGGGTAATCGAAGCGTAACGCCACGAAACGCTGGCGGGTAGACGGTTTCATGCCCTTGAGCAAGTTCTGATAGCCGGGGTTGTAGGACACCACCAGCATGAATTCGGGCGGCGCGTGCAAGGTTTCGCCAGTACGTTCAATCGGCAGGATGCGGCGGTTGTCGGAAAGCGGGTGCAAGATCACGGTGGTATCTTTGCGGGCTTCCACCACTTCGTCCAGATAGCAGATTGCGCCTTCGCGTACTGCACGGGTCAGCGGGCCGTCGTTCCAGTAGGTTTCACCGTCGCCAATCAGATGCCGCCCGACCAAATCCGCTGCACTTAAATCATCGTGACAGGCAACGGTGTACAGCGGTCTGCCCAGTTTAGCTGCCATGTGTTCGACGAAACGGGTCTTGCCGCAACCCGTCGGGCCTTTCAGCAATACCGGCAGTTGGCGGCGGAAAGCGTGTTCAAACAGGGTCACTTCCTGCGCTTGTGCCTGGTAATGGGGGATTGCTCCAGTTTCCATCAATGCTCCACGGGTAACAGATAGGGTAGTTGCTGAACTCATAGGTCACAGATTATGCGGGTGTCGGAGAAGAGACCTTGATGCAGGTCAAGGGTATTGGAGCACTGCTTTGGGTTAAATTACCGTTTCCTGCACCCAATCATCCACAGTTTTAGTTTCACTGCTAAAGTTGATGCCAACCAATACTTTGGTGCGTGGATCAGCGCGGTATGCCCCCGCATAATCACGCGCCTTGATCTGTTCCATTGCCACCTGCGCGGTTTTATCTAGCTTGAACTCAAGGATATAAAGGTGGGTCGGGGTTTTTACCACGCAATCAATACGCCCGGTGCTGTCGTTGACTTCAGCCTCGGCATACTGCCCCAGATAGAAAAACGTCAGGTAAATCAGGCTGTGGTAATAGGCTTCCCGTTCTTGCAGGAAAATGTGTGAGGGGATTTTCTTGAATACGCCCTTGATAAGTTCAATCACCGCTGGCAAATCATTGCGCTGAAAAGCTTTATGCAGTTTGACCACCATTGGCGTCGTGTGCGCAGGTTCTTCGTGTGCCCATTCTGCCATCAGGTACATCAACATGGATGCCTGCACTTCACGGTTCGGGTAGCCGAGCTGGAACAAGCCATATTCATCGCGGCTTTTCAAGGTCAGGTAGCCCGTCTGGAACAGCACCGGAGTCAGTTGTAAGCGTTCAAGGTCATAATTCCCCAGCGCCAGTTCATCCACCTCCATATCGTCTACCCGATAGACGCCTTCACTGCGCATCAGTTTGGGCAGGAAGGTGGGCGTGCCGGATTCAAACCAGAAATTACGAAAATCTTGCGCCTGAAAGAAGCTCAAAATGGAATACGGGTTATAAACGCGGCTGCGTAAATCCCAGCTATAGCCGTTGTACCAATGGCGGATTTTTTCCAGTAATTCGTCACGCTTCAAGCCGAGGTAGCTTTCAGTAGCAGGCAGGTAAGGCGTGAAATAATGCTCCAGTTCTGCCTGTGTGTAGCCCAGCAACGTGGCGGCACTGCGATCCATCGTCAGGTCAAACAGGTTATTGAGGTCGGAGAAAATCGACACCCGGCTGAATTTCGACACACCCGTGATCAGCAAAAACTCCAGATACGGATCACTGTCTTTGATTACCGAATAGAAGGTTTTCATCGTCTGCTGATTGGCTTTGGCCTGTGAAATATCATCGAGGTAATCAATCAAGGGCTTGTCGTATTCGTCGATCAGCACCACGACTTTGCCGTGTTGTTTAGATAATTCCTCCAGCAACTCACCGAACATTAAAGCGATGCTAACAGTGTTGCGTAACGCAATGCCGTAGCCTGTCGCAATTGACTGCACTTCGTTTCTGAGTGCCTCTTCCAGCCCAATATTGCGGTAGCCAATGCTGGCAAAAGAAATATGCACTACCGGATGTACCTTGCCCCAATCCCACTGATCTTCGATCCATAAACCGGCGAACAAAGCGCGGTGGCCGCTGTAAATTTCCTTGATGGTGGAGAGTAGCAACGATTTACCGAAACGGCGGGGACGCGAGAGGAAAAAATACTTCCCCAAACCCAACACCTGATGGATGGCTTTGGTTTTATCCACATAAAGGCAGTGACGGCTAATCAGTTCCTGAAAAGTCTGGATACCAACGGGAAGTTGTTTCAGCATGGCAGTGGCCTGGTTCAAAAGCGATGAGCTTAGGATAGCATAGCCAAAAAAATCAGACCCAACACCAATACCAACCAGCCATGCACCAGCGCCCGCCACAACAGCGCCACACCGCGTAGCCCCATGAAATCGGCAATGATGAAATGGCCTTTGATAAAAACCGAAGCCAACAACGCCACCACCAACCCTTGCCCGCTGTACCCAGCCTGCCCTGCCCACCATGTCAGCAAGGTCAAACACACCAGTAACGCCCACACTAGCCATGCTTTCATGCCATCACCTCATCACATAGACCAGCGGAAACAGCACTACCCACACCAGATCGACCATGTGCCAATAGGATGCGCCGGTTTCCACCCCGGTGTGTTGGGTGGCAGAATAGTCGCCGCTATGCGCTTTCCACGCCACTGCCAACAGGATCACCATGCCCATAATGACGTGCATGAAATGGAAAAACGTCAGCGACAAATAAAACATGTAGAACGTATTGGTGCTCAGGCTGATGCCCTGCCCAAACTTGTCAGCAAATTCAATGCTTTTGAGGATAAGGAACAACAGCCCCATTCCCGTTCCTGCCAGTAACCAGTTACGGCACAGGGCTGCCTTGCCCGCCTTGATCGCCTGCACAGCCAGCACCACAAACAGGCTACCCGTCAGCAAAATCACCGTATTCGCCGCGCCAATGTCACGGTCAAGGGTTTGCTGGTAGTGATTGAACAATTCCACATTGCCGCTACGGGCAAAGGCGTAAGAGGCAAAAAACACCGCAAACACCAACAATTCGGCAAGGATAAAAATCCACATCGCCAAGTCCCCCGGCAGGGGGGCAAGGCGACGGGTTTCGGAGGAAACAGGTAAGTCAGTTGTTGCATTCATGACAGGCAGATTACGACTAGCCTGCGCGACGATCCTTGATGCAGGTCAAGTCGCACCCGCCACCAAACCCGCTATAACGGTATCCATTGGGTGTTTCACAGGAAAATCGCTCGTGCATGACCGACTATCAGCCTTTGACTGCTTTACATGCTTGCCGCCAGAACAGCGCCAACATTTGTTACACAATGCCCACCCCATTAGCGTACCCCGACTGCAACGCTTAGTAGAAATCGAGGATCAACAGGCATGCGTATTTTGCCTGACAGCAGGCCGCATCAGGCTTGGCATTATTGCCAATAACGGTCACGAACGCACCATTGACGTAGTATTTCCCGGTGAAACCTTTGGGGAAGCCGGTATTTTCCACCCCCCTGAAGCCCCCCTTTATGCGCAGGCAATAATACCGTCAGATTTGCTGTGCATCAGCCGGGAAGCCATCCTCAGCGGCATCCAGCAATGGCCGGAAATGGGCAGCGTCTTTCTGAAACTGGCTTGCGCACGTATCAACCAATTACTCGCGGGCATGTACATATGCTGTTTGCGTAACGCCCCTCAGCGGGTCAACGATTATTTACTGCAAAACGCCCACCCTGTCGGCAACAGCCGGGTTCAGGGCGTGGTGTCATTAATTGCCAGCAAATCGGTGGTCGCATCCAGCCTAAACCTGACCCCCGAAACCTTTTCACGCGCACTCCACAACCTGTCTGAAAAAGGCTTGATCACCGTGGAACGCACCTCTATTCACGTCCATAACCTTGAAAAACTGCGGCGGCAGTGAGGAGATACTGACTTATGCATAAAAAACTACTGATCATCATGATCGCCAGCAGTTGCAGCAACCTCTGGGCAGACCAACCCGATGACTTGGGGGAAGTCACCGTCACCGCCACCCGCGCTGAAATCAAAACCAAACAAGCCCCCAGCAGCGTCACCATCGTTACCCGCCAAGAAATTGCCCAGCAAGGCAGTGACAACGTGCTGGATGCCATCCGGGGCACGCCGGGTGTCAGCCTGCAAGGCGTCGGTTCCGGCGGACGCAAAACCATCAGCCTGCGCGGCATGGAAAGCAAACACACCCTGCTGCTGGTTGACGGCAAACGCCTGCCCGCCAGCAACGATGTCATCGGCCCCAACACCGACTACCAGTACGACTGGATTCCAGTGGAACAGATCGAACGCATCGAAGTGGTACGCGGCCCCATGTCAGTCCTCTACGGCTCCGACGCCTTGGGCGGCGTGATCAATATCATTACCCGCAAACCCGGCGAGCAATGGGCAGGTGATGCCAAACTCACCAGCCGCAGCAGCACCGATGATGCCGGAGGTGACGGTCATGACGCCGAATTCAACCTCAGCGGCGGGGTAGGCGACAAGCTGCAACTCAGCATTGGCGGGCAACAATCACGCCGTTCTGCCGTTGCCAGCCAGCTTGACCCGCGCCAATCCGCCATCGAAGGCAAGGAAAAACAACAACTGTCCCTCAGTGCCGATTGGCAACCCGCCGCAGGCCACACGATCAAACTGGAACACAGCGCCGGGCAGGAAAACCGCTGGTACAACACCGTTACCCGCACCAATACCCCGTACCAAAGCAGCTACGACATTGACCGCCAGCAAACCTCACTGGGCTGGAAAGGCTCACTCGGTAAAACGGTTTCCTCAGTGCGTGCCTACCAAAGTGATGTAGACATCATCAACCATGCCACCGCGCCCGGCACAGCCACCGACCCGCAAAAACTGCAAGACACCGTGGTAGAAGGCAATACCCGCTTTGCCATCGGCGACAAACACTTCATCACCACCGGGCTGGAACACCGCACCGAGCGCCTGGAAAACCCCAAACTGACCGGCGGCAAGGCTGACATCACCCTCAACTCAGCCTACCTGCAAGACGAAATCGAAGTATCGCCACGCACCCATGTCACCGTAGGCGTCAGGCAGGATGAACACGACATCTTCGGCGGCGAAACCAGCCCGCGCGTATCCATCGTCCACGATGTCAACGACAAGCTAACCCTCAAAGCCAGCTACGGGCACGGCTTCCGCGCCCCCACCATCAAACAGGTTTCCCCCGGCTACGCCTTCCAGACCGGCAAAATCCTCATCAAAAGCAACCCTGACCTGCAACCAGAAACCAGCGATGCGCTGGAACTGGGTGCGAATTACACCCACGGCAAGCTCAATCTCAGCGCCGCCGTGTTCGATAACAAGGTCAACAACCTGATCGACACCCGTCTGGACAAAACGCTGGCAGGCGGGGTACAAGAATGGGTTTACGCCAACACCGACACAGCCAAACTGCGCGGGGCTGAGCTTTCAGCCGACGTAAACGTGCGCAATGGGCTGAAACTGAACACCAGTTACCAATACCTCGACGCCAAAGATGGTGATGGTCAACGGTTGGATCGCCGCCCCCGCCACACACTGTCCACCGGGGTTGAATGGGAAAAGCATGGCTGGAAAACCAACTTGCGGGCTGAACATCTGGCTGACCAGATCATTGCCTCACCCACCACGGGTGTCATGGCGGCTGCACCCCATTACACCCTCTGGAATGCCGGGGTACGCAAAGCCGTCAACAAGCATCTGGAAGTCGGTGTGGGAATCGAAAACCTGACCGATGTACGGCTGGAAGAAAAATCCACCGTGTTCCGGCATGAAGAATATCCACGCACGTTACGGCTGGAACTGAAAGGGAATTTTTAGGGAAGCCTGAAGGAAATCCTCCCCCGCCCCCTCCTTTTTGCAAAGGAGGGGGCAAGAGCAAGATGCTTAGTAAACGTCGTTCACGGTGTTGTAAACGTTGAATTTACCGGTTGGGGTAATCAGACGCTCGTCCTTGATAACCTTCTTCAACTGACGGGTCTTGTCATCAATCACGACCAAGGCAGATTTCTGGTTTTTGCCATTCCATACGGAAAGCCAGACTTCATCGCCCGCCTTGTTGTATTCAGGCTGCACCACACGTTTGGGGCCTTCGCCCAGATCAGCCCATTCGGCGATCGGCAGAACCTCGTATCCCTTCTCGAGATTCTTGATGTCAAACACTGCCACGGACTGGCTGAGCTTTTCATCCGGGTTCAAGCCAGTATCGACCCACAGGTTGGTGGATTTTGGGTGCGTCTTGATGAAGAGTGAACCACCACCCTGCCCTTTGAGGGTTTCCACCACTTTCCAGGCATTATCTTTATGACCTTCAGGGTCAGTGCCGATCAGGGTAATTTTTTCGTTACCCAAGGCGCTGGTTGCCCACACTGGGCCAAACTTGGGGTGAATGAAGTTTGCGCCACGCCCCGGATGCGGAATTTTATCGACATCAATCAAAGCAGTCAGCTTGCGTTCTTTAGAGTCAATGACTGCCACCTTGTCCGACTGATTGGCAGCCGTCAGGAAGTAACGGTGGGTGGCATCCCAACCGCCATCATGCAGGAAAGGTGCTGCTGGAATGGTGGTAACACTCAGGTTATCCACATCTTCGTAATTGACCAGCAACACCTTGCCGGTTTCCTTGACGTTGACGATGAACTCAGGGTGTTCATGCGAAGCCACAATCGCTGCCACACGCGGTTCTGGGTGATACTCTTGCGTACCAACCACCATGCCACGGGTAGACACAATTTGCCGGGGTTCAAGTGTATTACCGTCCATAATCACGTACTGCGGTGGCCAATACGAACCAGCAATCGCAAACTTATCTTCATAGCCTTTGTATTTGGAAGTATCCACTGAACGGGCTTCCAACCCCACCTTGATCTCGGCGACGGTATCAGGCTTTTCCATCCACAAGTCGATCAGGTTGATCCGCGCATCGCGCCCGATAACGAACAGGTAGCGACCTGAAGCTGACAGGCGGGAAATGTGCACAGCGTAACCTGTCTTGATGATATTGATGATTTCCTTGGTATCACCGTCAATCAGGGCAATTTCCCCCGCATCACGCAATGTCACCGAAAAGACATTCTCAAGGTTGTACTGGTTCATTTGCTTGGTGGGGCGGTCTTCCGGCTTGATGACCATTTTCCAGCTATCCTTCATATCCTTCATGCCCCATTCCGGCGGCAGCGGTGGCTCATGCTGGACATAACGCGCCATCATATCGACTTGTTCCGGCGTTAAATCACCGGATGTTCCCCAGTTGGGCATTCCCGCAGGCGAACCATAATTAATAAAGGTTTTGAGATACTCCGTACCCTTGGTGCGGGTAATATCCGGGGTCAACGGTTTGCCAGTCGCACCTTTGCGTAACACCCCGTGACAACCTGCACAGCGCTCGAAAAAGATTTGCTTGGCCTGATCGAATTCCAACACCGTCATCGGCGGGCCTTCCGTGGTGATCATGTCTTTGGTGGATTTGGGGTCAACAGCGGAAGGCGCACCTTGGTAAGCACCTTCAGCCTTGCCCATGTGTTCCTTGCTATCTGCCTGTGCTTCTGCCTTGTGGACAGCCGCCGGATCTTTAGGGTCAGTCACTGCCGGGGTTTCGGCATGGACAATCGCGGATGCTGACAAAATAGCAGCAATCACCAGACTTAATGACAACTTTTTCATGGAAACGCCTCCCGTTCCTTGCGTGTAAGTAACCTCAACTAGGTCATACTGCTACGCAGAGTGGGGTTATACCTTGACTTGAATCAAGCGGGTTTTTCAGCTATACCCGCATCTTTTGCCACCGCTTTAGCACGTTCACCATCCACCCATTGCAACAGGGAAACCCCGCTGGCGTGTTCCTGCACCTTGCCGCAAGCATCAATACAGCTATGGCATTGGGTACAAGTGAACATGTTGCGCTTGATGGTGCGTGGTTTCAGGCGCATCGGGCAGGCGTGTTCGCAGGCGGTTCAGCGAAAAGCTCAGCAAATTGCTGTAGATGTCCTTGGGTGGTAATAAATAGGTCAGCAACACTACCGCCCACACCAAGGAAATAAGCACCACCACCACGCCTGTCACTGACCAGTACCACGGGTTGCGGGGAATGTGTTTGCCATCGGCCTGCTGTTCCGGTAACACCTGTTTCTCCCACAGGCTGGGCTTGCCGGATGCACGACGCATCAGGTTATTGACCACTTCCACCACCGCAAAATGCGGGCACAACCAGCCGCAATACAAACGCCCGTATTTCCACGAAATCCAGCCCCCTACCCCGACCACCAGAAAGATCGGCAGAAAGATGCGCAAGAAAATGCTGCCAACCATTTCCATGCTGTCACTCTGTGCGGTGAAACCCAATCGCCACGGTTCCCCCAGAAAAAACAGGTGGTTAAGTGTCAGGTCAAAGCGGAATAAATCCAGCGGCGGGGCAAGGACGAATAAGGCAAAAAAAGCCAGCCGGACTAAAGTACGATAACGTTGCATACTCAACACCTAAAGTTCATCGAAAAATGCACAGCATTGACCCGAACATGCGGACACGCAGGTGCAATGATCGGCACGGTAGACCGGCTCAGGCGGCATACCAGAACACCGCCACGTAATGACATACCGTCCCTGCCATGACAAACAGATGCCAATTGACTTCCTCCCCTCCCTAAAGGAAGGGGATTCCTAATTCATCGAGAACAGGACAACGACACCGAAATGCCATCACCACTAACATTCTCTCCAAAGGCTAACACCGCTAGTCCGGCGGCTAAAATGTTTACCGCTGCATTCACGTCACGGTCATGGGTTGTGCCACATTCCGGGCATTCCCAAGACCGCACGTCCAGCGGCATGTTTGCTTTCACGAACCCGCAACAGGAACAACGTTTGCTGGACGGGAAAAACCGCCCGATCTCAACGTATGTCCTGCCAGACCAACCAGACTTGTATTCAAGCTGTCGGGTAAATTCGCCCCAGCTTGCATCAGCAATGTGTTTGGCTAGTTTCGGGTTCTTTATCATGTTCTTCACAGCAAGATTTTCAGCACAGATCACTTGGTTCTCGTTAACTAATCTGCGGGACAACTTGTGCAAGTTGTCCGAACGGCAATCGGAGATTTTCGCGTGAACACGGGCAACCTTGCGTTTAGCTTTCAACCTGTTCTTGCTACCGAGTTTTTTCTTGGCAAGACGGCGTTGATACTTCGCCAGTTTAACCGCGTGTTGGGCGGTATGACGGGGATTGCCGGACTTGAAGCCGTCGCTAGTGACGAACAAATCCTTGATGCCCACGTCAATGCCCACCTTTTTATCGGTGACAGGCAACAACGTGGGTTCAAATTCACACAGGCAAGACACGAAGTAGCGTCCGGCCTGATCTTTGGAAACAGTAACGGTGGTAGGGTCAGCAGGAAGCTGACGGCTCCACTTGATAGCCAACGGCTTGTCACACTTAGCCAGTTTCAGTTCACCGTTTTTAAAGGTGAAAGCTCGGTAAGTAAACTCTGCCGACTGGCGGTGTTTTTTGGATTTGAAGACAGGGTATTTTGCCCGGCCTTCAAAGAAGTTCTTGAATGCGGTTTGCTGGTTCCGCAAACATTGTTGCAGCGGAACACTGGAAACATCATTCAGGAACAGGGATTCAGGGAGCTTCTTGATGGCGGTCAATCTGGCGTTTGCGCCCGTATAACCGACTTTTTCCTGAGACTGGTAATACGCATCAGTGCGGTAACGCAAGATGCTGTTGTACACGTAACGCACACATCCGAACGTCTGAGCCAGCAGCTTTTCTTGCTGCTGGTCAGGGTAGAATCGGAATTTATAGGCGCGTTTCGTTTTCATGTTTCACCTTTTACTACATATCATGTGAAAGTTAAATAACTAAAGGTAGCCTAACGAAAAGAGGAGCGAGAACAGGGTCGGCTAACGCCGACGCGCTATCCCTCCCCGACCTAAAGGACGGGGTATCTCGCGCAAGATAGATGAAATGACCGTAACGCAGGCGTGCGCCAGTGGCATAAAACACCACGCCTGCCGTATACGCCACCCCGCCCGCCACCAACCACAGCAGACCCTGAGCAGGTAAACGGGCAGACAACGGCTCGATGGCAATTAACACCACCCACCCCATCAGGATATAAAGCAGCACGGTCGTCGTGGCAAAAATGCTGACCCCCACAATGAACCCCGCTGACGGGTAGCTGATGGCCTGTAACACCAGAAACGGTGTAACCACCAGTGCCGCCGCCAGCGCTATCCCGTGGCTGACACTATTCGCCACCTCTTCGGCTCGCGTCTGTTCACGCGGAGGAATGACCCGTGATTTACCCACGACTGTTCACCTTTACGTTGCTATACGGGCGACCACCTATACATTTTAGGGTTTCACGCCCCCCTCAAAGAAAGAGGGGGGGGCAAGAAAAAGGGTTATTTTGCACCTGATTCCGGTTTCACTTCTGGATCAGGTTGTGCACCTAATTCGGTAAGTGTCCCCTTCATCTCTTTCATCCGTTCTGCCTGAATGGTCGTGGCTAATTGCTTGGCATCTTCCACCTTACCAGCTTTGACGGCAGGAATGATCTCATCGTCACGGGTCTTTTTGAAATCTCCCCAGACTGTATTAAACGCCTCAAGTTTTGTCACCTCCTCTGGTAATGTCTCCTTATCAGCCAAAGCCGCAGCGACACCATCATCTACACCCTTGGTAGCCTTGGTAATCTCCTCCTGATACTTGTCTTGATCAGCAGCATCGGGGGCAGCAATCATCGCCACCAGGTTCTCACGGGCAGCCATCAAGGATGTCTTAATGGCATCAGCATCTACCGCAGCTTGAGCCACTTGGGTAAACAGCAAAGAAACCACCAGCGTGGTAAATACCTGCATTATCTTCTTCATAATCCTATCCTTTTAACAAATGAGAAGTTAAAAACGTTACACAACAAAATATAAACCCAAGCAACGCATGATTTAATTTTGCACAGAAATGCTATGCTTTCAGGGGGCTGAATCACCTTGACTTGGGTCAAGCCAACAATCCCGGTAAAAAACAAAAAAAACCGGCTGGAGAGGAGTCTACAGCCGGAAGGAAAGGAGTCACGACTCGATAAGAGCAGACTACGCCTGTTGTGCCTTACGCTCAGGCAGGAAGCTCAGGATAAACAAGACGACCCCAACGAAAAACACCACGCCAGAAACTTCACGCATCCAGTAGAACAGGCTGATCTTTTCCTGCACCACCATGAAGGCTTGCGGCGCATCACTGTAACGTTGCAGGTAAACTTGCAGGATACCTGCCCCGGTCAGGAACAGGGTGATGAATACCATCGACACCGACATCAGCCAGAATGACCACATTTCCATGACCTGCTGGCGATTACTTTTCGCCTCCTTGCCATGCATGATCGGCCAAGCGAACGAGATAATGGTCAACACCACCATCACATACGCACCGAAGAAGGCCATGTGACCGTGTGCGGCAGTGAGCTGCGTACCGTGGGTGTAGTAGTTGATGGGGGCAAGGGTATGCAGAAAACCCCAGACACCCGCCCCCAGAAATGCCAGTACGGCTGTCCCCATTGCCCACAACACGGCGGCCTTGTTGGGGTGTTCACGCTTGCGCTTGTTGATCACATTGAAAGCAAATAGCGTCATGATGAAGAACGGGATCGGTTCCAGTGCCGAGAAGATCGACCCCCACCATTGCCAGTACCCCGGCGCACCAATCCAGTAAAAGTGATGTCCTGTACCAATGATGCCAGTAATCAGCGCCATCGCAATGATCACATACAACCATTTTTCAATCACTTCGCGGTCAACCCCGGTCACTTTAATCAACACAAACGCGAGGATCGCCGCCAAGATCAATTCCCACACGCCCTCAACCCACAGATGCACGACCCACCACCAGTAGTACTTGTCTTTCACGAGGTTGTCAGGGTTATAGAACGAGAACAGGAAGAACACTGCCAAACCCAGCAGCCCCGTGAGCAACACAATGGTCACAACGGTTTTGCGCCCAGTCAGTACCGTCATGCCGATGTTGTAGAGGAAAGCCAGCGCCACCACCACGATACCAATTTTGGTAATGGTCGGCTGTTCGAGGAACTCACGCCCCATCGTCGGCAGCAAGTCATTGCCGGTAATTTTTGCCAAGGTTGCATACGGCACAGACAGATAACCGACCACGGTTAACAACGCTGCCCCCAGAAAAACCCAAAACATCAGCACCGCCAGTTTGGGGGAATAGAGTTCACGCTGCGATTCTTCCGGCACGAGGTAGTAAGCCGCGCCCATAAAGCCCATCAACAGCCATACGATCAAGGAATTGGTGTGCACCATCCGCGCTACGTTGAAAGGAATTTCCGGGAACAGGAAATCACCCATGACGTACTGGAGACCCATCACCAGGCCAAACAGCACTTGCACCACGAACAGCCCGATGGCAGCCATGAAGTACAGTTTTGCGACCGACTGAGATTGATATTGCATGATACGTCCTCCTTAACCCTGAATATTTGGTGGCCAGTTTTCGGTATTGATTTCACTGGAATATTTCAGGAATTCAACGATTTCATCCAGCTCCGCGTCGGTAAAATTGAACTGCGGCATACTGCGGCGACCGGGAATGCCATCCACCGGACGGCTTTTGATGAAGCCTTTAATGGCTTCCTTGTTTTCGCCAAAACGCTTGTAGACATTGCCAAGTTCCGGGGCAAAATACGCCCCCTCACCCAGCAGCGTATGGCAACCAATGCAGTTATTGCGCTCCCACAAACGCTTGCCTGCCGAAACCTGTTCGGTAATATTTTGATGATTGTCACGCGCAGGCCAAGCGTTGTGCGTGTCAAAGGTTAGGGCAAGAAATAACAGCAGGAAAAAAGCCGAACCGCCGTAATAAATATTCCTCGCCATGCTTTTGGTGAAAACTTCTTGCATGGTGTGAGTCCCTCCGTATTTGCAAAGTGTTACGGAGTGAGACTAGGGGAACAGGCGGGTCAGCAGCCTTGACTCAGGTCAAGAACAGATAGTCCTGAACAGGGGATGCTTGACATCCTCCCCTCCCTGAAGGAAGGGGATTCCTACTGCATTCAGCTATCTAGTGTCTGACCGAAAAAGCCTTCCTGCCGCCACGAGTGCCCAATTTTAGTCCATGCAGCCGTTTTCCCCGCCACCTTCTGGCAAGCACGAGGGTAAAACGCTGGGTTTCAAGGCATGGCTGGCAGCGCAGGCTTGCCTTCGGTGCAGGGGCTGCCCTGCCTTCCCGGCATTTTCCCTCATCGGTCGGCGTTGTGGGGTGGTTCAGGCGGCTTGGCGCTGTCGTCGGCGTTCATCCTTCTGCAAGGCCTCCAACGCCCTGGCCTGTAAAATGGCCCCGACCTTTTGCAGGTTCCTGCCCACCACCGCCAGTGCCACATAGCGCTTGAAGCGTTCCAGCCCCCGGTCGGGGCAATAGTCCAGCCCATGGACTTCCAGTGCGTTGATGCCGGATTCCACCGCTGAGTGCTGGCGTCTGGCCTGGACAAACGCCGGGTCGGTTTCACGGGCAGTGTCCGCCTGGCTCCAGCGGCCGTTTTCGGCAACACCACCCGGTCGAGCAGTTCGGCCAGTTCGCGCTGGTTGGCCGGTGAGTGGAACCCCTTGTCAAAGCTGCACGCGCTCAGGGAGGGGAACAGCGCTTTGGCTTGCTTAACCATGGTCACGGCAATCTCACTGTCGGGGCAGTGTTGCATCACTTGGTGGTGGAGGATGAAGCCGTCAGCCGATTCCATCACGCACACGTTCAGGCCCAGCTCCACCGGCACACCGGCTTTGCCCTTGCTGAGCCATTCGCTGTAATCCTCGAAGAGGGAGAAGATCTTGTCGCCGTGGGGGATGGTTTCCCCGTCCAGCACCCGCCGCCGCACCAGGTCAACCTGATGCCACCCGTACCCCAGCCAGCGCTGGAGGTCGTTGCCCGACCGGCTGTCCAGCAGGCTGAGGGGCAGGTCAGCCACCGTTTCCTCCACTTTCGACAACAGCGCGGCGCACAGGCCCAGGTAGGTGTGGTGGGCGTCACGGATGGCCTGTTGCCGGGTGGCCTGCTTGTCCGGGTCTTGGGAGCTGGAGTGCTTGAGCTTCTGCGCATGACGGCAGGCTTTCTTCACCTGGCGGAGATTGTACTGCCATTGCCGCCAGCGGCTGTCGCCGTGCCCTTCACACCAATCGGCCACCGTGCGCACCGAACAACGCACCGCGTCGTACAACAGGTTGATGTCGGTCGGGTAGTGGATGTTGCTTTCCACCACGAAGGAGTCACAACGGGCGCTCAGCGGCGCGGCTTTTTTTTAGCAGCTTGTGACCGGCCTCCACCACCAACTGGTTGATGCGTTGCAGGCTGGCTTCGTCCACCAGAGCGGCGTTGTCCTTGACCGTTTGCAGCTTGTACTCATCGTCATCATCCCAGAAACCATGCCCCAGCATCTGACGGATGCTGCGGTGCTGGTTCGCCATCTCCAGCAGCCGGTCATAGTCCCAGTTCAGGTTCACCCGCAATGTCGCCAGCACCAGCGCATTCCACAGATCCATGCCGGGGCGTCCACGGCTGGCGTCCACCTCCGCCGGAACCCGCTTTTCCAGCACCGCAAACACCGCCTCACGCAGTTCGTCTGTCACATAAATGTATTGCAGCCCTTGCAACACCTGCGGGATGTCGTCCCGCGAACGTGGGTTGAAGGTCAGCCTGCCGATGTCAGCGTGACCCAGGCGAAGTTGGCGGGCGATCACTTCACGCATCGTGTGTCTCCTGCGAAGTTTGGCGGATGGATGCCCTATTTTGCCCTATTTTGGGCGCTTTTGCAGCTTTCTGGCCTGCTTCCGGGAAATCTTAGGGCAAGGAAAACGGGCGTAGCATCTTGATCGGAAAAGGGTTTTAGGGTTTCCGGTCAGACACTAGATAGCTGACTGACTTCGGTGGGTTCCTGCTTCACAGAGCGGCTTAAGGCCGCATCTCCACAGGCTAACAAGCGGTATCCCCGCTCTAAAACATTGATCGCGCCGACATGATCGGCGTGATTTTCATAGTGACATTGCACACACACAAACCGCGCTTGCGTCTGACGATTGTCCGCCGCTACATGGTGACATTCGGGGCATTCCTGACTGGTATAATGCGGCGGCACGGCAAACAACATCCCGCCCTTCCATGCCATTTTGTAGTCGAGTTGCCGTCGAAATTCACCCCAGCCTTGGTCGAGAATGGCTTTGTTTAAGCCGGACTTTTGGGCAACGTTCTTGCCGGGGTTTTCTGCCGTGCCTGCCGCTGACTTCGACATATTCCGTACCTGCAAATCTTCGATGAACACGAACGCGTGGTTTTGGCTGAGCGTGGTCGTCGCCTTGTGCAGGAAATCGCGGCGGGCATTGGCGATTTGCGTGTGAATTTTTTGAACGTTGGCTTGTGCCTTTTTCCAGTTGTTGCTGAATTTCTGTTTGTGCGCCATGCGCCGTTGGTATTTGGCGAGTTTGGCGGCTTTGCTCTTGAAGCTGTTGCGCGGTTCAAGGTACGTACCGTCGGAGAGCGTCGCAAAACGCGCTATACCAAGGTCAATACCGATAGCAGTGGTTGCGGGTGTGGCTGGCAATTCCACTTCGCGCTGGGTTTGGATGCTGACAAACCATTTGCCGCCTTTGCTGGAAACCGTGACATTGCGTAGTTCTCCCAACACATCGCGGCTATTACGGTAGCGTATCCAGCCGAGTTTTGGCAGAAAAATGCGGCCATTGCCTGGGTCGAGCTTGATTTGTTTGGGGTCGGGGTAACGGAATCTGTCACCACTGCCCTTGCGCTTGAAACGGGGGAAGTCGGCACGTTTGGTGAAGAAGTTTTGGTAAGCCTTGTCGAGATCTTTGAGCGCGTGTTGCAGGGGATGAACAGGGGAATCTTTCAGCCACGGGGTTTCCACACCGTTGCGCCATGCCGTCAGGTGTTTTGCCATTGCCACGTAACCGATGAATTTTTCGCCCGCTTCATGATTGGCTTGCTGCAACGCTAACGCCTTGTTGTAAACGAAGCGGCATGACCCAGCAAAACGGCGTAGTTGACGCTGTGTTTCACCATGGGGCATGAGTTCGTATTTGAAGGCTTGGTGTCGTTGCATCTTCGGAGTGTAGCTAAAAAAGAGCGGCTTGAGTGGGTATTCTGCGTTAAACTGCGCGGATTATCCGACAAAACTACCGAACATCGGGCGGCTTCGCCACCCGCGCTATCCTCCCCGACCTGAAGGACGGGGTTTGCCGCGCAACCTGATCAACAGATGATTTCAGCAGTGTATTGGCTGTGGAAACGGCGCAAGCTTAGCCGAATATCACCGTGACACTCAAACCCTGCCCATCAACTGCGGGGGCAAGCTGCAAGCTCGCCTGATGAATTTCCGCAATACGCTGCACAATCGACAGCCCCAAACCGCTTCCCGTAGCAGACGTACCCAGCGGGCGGTAAAAGCGTTGGGTGATTTTCGCTAATTCCGCCGCAGGCAAACCGGAACCATTGTCGCTGATACGGATACAAGGTTTACCCTGTTGGTGCATAATATCTACCGTCACCAACGTACCCGCTGGGGTGTAACGCACCGCATTATCCAGCAGATTGCGCACCATCACTTGCAACAAGGCGGGCAAGCCCTGCACCGTGATGTCCGCACCGTCGCGTAATTCCAGATGCACCCCGGCTTCCAGCGCTTGCGGGGCAAGCTCTGCCATGACTTCGGCAACCAAGGTGCGTAAGCGGCACGCTTGTAAAGCTGTCGTATCCACACTTTCCAGCCGCGCCAATGTCAGCAACTGCCCGATCAAGTGCGTAGCACGGTTACAGCCTTGAATCGCATTATCCAACGCGTGATCACGCCCTGCGGCATCACTTGCCCCTTGCGCGACTTGCAACTGTGCCTTGATCGCCGCAATTGGGGTACGCAATTCGTGGGAAGCATCGGCCGTAAAGCGGCGTTCGTTTTCGATCAACTTGCCGGTGCGGGCAAACAGGTGGTTGAGGCGCTCGATCAGCGGCATGACTTCACGCGGCGCAGCCACATCCAACGGCGCAAGATTGTCCGGCTGACGACGGGCGACCGCTTGCGTCAGTTTGACCAGCGGGCGCAAGCTGGCAGCAATGACCCACCACAACAGCCCCGCCAGCAACGGCAAAGCCACCCACAAGGGCAGCAACAGATTGCGGGTAATTTTCAACGCCAGTTCATCGCGCATCCCCGCCAATTCAGCCGCATCATCGCCATGCTCATCATCATCGTCCTGATGGGTAGAATGCCTCCCCAAAAAGGAAGCTGCTTGCGCCGGATGTTCATCCAGCACCTCGCCGAGCTCATGCCGCGCATCGTAATACGTGAATGCCGCCGCCCCCATCCACACCAGCATCACCACCCCTAACACCAATAACAGCAAGCGTTGTTTCAGTGACATATCAGGCCGCCTTGTCGCGGGGAATCAGGTAGCCCACGCCCCGGATGGTTTCGATCAAACCGGGGTACAGTTTGCGCCGCAAGTGATGGACGTGAACTTCCACCGTATTGCTTTCCACCTCCTGCCCCCACGCATACAGCTTGTCCTCCAGTTGCGCACGGGAAAGCACCCGCCCGACATTCAGCATCAGCGCCTGTAACACGGTGAATTCGCGGCTGGCCAGTTCCACCGTTTCCCCCTGATAACGGACGCAATGCCCAGCGGGGTCAAGTTCCACCCCACCGACTTGCAACAGCGGGTTCACATGCCCATTGGCACGGCGGATCAAAGCACGTAAGCGAGCAGCAAGCTCGCCCATATCGAAGGGTTTGACCAGATAATCATCCGCTCCATGATCCAGCCCGCCAATGCGGTCTTCCACCGTATCGCGGGCGGTCAGGATTAGCACCGGAATAGTGGATTTACGTTGGCGCAAGCGTTGCAACACGTCCAGACCGGACAAGCGCGGCAAGCCCAAATCCAGCACTACTGCCGCATAAGGTTCGCTAGCCAGCGCGTGATCGGCTTGCACACCATCACGCACCCAATCCACCGCATCACCGGCTTGCGTCAGCCCTGCCTGAATGGCATCGCCCAGCAGGGCATCGTCTTCCACCACCAAAATCCGCATACGGGTTTAACTCCCCGATAAGTAAACGATCAAGAAGACTGCGCTCAGCAATGCCATCGCCATACCGAGCCAAACGTAACGATGGGTAATGCTAACCGCATTTGCCGCCTGCTTGTATCCGGTAAACATCGCACGCACCAGATTTTCCCGATGCAATACGCTGCTAATCAGCACGCCAGCAATATGCACGACCACCACACCCAGCATGAGGTTGGCGGTGATTTCGTGCAATTCTTCAAACAAGTCTTCGTCACCGAATTCCCAATACAAGCCCAAACCGCTCAGGCCAATCAATAAACCCAGCGCCAGCAGCAGGAAAATCGCCACCCCACCCGCCGGATTATGCCCCACATAATGCTGCGGTGAAGGGCTAAGCAGGGAACGCACATACCCCACCACTGCCGCTGGTTTGAACAAGAAGGAGCCGAACCGGGCGTAAGCTGTCCCCACAAAACCCCACACCAGCCGGAACGCGATCATCCCCAACATCAAGTAACCCAGCGCCAAATGGATGTCACGGTAACGCTCACCCTCTGAGGTCAGATACGCCCCCGCGAAAGACAGCGCCAGCGTCCAATGGAATACCCGCGTCGGTACATCCCACACCAAAATACGTTGCAACATGGCAGCTACTCCTTAACGTGGGATACGCACGCTATCTTCGTCAAAATTGCCCTTATCCGCACTCGTATGGCACGCCATGCAGTTGGAAGCACTTTTGATGGAAGCCCTCTTCCACGTCGCCGCAGATATTTCATCATGTTCATGCTTGAACCAGCTCGTTTCAGTAATCCGCAACACGGGTTTTTCACCGCTATCGGCTTTGCGCTCAGGCGCAGCATTCTGTTCAAGGAATGGCAGGATTTCGGCAACTGTCGCTTCATCCAGACTCGCATCCGTGTCGAAATGCTTGTCCAGCGTCCCCATCATTTCCCTCCAGGAAGCCGCAGGCAACATACCGGGCGGGTAAGCCATGTGGCAGGCACTGCATTCGGTCTGAAACGTTGCATCGCTAGCGGTTAGCAAACCACCTGTCATGCCTTCACGGCCTTCACCATGTTCCCTGCCCTCATGTTCGTCATCATCACCGAATGCTTGCATGGCACCGAAACTGGATAGCAGCAATACCGCTAACGTGATGGCAGCCGTAGATTTTTTTGCGTTGAATAACATGGTGAACTCCTTACTGGATAGCCATTAAATACGTCAGCACATCGCCTTTTTCCAGCGAGGTACACTCGCGATCCAGCACATCGCCACAGTTGCGCTTGAACCACTTGTTCACTTTTTTCAGGTCAGTGAAGCGTTCGGCATTGACGGCGGGAGCCAGCGGATCAATCACTTTATCGGTTTTAGCGTGTTTGCCAGAAGCGGCGGGGTTAGAGGTGTGGCAAGTTGCACAGCTCCAGTCATTACCGTGGGTGCTGTTGAAAAATAGTTTGCCGCGTTCAGCATCAAAGCCTTGAAAATCAGGTGCTTCCGTTTTGGCTTGCGTGGTGAAGCCGTCGAGGATTTGCTGCGGTGTTTCTGCGAAAGCTGGAATGCTCGCCAGCACGCCACAGATCGCTAATGAGAGTGATAAACGATAGGGGGTTAACATGATTTTTTCCTCTGTTGTAACAATGAGTACAGACTGAGCCACTAACCTTAAACAAGCCTTAAACAAAAAAAAGCCACCGCGAACGGTGGCCAAATACTCCCTCAAGAGATAAGTGTCAGGCGAAGGTGTCGTTAAACAGATTCGTCGTCCAGTCAAACATGCGGCTGTAATTTTTGGTCGTAGGCACATCTGACGCACCAAAGGATTCCGGCACCAACTTCATCGTGCCGCTGGCCTGTTCATAGGCATAGACCGCCGTCAACCAAGAGGCCGTAGTGCTGGAAATCGGGCTATAACACGCCGAATTGGTCACCGGGGCAGCAAAAGGCTGACCACCGGATAACAAGCGCAACACCGCATCGGCGCACACTTTGGCTTCCGCATTGGCAATATGCCCCGCCTTGGGTTGGCCTGTACCTTGCGAATCGCCAATAATGTGGATATTGGGAACAGCGGTGGACTCGTAACTCAACGGGTTTACCCCTGCCCAACGCGCCCCCACATTCGCGAGGCCGGATTGCAACACAATCGACCCGGCACTGTGTGGCGGAATCACATTCAACACATCGGCCTTGTAATCACCAAAACTGGTATGTGCTATTTTCTGATCAGAATCAACCCCTTGCAACACCGCATTCGGGATGTATTCCACCCCATACGTGGCGAAGGCATTACCGAAGGTTGTCGCTTCCACTGTAATCGCCGGGTTCGCATCCAGCACGATAACGTTGGAACCGGGCTTGTTAGTACGCAGCCAATCCGCCACCACGCAAGCCCGTTCATACGGCCCCGGTGGGCAACGGTAAGGCGCAGCCGGAATGCTCATGACGAAAGTACCACCCGCTGGCATCGCTGCCAGTTGTTGTTGCAACAGGGTGGTTTGCGCCCCCGCTTGCCAAGCATGGGGAACCTTGCTGCTATCCAGCCCCGGCACATCCATGAACTGGATACCCGGCGCGATGATCAGACGGTCATAAGCCAGCGTTGAGCCACCGCGCAGGTTAATGGTTTGGTTAGGCGCGTTAATGCCATCCACCCAATCATTCACCACCTTGATGCCGTATTTGGAAGCCAGCGTGTTGTAATTGAAACTGATCTGGCTCAGGTTACGCTGGTTGTTCAACACCAGATTGCTGAGGATCGGTGAATAATACGTAGTATTAGGCTCCACCAGCGTCACATCGACAGCACCTGACCAGTAACGCAAGTACTTGGCAGCCGTTGCCCCAGCAAAGCCACCCCCAATAACCACAACGTGCGGACGAGTAGTCGCAGCCCTGATGATCCCCGGAAAGGCAAGCGCAGCCGTGGCTGCCGAAGCCAAGCCCAAGGATTGCAAAAATTGACGACGATTCAAGTTAGCCATTAGTCATTCCCCCCATTAGCGCCTCTAGGCAAGGCCGCGATATACGTCGCAAGGGCGCGAATCTGGTCTTCGCTATAGCCCATTGCCTGCCGATGCATGATGTCATTCGTGTTGGTGCTGTATTTCATTTCCAGCATATCGCTGACCAACTCTCCGGTGCTGTCACCCGCGATACTCTCAATACCACTGCTGGAACTGCCGCCCGTGCCGTGGCACTGGAAGCATTGCGCCGCCAACAAGCGAGCGCCATCAGGTGCATTCACCGTGGGGGCGGTACTACCTGTTGTCGTCGTACCCGTCGTTGTTGTGGTCGTGGTTGAACCACCGTTGTCATTATCACTGCTCTCGCTACTTGACGTAGAGGTACTCCCCCCACCACCACAAGCTGTGAGCAATACCCCTAGCGCAAAGGCCAAGGGAATGTTTATACTGGCTTTCATGAGTTTTTCTCCTGTTGCCATTTACCAAAGTGCTTACCTAATGGGTAAGTTGTTGAATGCCTCGGTGGTTGCAACACCGGGGCATTTTTTTTAAAAACCGGCATCCTTCACGGATACCTCATCCGCCACCAATATGCCCTGCGCATTGATTTGCCCTTCGACTTCCACCAAGGCATTCAACCTGAGCGCACTGGCAGCGCCATCCTCAAACTCAGTCGTTGCTGTCGTCACCACCGCCTGCCGGTTTACGCTAAAGTCAGCGATGGAGACAAACCGGGTCACGACCCCTTCCAGCTCAACTTTCGCCCCGTTATCGTAGTGGTCGTATTCATTTTCCAATTCAATTTCGTAAGCCAACAGCCGGTTGCCTTGCAAAACTTGCCGGGTTTTAGCTTCGACGTACTGACCATTCGCCAAGGTTGCCGCACCAAAATCCTTCCAAACTGCCGACGAATAATCAACCAACAAGCCACCAATCAGGAAGGTCTTGTTCACCGCATCCAGTTGACGCACCAAGCCTTTGAGTTCTGTCACCGTCCCCGGCTCATAACGGAGCTGTTTCAGCGTCATGCTGGTAGCAAGCAATACATCCTGCCCATCCCGTACCCCGGAAACTTCCACCACATTATCTACAGCCAATTCAGCAAGCTGAGTGAAACCGTGGAACACCGTCAACGCATTCGTGCGGATCACCTGCCCCATAATGCCGATAGAAACACCATCAGTCGTTTCGGCGGTCACTGTGCCTTCCAACTCATTGCTGAACGCCACTTCGGTCGCTGTGCCTGTCAGGCCATCGGCATTCACCGTGCCTTTGACCACCACGTATTCGCCGATACGGTATTCATTTTGCCCGGTGGCAGGATGCCCATTACGGGTCAGCGTGGCTGTGTCGATCTCATATTCAACACCGTTGACGAAAATGCTACCGAACCCGGTAATCGGCCCTGAAGCAATCCCGGTTCCCCCAATCCCGCCCGTGGCAAGCTGGAGTGAATTACTGCCAACACACGCCACCAGCAGCACAGCTAGCAACATGGAAACAACCATCGCCCTAATTTTCATCCTCAATCCTCTTATCCGCTTCTGGCTGCACCGCAACCGGCTCCTCGAAATAGTAAATGCCTACCCCGGCACGCATCTGCCCGGTTCCACCTGCCTGCGGGTTACTGTCCCTATCCTGGGTGGCAAGCCATTCATTGAACTTGATCAGTAAGCCCAAGCCATCCTTCTCCACCATCGCTTTGAAAGCGGGTAAGGCTTCTTCAGGCAAATTGTCGTAACTGACCTTGCGCTGGAAATACAATTGGCTACGCTCTTGCGTGGTGAGATTATGGTCAATGGTGGCAATCAAGGCAGCGGCATCCGTGCCCAGAATCGAAAACTTTTCAGACTCATCCCCATGCGGGATGTAACCAGAACCCAGTAATTGCACAGAGGCCGATGCCTCATCCACCTCAACAGCGCCCACCCGTACCATTTCCTGCAACATCGCCCGGTACGGCATATCCCCACTGTAACGGCTGACCAACGCCGCAAAACTGCCGGTATCACCCTGTAACGGCAGCCGCACCGCTTTACCCGACGCATCCAGAAACTCGGTATCGTGCAGCCAACCCGTCATCACCCGTGCCCCCCGGTTATAACCACCGGTCGGGGAATGCCCCTTCTCGACCTCACCCAGTCGTAACTGGGCAACCTCCTTACGGGTGAGACCAGTGACAATGGCAATTCTTGAGGTTGTGGGGCGCTCACCTGCTACTACTAATACTTCTTCCGATACCTCAACATAGATTTGTTTTACAATCTGGCTGAATTCACCAAAAGCCACGCCCTTCCGGTGCAGGATGCGCACCAGTGATTTCAGGATTCGGCGGATGGCTTGGTTCAGCATGTTTTTCATAACTTGGGAATTTAATCCCAAAAGCACTCAGTGTCAAAGCGATACTGATGATATAATAATCACATAAGACATTTGTCCCACAAGGAATAACACCATGCCACGTACCAGAGACAGTTTTTTCATTATTTTGCTGATTATCCTGACATTGCTAAACGTTCTCGATTTCACCAGTGACTATCAGGAAGAAGACCACAACAGGCTACACCTGCTCATGGAAGGGTTGATCATTGTGCTTTCTCTCCTCGGCATCAGCTTTCTGATTCGAGAAATCCAGCAACGCCGCCGGGAAGTCGACAACCTGCGGGGACAATTAAAAATCACCCGCAACGATTTAAGTGCCTTGAATACCAATCTTGACGCACTCAACAACAAACTCGGGCAAGCCAGCCGCCAATACGGCGAAGTGATTCAGGAACAACTGACAACGTGGGATTTCACCCCCAGCGAAAAAGAAGTAGCACTACTCTTGCTGAAAGGACTGAGCTTTGATGAAATTGCCGGAATGCGCGACACCAAGGAAAAGACTGTGCGGCAGCAGGCAACTGCTATCTACCGCAAGTCTGGTTTGAATGGGCGGCACGAATTTGCCGCCTGGTTCTTCGAGGATTTCTTACAATAATTCAGCCATTACAGCTTGAAAATGCCAGAGATCAAACGCTGCCCACGGTATTCATGCCAAGCAGCCGCGATCACATGCCCTGCCAGATAGACCCACATGAACGTCGCAAAAAACTCATGCAGATGAGCAAATTGCTCAAACGAATCACTACCCGCACCATCGCCAAAGTCCATCACCAGAAACAAGGCAAAACCGGAAGCCGCCATCGCCGTCGCGATCAAAAACCCCAAACCGTGGATAAACCCTGCCAGACCGGCGTCATTACCCACTTCTGGCAAATGACCTCGCTTGAAAATATGCGCCACATCGGCAAAGACACGCTTTAAACCCGATGATCCCCAAGGAAACAACTTGGCAAACGACACATCCGATTTAGGCAGTAACAGCCACAACCAATGCAGCACCATTACCCCAACAACCCCCAAACCCAGAATTTCATGCCCTTCCAGTGCAAATTTTTGCAGTGCAGTGGCCTCTTCGAGTTCATCCGGGGCGACCATCAACTGGGAAAACATCAGTTGCCCCACGATGCCTAACGCCATTAAACCGTGTAACAAACGGGTCACACCCTGCCATTGACGGGTCGTGACAATCCCATTATTTGCATTATTCATTTGTCATTCCTCTTAATACTAAAAACCTTGATAAACGCCGTTATCACACTGGCTCATCATGCGCCCTTCCCTATCCCAAACACAGCCAACAAATCACTTAAAACAAGGGGAAAACGACAAGATTACATGAGACAAATGTCTTAAAATTCATAGGAAAGTTGAGCCGTTAACGCATTATCATTCGCCCCGTCATAGCTTTTGGAGCGCATTAGCTCCACCGCACCAGCTAGGCTTTTGTAAAGCGGCTGGCTGTAAGTAATACCCAATGCCTCTTTCGCCAAATCAATTTCTGCCGCGTTGCTGCTACTACTCCAAGCAAGCGCCACAGTCCGATCGTTATTCAAATCCACATCAGCTTCAAGCTGGGAGGTAGCGGGTTTCGCAGCCACCGTCACCGCCCCATCCAAATCCCCCGGCTGGAAAGCTTTGGCAGCCGCAATGTGTTCCCCGATCAGGGTAACGCGCCCTATTTTGGTTAAACCATGCACCGCAATTGCTGGAATCTCGCTGGCAACATCGTTGGTTTCAAAATGATTGGTTTCAGCCAGATTAGACAAATAATCCACCCCCAGTGTCGCTGCATCCGTCTCATAACCAACGCTCAGGCCATAGCCAGCGTCATGCTTACCCGTCCCGCCCGTATTGGGGGACGTACCTGCAAAAACATAACCTTTGGTTTGAAAGTTGCCCTGCTTATGAGATGCCAGCAACACCTTATCCTGACTTGCTTCAGCCAAGTCTTTGGTAAGTGGGCTGGAAATCATGGCTTTTTCAAATGCACCAAACGGTAAATATTGTCTACCCACCGTCATATCGAGCTTCTCATCTGGCAAGGCGTGCCACGTAATATCAGCTTCATCCACGCTCAGTTGTTGGTCTTCATACAACAATAGCGAATGAAGATCGACTTTATCGGTCGGCTTGTACTCCACCCCAACTTCAATTTTGGTAGCAAGTGGCCCATATTTTCGACCAGAATCCCCACGTGAAACGCCATATTCCAACTCAACCACACCGGACACTTCCGCCGGATCACCCACTTCTAGCGCCCATACAGAGCCAGACAGGGTGACACCCGCTAATAAACACGTTAGGGAAATGCTTTTATTAATGATCATTAATTATCTCCTTATTACCAAAATGCTCACCCGACAATAACGGGCTTCCAGTTAAAAACCCCGGTGGTCGCAACACCAGGATAAGTTTGTGCGCCTCATCAACTTTTTGGGAATTTAGTCCCAAAAAGATGCGTTGTCAAAGCACAATCGACCAGTAACAGGAGGTATAGGAGGTATGTCTTGTAAAAATTTCAACCATACGACACTTGTCTCATCAGCAAAACCAAAAAAAATCCGGGTTGGTCGTAACAGATTTTTGTCCATCACGACCAACCCGGAATAAATAGCAGGGAATAATAGCTCGCGTAATTAGTGTGTCATTTTTAACAATGTTTTAGCATTACCACTGGAATATATTACTGCTAATAGGGCGCTTCCCGGTGATCATGGTGCGGATCAAGCGAATACCCAGCAACTTGCCCATGATAACCACCGCGCTAACATGCACCACCACAGCCCACATCGTGATGTCTGCAAACAGCTCATGCAGATCTTCCAACCAGCCCTCACCCCAGAACATATCCCAGGTCAGTAGCCAGCCAGTCAGCACAATCAGCGACAACATCAGCATCAGGAACAGCACCATTGCCCCACCTAGGGGGTTATGGCCTTCGGCGGGGTCAACCGTCCCCTTGCGCATCTCCAACAGATGTTTGCGGATACGCGCCGGGGTCGGAAAAAAGCTGCTGAAACGGGCGTTATAGTTGCCCGTAAAGCCCCACACTATCCGCCCCAGCAACAGGAAGCCAATGGCGTAACCCGACCAATTATGTGGCGGGTCGCCCGCTTCCAGCACCCAGAAATCCAGCAGGAACAAGGTGGCGACAGACCAGTGGAACAGCCGAACAAACAGATCCCAAACAACGATTTCATGCGTACTGGTTTTCATGACTGATTAGTCCATTTCTTTTTTGACGACTTCGCCGGTAGCGGTATTGAAGTAGGCTTCAACCTTAACCATTTCCGGGGCAACCGCTGGGGTGGCAGCATCAGCAGGTTTGACCTCTTCTTTGGGAGCCATGCCGTAGACTTCGTAGCATTCGTCATCGGTTTTGAACTTATAGATCACCCAACCGTAGTCATTGACGATCTTCTTCTGCATGTCCAACTCAGACAGCCACTGGTCTTTGGGGTTAGCAGGGCAATCCGCACCCGCGAAAGCGCTTTGAGCAGTCATGGCGGTCAGCAGCACAACGGCGGCGAGGGTAGCTTGTTTCAACATGGTTAAATACTCCTTAAATGGAAATAGCGTCAGACGGTGCGTCTGGCTGGAGTGCATCATGCTGTTTGTGGAAGCGCGGCTCAATCGGACGAATGCCGCAAGCGTACCGCGCAAATGACCATACGACATTTGCCGGATGGCAAAGCGGAATTACCACCGTGCGCTTCTGTGCTAAAGTAAGCGCATCAGTCCCCCGAACAGCAGCATGGCACGCACATGATCAAATTTCCCTACGGCATCAGCGATTTCCACCGCATCCGCACGGATGATTACCTGTATGTTGACCGCACTGCCTTCATCCCGGTACTGGAAGAGGCGGGCAGGCAATTGATCTTTCTGCGCCCGCGCCGGTTTGGTAAATCGCTGCTGCTATCCATGCTGGCGAATTATTACGATGTGAAAACAACGGGTGAATTCGATACCCTGTTCGGCAATTTGGCGATTGGGCAACAGCCAACACCAGAACATAACCAGTACCTGATCCTGCGCTGGGATTTTTCCAAGGTATCCGCACAAGGTGATCTTGAACACATCAGAAGCAGCCTGTTTCAGCATATTAATCAAGCTATCAAAGATTTCGTGCGGCAATATCAGGCGCAACTAACCTTCAGTGTGGATATTTACGATGACGATGCGCTTGGCTCATTCCAGTCGGTGGTCAATGTTGCCAAAAGCAGCGGCTATACGGTTTATTTGCTGATTGACGAATACGACAATTTTGCCAATGACGTGCTGATACAAGACACCACGGATGCCGCACGTTACCGTGAGTTATTACAGGGTGAAGGCATCCTGAAAACGCTGTTCAAAATCATCAAAGCGAGTGCATCTGAGGGAAAAATTGCCCGTGTGTTCATCACGGGTGTATCGCCGATTGTGTTGAGTGACATGACCAGTGGCTATAACGTCGCTACCAGCATTTATCTGGATGAAGACTTCAATAGCCTTTGTGGTTTAACTGAAAACGAACTGAGCACATTGGTACAGCAAACGGCGCAAAGCTGCGCGTTACCGCCTACGCAAACCGCCACAGTGATGGAAACGCTGCAACAGTTCTATAACGGCTACCGCTTCTGTGCGGATATGACGCAAACAACGGTGTATAACCCGACGTTGTGTTTTTATTTTCTGCGCCATTACCAGAAAAAATGCCAAGCACCTGAAAAAATGCTCGATGGCAATCTAGCCATGGATGCGGGGCGAATTCGTTATATTGCAGCATTGCCGCAAGGTAGCACCGTGATTGATCACATACTGGATGAGCAGAACCCTGCGATGTTGCAGGAGTTGGAAAACCAGTTTGGGGTAGAGAATTTACGGGAGGTACAACAGGATAGCCATTACATGCTGTCATTGTTGTATTACTTTGGGGTACTGACCATTATTGGGCGGAATGGCTTAGGCAAGTTGATTTTGGGTATCCCTAACCTCGTGATTCATAGTTTGTATGTGGAACGTCTCAAACAACATGCCCTGCCTCGTACTCAGGATGAACAATGGGCAAGTCATTTAGCCGAACAATTTTACCAAACCGCCGACTTACAGCCGCTGGCGGATTTCATGGAGCACAAGTATTTTGCAGTATTCAGCAACCGTGATTACTGCTGGAGCAATGAACTCACGGTAAAAACCGCATTCCTGACCCTGCTGTTCAATGACACCTGGTACATCATGGACTCGGAAACAGCGCTGCAACGGCGTTATTCTGATCTGGTGATGATTATCCGCCCCAGTATGCGCCACTACGCCCCCCTGAAAGATTTCATCTTTGAATTCAAATACCTCAAGCTGGATGATTTGAAACTGACGGGTGAGCAATTGCGGGAGAAAAGCGTGGCAGAACTGGAAGCCATGCCCCCCGTGCAAAAAGCCTTGCAGGACGCACTGGTGCAATTGCGGCAGTATCGCCCGGTGCTGGAAAGTAAATACCAGCAGCCGGAACGCTTGTATTGTTTGGCTGTGGTGGCACTGGGGTTTGAGCGAGTGGTTTGGCGGTTACTCGATTGAGTGAAGCGGGCGTATGCCATACGCCCCTACGGGAACAACTAGCGCTGTGGCAACGCCACCGTCACCTGCAAGCCTCCCAGCGCTGCCGAACGCCCAAACGCTAGTTCCCCGCCGTACAATTTCACAATATCCTTGCAGATCGAAAGCCCTAATCCGTGACCTTCCACCGATTCATCGAGGCGCACGCCGCGTGCCGCCATTTGCTGCAATTCGGCGGCGCTGCGGCCTGCACCGTCGTCTTCCACCGTGATCAGGATGTGTGCGTCAACGCAGGCAAGCTGGCAGCGCACGTGTTGCGTCGCCCATTTGCAGGCGTTGTCGAGCAGGTTGCCGACCAGTTCCAGCATGTCTTCGCGGTCGCCGAAACGGGTGATGTCAGGGGCAATGTCGAGCGCAATGCTGCGCGGCGATTTGTGGTGAATCCGTGCCAGCACGTCGACCAAGGTGGGCAGTTCCGCACGCGGGTCAAAGCGTTGCGTGGTGTTGCCCAGCCCCGCCATGCGGGCGCGTTTGAGTTCGCGTTCAGTGAGTTGGCGGATGCGTTCGGCCTGTAATTGCGCCTGCTGGTTGTGGTTAGCATCCGGTTCTTGATCGAGGTATTGCACCAGCAGGTTGAGTGGTGCTTTCAGCGCGTGGGCAAGGTTGCCGAGGGAATTGCGCGAACGTTCCAGGCGTTCCTGCATCAGGCTAAGGATGTGGTTGAATTCGTGGATAATGGGGTAGATTTCGGCAGGTACATCTTCGCTCAGCATCGAAAGCTTACCCGCTTCCAGCTCACGGACTTCGGCGCGTATCCGGTCGAGACGGCGGAAGGTACGGCGGATAACTACACCCTGAATCCCCAAAATCAAAGCAATCCCCCCCGCTGCCAAGATAGGGAAAACCCATTTGAAACGTTGCGGACGTTCAGAAACTGGCATCCCCGTACTTTCCGCTACGGTGTAAGCGTGCGGCGCAAAACGCGGGAACTGGCTGCCCACCACCCAAATCAATGCCATCACTGCAATCAGCGTCATCGCAAGGTTGATCTGCAACTGGCGTTCGAGCGATGTCATACGGGTGGCTCCGGTTTGGCGGGGTCGATGAAAATGTAACCTTGTCCCCGGCGGGTAAGGATGCGCCATTCACCCAACTTGCGGCGTAAATGGCGCACATAGACTTCGATCACATTGCTGTCGCGGTCGAAATCCTGTTCGTAAACGTGTTCGGTCAGGCGGGACTTGGTGAGAATTTTGCCGGGGTGCAGCATAAAATAGCGCAACAGGCGGAATTCGGTGCCGGTCAGGTCGAACACCGTGCCCTCCGGGGTAGTGACTTGCTGGTGTTCCTCATCCAGTTGCAGGCCACAGCAATCCAGCTTCTGATCGGGAACCGATGCCTGAAGGTTGCGGCGAATCAGCGCCTGCACCCGCACCAACAATTCCTCAAAGTGAAACGGCTTGCCGAGGTAATCATCTGCACCAGCTTTGAAACCATCCACCCGTTCGTGCCAAGCATCGCGGGCGGTGAGCACAATCACCGGCACGCGATTGCCACGTTGCCGCCAGTGTTGCAACACCTCCAGCCCGCTGCGTTGCGGCAGGCCGAGGTCAAGAATCACCACATCGTAAGGCTCTTCGTTGCCCATGAATTCGCCATCCACACCGTTCGCGGCGATGTCCACGGCGAAACCTTCGCGCTTCAGGCGGGCGTGCAAGCTGCTACTCAGTTCGGTATCGTCTTCAACCAATAACAGGCGCATTACTTTCTCCCTTTAGTGAAGAGATAGTAGCATTATCTGCCCATCCCTCCACCTTGACCACGTTCATTCGGACTGTTGACGATGGCATCTACTTCCGCTTGTGGCATGGTTTGCGCCACGTAAGTCACGCCTTGCGCTTGAATCTGCCCGACAAACGCCCGCAAATGGTTGCGTGAACCGCGCATCAGGTTGTCGTAAGTGCTGAGAATATCGGGGCGCGTGGTTTCGCTCATGGATTTTTGCAAGTCCACAATATCCACCTCCTCGATCAAAGCGCCGACATGCAAGGCTTCAAGCGGCGAGGTTTGCCCTCGTGCTACCAGTTGCGCATACAAGGCCGCCAAATCTGCATTCAGGAACACGCCTACCGTGTCATTCGTCACCGGGTCAGTTAGCCGATAGGTTTGCAGCAAGGCTTTTACCCGATCGGTATGCCGTTGTTCAGATTGGGAAATATTGTTGAATACCGGCAGTTTCCACTGATTGTAGAGGGTGATGTAGACATCACGCGCCAGCTTTTCTTCTTCACGCATGAAGCGCAGGGCTTCGCTTTCGGTCACAGTCAGTACCTCGGTCTGAGGGGGCGCAACGGCTTGACCGTTACCTTTGGCAAACGTTGCGGGTGTGGTCAGCAAACCTGTGCAAGCAATGGCAACCATGCCTGCGATGAGGGTTTTAGGTAAAGTCATGGGAGTTTCTCCTTGTCATTATAATTAATTACTGTCCGCATTTTTCGTCGGGGCTGTTCACAATCGCGTCAACCGTGGCTTGAGAGACATACTGTGCTTGGTAGACAAGGCCGTCTTTCTCGATTTGCCCAACAAAGGAACGTAAGTGGTTGCGCGAACCGCACAACAAGCTGTCGTAAGTCTGGATAACGGCGGCTTGATTCGTGCCTTGTTTGGCTTCATCAATGGCATCCTGAAGGTCTTTGATGTCGTATTCTTCGATGAAACCGCCCACCATCAGTGCCTCTTGCGAAGAGGTCATGCCACGCGCCACCAAGTCGTTATACAGTTTGAGGATCACCGGGTCGGTGAAAGCGCCAATCTCGTTGGATGATACCGGGTCAACGTAGCCGAATGCATCCACCCATACTTTGATGGCATCCATGTGTTGCTGTTCACCGTTGTTGGCGATGTTTTGGAAGATGTTGGTTCCCCATTGGTTGTACAGGGTCAGGTACACATCCCGCGCCAGCTTTTCTTCTTCGCGCACAAACAGCAGCGTTTCGGTCTCAGCAACCGTCAGTGGTTGTGCCGCAAGCGTGGGGGTTGTGACCGTTGGAATCGTCGTGACCACAGCAGTATCCGTGGTCGTGCTGGTATTACTTGCTGTATCAAGCGTTGCAGCACTTGCTGTACCAATCAAGTTATCAGTAAGGCTGGTCGACGTTCCATCACTACCACAACCTGCCAACAAGGCAAGGGAACAAGCCAGTAAAAAGCTGCCCGTTTTGTTATGGATTTTCATGTTTACATTCCTTAATCAATCATCAGTTGTGACGAATGCTAAGGGGGCTAGCTGAAATGAACCTGAAAAATTAAGCCTATTGATCCACAAACCACACGGCTGCTTCCACCCGCGAGCGCAGGTTGAGCTTGCGCAGCAAGTGTTTGACATGCACCTTAACAGTGCCTTCGGTAATACCCAGTTCCCGTGCTATCAGTTTGTTGCTTTTGCCAGCCGCGACCCGTTCTAGAATGCGCTGTTCCTGATCCGTCAGCCCCGCTTCGTGGCTGGTTTTGGGGTGAATCGCATCGTGGCGCATCGCGTGCGCCAGCAAGTTGACCAGGCGCTCGGTCAAGGTAATACGGCCTGCCGCCGCTTCTGAGAGTTTTGCGACCAAATCTTCCGGCTCCATTTCTTTGAGCAAGTAGCCATCTGCCCCAGCGCGTAACGCTGCCACCAAATCACTCGCCTGATCGGAAACCGTCAGCATCACCACCCGCGCATCGCTGCCAGAGGCTTTGATGACTTTGAGCACCTCAATGCCACTCATGTCCTTCATGTTCAGGTCGAGCAGGATCATGTCGGGGGCAAGCTCCAGCGCCATGTCGATGCCTTCCTGACCGCATGAGGCTTCACCGACGATGATGAAATCGGGCACCATGTTGACTAAATACCGTACCCCTTTCCTGAACAGGGGGTGATCATCCACGATCAACAGACTTTGCGGGGTTTCAGGCGGCATGGGCAATCCTTGTTTGGGTGGTGAAATCGAGTTGGACGCGGGTTCCACCCTCAGCGCGGGGCAAGTATTCCAGCGTACCGTGCAAGGCGCGGGCACGTTCGGCCATGATCGCCATGCCGTAATGGTGCAGTGTTGCACTTTTCTGGATGCCCACCCCATCATCGTCAACCCAAAGCTGGACACGACCGTCGGCTTGGCTTTGCAGCGTTACCCAAGCATGGCGGGCATGGGCGTGCTTGAGAATGTTGGACAGGGCTTCGCGCACAATTTGCAGCAAGTGGATTTCTTCATTGGGGCTGAGGTTGAGGTTATCCAGATTCACCGCTAGCTCAATCGGCAAATGACCGCGTTCGGTAAATTCAGTCGTGGTTTGCGCCAGTGCCATGCCCAGATCGTCATCTTCCATGCGCAAACGGAAGGTGGAGAGCAGTTCACGCAATTGTTGGTAGGAACTACTGAGGCCATCACGAAGTTCTTCCAATGCCGCCGTAATTTCCTCCCCCTCTTCAGGGTGCTTGAGGGCATTACGCAAGCGGCTGACCTGAATTTTCATGTAAGCCAGCGATTGTGCGAGTGAATCGTGCAGTTCACGGGCAATGACGGCGCGTTCTTCCAGCAATGACACGCGGCGGTGCTGTTCGCTACGCTGTTCTGAGGCAATGGTGACACCAATATGGCGCGACAGGGCTTCCAGCAATTGCACTTGCCAACGCTCGGCATTGGTATTGGCGGGAACGTCGATAGCCAACATACCGTAATGTTTTCCAGCATCGGTCAGCGGCATCCGCAAGATTTGCCTGCCATCAGGGAGGGCATCCATGCGGACGGCGAGCGGGTCCTGACATTCCGCACAATTGTTGGCGTGTTGGCATAACGGGCTGCGGTTGTGCAAGGCGGTGGTGGCGACTACCTGCCCCTGAGTGCCGTGATCACCTTTCAGGCAAATCGTGCCATTACCCAGACCCAGTACCGCCTCGGCATCGGTGAGTACATGATGGAATATAGCGCGGTCGGGGGCAATGCCGTGCAAACGGGTGATGGAGCGGTACAGCAAATCCAGCGAGCGATTGCTGCGGGTCAGTTCGGCGGTTTTCTGTTCCACCCGTGCTTCGAGATCCTGATAGAGCTTGGAAAGGTCTTCCGCCATCAGGTTGAAGGCTTGCGCGAGTTGCCCGATTTCATCATCGCCCGCCAATTCGGTACGCACAGCAAGGTTGCCTTGGCGAATTTGGTCGGTTAGCCCCAACAGCGCCTTGAGTGGAATAACCAGAATGCTGTTGACCAAATAAATCGACAGGATGACAGCAAGGATAGTACCAATAATAGCGACACCCAAAATGACACGCAGCACGAAAATCTTGGCTTCGGTAGCCTCTTCAATCTGCTTAACCAAGTCATTGATGTGCTTAACGAATAATGGAATCTCATCCAATACCACAGCATTTTGAGCCGTGCTAGACTGGAGCACCAAGGCGGGCTTAATGCGTTGCTGCCAATCGATTTCTACCTGACGGTACACTTGTTTGAGCGGTGTTGTGTTATCTTCTGGTAACACAGAGAGAATCGAACCTGCCTCCAAGTCCTGTTCAAAACGTTCGATCGCTTGTTGCAGAGTTTCACGGTACTCGGGCTTATCGGTTTGCAACAAACGCTGGTAGAAGGAGGCCATACGCCAGCTTTGCATCCGCAAACTACCCGCGACGTTGATGGCTTCACCGTTGCCCTGAGTCGTTTCCGCCACCATCCAGGACGTCGACATGCCCACCACCGCCAAAATCGTAATAGCAGCAATCATGCCTCCTACTCGCAACAGCAGTGAGTTTTGCAATTTGTTCCAGAGAAAACGGTTCAAGCGGATACTCCCTCGCGTGGATATACCCATACTATCTCAACGGTCTTGCTTAAACCACGAATACCCCCACCCCAACAGCGTCAAACACCACACCGCGAAGGCCACCCACACCATCAGATACGAAATCCACCCCAGTGGCGGAAACTCGGCAGCCAGCCCCAAGCGAAAACTCGCCACGGCATACATACCCAGCGGGAACACCATGCTCCACATGGCAGGCTCATAAGCTATGGGATAGCGCCGCACAAAGTGCTTCCAGATGCCAAAAATAATCAACATGGGAATCCACCAAGTAGCCCAAGCCCACATCAGCATGGCCATACCATCAATAAAGGGGTGTAACGCCAGCAAAAATGACAAATGCACATCGCCGTTCAGCAACCCTGTCCCCGCATTTGTCCCCACCGCTGCTGCCCCGGTAATGACCCACAACAGCGGTGAAGTATCCTCCGGCTGGAAGCGCTTGAAAAAGATCCGGTAGCAAAACAAGGTAATGAAAATACCGTAAAAAATCAGCCCCAGCATCCACAACAAATGCACTTCAACCAGCATGTAATCAGCATATTCCCCCAGATCCGGGGCAATGATAAGCCCCAACAACACCAGCGATTGCGTACCGGTAATCGAGGAAAGCCAATCGCCATGCACCACATTCACCGTATGCGGATGCGTCAAAAAGGTCAGCACACTAAAACTCAGGTACAACAAAGCTGACCATGACAAAAAGGCCATCACCCAACACGCCATCGCCAACTGTGGATAGCCATGCTGGTGAAATAATATCCCCACAATATTGGTCGCCACCACCAACGTAAAAAAGGCAAAAACCCGGCGGATATTCAGCAAATCAATTTTCACCGCATGGGGAAAACGCAGCAACCGCCACGCACTTAACAGCAATAACACCACCCAGAAAATCCCGGTGAGTACCGACATCGCCTCATACAACCACAACTGCCCGATCATCTGAAAGGCAATCGCCAGAATGCCCGTTGCCATGACCAGCGCAAAATACCCCGGCGGTAAGCCTTCCAGCCAACGCAAGGATTGATCCCGTGATGCATCATCCAGCATGAATACTTCCCGAAAAAACTAAAACGGCATTGTCGCACGCAACCCGCATCGCCCACAGCTTACCTGAATGTATAGGCATACCCCCCACCCGTATTAGCGGGTAAGAAGGTGTACCACCTTTGTACCACCTCACTGGGGCAGCAAATCAATAACGAAAAAATACCCTTTATTAACAGCAAGTTAATGAATAACACCACTACCACTAAAGTGGTATTTCAACCCATTTTTCAGCCATTACCCCCACTGAAATCAGGCGTTTATCGGCATAGAATCAACTTGAAACCACTTAAGGTTCCGTCACGAGGTGAGTTATGGCAACGCAACAATACAAGGCATGGTCGGTCGTCATCATGAGCACACTGGCATTTACCGTGTGCTTCATGATCTGGATGATGTTTGCCGTCATCGGCATTCCCATCAAAGCAACCTTGGGTTTGAACGAAACCCAGTTCGGCATTTTGATCGCGACGCCCGTCCTGACTGGCTCATTAGCGCGTCTGCCACTCGGTATGTGGACAGATAAGTTCGGCGGGCGGCTGGTCTTTTTTATCCTGATGCTCTGCACCGTCATTCCCATCTGGCTCATCTCGTATGCAACCCAATTCTGGCAGTTCCTCTTGATCGGTCTGTTTGTGGGGATTGCAGGCGGCTCGTTCACCGTTGGTATTGCCTATTGCGCCCGCTGGTTCCCTAGGGAACGTCAAGGGACGGCAATGGGTATTTTCGGCGCAGGCAATACCGGCGCGGCCATTACTAAACTGCTCGCTCCCATCATTGTTGTCGGCTATGGCTGGACAATGGTTCCAAAAGTCTACGCGGTGCTGATGCTGGTGACGGCCATCCTGTTCTGGTTTTTCACCTTCACGGATACCAGCCATAAGGTTGGAAAATCCGTCAGCGTCAAGGAGCAGCTCGCGGCTCTCAAAGACCCCAGAGTTTGGCGTTACAGCCAATATTATTCGATCGTGTTCGGCGGTTATGTGGCGCTGGCCTTGTGGATGACCAAGTATTACGTCAGCGAATACGGCTTTGATCTGAAAACTGCCGCCTTCCTTGCGGCTGCGTTCAGTATCCCTGGTGGCCTGTTGCGGGCGGTTGGTGGTTACTTCTCTGACAAATTCGGCGCACACACCATGACCTGGTGGGTGTTGTGGGTTTCGCTGGTTTGCCTGTTCTTCCTGTCTTACCCACAGAGTGACATCACCATCCAGACCATTAGTGGCCCGACTACTTTCCATTTTGGCCTGACCCCCACGGTATTCACCATCCTGCTGTTCACACTGGGCGTTTTCTTTGCCATCGGCAAAGCCTCGGTCTTCAAGTACATCTCGGATGATTACCCAGACAATATCGGCGTGGTTTCCGGCGTGGTCGGCCTCGCGGGCGGCATGGGTGGTTTCCTGATGCCAATCATGTTCGGGGCGCTGGTTGACCTGACCGGCATCCGCTCTTCCGCATTCATGCTGATGTTCGGGGTGGTATGGGTATCACTGATGTGGATGTATTTCACCGAAGTCAGACCTGTCCATGCCGAGAAAGAACTGACACGTGCACAAAATTCAGATTCACCGCTCACCACAACTGTTTAATGCGAGGAACTTTTTATGACAGACATCAAGAACTGGGACGTGGAAGACACCACGTTCTGGGAAAGCACCGGCAAGAAGATTGCCAACCGTAATTTGTGGATTTCGATCCCCAGCCTGCTGATGGGTTTCGCCGTCTGGCTGATGTGGGGAATTATCACGGTACAAATGTCCAACCTTGGCTTCCCGTTCAAGGATGATGAATTATTCACCCTGACAGCCATTGCCGGGTTAGCAGGTGCAACCTTGCGGATTCCGGCCTCTTTCTTCATCCGGCTGGCAGGCGGACGTAACACCATCTTCCTGACCACCGCACTGCTGATGATTCCGGCGATTGGCACCGGGATTGCGCTGCAAAGCAAGGAAACCTCGCTGCTAACTTTCCAGATTCTGGCACTGTTGTCCGGGATTGGTGGCGGTAACTTCGCTTGTTCCATGTCCAATATCAGCACCTTCTTCCCTAAACGCTTGCAGGGTACTGCACTCGGCTTGAATGCTGGTTTGGGTAACTTCGGTGTGACCACCATGCAAGTGCTGATCCCATTGGCCATGACCATGGGCGTGTTTGGTGCATTGGGTGGCGACTCCATGCCGCTGATCAAAGACTCTGGCTGGATTCTCGGCAAGATTCTGGCGGGCACTGACACTTGGATTCAAAACGCGGGCTTTATCTGGCTGGTGTTCTTGGTTCCGCTGGCTTTCCTCGGCTTCTTTGGCATGAATAACTTGTTGCCGATTTCCCCTAGCATTGGCGGCACGTTGGCTGCTTTCGTCAAAATCCTGTGGCTGTATGGCTTGGCATTCTTCGTTACGGCAGTTGGTTTGTACCTGTACCTGCCAGCACCTACCGGCTTGGGCGTGCTGAACATGTGGATAGCCTTGCCGCTGATCATTGTGGCGATGTTGATGATCATGAAAGTGACCGCCTTTGGTGAAATGAAAGTTGGCATCAACAAGCAATTCGCGATTTTCAGCAACAAGCACACGTGGTCAATGACCGTACTGTATGTACTGACCTTCGGCTCTTTCATTGGCTTCTCCATGGCGCTGCCCCTGGCTATCAAGGTCATTTTTGGCAATACCCACGTGTTTGATACAGCTACCCAACTGTGGGTACATGCGAAAAACCCGAATGGCCCTTCAGCCCTGACCTATGCATGGATTGGCCCCTTCGTCGGCGCGTTGATTCGCCCGGTCGGTGGCTGGATTTCTGACAAGGTGGGCGGCTCGATTGTGACGCAAATCATTTCCGTGGTCATGGTTGGTGCTTCCGCTTATGCGGGTTACTTGATGATGCAGGCTTACCAATCTGCTACCCCTGAAGTGTTCTTCCAACCATTCCTGTGGACGTTCGTGGTGCTGTTTGCGGCATCGGGTTTGGGCAATGGCTCTACCTTCCGCACCGTTGGGGTGATCTTTGACCGCTTGCAAGCGGGGCCGGTATTGGGTTGGACATCTGCTGTCGCGGCTTACGGCTCGTTCATTGCCCCGGTCGTGATTGGTGCACAAGTGAAAGCGGGTACGCCTGAAAACGCCATGTACGGTTTTGCGATTTTCTACGCGCTGTGCCTGATTCTGAACTGGTGGTTCTACCTGCGTAGTGGCAGCGACATCAAGAACCCTTAAGAACCCGACAGGAGATAAGTTATGGCTGTTCAACAATACGACGACAACCTGCAAACCAACCCTTACGCGATTTATACCGTGGCGCTGGATGTGGATGGCAAGCAAGTCCTCACCGATCAGGAAGGTTACATCCAGAACATGGATGAGTGGAGCGAAAGTTTCGTGGAAGCCCCGGTGCGTGACATGCTCAAGCATTTCAAAAAAGCCTGGGGCGAAGAGTTCGCCACCAACCATTACTTGCATGAAATTTTCCCCAAAGGCGGCCCACAAAAGCAGGGTAATCGCTTGGCGGGAATCCGTAGAACCAAAGGGGAGCATTGATTGCCATGAGCCACTTTATTGACAGACTGAATTTCTTTAAACGCAACACCACCCCATTTTCCAATGGGCATGGCGCAAGCACTGACGAAAGTCGTGCCTGGGAAGACGGCTACCGCCAACGCTGGCAGCACGACAAAGTAGTACGTTCCACCCACGGCGTGAACTGCACCGGCTCGTGTAGCTGGAAAATTTACGTGAAAAACGGGCTGGTCACCTGGGAAACCCAACAGACCGATTACCCACGCACCCGCCCTGACCTGCCGAACCATGAGCCGCGTGGCTGCCCGCGTGGGGCGAGTTTTTCGTGGTACATGTACAGTGCCAATCGCCTCAAATACCCGCTGATGCGCAAGCAATTGCTGCAAATGTGGCGTGAAGTCAAAGCCAAAAACCCTGATCCGGTCGAAGCATGGGCATTCATCGTTGAAAACCCGGACATGGCAAAGGCATACAAAACCCGCCGGGGCTTGGGTGGTTTCATCCGCTCTAGCTGGGATGAGGTGAATGAATTAATCGCTGCTGCCAATGTCTACACTGCCAAGCAATACGGCCCTGACCGCGTAATCGGTTTCTCACCGATCCCGGCGATGTCGATGGTGTCGTATGCCGCCGGTAGCCGTTACCTGTCACTGGTTGGCGGCGTGTGCTTGAGCTTCTACGACTGGTATTGCGACTTGCCACCTGCCTCACCGATGGTGTGGGGCGAGCAAACTGACGTACCGGAATCTGCCGACTGGTACAACAGCAGCTACATTATTGCGTGGGGTTCCAACGTTCCGCAAACCCGTACCCCGGATGCGCATTTCTTCACCGAAGTACGTTACAAAGGCACGAAAACCGTCGCAATTACCCCGGACTATGCAGAAGTTGCCAAACACGCCGACCAATGGCTGAACCCGAAACAGGGTACGGATGCGGCGCTGGCCATGGCGTTCGGACACGTTATCCTCACCGAGTTCCACCGTGACAAGCCCAGCGTGTATTTCACCGATTACGTGCGGCGTTACACCGACTGGCCGAATCTGGTCTTACTGGAAGCGCGTGACGATGGCAGTTACCAAGCCGGGCGCTTTGCGCGTGCCAGCGACTTCGTAGCAGGCTTGGGTGAAAACAAAAACCCTGACTGGAAAACCGTCGCCATTGACGATGCCAGCGGCGAAATCATCTCCCCCAACGGCTCCATCGGCTACCGCTGGGATGGCAGCAGCCAGTGGAACCTGCAACAAAAAGATGGCAAGACCCACGAAGACACCGTGCTGTCTCTGTCCTTGAAAGAGCGTCATGACGCAGTTGTGGAAGTATCATTGCCGTATTTCGGTGGGGTACAAAGCGACTACTTCAAGGGCAATACCCTGAAGGACATCCTCAAGCACAAATTGCCAGCCCGCAAAGTGACGCTGGCAGACGGCAGCGAAGGCGTGCTGGTCTCCGTTTACGACCTGAACATGGCGAACTACGGCGTCAGCAATGGCTTGGGCGACGACGACAGCGCCAAGGACTTTGACGATGCCAATGCACCGTATACCCCGGCATGGCAGGAAGCAATTACCGGCGTACAGCGTGACAAAGTGATCCGCATTGCGCGTGAATTTGCCGATACCGCCGACAAAACCAAGGGTAAGTCGATGATCATCGTCGGCGCGGGCATGAACCACTGGTATCACATGGACATGAACTACCGTGGCCTGATCAATATGCTCGCCATGTGTGGCTGCGTCGGGCAATCCGGTGGTGGCTGGGCGCATTACGTCGGGCAGGAAAAGCTGCGTCCGCAACCGGGCTGGTTGCCTTTGGCCTTCGGTCTGGACTGGAGCCGCCCACCGCGTCAAATGAACGGCACATCCTTCTTCTACAACCACTCCAACCAGTGGCGTTACGAGAAGCTGGAAATCAAGGAAATTCTCTCGCCGCTAGCCGACCCTGCCAAATACCCCGGCAGCCTGATCGACTACAACGTGCGGGCAGAACGCATGGGCTGGTTGCCTTCAGCACCGCAGCTCAATACCAACCCGCTGCGCATTGCCAAGGCCGCCAAGGATGCTGGCATGTCCCCGGCGGATTACACCGTGGCCAGCCTCAAATCCGGCAAGATCGCGTTTGCGGCAGAAGACCCGGATTCCCCGCAAAATTTCCCGCGCAACCTGTTTGTGTGGCGTTCCAACTTGCTGGGTTCCTCCGGCAAGGGGCATGAATACCTACTCAAATATTTACTGGGAACCAAGCACGGCGTGCAAGGCAAAGACCTTGGCGAAATGGGCGGCGCAAAACCGCAGGAAGTGAAATGGCGTGAAGAAATGCAGGAAGGCAAGCTCGACTTGCTGGTGACGCTCGACTTCCGTATGTCCACCACCTGTTTGTATTCCGACATCGTACTGCCTACCGCGACATGGTATGAAAAGGACGACCTGAATACTTCCGACATGCACCCCTTCATCCACCCGCTGACCGCCGCCGTAGACCCCGCATGGGAAGCACGTAGCGACTGGGAAATCTACAAAGGCATTGCCAAGGAATACTCACGGGTCTGCGTTGGGCACCTCGGTGTCGAAACCGATCTGGTAACACTCCCGCTGTTACACGACGCCCCCGCCGAACTGGGGCAAGCGATGGGCGTGAAGGACTGGAAAAACGGCGATTGCGAACTGATTCCCGGCAAAACCGCCCCAAGCCTGATTGCGGTGGAACGCAATTACCCCGAAACCTACGCCCGCTTCACCTCCATTGGCCCCTTGATGGAAAAGCTCGGCAATGCCAACAAGGGCATCAGTTGGAATACTGAATCTGAAATTGACTTGCTCGGCAAGCTCAACCATCAGCAAACCAGTGGAACCAGCGAAGGCCGCCCTTGCCTGAATACCGCGATTGATGCGGCAGAGATGATCCTCACCCTTGCGCCTGAAACCAATGGGCAAGTCGCCGTGAAAGCCTGGGCAGCCTTGTCGAAAATCACCGGCATCGACCATACCCATCTGGCACTGCCCAAGGAAGATGAGAAAATCCGCTTCCGTGACATCGTGGCACAACCGCGCAAGATCATTTCCAGCCCTACGTGGTCGGGCTTGGAAGACGAGCATGTGTCATACAACGCCGGTTACACCAACGTTCACGAGCTGATTCCGTGGCGTACCCTGACGGGGCGGCAACAGTTCTACCTCGACCATGACTGGATGCGTGATTTCGGTGAAAGCCTGTTGGTGTATCGCCCGCCGATCAACACCAAAACCATCAAGCCAATGCTCAACCAAAAGTCCAACGGCAACCCGGAACTGGCACTGAACTGGATTACCCCGCACCAAAAATGGGGCATCCATTCCACTTACACCGACAACCTGCTGATGCTTACCCTGTCACGCGGTGGCCCCATTGTGTGGATGAGTGAAGACGATGCCAAAACACTGGGCATTGAAGACAACGACTGGATCGACCTGTTCAACGCCAATGGCGCGATTGCAGCACGGGCAGTCGTCAGCCAGCGGGTCATGCCGGGCATGGTGATGATGTACCACGCGCAAGAACGCATTGTGAACGTACCGGGTTCTGCCATTACCGGCACACGCGGCGGTATCCACAACTCCGTCACCCGTGTTTGCCCGAAACCAACCCACATGATTGGCGGCTATGCGCAACAGGCTTACGGCTTCAACTACTACGGCACGGTCGGTTCTAACCGCGATGAATTCGTCATTGTGCGCAAGATGACCAACGTCGATTGGCTGGACGGCGAAGGCAATGACACCATTCAGGAGGCAGTCAAATGAAAATACGTTCCCAAGTCGGCATGGTGCTGAATTTAGACAAATGCATCGGCTGCCACACCTGTTCCATTACCTGCAAAAACGTGTGGACGTCACGCGAAGGCATGGAATACGCGTGGTTCAACAACGTCGAAACCAAACCCGGTATCGGTTATCCCAAAGAGTGGGAAAATCAGGACAAGTGGAAAGGCGGCTGGTTACGCCGTGCGGATGGCAAGATTGAGCCACGCATTGGCGGGCGTTTCCGGGTACTGGCGAATATCTTCGCCAACCCGGATTTGCCGGAAATTGACGATTATTACGAGCCGTTCGATTTCGATTACCAACACTTGCACAATGCGCCGGATAGCAAACATCAACCGGTCGCCCGCCCGCGCTCGCTGATTTCCGGGCAGCGCATGGACAAGATCGAGTGGGGGCCCAACTGGGAAGAAATCCTCGGCACGGAATTTTCCAAACGCCGTAAGGATAAAAACTTCGACCAGATTCAGGCGGACATTTACGGTGAATTTGAAAACACCTTCATGTTTACCCTGCCGCGTTTGTGTGAGCATTGCTTGAATCCGGCGTGTGTCGCGTCTTGCCCCAGTGGGGCGATTTACAAGCGTGACGAAGACGGCATTGTATTGATCGACCAAGACAAATGCCGAGGCTGGCGCATGTGCGTCAGCGGCTGCCCTTACAAAAAGATTTACTACAACTGGAAGTCTGGTAAATCCGAGAAGTGCATTTTCTGCTACCCACGCATCGAATCCGGGATGCCGACCGTGTGCTCCGAAACCTGTGTCGGGCGTATCCGTTACCTTGGCGTCTTGCTGTATGACGCGGATCAGATTGAAGCCGCCGCCAGCACCCCGAACGAAAAGGATTTGTACCAGAAGCAGTTGGACGTTTTCCTCGACCCATTCGACCCGAAAGTGATTGAACAGGCGAAGCAAGACGGTATCCCCGACAATGTGCTGAAAGCCGCGCAAGAATCCCCGGTCTACAAACTGGCGATGGACTGGAAACTGGCGCTGCCGTTGCACCCGGAATACCGTACCTTGCCCATGGTGTGGTACGTGCCACCGCTTTCCCCAATCCAATCGGCGGCAGATGCAGGCAAGATCGGCTACGACGGCGTATTGCCGGACGTGGACAGCTTGCGGATTCCGGTGCGTTACCTCGCTAACTTGCTGACGGCAGGCGATGAAGAGCCGGTCAAACTGGCACTCAAACGCCTGATGGCGATGCGCCAATACAAGCGTGCGGAAACCGTGGAAGGCATCCACGACATCCGCGCCTTGGAGCAAGTCGGCCTGACGGAAGCGCAAGCCAAGGAAATGTACCGTTACCTCGCCATTGCCAATTACGAAGACCGTTATGTCATCCCCACCAGCCACCGCGAATTGGCGCGTGAAGCCTTCCCGGAAAAGGGCGGTTGCGGTTTCAGCTTCGGTGACGGTTGTGGCAACAGCACTGGCACGAATGAGACCAACCTGTTCGGTGGGCGCAAGCAAACCGTGACTATGGTGAAAAAGATCGAGTTCGTGAAACAGGAGGGTCAATCATGATCAAGAGTCTTGCCGTTATCGCCCGCTTGCTGGATTACCCCAGCGCGGAGCTAGTGGAAGCCCGTAGCGCCCTGATCGACGTGATCCGTGAGGAAACCCGTTTCCCGGCAGCGCTACGCGGTTCGCTGACAAACTTTGTGCAGCAACTGTGTACCGCTGAGTTGATGGATAGTCAGGAAGACTACGTTGCCCTGTTTGACCGGGGACGCACCCTTTCCCTGCTGTTGTTTGAACACGTCCACGGTGAATCACGGGCGCGGGGGCAGGCCATGGTGGATCTGCTCCAGCAATACCGTGATGCGGGGCTGGAGCTGAGCGCCAAGGAATTGCCGGATTACATTCCGCTGTTCCTCGAATACCTGTCGACCCGCGAGGAAGACGAGGCGGCGCAAGGCTTGGGGGATGTTCACCCCATCCTCGCCCTGTTGTCGGCACGTTTGCAGGAACGCGAAAGTGCTTACCACCTGCTGTTTGATGCGCTGTTGGCGATGATCAATATCCAGCCGGATATGGCGGTGTTACGCGAGAAAGCCGCTGCTGAACCGCGTGACGATACTGCCGCTGCGATGGATAAGGTCTGGGAAGAAGAAATGGTCAACTTTGTGGAAGACAAAGGGGCTTCTTGCCGACCTACCCAATCCACCAGCCAAACCCATACGCTGCATTTTCGGGAGAACTGATATGTCATACTTTGATTCACTTTTCTTTGGGCTGTACCCCTATGTGGCGGGTGCGGTGTTTCTGATCGGTAGCTGGTTGCGTTACGACCAAGCGCAATATACGTGGCGGGCAGGTTCCAGCCAGATGTTGCGCAAGAACGGGATGCAACTGGCGAGCAATTTGTTCCATGTGGGCATTTTGGTGATCTTTTTCGGGCATTTGGTCGGCTTGCTGACCCCGCATTGGCTGTATGAACCGTTCATGTCACCGGGTACGAAACAGGTACTGGCGATTCTGGTCGGTGGCATTGCCGGGGCGGCTTGCTGGTATGGTGCATTCTTGCTGTTCATGCGCCGCAAGAATGACGCACGGGTACGTGCTACCGGTTCGACAATGGATCTGGCCGTGATTGGTATCTTGCTGGTGCAAGTTACCTTGGGTCTGTTGACCATCATCCCGACACTGGGGCATCTGGATGGCAGCAATATGTTGCTGTTGGCGGAATGGGCGCAATCCATCGTGTTCTTCAAAGGTGGCGCGGCGGAACATCTGGCGACTGTCGGCTTTATTTTCAAGCTGCATATTTTCCTCGGCCTGACCATCTTCCTGCTGTTCCCGTTCACCCGTCTGGTGCACATCTGGAGCGTGCCGGTGCAATACGTGAGCCGTCAATACCAGATCGTGCGTCAGCGCGGCTAAGGAGTTCATCATGGAAAACATTCAAGTGGGTAAGCACGAGGTGACGGAAGAGGCGATTGCCAGCGAGTTGCAATACCACCCCGCCGAGCAGATGGAAGCAGCGTGGCAGGCGGCCGCCACTAGCTTGGTCATCAAAACCTTGCTGGAACAACGCGCCACCGAACTGGGCATTACCGCTGCGACGGAAGAAGAACGCACTGCCTTGCTGTTGGAACAGGAGCTGATTGTTCCTGAGCCGACAGAAGAGCAATGCCAACATTACTTCCATAGCAACCGGGCGCGTTTCCATACACCCGTATTGCTGGCGGTCAGCCATATCCTGCTGCCCGCTGCACCGGATGATATGCCGCAACGTGACCAGCAGCGCATTCTGGCAGCGCAATTGTTACGGCAATTGCAAGCTGACCCTGGCAGTTTTGCCGCACTGGCGCAGCAATATTCTGCCTGCCCTTCTTCCGGGCAAGGCGGCAGTCTGGGGCAGTTGTCCAAAGGGCAAACCGTGGCAGAATTTGAACGGCAAGTGTGGCTGCTCCCGGTAGGGCTGTGCGCGAACCCGGTGGAAACCCGCTTTGGTTTTCATCTGGTTCGGGTAGACCAGCGCGTCGAAGGTGAGCCATTGGAGTATCAGCACGTTGCGACCCGTATCCGCCAGTATTTGCATGAGCAAGTTACCCGGCGGGCATTAAGCCAGTACCTGCAAGTGTTGGGTGCCGAGATTGGCGTAGAAGGGATTGCCTTTAATGCGGCGGGTTCACCACTGATGCAGTAACGTTTTCAAGACCCTCCGAAACTGGTCGGAAGTAAGCCACTGACCAGGGGTTGTGGGCGGTAGCAATACCGCCCGTTTTTTGTCTTGAAAAGGGGGGCAAAAGTCTCAGGATAAACCGCTGAACTCGCGCCGTACCGGGTAGTTCTTGCGCAACTGGTCGAAATAGCGGGCAGAATCGAGCATTTTGTCATGCAGCAAGGCTTTTAACCGCCGGTCATCTTCACGGATGTCATAAGCCTCAAGGACGCTGAACAAAGGTTCCGCCGGGGCAAGCGGGGATTCCCAACGTGGTTCCACTTGCAGGAACTCACAGCAAGCGCCGTACACCATTTTTGTTCCCCGGACTTTGCCATCCAGACTGTAACCAGCAATGTGTGGCGTGCCAAGCAGGGTATGCTGGAGCAGGGTCAGGTTGATGGCAGGTTCATTTTCCCACGTATCCAGCACCACATCCAGATCAGTGCGGGTTTGCAGGCGTGCCAGCAAGGCGCTTTCCTCCACTACCCCACCGCGTGCGGTGTTGAGCAACAGGCTGCCGGGGCGCAAGGTAGCAAGGTGTGCCGCATCCAGCAGGCGGAATGTCGGATGCTTGCCAGTACAGGTAAAGGGGACGTGCAGCGTCACAATATCGCAAGCCAGCGCGGCTTCCAGCGAATGCAGCCCGGTGTGCCCCAGCTCCTGCAACGGCGGGTCGTGGGCGATACAACGCATCCCCTTGCTTTCACACAACTGCCTGACCCGTGAGCCGACATTGCCATGCCCGATAATGCCAATGCTGCATTCCTGCAAAGGCTTGTTACGCATTAATGACCAATGGCTGAGGGCAGCAAGCACATATTCCGCCGCCGACACCGCATTGCAACCGGGCGCACGCGTAAAGCCGATGCCCTGTTCGCGCAAGTAATCGAGGTCAATGTGGTCAAATCCAGCCGTGGCAGTGGCAACGAAACGGACGGGCGTCCCCCTCAGCAATTGCGCATTCACCTTGGTAATGGAACGCACCACCAGTATATCGGTATCCTGCAAATCAGCATGGCACAGGGAACGCCCTGCCAACAGCCGGGTTTGCCCCAAGGTGCTAAAAGCCTGTTCCGCGTAGGGGATGTTTTCATCCAGGGTAATGCTCAGCATGGTTCACGTTCCTAATTGTTCAGCAATTTTGTTCAATACCAGCCACTTCTTATTGCACCATGCGGGAGCCAGCAATATTTCGGTGGATGCCGTGGCGGTAACGCGGTGGAAGATGACATCAGGCGGAGTGGTGCGGATCAGGTTAACTGCACTGTCCACGTAATCCTCCAGTGCCAGCGGCTGGTATTCGCCGCGCCGCCATTCATTCGCCAGTTGTGTCCCCCGAACAACATGCAGGGGGTGTAATTTCAGCCCTTCCACCCCCAATTCCAGCACACGCGCCAGTGTTATGCGGCTGTGTGATAAACATTCACCCGGCAAGCCCACAATCAGATGGGTACAAACGGGCAGGTGGCGGGCATGAGCACGTTGCACTGCGTCCACGTACTCGGCAAAGCCATGACCCCGGTTGACCCGGCGTAAGGTACGGTCAAAACTGGATTGCAGCCCCAGTTCCAGCCACACCTCATGGCCTTGATCACGGTAACTGGCGAGTAAATCCAGCACCGCATCAGGGACACAATCCGGGCGTGTGCCGATGCTCAAACCAATGACATCGGGTTCTGCCAAAGCCAGGTCATACAGTGGCTTTAGCACTTCCAGCGCAGCATAGGTGTTGGTGTAAGCCTGAAAATAGGCCAGAAATTTTTTCGCCCCGGTACGTTTGGCCAGCACCGCACGCCCGGCAGCAATTTGCTGCGTAACGGTCGGTGGCTGCCTGCCTTGCGGGTTGAAGGAGGCATTATTGCAAAAAGTACAGCCACCCCGCCCGATACTGCCATCGCGGTTAGGACAGGTGAAACTGGCATTCAAGGCAAGTTTATGTACCCGCTCGCCGTGACGCTGTAACAGGTATTGCCCGAAAGTATTGAGGTGCTTGGCAAGGTTCATTCAGCCATAACGTCCATCGATCCTTGGCTTGAGCAGCATCGGCGCGTATTTCCACACAAACAGGGTAAAAGCAGCGATCCACAACAGTTGTGATGCCAAAATCCACACCGCATGGCTATGCGGCAACCACCACACCGCCAGCACCCGGATAGCCGCCCCACCCAATAGCAACACAAAAACCGCGACCACCACCAGCGGTGGTTCAAAGACATTACGCCCGGTATGCCCAAGAATGACACGAGCCATCATCCCGACGGTAACGACCGTAAAACCGCCATAAGCAAAGGCATGTACAGCTAACCACGGCGACACACCCGCCACGACAGCAAGAAATTTCAACAGGAAGCCCAGCACCAGCCAGAGATAAGCCAGATACAACACCCACAGCAGCGGCTTTTTCCAGATATTGGGGTGATGCCACCCCCACAAGCGCAGGCTGTGCAACAGTACTTGCAGCAACGCCAGCTCAGCACTGACATAACCAGCCACCCCATGACCCGTCACCATGAAGGTCAAATCCGCCACAGCAAACAGCAGGAGTAATACCAGGGCGGAACTGTCGATCCATCCACGGTTACGCGCAGTAAACGGGCAACCTACCCCGCGTTCAATAAAAAACGGGATAACCCGCCGCCCGACGATGAGAATCAAAGAAAGGATAAGGTAAAAAGCGCCATACAAACCGAGTTGCAGCCCTTTAGGCCATATCCCCAGCAAGCCCAGATAAAACACGGCATCTGCCACCACCAACAGGGTGACACTGCCCACGATGCCCATCTGCTGCCATTGTTTTGCCCGAATGATCGGGTACGCCACCGCCAGCAACAGGCAAAACAGGAACAGCGTATCCACCACCGCCAACACGAGCAGTGGCAGCTCCCCCACAAAGGGCAAGATACGCGCCAGCAGCCACATCCCCACCAATGCCAGCAAAGGCCAGCCATGCAAAGTTTGTTGCCCCGTCCAGTTCCTGATAGCAGTCAGCAGGAAACCGGCAGCCACCGCCACCGTATAGCCAAACACCATTTCATGGGCGTGCCACGTGATGGCGGGATACCCGGAATGCAACCCACCCCAGCCAAAGCTGTAAATGCCTGTCCATAGCACCATGCTGACAATGGCAAATAGTCCGGCAGCCAAGAAAAAAGGCCGGAAGCCTAGCTGGGAAAGCGCGTATTTGCCCGTAACAGGCGACTCGATATTTAGTGTCTGACCGAAAAAGCCTTCCTGCCGCCACGAGTGCCCAATTTTAGTCCATGCAGCCGTTTTCCCCGCCACCTTCTGGCAAGCACGAGGGTAAAACGCTGGGTTTCAAGGCATGGCTGGCAGCGCAGGCTTGCCTTCGGTGCAGGGGCTGCCCTGCCTTCCCGGCATTTTCCCTCATCGGTCGGCGTTGTGGGGTGGTTCAGGCGGCTTGGCGCTGTCGTCGGCGTTCATCCTTCTGCAAGGCCTCCAACGCCCTGGCCTGTAAAATGGCCCCGACCTTTTGCAGGTTCCTGCCCACCACCGCCAGTGCCACATAGCGCTTGAAGCGTTCCAGCCCCCGGTCGGGGCAATAGTCCAGCCCATGGACTTCCAGTGCGTTGATGCCGGATTCCACCGCTGAGTGCTGGCGTCTGGCCTGGACAAACGCCGGGTCGGTTTCACGGGCAGTGTCCGCCTGGCTCCAGCGGCCCTTTTTCGGCAACACCACCCGGTCGAGCAGTTCGGCCAGTTCGCGCTGGTTGGCCGGTGAGTGGAACCCCTTGTCAAAGCTGCACGCGCTCAGGGAGGGGAACAGCGCTTTGGCTTGCTTAACCATGGTCACGGCAATCTCACTGTCGGGGCAGTGTTGCATCACTTGGTGGTGGAGGATGAAGCCGTCAGCCGATTCCATCACGCACACGTTCAGGCCCAGCTCCACCGGCACACCGGCTTTGCCCTTGCTGAGCCATTCGCTGTAATCCTCGAAGAGGGAGAAGATCTTGTCGCCGTGGGGGATGGTTTCCCCGTCCAGCACCCGCCGCCGCACCAGGTCAACCTGATGCCACCCGTACCCCAGCCAGCGCTGGAGGTCGTTGCCCGACCGGCTGTCCAGCAGGCTGAGGGGCAGGTCAGCCACCGTTTCCTCCACTTTCGACAACAGCGCGGCGCACAGGCCCAGGTAGGTGTGGTGGGCGTCACGGATGGCCTGTTGCCGGGTGGCCTGCTTGTCCGGGTCTTGGGAGCTGGAGTGCTTGAGCTTCTGCGCATGACGGCAGGCTTTCTTCACCTGGCGGAGATTGTACTGCCATTGCCGCCAGCGGCTGTCGCCGTGCCCTTCACACCAATCGGCCACCGTGCGCACCGAACAACGCACCGCGTCGTACAACAGGTTGATGTCGGTCGGGTAGTGGATGTTGCTTTCCACCACGAAGGAGTCACAACGGGCGCTCAGCGGCGCGGCTTTTTTTTTAGCAGCTTGTGACCGGCCTCCACCACCAACTGGTTGATGCGTTGCAGGCTGGCTTCGTCCACCAGAGCGGCGTTGTCCTTGACCGTTTGCAGCTTGTACTCATCGTCATCATCCCAGAAACCATGCCCCAGCATCTGACGGATGCTGCGGTGCTGGTTCGCCATCTCCAGCAGCCGGTCATAGTCCCAGTTCAGGTTCACCCGCAATGTCGCCAGCACCAGCGCATTCCACAGATCCATGCCGGGGCGTCCACGGCTGGCGTCCACCTCCGCCGGAACCCGCTTTTCCAGCACCGCAAACACCGCCTCACGCAGTTCGTCTGTCACATAAATGTATTGCAGCCCTTGCAACACCTGCGGGATGTCGTCCCGCGAACGTGGGTTGAAGGTCAGCCTGCCGATGTCAGCGTGACCCAGGCGAAGTTGGCGGGCGATCACTTCACGCATCGTGTGTCTCCTGCGAAGTTTGGCGGATGGATGCCCTATTTTGCCCTATTTTGGGCGCTTTTGCAGCTTTCTGGCCTGCTTCCGGGAAATCTTAGGGCAAGGAAAACGGGCGTAGCATCTTGATCGGAAAAGGGTTTTAGGGTTTCCGGTCAGACACTATTTAGTTTGCTCATGGGTGTTTTTTAAGGTAAATCGTTACACCACACCTTGACTTAAGTCAAAGCCAGCAGCCGATAACTCTACATAAAGTATGTTATTTCTTTAAAAGACACTACATATAGTATTTACAAAGAGGTATCACTCATGACGCATAGCCTTTTCCTGCTGGATGATGAAGCCCTGTACCAACACTGGCGTGAGCAAAAGCTGCAAAACTACCCAGCGCATCTGGAAGACCTGATCGTGGAAGTCAACGATCCACGCCATCTGACGGATGCCGAACACCAAGCCATCCTGACACGCTGCCGCAAAGCCAATATGGCCATTTATGTGGGCAAAACCGGCGATGACCCTGACCGCAACATCCCGCATCGGCTGGCACAACAGTTTGGCCTTCTACACCTCAACCATAACTGGCTGGCAGACGACGATGGGCTGACCTCCCTGACCGTCGCCGCCGGGGATAGCGGGGAACGCGAACATTACATTCCCTACAGTAACCGCGCTATCCAGTGGCATACCGACGGCTATTACAACCCACCCGACCAGCAAGTCCACGGCCTGTTGCTGCATTGCGTGCAAAGCGCTCCTACGGGTGGCGAGAACCGCTTGCTGGATCATGAAATGGCCTATTTGCACCTGCGTGACCAGAACCCGGACTACATCCGTGCCTTGATGCAACCAGATGTGATGACCATCCCCGCCCGTACCCACGGCAATACGGTTGCCCGTGCGGAAAATGTCGGGCCAGTGTTTTCTGTTAACCCGTTGACGGGTGATTTGCACATGCGTTACACCATCCGTGGGCGCAATGTGGTGTGGAAAAACGACCCGCTAACACTCGAAGCACTGGCTGCCCTCAGCAACTGGCTGGAAGGTGAATCACGCTATATTTTTCGGGGCAAGCTGGAACCGGGCATGGGACTGGTCAGCAACAATGTGCTGCATGACCGTAGCGGCTTTGAGGACGCCCCCGAACGCCACCGTTTACTGTACCGTGCCCGTTACATGGACAGGCTGGCTGGCACCGGGATGCGGGAGTGGCTGGCATGAGCTGCGTGGAGGTTGCCGATACCATCGACAGTTACCTGCAACAACGTGATTGGCGGGTGAATGCCAATGCCAATCAGGGCTATTCCGTCGGGGGGCTGATCCTGAACACGGCGGGAAAAATGATTGCCAACTACTGGCTCGATCAGGTATACCCAACGGACATCGGGCAAGCCCACCGTGACGGGGATGTGCATATCCACGACCTCGACATGCTGGGCGGCTATTGCGCAGGCTGGTCATTGCGTAGCCTGCTGCACGAAGGTTTCAACGGCGTGCCGGGGCGTACCGATGCCAAAGCGCCCAAACATCTGGACAGTGCCTTGTGGCAGGCAGTGAATTTTCTCGGCACCTTGCAGAATGAATGGGCAGGCGCACAGGCATTCAGTTCCTTCGACACTTACCTTGCCCCCTACATCCGCAAGGATGGGCTGGAATACGGGTATGTCCGGCAACTGATGCAGTCCTTCATTTTCAACCTGAATTTCCCCTCACGCTGGGGCTCACAAACCCCGTTCACCAACCTGACCTTCGACTGGACATGCCCGGATGACCTGAAAGCCCAAGTCCCGGTGATTGCCGGGGAAGAAATGCCGTTCACCTACGCTGACTGCCAAGTGGAAATGGGCATGATCAACCGCGCTTTCCTTGAAGTGATGGAAGAGGGCGATGCCTGTGGGCGGGTGTTTACCTTCCCCATCCCCACTTACAACATCACCCAGGATTTCCCGTGGGAAGATGACAATACCGACCTGTTGTTCCGGGTCACGGCGAAATACGGCCTGCCCTACTTCCAGAATTTCCTGAAGTCAGGGTTGGAACCGGGCATGGTGCGTTCCATGTGTTGCCGCCTGCAACTCGACTTGCGCCAACTGGAACGGCGTGGCAACGGCTTGTTCGGCTCGGCGGAACAAACCGGCTCGCTGGGGGTATTTACCATCAATTGCGCCCGGCTGGGCTATTTGTACAGAGGTGACAAGGCGGCACTGTTTGCACGGCTGGACACGTTACTGGAACTGGGGCGCGACAGCCTTGAAATCAAACGCCGGGTAATCCAGCAGCACATGGATCAGGGGCTTTACCCCTACACCCAACGTTATCTGGGAACCTTGCGCAACCATTTCTCCACCATCGGCGTGAACGGTGTGAATGAGATGATCCGCAATTTTAGCGGGGATACGACCCACATTGCCGAACCTGCGGGGCAAGCACTGGCAGTACGCCTGTTGCGGCATATCCGCCGCCGCCTGCGGGACTTTCAGGAAGAAACCGGACACATGTACAACCTAGAAGCCACCCCGGCAGAAGGCACAACCTACCGTTTTGCACGGGAAGACCAGAAACGTTTTCCCAACATCTTGCAGGCCGGAACCGTAGAACGCCCGTATTACACCAATTCCACCCAGTTGCCGGTGGGTTACACTGCCGACCCCTTCGTAGCACTGAGCCTGCAAGACGGTTTGCAGACCCTGTACAACGGTGGCACGGTACTGCACCTATACATGCAGGAACGCATTTCCAGCCCACAAGCCTGCAAGCAACTGGTACGCCGCAGTCTGGAACGTTTCCGGCTGCCGTACATCACGGTGACACCCACCTTTTCCATCTGCCCCAAACACGGTTATCTCAGTGGAGAACACGAGTTCTGCCCGCGCTGTGATGAAGAGCTATTGCACCAAAAACAGGAGGAATCCCTATGCGCCATCCAATAAACCAGCAGCCCGGCAAACTGGCTGACCATGAACGTCAGCGTTGTGAAGTCTGGACACGGGTCATGGGCTACCACCGCCCGGTCAGCTCCTTCAACCCCGGCAAACAAAGCGAACATGCGGAGCGGCTTCCTTTCCAGGAAACCTCTCCACGGTTGGAGGGGAAACGTCCATGTTGCAGTTAGGCGGGCTAGTGCCGCTAACCAGCATCGACTTTCCGGGACACTTGGCAGCCGTGTTGTTTTGTCAGGGCTGCCCGTGGCATTGCAGTTACTGCCATAACCCACACCTGCTGCGCACCGATGTACCCAGCACGCTGGAATGGGGCGAGGTCATGCGGTTTTTGCAGGAACGGGTCGGTTTTCTGGATGGGGTAGTGTTCAGTGGCGGCGAACCACTGCTGCAACCACGCTTGCCAGAAGCCATGCAGGCAGTGAAAGCGCTGGGATTCAAGATTGCCCTGCACACGGCAGGGATCATGCCAGCACGATTGGCGAAAGTGTTGCCCTATGTGGATTGGGTGGGGCTGGACATTAAAGCCCCGTTCCATGCCTACAAAAGGATTACAGGATTGGCAGGCAGCGGTCACAAGGCAGCAGAAAGTCTGGATTTGCTGCTGAACGCCCATCATGTGGATTACGAGATCAGGACAACGGTTGACCCAACCCTGCTGGGGAAAGCGGATATTGAACAATTGGCAGTATCACTGGCAAAGTGCGGGGTAAAGCGGCATGTATTACAGACCTGCCAAAAACCAGACAAGTCCGGCATGTTTTGACCGGGAATGGAGAAAAACCCATGACCACTTGGTTCACCAAAAATCTGGGGGATGCCATGCTGGCAAATCCTGCTGTGGAACACATCCAAAAACTGTTTTTGGAAACGTATGGCCTGAAGGAGTATGCAGACGATACCGCCCTCTTTTTCCGGCATGAATCCGAGGGACGGCTGCATTGTGAGGTCAAAGTCTATCTCCCTCCTGCTACTGTTCTCATCGCAACGGCGATCAATGCAATGCCGTGTAGACAGCCGATTCCCACGGATCTAGGGTTGCTCATGGGTTCCGAGGCTTGCTGGCCTGTCCTTTTTCCCGAAAGTTTTACGCCACCGGTGTCTGCGCCTCTACCCAAGCAAACATCCTGAGCAACTGATGCAGGTCATCCTGATGCTGGAGGGCAATACGCTCCAGCAAGTTCTCCCCGGCGGGCAACAAGTGGATTTCCACCACCCGCTTGTCCTCGCACCCCGTGCGACGAACCACCAAACCAAGTTTCTCGCAACGGTCGATCAGCGCCACCACCCCGTGATGCTGGGCTTGTAGACGTTCAGCCAGCTCGCTGATCGAAGCCCAGTCGCGCTCAGGGAAACCACGCACGTGCAGCAGTAGCTGATATTGCAGCGAGGTAAGCCCCTGCTCATGGCAAATCCGCTCACTGACGCGCAAGAAGCGGCGCAATCCATGGCGGAAATCGGACAACCGCACATAGTCAGCCTTCACCAAGTGATTAGGAAAGGTACTTCCAGCGGGAGCACCTGTGGATGTCAAGTTCGTGTCAGTCTTTGCATTAGTCAATGAAGTGTTCCTAAATATCCATGCCCATAAAGTGAATGAGATTCTACAGCAATTCAAAGAACCCTATTCGGTCGACATGGCTACTTTCTGCCTTGACATATCCGCAAGGAAGACTATGATATTAATATCACAGTGTGATATTAAATAGCGGGGTTTTCCGGGCAACAAGCCTGTTCTACCAAGAGGAGTTTGATCATGAAACTGAATACCCTATTGTATCTGCCGTTTTCCACTCACGAAGGTTGGCTGGAAATCGAGCGCATCCACCCACGGTTGCTGAAGCTGTTCGCTTTTATCGTGCTGCCTTTATCCTTGCTGCCGCCACTCATGGTGTATTATGCGGGCACGCATTACCCGGAAGCTTTCCTTCCTCAAGGACTGGCTAAAGACTGGGCTGCGGTCGCGGCGGCCTTCTTCCTGACCGAGGTATTCACCCTCTTGGTCATGGGGTGGCTCATCAAGCAAGTCGCCGAAACCAATACTTTACGTATCGACTACCACGATGCCTATTTGCTCGCCAGCATCAGCCCCATTCCGCTGTGGCTCTCATCTCTGGCGCTGTTTGTGCCAAGCCTGAGCTTCAATGTGGTCGTGTCTCTGGCTGCTATTGGCCTGTCCTGTAGCATCATCTATCATGGTATTGAGGGTTTAGGCCACACGGGTGAAGATATGGCTGCCGCCAATGTCGTGCAGACCGTTATCGGTATTGGCCTTATCGCTTGGGCTTTGATGTTGGTGCTGGTGATCATGATGTAACAACACCCACGGGAACGTTGACATGGGTCAAGGCGTCCTGCCATTAGCGGGCGTATGAAGTACCATCCACCGCGACAAGAGGCCAAACCATGCCCACACCACTGCTCGAACTCATCTGCCCCGCTGGCAGTCTGCCCGCACTCAAGGCAGCCGTTGACCACGGGGCGGATGGGGTATACCTCGGCTTAAAAGACAACACCAACGCCCGTAATTTCAGCGGCCTGAATTTCGACGCCAAGGCACTCGCCGACGGCATCCGCTACGCCCATGCCAAACACCGCAAGGTACTGATGGCGCTCAACACCTTCCCCCAACCTGCCATGCTCAAACGCTGGCAACAAGCCGTGGATACAGCGGCAGATGCAGGGCTAGACGCCATCATCCTCGCCGACCCCGGTCTGATGGCGTATGCACTGAAAACCCACCCGCAATTGCGCCTGCACCTTTCCGTGCAAGGCTCTGCCACCAATTACGAAGCCATTAATTTTTACCACGAACATTTCGGCATCCAGCGGGCGGTCGTGCCACGGGTGCTGTCCTTGCAGCAAGTCGCCAACGTCGTGCGGCACACGCCGGTGGAAATCGAACTGTTTGGCTTTGGTGGCCTGTGCGTAATGGTGGAAGGGCGCTGTTTGCTGTCCTCGTATGCCTGCGGGGATTCGCCCAACACCTTCGGGGCGTGTTCGCCCGGTCATGCGGTGCGCTGGCAACAGACCCCCACAGGCATGGAAACCCGCCTCAACGGGGTGCTGATCGACCGTTACGCCGACCACGAAAAGGCAGGCTACCCAACCCTGTGCAAAGGCCGCTTTGAAGTGCAAGGCGAAACCTATTACGCGCTGGAAGAACCCACCAGCCTCAATACGCTGGAAATGCTCCCGGAAATGTACCGCCTCGGCATTGCCGCCATCAAAATCGAAGGCCGCCAACGCAGCCCCGCCTACGTCACGCAAGTGACCCAAGTATGGCGTGCCGCGATTGATGCGGTGAAACGCAACCCGCAAGGCTTCCAGCCACACCCCGGCTGGCTGGCGCAACTCGACAAGGTATCCGAGGGCAGTATGCACACTCTTGGTGCTTATTACCGCCCGTGGAAGTGAGGTACTGATGACACCATCCATCAAATTGGCTCTTGGCCCATTGTTGTATTACTGGCCCCGCGACACCGTACTGACTTTCTATGAGCAAGCTGCCAACTGGGCAGTGGATACCGTGTATCTGGGCGAAACCGTGTGTTCACGCCGCCACGTCATGCGCCTCGATGACTGGCTGGGGCTGGCGGAAAAGCTGAGCGCCGCAGGCAAGGAAGTGGTGCTTTCCACCCAGACCCTGATTGAGTCCGAGTCCGACCTCAAGGCATTACGCAAGATCGTGGACAACGGCTCGTTCCGGGTGGAAGCCAATGAATTCGGGGCTGTGCGGCTACTGTTTGAAGCGGGCAAGGCGTTTGTGGCAGGCCCCGCCCTGAATGTGTATAACCCTGATACGCTGGCCTTGCTGGCAAGCTGGGGTGCGGTGCGTTGGGTTCCCCCCGTGGAAATGCCGCGTGCCATGCTGGCGGAGATGCCGATCCCGGCGGGGATGGCCACCGAAGTGTTTGCCTACGGGCGTTTACCGCTGGCCTTTTCCTCGCGCTGCTTCACCGCCCGCCACCACAATCTGCAAAAGGATGCCTGCGAATTCCGCTGCCTCGACCACCCGGATGGCTTGCTGATGAACACCCGCGAAGGTGAAGGTTTCCTCACCATCAACGGCACGCAAACCCAATCTGGCAAAGTACACACACTAGCACACCGGCTGGCAGAACTGGCCGGAACGCCGGTAACAACGCTACGCCTGTCGCCGCAATCGCAGCACATGGCGGAAGTGATCACGCTGTTCCGCGAGGTGCTGGATGGCGCATTGCCCGCAGCGCAAGTGGCAGCACGGCTGGAAACGTATTTGCCAGCACCCGCCTGTGACGGGTATTGGCTCGGAAAAGCCGGGTTAGACCTAGCTACCGCTTAAAGGAGAAATGCTTCGATGACATTAAAATTCCCCACTTCACTGGCACGGCTGGTGGCTCGTCTGCCCGCTTATCCCGCATCGTTGGCTTTCGCCACCGCTTTCAACCTCTCGGTATGGAAAAGCCTGCAAGATCTGGACTGGGATGCCCTGCAAGGCCGCCGCTTTTGCGTGCATGTAGCGGATATTGGTATGACGCTGTGGTTCTCAGTGGCAACGTCCGGCTTGAAAGCAGAAACAGCCGGGCGGCAGGATGTCACCTTTACTGCGACACTGATGGATTTCATCCGCCTCGCGATGCGCCTAGAAGACCCGGATACCTTATTTTTCAACCGCCGCTTACGGATTGAAGGCGATACTGACCTTGGGTTACGGGTGAAAAACATGCTCGATGGGGTAGAATTTGAAGCCTTGCTGGCCAGTTTCCCCGGTGTGCTGGGGCGGCTGGTGAACGGGCTGCGGGAACGGGCGTTGCGGGAAGATGGCATCGCCACCACCTAATAGGTGATGACGATTCGCAAGCTGGACTCAACGGCAGAGCACGTCGGTACGGGTACTTTCCACAATGGCACCCGCCTCGGCAATGATGTCTTCCGGTACTTTCAGGTCACGCAGTGCCTTCACCAGATTTTCCATGGTGGCATCAAAATGCACATCTGAAAGCCCCATGTGGTCAACCATGTGCTGGTGGGCGGCACGCATGTCCTTACCCGCATAGCCACCTTCTGCACCCAAGGCGAAGCTGATGAAATCCTTCTGGTGCTGGCGTTGTTTTTCCATATTGATATTGGCGAAGAAGTGTTTTACACGGTCATCTTCCAACATGTAAACGTAAAAACGGTCTACCGCCGCGTCAACAGCGGCTTTGCCACCAATGCGTTTGAATACGTCTCTCATCTGGGTCTTTCCTTGTTACAAAAAAATGGAATGTGCATCTTAAACTAACGGATAGTGCACGGCATTAAAGTTGATCAAATTGATAAGGTATTTATCCTACGCTTTCTTCATATGTCTTGCCGTCGCGAATGTGGTAAATCCGCTTGAACAGGGGAATGATTTTTTCGTCGTGTGTCACCACGATAATGGCGGTCTGGTGCTGTTGCGCCATCGCGTTAAGGATACCCATTACCCCCAAGGCACGTTCGCTGTCCAGCGGTGCGGTGGGTTCGTCGGCAAGAATAATCGGCGGGTTATTCGCCAAGGCACGCGCAATCGACACGCGCTGCTGTTCACCGCCGGAAAGTTGCGACGGGTTGGCTTTGGCACGATGCCCCATGTCCAGCGCTTCCAGCAATTCCAGCGCCCGGCGGCGGGCTTCGCGGTTGGATTTGCCCGCTAGCATCGGCAACAGCGCCACATTGTCGGTCACGTCCAGAAACGGGATCAGGTACGGGGCTTGGAACACAAAGCCAATCCGGTCACGGCGCAAGGTGCGTAAATCGTTGACCTTCCATACCCCATCGAAAATGGCTTCCCCGCCCAGAAACATCTGCCCCGCCGTCGGGTCAATCACCGCGCCCAAACTTTTCAGCAAGGTGCTTTTGCCTGAACCGCTGGGGCCGACCAGACCGACCACTTCACCGGGGGCAATGCGCATGTCCACGCCTTTGAGCGCATCCACTGCGGTGTCGCCGCTGCCGTAACGCTTGCACAGGCCGCGCAGTTCAATCGCCGGGATGTCGTTAGAACGGGTAGCGCTCATGATCAGCCTCCTATTGCTTCGGCGGGGTCTACTTTCAAAGCCGCACGGATCGCCATCACGCTGGCCAGCGTACACACCAGCACAATCACCAACAGCCCCAGCACCGCATCCAGCGGCAGCAACAATACATACTTGGGGAAGACAGGTGCCCACAAGGTCGCCACGGTTTTGCCGATAATGAAACCGACCAACCCTAGCCCGATGGATTCCTGCAAAATCATCCACGCAATCGTGCTGTTGCGCGTACCGATCAGCTTGAGGACGGCAATTTCACGGATTTTCCCCAGCGTCATGGTATAGATGATGAAGGACACAATCGCAGTACTGACAAGGGTGAGAATGACCAGAAACAAACCAATCTGTTTGGCGGAGGTAGCAATCAGCTTTTGGACAGCAATCTCCTCCATGTCGGCGTAGGTGTAGGCTTGCAAGTGTTTCCAGCGCTGGATGTCGGCAGCCACTTGCGCCGCATCCCAGCCGGGGCGTACCCGCACCAGCACCGCATTGACGTTGTGGCTGGTGATCTGGCTGGCTTGCACTGCTTCCAGCAAGCCCGGCACGCTGGGGCGGTTGAAAGCGGGGTTCGCAGCGGTACGTTCGCGCCCGCTGACAATCGCATCGTTATCTTTCTGGAATTGTGCCGCTTGTGCATCCGCCAGCGGGATGAACACCATCGGGTCGCCCCCCGTCGATACGGTGCGCTGGCTCAAACCGACGATGGTGTAATCGTTGCGGCGGATGCGGATTTTTTCACCCAGCTTGAAACCCGCTTTCACGTCAGCCACCGCTTCGTAATGCGAACGGGTCACGTGGCGACCAGCTACCAGTGAAGGTGGCGCACCCGGTTGCCCCGGTTCAAAGCCGACCACCATTACACGGGTGTCTTTGCCCTGATGCTGCACTTGCATGGTGAAATAGGTGACGTTGGCGGCCTGTTCCACGCCGGGCATTCCCAGCACACCCCGGTATATATCATCGGGTAGGCTGGAGGATTCGGCATAGGGGCCTTGGGTGTCTTTTTGCACTACCCACACATCGGCATGGCTGTTGCGCAATAACACTTGTGCGTCATCCACCATGCCGCGATAAATGCCCGCCATCGACAAGGTGACCCCGATCAGCAAACCCAAGCCAACCCCGGTGAACACGTATTTTGACCATGAATGGGCAATGTCGCGGGCGGCGAGGCTGATCATGGCTTGACCCCAGCCAGTTGCTGCACCACCTTGATTTTGCTGGTAGCGCTGAGGGTTTTGCTGGTGTACACCACAATATTGTCATCCGCCTGCAAGCCACTGAGAATTTCCACCTGCCCGTCGAGTGACTGGATACCGGTTTGCACGGGAGTGAATTGCAAGGTGTTGTCGCCATTGAGTTTCCACACCCCGGTTTGCCCGTCATGTTGCTGGATGGCGGCATTGGGAATGACCAGTACAGCGGCTTTTTGCCCGGTTTGCAGGGTAACTTCTGCCAGTTCGCCGGACGATAAAGCCGCAGGAACCGGGGTGAAAGCAATGCCGACAATGCGTTCTTCGGTGATGCTGTCGCTGATGGGTTCGATCCGTATCAGCTTGCCTGCGAGTGCTTGCTGTGGGGCGGAACGCAAGGTAATGCTGGCGGCCTGCCCTGCTCGCAAACCGAGCGCTTGGCTTTGGTCAATGCGGGCTTTTACCCAGTAGCTTTGCGGGTCGGCAAGGGTGAGGACAGGCTGGCCTGCCACCAGCGTTGTGCCTGCTTCGGCATCGCGGGTGGTGATCATGCCCGCCACCGGGGCGGTCAGCACGAGGTTGGCTTGTTGCTGGCGTAAGACTTGCTGTTCGGCTTGCAGGCGTTGCTGTTCCTTATTGGCAACCTCAAGCGCGGCTTTGCTGGCTTCGACAGCGGCCGTCGTAACCGCAAGGTCTTGCTGGCGGGTATCGCTGCTGCTTTGGCTGACCAAGGCTTTGGCAGCGAGTTCGCGCTGGCGTTGAGCTTCACGCTGGGCAAGACTCAGGCGGGCGGCGGCTTCCTTGGTCTGCGCGGTGGCTGAAGCAATACTGGCGGACGCACGTTCGGCGGCTAAACCGGCGGCCTGAATGCGGGCTTCAAGGTCAACACCCTCCATCACCGCCAGCGTTTGTCCAGCCTGTACGCTGTCGCCGACATCGACCAACACTTGCTTGATACGCCCGGCGGCAGTGGGGCCAATGCGGTAACTGTAACGCGCTTCGACCGTGCCAATGCCGAAGATACTGGCCGCAATCGCTTGGCGGGTCACAGGGGCAACGGTCACTTGCGTCGGAGCCATCGGCCCTTGTTGGGTCACCACCCAGCCGAAGCCCCCCAGAATGACCAAGACAATCAGCGGTAATATAATCTTTCTGAGTAGCGGGCTTTTCATGCGTTTGGCTCCTCGCGGATAGCACGACAATACAAGTTCCAGACACCGGGGATCAGTGGCTGAATGGCGGCGCAAGAGCCGATCAACATCGCCTGCATCACCAGCCCCTGAATCGAACCGATGAACAACGTGGCAGCGCTGCGTTCATCCAGTGTCGGCAATACCAGCCCCTGCGCTTTGGCTTGTTGCAGTACCCGGATCAGGATACCGCTGTAACTTTGCAGCATCCCCGCCACTTGCTGCTTGACCGGGGAGTCGGCGGGTTGCTGCAATTCGTGGAAGATGAAACGCGGCACGCCGGGGTTTTCCTGCACAAATTGCAAATGGGCGCGGAAGATATTACTGAGGTTTTCCAGCGGGTCAGACGAAGATTTGGCGGCAGTTTGAACCAACGGTAACAGGGTTGCTTCCAGCCATTCAGCCACATTCAGCCAAATCGCCTGTTTGTTGGGGAAATGGCGGAAGACTGCGCCTTGGCTCAAACCAATCTCGTTGGCAATATGGGTCGTCGTGATACTGGCTGGCTCCTGCTGTGCTGCCAGCTTCAGGACAGCCTGTACCATTTCGGCCTGACGACGTTCGGCGGGGAGACGGGTTTGGATGCTTGCATGAATCATGTTATTTATTGCCTGATCACAAGTAAGTGAGTAATTACTTACATAATGCCTGCAAAAAAATGGCCGGTCAAGCTGCCGCCTAACCAGACATTCTGTAACAGACTGTACTTACAACCGTACAAAATACGGAATCACACTGAGCGCACAACCAATCGCCACCAGCAAGAATTGCCCGGAAACAAAATAGGGGAAAACTATCAAGCCCAAGCCGCAGACCAGCGGTATCGGGCGATGCTGCTTTTTGCCGTACAGGAAGTAGCCCATGCCAATCGAACCAAACAGTAAGCCCCACAACAGGGTAGCAGTATCCATAAAAGCTCCTTTGTTATATTTATGATGATTACAGCCATAATTTATCATGCAGTCATGTTAAATATTGGTAACTTTTTTTGCCCCGTGAGCTTGTCTACACTTTTATTATCAACCATCCCAGAGGAGTGAAGCCATGCACGCAAAACATTTCATACCGTTAACGCTCATTGCCCTGCTGCATTCCAGCACATTGTGGGCAAACGGTCTTAACATTTTCCAAGGCTCGGCAGCACCCGCCCAGCCGCCGCAACAACAGCTCCAACCCAGCATGATCAGCCAGTCCCAATCGGTGCAAGTCCAGACGTTGCCGGATGGACGTTACCACGCCGAAATCAACTATCAGGACGAGGCCAACGACACCCGCAACTTCACCTTTGAAGGCACGCAGGATGAAATCCGTCAACAGGTGCAACAGAACACCACCCTGCCCGCAGAGCGCAAACAGGCATTGTTGCAAGCCTTGGATATGAGGCCGGAAGCCCTGTTCAACCAACCGATGTTTGGGGGAAGCAACCCATTTGATGACCCGTTCTTCAAGAACAGCCCGCTCAATGACGATTTTTTCAAGCAATTTTTCGATGACATGCCAACCTTTGCACCCATGCCTGATTTTCAGCAATTTTTCCAACCGCCCGGTACACCGTCGACGGCAATCCCCCCCACTACGATTACGCCCACGCCACCAACCAAGCCGCCTGGAACCCCCCAGAAGGATCGTATTTTTCTTTAAGCATCAATACGTAGGTATTTTTCACCCGCTTGTGATAGAGTTTCAGACATTCTGTCAATCATTTTTTGTGAGCCACAAATATATATGAAAACCTTTAACTGCACTTGCCAAGATCATCAGATTTTATTCTTCGAGAGCAGTACCTGTAGTTCTTGCAACAGGACTGTTGGGATTGATGACGAGTTTGAAAAAGTAGAACCTTATGATTTAGATGAAAAAAGTGGACAATATTTCAAAGCAGAACAGCCACATATTCGCTATCAAAAATGTGATAACAATGCTAATTTCCAAGCGTGTAATGGCATGGTTAAGTTGAATACGCTTGCCCCTGCTGACGATAAAGATGAAGTGTTGTGTTTCGCTTGTCGCTTTAATGAAACCATTCCGAATTTAAGCATCGTTGAGCACATTCCTCTGTGGCGGAAAATGGAAAGAGCCAAGCGGCGTGCTTTATATACCTTGAAAGCATTTTCCTTGCCATTGCGTAATATTAGCCAAGATCCAGACAATGGATTAAGTTTTGATTTTATTACCGATCGCGATGTCAATGATCATTTTGTTAGTAAACTACACGGTTCTGAAACGGTATTTACTGGCCATGATTGTGGCCACATAACCATCAATCTAGCTGAAGCGAACGACGTTGCCCGCTCTCATACAAAACTGGCAATGGGTGAGCGTTATCGTACATTGCTGGGGCATTTTCGTCATGAACTAGGCCACTATTATTTTGATATATTAATTGCAAGCTCACCAGAAAAACATGCATTATGCAAACAATATTTTGGTGATGATGAACTGGATTACCAAGAAGCACTGGACAAACATTACAAAAATGGTTCTCCAGAAAACTGGCGTGAAGCATTTATTAGCGAATATGCCACCATGCATCCCTATGAGGACTGGGCAGAAACTTGGGCGCATTATATGCATATCATGGACACGCTAGAAACCGCAAAAAACTTTTCCATTACCGGCTCGACCTCCGCAAATACAGATGATGCTGAAGAAATCGAAGATTTGAACTTACCCCAGAGCACCTACTTTTTCTCTGCGCAAACATCAATTACCAGTATCTTGGATACTTGGATAGATTTTGCTGTCATTCTCAACTCATTAAATCGTAGCATGGGAATGAATGATGCTTATCCGTTTGTATTAACAGAACCGGTACGTACAAAACTGTCATTTATTCATCATGCCATCCATGACAGATTACATCGGATGCCTGCATTGGTGGAAGAAACGAACAACGTAGAACCTGAAGTTAAAACGAATAATACTAAGAGGAATCTCTAAAAATCTGAGTCAGATCAGTACTGGCTGAACGCGGCAACAATATACGATAACTTATTGGGTATTTACTTAATGGCAAACCAAATCAAAAAAATCTTCATAGCATCACGATTTGAAGAGTTTAAGGAAATAAGAGAGAGACTTCGAAATGAACTATCATACTATGGCATGGATTTTATAGATCTTAATGATAATAAAGCTGTTGCTCATCCACCTCTTGAAAGGTCATTACAAAATGTGCGTGAAAGTGATACAGTCATTTTATTAGTTGGAGACACTTATGGCAATCCCCTACCAGGAAAATCAAAATCATATACACATCTAGAATATGAAGAAGCCAAGAAATATAAAAAAAACATATATGTATTTTGCATAGGGAAATCCGATACCAATAATGTAATTAGATCTACTACAATACAAAAAATGAAAGAATGGCGAAAAGAACTTGATAAAAATCATACTTTGAGTTTTCATTATAAAAGTACAAATATAGAAGACATCGCTCATGAAATCATTAAATCAGTTTATATTGAAGAAAATAAAGTATGGTTGGATGACGACACTGGTTTTATGTGGCAGGTACAAATACCTGATATAAGATATGCATTTGTTGACCAACTGAAGTATCGAAATCAATTAAATCAAAATAGTTACGGAGGTTTCAATGACTGGAGAATTCCTAGCATTGATGAACTTAAAACCATCAATACAGAGGAAAGTTATAAAAATAGCTATGGATATGATGAAGAAACCTTCATAAAAAAACCTCTTGTATACTCAATGATCATGAAGTACGGAAGGTTTTGGAGTAGCACTTCTAACCCTAAAAACAATAATCTTGCATATGGTATTAATTTTAATCGAAAAAGAAATAATAGCAAAAGTGAACATGGCAATAAAGAGAAATACAAAACTCGATATATACGTTGCGTAAGATTATGGACTTACGATACTGTCAACACTGAACTAAATGACATTTTAAATTCTCCTGATATTAAAATTCAAAACCTAGAAGCTTTTTTACAAAAATACACTGACTCACAATATAACGAATATAAAAAACCAGCCTCAAAAAAATTAGAAGAACTACGCAAGAAGAAAAAAGAAGAATTTAATAGCCTTACACCTATAGAACAAAAGATTTTGACAATAAATGAAGGAAATTCGAATATGACAGAATCAATATCATTAATGAATGCCATTGAGAATGGTGAATTTGACTCAGAAAAACTTGATGCATTATTAAAACTAAAAGAATTAATGATAAAAGAAAACAAATGGAAAGAAGCGTCAGGAGCAAAAAACCTCAAGAAGAATAAAGACTATCAAAGAACATTAAAGATTATTGAACTCATGGATGGATGTAAATAACCAGAATATGATACACATGAATTGATTATGGAAGAGTGTATGCTTGATAAAATATTAGATGAAATCAGTGAAAAAGAAATAGTACAAGAGATAACACAGTTACTAGAAACATCTGATTTATTGCTTGATGGCTTTGGACATGATTCAGCTTTTATCGACATTACAATAGGTGAAGATGATATTTTACTGATGAATACTGATAGGTCAGGAATCAATATAGCCTATACACTTGGTCTTACAGATGGGAATGCTGAATGCGTAGGTGATTTTGGCGTATCACATGCAGTAAGTGATATTGTCGCTTCAGGAGGAAAACCGCTTGCAATAACTATCGCACTTTTGTTGCCAGGCTCGTTGAAATTCAATTTTGTAAAGCAAGTTATGATCGGCGCACAAAAAGCAGCAAAAAAATATGGGGCATTTTTAGCAGCAGGAGATACCAAAAAAAATTCAACGTTCGCCATGGTGGTAACTGTTGCGGGGAAAGCACAAAAAACTGAGAGACTTACACGTTCAAAAGCAAAAAAGGGTGATCTATTAATCGTAACGGGACACTTAGGTACTATGCTTTCAGGACGATTTGCTTTCAAAAAAAATATTTGCATTTCTAAAGAAACTGAAAAAATACTTAAACATGCACTGATTTATCAAAATCCACCATACGAATTAGGTCTAAAGTTAGCAAGAGCAAAAGTAGCAAATGCCTGTACTGACATCAGTGATGGGTTAGCAAGTAGTATATATAACTTGTGTAACGCAAGCGGTGTAGGTGCCATTATAGATGAAACTAAAATACCTTTACATTCTGCGAGTCTCGACATCGCTAATAAGTTAAATATAAGACCTATGCAATTAACACTAACAGGTGGAGATTGGCAATACTTATATTCTATTCCGAAAGAAAATATTGACATCGCCCATCAAATAGCTCAAGAATGTAATTACAACATAACTATAATTGGTCAAATTATTGAAGAAAGACATGTAATCGCCAAGACTTTAGAACAAGATTATAAAATTTTAAAAAGAATTGAAAATGATAGATTTAGTAACCCAAGTGGTTACAGCTTTTTTGATACTTTAGGTTCTAAGATTGAGTTATTTGGTGAGAATGTAGAGCTATATTGCTTAAAGGATCATGAATGAAATCTAATTATACATGTCGAGCTATTCATGCTCAAACGATTGGCGAAGGCTGGATAAAAAGCATCAAAGAGGTAATGGACTTTGGTTCATTACATTATGATGAAGACATTATAATTAAAGAAATTCTCGGATTAAATATTGAAATATTGAATCCGAAGCCAGAGGATCATATAATTAAAAAATATGGTGATTCTGCAATAGTAAAAAGAACATTGGCTAAATTTAGAAAAGGTGTTGTTATGCTAGATAGACCTTTCACATATGGCGCTTGTATCTATGATCATTCTGGAGTAGATCAATTTGAATGGATGATTGAAAGACTTTTAACTAAAAATGAAACTAAATCTGCCACTATTTGCCTCCTAACACCGGGAAATCAATCAGCAAATTTACCCTGTTTAACAACAATCGATGCAAAGATAAGAAATGAAAAATTAGTGTTACAGTTTTTCTTTAGAAGTCAAAATATCTTTGGACGGCAATATGCAAACTTATTGGCATTAGCTAGACTACAAAATGATCTTTCCGATAGATGCTCTGTAGGCATAGGAAGCTTGAAAGGATATATTGCTTCTGCACACATATATGAATATGACTTTTCTGATGCTCAGTTGTTAATCTCAAGCAAAAAAGTACACATTCAAGATAAATATTATACAAATGGTCCGAAATCCATTAGGATTGAATAGTTGTCAAATTCCGTTGCACCTATCAATTCAAAGATTAATAATTAATTAGGAGTTAGTATATGAATGAAGATGAATACCTTGCATCAAGAGTTGATGATCAAATTGGATGGTATGATAGCAAGAGTCAAAAAGCACAACGTTGGTTTAAGCGGCTTAGAGCAATAGAAATTGTAGCTGCTGCTGCAATTCCATTAATCGCAGGATTTGCTAAAGAACCTTTTCCTGTAACACTAGTTATTGCTTTGCTAGGTGCAGCAATAGCAATAATTTCTGCTGCAATCAGTTTAAATCAATTTCAAGAGAACTGGAGAGAGTATCGTACTACTTGTGAATCATTAAAACATGAGAAATTTCTTTTTCTAACAAAAGCAGAACCTTATCATACAAAAAACTCTTTTGCTATTTTTGTCCAGCGAGTTGAAAACTTGATCTCAAGAGAAAATAGCAATTGGTCACAATACACTCAAGCACGCATTGAAAAATCCCAGAATAATAGAGATGAAGGGTAGCCTGTTAATTAAGAAAAATAATTGATGAAATTACATAATTATAATTCCGACGGCTGACGCGGTAACAACTCATGACTTTTCCAAAGTTTACTTTCTGCTCCGTCCATCCAGACAAAACGTTATGCACACATAAATATCTGAGATGGCCTTGTTGTGTGGTGGTAGCAATTTTCCCAGCACAGCGGCTTTACATGGCTAATTGTGATAGAATCATTCAAAATTAAAGGATGACAATGATGTCTAAAAAAATTTGGTACACCAGCGATTTTGAGTCACTTTCTTGGCATGATGTACATATTCACGGGTTTAAGCTTGATTCATTCGTTCCTGATCAGGGTGTCGCCGATTTGCTCTTTGACATCGACTACATTCTAAAATGGGAGAACATCAACAATGAATTATTATTTACCGTTTGCCGTGCGACATTGAGATTTCACCAGATTTTTGGCATGAGATTTATGCTTGACTATGCTACTCCAACAGCAGGTATGTGCCCTTTTTCGATTGATGGTATCGAGCGGCGCCCATCAAAACTTTCTACAGATTCCGAGTCTTTTCAATGGTCTATCAAAGTTAATTGGCCACAGGGTCACATTGAGTTTGATTCTCCAGGTTTCACACAAACACTTGTAGGCACACCAATAGTCCAATCCAGTCAATCGCTTTCATCTGAACAACGCGATCAATTATAGGCAAATCCATATGAAACCCTTTAGTCTAAAAACGCTGTCATTATTTTCCATTGGTTGCTTGGCATTTAGCTCCACCGCAATGTCAGCCGAACAAAATCAGTATAATATTGACGTATGGGCTGATAATTGGTTTTCTGCCTATATTGATGGCAAGCCACTCTTGGAAGACTCTGTATCTATTACCACAGAACGATCATTTAATGCTGAAACACATCAGTTTTCCGCATCAAGCCCCTTTGTCTTGGCATTCATGATTAAAGACTTCAAAGAAAACAACACCGGGCTTGAATATATTGCTTCTCCACGTCAGCAAATGGGCGATGGTGGTTTTATCACCCAAATTACTGACCTGAAATCTGGTAATGTCGTTGCTGTTTCTGATGCCTCGATGCGCTGTAAAGTCATTCACAAGGCTCCGCTGGACAGTAACTGCGCCAAGGTATCCAATCCTATAGCGGGACAAGGTGAATGCCAGTTTACATCTGAGGCTGAACCAGCATCTTGGCAAATGCCAAACTTTGATGATAGCGCATGGCAACATGCCACAGAATATAGCGTCGCTCAGGTTAGACCGAAAGATGGCTACGACGAAATAAAATGGGATGCAAACGCAAAACTTATCTGGACAGATGATCTGGAAAAAGACAACACCCTGCTTTGTCGGCTAGTCGTGGATGGCAAGCATACGCTTCCAACCACCCAGAATAATACCACTCATAGTCACATGCATTCACTCTTTCAGCATTCCCATCATGTTAAAACCAGTGAAGACTCAGACTATTTAAATGTAGAATCCAATGGCCTACCTGAGCACAATATGATGGTAGGCATTACCAATTGGCAACAACAAGTTCCACTCCCACAAAACTATACCGGTCAAAACAGTTGGAAAATCCCGCTAAAACCCGTTCTCGCTGATGAACCGATGTTAACCAAAGACCATTTTCATAAAGGTGCGATTGCCATTGCGGTGAATGGTGTACCCATCTTTACTGCCATGAATAATCGCGGTGAGTATGCGGCTGATATAGGCGAGCTTGATCAGTGGGGTGGTCATAGTGGCCGGGCTGATGATTATCACTACCACCTAGCCCCCGAACATTTGGAAAAGGTGGTCGGTAAAGGCAATCCTATTGCTTATGCGTTAGACGGTTATCCCCTGTACGGAAAAACTGATAAAACCCTTGATAAATACTTAGGGAGATTTAATGAAACTGGCTCTTATGAATATCATGCCACTGACTACCCACCGTATTTAATTGCGGGCTTAAGGGGCAAGGTACAAGTCGATTCACTGGCAAATGCACCAGAAGATCAAATTGAACCGCAAGCCAAATCCCAGCCTATACGCACGGATGATTATGGCCCTTTAAAAGGTGCCAAAATAACAGATTTCAAGAAAATAAATGACAGCAGCTATTCATTGGAATACACAGTAAACGACAAGCCACACCAAGTTAACTATAACTGGGATGAAAAAGGGCAGTACCAGTTTGTCTATGTCGACGCAGATGGCAAAGAATCTGTCGAAACATTCCAGAAAAATGATCAGAAACAAAGACCTGCCCCCACTAACGGTGCAGGTAAAAATCCCGAACCAAGACCACCAGCCAATAATCAGGAACCACGTAAATATTGCGGCGATGGCCTCTGTGACAACACAGAAAGTAATCAACAGTGCCCGGCGGATTGCCCTGATAAATGAGAAAAATCAGGATCTTCGGGAATTCACGAAGAGCCTCGGTTTATTCCATCTCCTTATACACAAGTCCCAAGCTGATGTAAGATAAGCAATTTTCACCTATGAACTGGTCATCTAGCGAACTCACCGATCTTGATTTGGGAGACAAGCGCCTCGAAACACGCGCCGCCCATATTCTCAATGCCATGCTGAAAGCGCCCCAATCCAGCCTCCCCAAGGCTTGCCAGAGTTGGTCAAGTACCTTGGCGACGTACCGTTTCTTCTGGAATGAGGCGGTGAGCCATGATGCTTTGATGGCATCCCACTTTGAAGCGACAGAGTGCCGAATCCGTCAACAAGACTCGAAGATTATCCTGTGCATTCAAGACACCACCGAATTGGACTTCAATGGACAGGAAACCGAGGGCTTGGGGCGGTTATCCTACGATAAGCAACGCGGGATGTACCTGCATCCGACCTTGTGTATCACCCCGGAACGCCTGCCGTTGGGCATCACCGATACGTGGATGTGGTCACGGGGCTTGAGCAAAGCCGCCGACCAAGCGAACCCCAGCATCAAAGAAAGCCGTCGCTGGATCGAAGGGTATGAACGGGTAGCCGAACTGGCGGCACGCTGCCCCGGACACCGGCTCATCTATACGGGCGACCGTGAAAGCGACTTTTACGACTTGCTCAAACGGGCACAAGCCTTGGATTACCCGGCTGACCTGCTGATACGGGCGCAACATAACCGTGCCTTAGGAGATGACCTCAAACTGTGGGATGCCATTGAGCAACAACAGGCGTTGACCCGCATCACCTTTACCAAACCGCGCAAGCAGGGTGAAAAAGCCCGCAAAGTGGTACAGGAAATCAAGGTGTTACGTTATACCCTGCGTCCCAAGAGCAAGCACCCGATGCTATTGACCTTGGTTCAAGCCAAAGAAATCAACCCACCCGCCGGAAAATCGCCCCTCATTTGGCGTTTAGTCACCAACCGTTGTGTAGAGACCGCCGATGCCGCTTGTGAACTCATCGACTGGTATCGGGCGCGTTGGGAAATCGAAATGTTTTTTGATGTCCTGAAAGTTGGCTGTCGCGTCGAAAAACTGCAACTGGACACTAAAGAGCGCATCGAAAAAGCCCTCGCGCTCTACATCATGGTGGCCTGGCGGATTATGTTTCTGATGCGGTTGGGGCGTACCTGCCCAGAACTTCCGGCTGAGCTGGTGTTTGACCCGCTGGAATGGAAAGTATCCTTCCGGCTCGGCAAAAAAGCACTGCCCGATGGCATACCTACCCTCAATCAAGTGATCCGCAATCTGGCAGAACTGGGGGGCTTTCTGGGCAGAAAATGCGATGGCGAACCGGGAGCTAAAAGTATCTGGTTGGGCTACTCAAGGGTGCTGGACTGTATTTATGGGATTCAGATGGCTAGTGAATTGGGGGAAGGACTGATTTGTGTATAAAGAGATGGGTTTATTCCTATTCAAACGACGTTGGGGGTATCAAGCATTTGCAAGCTACTCTTCATAGGGGTATCCTCGCTAGGGTTGCTCGATTTTCATCGCAATACTACATGTTGTGGCTTTCACAGGAATTCCCAAAGAGCCAACATTATGCTGCAATTGCCTTTATCAAGGAGTAGTCATTATCGAATTATTAGCTGAATATCCGTATTTTTTAGCACTGTTAATCTTTTTTGCCAGAGTTGCTGATGTCTCGCTTGCAACATTTCGAACAATTCTAATATTTCGTAGTCGAAAATTTCTAGCTTCGTTTATTGGTTTTTTTGAAATTACTATTTGGTTGCTTGCAGCAGCTCAGGTTTTTGCAAATCTTGATCAATGGTATCTTGCATTAGCCTACGCCTGCGGTTTTTCCGTGGGTAATTATGTTGGTATCATAATTGAAAGCCACTTTGCCATTGGTGATGAACTTGTCCGCTGCATATCATTCAATAATGATGTTTTGGCAGAAAATTTACGTGAAAAAGGATACAAGGTGATTTCATTCGATGGCGACATGGGAAAGCCCTATCCAATTGAACTACTGTTTATTACTGAAAAAAGGCGCAAAGTACCTTCGCTTATTCAGTCAATTAAAGCATTTGACCAAACAGCAATTTATTCCATATCAGATGTGAAAAGTGTTTATGATGGCACTGACATTTTACCTAGACGTAATTTATTACATAGTACATTAATGCTGTTGAGAAAGCGTTGACCATGATGAACTTCTAGTTTAGACCCACGTGATCATTAGTTCTATACGTTTGGTAAAATGGTTTAAACTGTAACAGTTGCGGATACTTCTGGAAAAAATGACAAATCATCAGGTGATTTCATTGAACCAAATAAACCCTAAAAAATTACCAAAATTCGCGTAATGCCCCTGCCTTTAGGCATGGGGATATAAGCGTCTTATGCTAAAAACAAAATACGTGCCGCACTAGATAGCTTAAGCCTGTATAATATTGCACATGGAAACAAATGGTAACATCGCTTTCGACTGTAAGTACCACGTTGTATGGTGTACTAAGTATCGCCGCAGGGTACTGTCATCAGAAATTGAGGTGGCTCTCAAGCAAATAGTGAGTGACGTTTGTGAAGAACGCAACGCCACCATCCTTGAGATGGAAGGGGGCGGCGATCACTTCCATCTCTTGGTTGCGGTTGACCCTCAATACGGGATTCACCGATTGGTGAAACAGATCAAGGGCAGAAGCTCTTTCGTTCTACGGGGTAATTTTCCAGAACTGAAAACACGTCTACCGACGTTATGGACAAACAGCTACTTTGTAGCCACTGTTGGTGGCGCACCGTTAGCTACTATCAAACAATACATTGAACAACAGAAGGGAAAATAGTTGGAAGCCGAAGCCACCATCCTGAAAACACTCAAAGTCCGCGTCAAGGACAAGCACGCTGCTGTCCTAAAGCAGTGGGCATTCGAGTGTAACCAAGTTTGGAATGAAGCTAATGCAACCACCGCAGACTACAGCTATGTTCCTGTTCCGGGTGTTGGTTGGATTCGTAACCACTTCACGGCATTCGATCTGCAAAAGGTCATGAAGGGTTTCAATGGCGAACGGGGCTTCACATTGCACTCGCAAACCATTCAAGAAGTCATTGCCACCCACGCTAAAGCCCGCAAGCAATTCAAGACGGACAAGCTACGCTGGCGTGTGTCTGGCGGTAGCCGTCGTTCACTGGGCTGGATTCCTTTCAAATCAGGTGCTGCTGTGTGGAAGGACGGACAAGTCCGTTACAACAAACATTTTTTCAAAGTGTGGGACAGTTACGGCTTGTCACAATACGCTTTCAGGTCTGGCTCTTTCACCGAGGATTCCCGTGGACGCTGGTACTTCAATGTCGTGGTGCAAGTTCCCGTTGTTGAAGTCGCAGGGCGCGGTGAAGTCGGGATTGATCTTGGTCTGAAAGACACTGCCACTTGTAGCAACGGTTTAAAACTGGAATCAAAGCCGTTCTACCGCAACGCTGAAAAGCAACTGGCAGTAGCTCAACGCGCTAACAAAAAGAAGCGCGTCAAGGCTATTCACGCTAAGGTTAAAAACCGCAGGGCTGACCACCTGCACAAGTTCACCACCAAGCTGGTGCGTGAAAATTCATTAATCGTTGTCGGCAACGTCAGCAGCAAGGCACTCGTCAAAACCAATATGGCTAAGTCTGTATTGGATGCCGGGTGGTCAATGCTGAAAACACAACTTGATGCAAAATCGAAAGCGATGCAAGGCGTGTTTCTCGAAGTCAACGAAGCGTACAGTACCCAAGCCTGTTCGTGTTGCGGAAGCATTTCCGTCAACAGTCCGAAAGGTAGAGCAGGACTTGGAATAAGAGAATGGACATGCCCCGACTGTGGGGAGCTGCACGACAGAGATGTCAATGCAGCCCGGAACATTCTCACGGCAGGACATTGCCGTCTCGCAGGAGGAATCCCCCGGCTTTAGCCGTGGGGAGGATGTCAATTAATAGCAAATGGACTGCGGTTACCCCCCTTAACAGAGAAAAGCATTTTCTGATCACAGAACTTGATTTCGACGAAGACGAAGAGGTGATTCACTGCCTAATAGAGGCGATCATCTCTAAACGCTCAGAGCCAATCGAATGGCAAGAACTAAAAAATGACGAGAAATGGCTTCAAGGTTGGAAGTGAGTGTTAGATGCAGCAAAACCAGCCGTTGCACCTATCGCCCCTTACTCTCTCTGGGGAGCACCCTCATGCGCCATGCTCCCCATTATCAGATAACACAGGCTACTCTGCCTATTCGCTCTTGGAGGCAATCGTCGCCAACAACTTATGCCAAGACTCCACAAAGGCTGCCGCCCCATCCTGTTGCAGCTTGTCGGCTAACGCGTGGTAGTCGACCCCAGCCTGTGCAAACGCCGCGAGGATGCTGTTTGCATCGCCCCCATCCGGGGATAACGGCATTCCACCTGCCCCATGCTCGCGGTAAGCCAGCAAGGTTTTCTCCGGTATGGTGTTAATGGTGTCAGGGGCAATCAGGCTATCAATATAGAAAGAAGCAGGCAGCACCGGGTCTTTGGTTCCAGTACTCGCCCACAACAGGCGCTGGGGTTGGACACCCGCTTGCTGGACGGCGGTAAAACGTTTGCTGCCCAGAAATTCCCGGTAAACCTGATAAGTACGCTTACCAATCGCCACCCCCAGTTGGTTGTTCAAGGTGTCAGGCACTTTACCCGCAACGGCCTTGTCCCAACGGCTGATAAAAACAGACGCCACCGAGCGCACATCCGGGTTCAAACCAGCCGCCATACGCCGCTCAACCCCGCGTAACCACGCCTCCGCCGCCGCCAGATACTGTTCCATCGAAAACAGCAGGGTCACATTGACCGGAACCCCGGCAAACGTAGCTTCTTCAATCGCGGGTAAACCTTCCTTGGTTCCCGGAATCTTGATGAACAGGTTGGCACGATCGGCCTCTGCATACAGGCGTTGTGCTTCTGCCAAAGTGCTGGCAGTGTCGTAAGCCAGCAGCGGTGAAACCTCTAGTGATACCCAACCATCCAGCCCTTTGCTACGTTCATGCTCCGGCTTGAACAGATCAGCCGCTCGACGCAAATCTTCCATCGCCAATTCAAAAAACAACGCCTCGCCAGATTTGCCAGCCGCCAGCTTGTGCTGAATGGCTGCATCGTAAGCGCCGCTGTCAATCGCTTGGTCAAAAATGCTGGGGTTGGACGTCAGGCCAGTGACGTTGTACTCATCAATGTAACCTTGCAGCGTGCCGTCATCCAACAAAGTGCGGGTGATATTGTCCAGCCACAGGCTGACGCCTGCCTGCTGCAAGCGGGAAGTCGGTGTATTGGGTGGTGTATTCATGGGGGGTTCTCCAGTTGTTTACCTGTCATCTTACAGGCAAGTCTATTGGTCTTAATACCCTGCCGTTGCAATTTCAAGCTAAAATATTGATAAAAGCAAGGATTACATCAATAACAACTTTTTTTCCAAGGGAAGAACACTAAACTCAAAGTAAGGATTTTTAGTGTATTAAATAACACTTACCTACCAAGGAGTAACTATATGAAAAAGTTGATTGTTTCCGTCGTATTTTCCACCCTGTGTTTCGCGTCATGGAATGCTAGCGCAGAAGATAAACCGATTGACCCAGCCGCCGGGAAAACCCTGTATGAAACCTATTGCTTTATGTGCCACGACCGGGGGCTTGGTCATGCTCCTCGCCCCGGTGAAAAGGGTGATTGGGCAAAGTTGTTACCGCTGGGTGAAGATACGCTCTACACATCCATCATTGATGGCCCCAATCACATGTATTCAAAAGGCATTAGCCCCATCTGGTCAGAGTGGCAACTCAAAAGCATGATCCGTTACCTGACCAGTACAGTGACCGATGCATCAACCCAAGCGCAGATTGGCTCTGCCAGTGAGGCGGATAAAGCACAGCATCTGCGCTTGATGCATGGGCGCAAGCTGTATGAACAGGCTTGTTTCAAGTGCCACGATTATGGCGACTTGGGCGCTCCCCAACTGGGCAACGCTGAAGCGTGGGCAACACGCAAAGACAAGGGCATCGACGCCTTGGTGAAAACCGTGATTGATGGCAAAGGCCACATGTATGCGCACGGCGGCAGCAACAGCCTTTCCACGGAAGAATTCAAAATGATGACCGAGTACATGTTGAGTACGTTGGAAGAAGGTTGGGTTTCACCGCAACAAAACGGTAAATGATAGGCTAGTGGGTTGACGATAACCAAACACCAGCCCACCCTGCGGGCGATTGGATAAGGTAATATTCCCCCCCAGCCGTTTGGCTATTTCCTGACTGATCGCCAGCCCCAGCCCATTCCCCGGCTCGGTGCTGACACCCACCCGGTAGAATGGCTCGAAAACCTGTTGCAGCTCGGCTTCGGGGATGCCACAGCCGCTATCTTCCACTAGCAACACTGCCTGCCCGTTTTCCACAAACAGGCTAACATCCACCTGACCGCCTGCGGGGGTGTAGCGGATCGCGTTTTCCAGCGCATTACGCACCAAGATACTGAGATTGCTTGCCACATCCAACAACGTGGCTGGCTCGTTGCGCAGCATTCCCAGATCAAGGGATTTGGCTTCCGCCAGCGGGTATGACTCGCCGATAGCTGCCTGCACGATTTGCTGAAAATCGACGGGTTGTAACGCAGCCTGATTTTCCCCCTGTACACGGGCGAGGTCGAGCAAATGCGTGACCAGAGTACGCATCCGTTCCAGCCCTTCCTGCACCGGGGCAAGCCGCTCGCGAGACTCTGCCAGCGTGGTCGCATTGGCAAGGTTTTCGGTCAGCAGGGAAATGGCTGTTACCGGAGTACGTAACTCATGCGCGGCATCGGCGACAAAACGCTGTTGCTGGGCAATCGCTTGGCGCAGCCGTGCCAGCAGGCGATTGAGGGAATTGATAAAAGGCTGCAATTCCTGCGGAACGCGCTTGTCCGGCAAGGCATCCAACCGGTTTTCGTCGCGCCGGTCAACCACGCTAGCGAGAGCACGCACCGGCATGAAACTGCGATTAACCGCAAAACTAACCACCGCCATCAGGATGGGAGCCAATAGCAAGATGGGCAGAAAAGTGCGTAAACTGCTATCCCAAGCTACTTCGTCGCGCACTTCCGTTTGCTGGCTGACCGCAAAATGTCCGCCGTAAACCAACACTCGCCAGCCTGTTCCCTGCACCTCCAGGGTGTGCAAACCATCCCCCAGATCGGTGGCAAGGGGCAAGCTGTTTACAGACTTTTCCCCCAAACGTTGCAATACGAGGGTATCTTCCGGGTCAAAATCAGCGGGTAAATTCCTATCACCAGACTGGGTAGCAACCAGCGCCCCCACTTGTTGCAATAAGGAATCCTGCCATTCGCGGGCTTCATTAAAAGCTATCCAACCGGATATGCCCCCCGCCAGCAGGGAAAATACCAGCACCGCCGACAATATCCAGCGGTTCAGATTTTGCTGGAGCGAACGGTTCAGTTTCCTTTGACGACCATCCATCCCACACCCCGTACATTCTTGATGGCATCACTGCCCAGCTTTTTACGCAGGGAGTGGATGATGAATTCGACCGCATTGCTTTCCACTTCCTCATTCCAGCCGTAGATACGGTCTTCCAGTTCAGCGCGGGAAAGGATCGTGCCGGGGCGTACCAGTAACGCTTGCAACAAAGCGAATTCGCGGGCGGACAGCGTGGTGCTGGTTTCCCCCCGCGTGACCGTATGGGTTAGCGGATCGAGTTCGAGGATACCATTGCCGAGAAGCGGATGACCCGAGCCTTGATGACGCCGGGAGACGGCACGAATACGCGCCAGCAATTCATTGATGGCAAAAGGCTTAACGAGGTAATCATCCGCCCCCAAATCCAGCCCTTGTACCCGGTCTTCCAACGAATCGCGGGCGGTAATGATAATGACGGGCAAGATTTGCTGGCTTTGCCGCAAGTGCTGGAGGACTGCCACGCCATCCTTACGCGGCAAGCCGAGATCAAGCAGCAACAAATCGTAGCTGTGTGTTCTGATGGCACTCAGCGCGGATTCACCATCCAGCACCCAATCGAGCGCGTAAGCCGCATCTTTCAGGGCTTGCTGAATGGCTGTGCCGATCAGCCGGTCATCTTCCGCCAGCAACAGTCGCATGGTTCCTGTCCTATATCAATCCAGTTCGGAGATGGCTTTGCCAGACTTTTCCACCCACGTTTCGCGGTAAATCGCCGCAATCAGGATGACGGCAAAAAACAGCGATGCCCCCACTGTACCCAGATCAAGGCCGCCTTTCTCATGCGTTTTAGTCAACCAGTCGCCAAAAGTTGCCCCAAACGGACGGGTCAATACAAACGCCAGCCAGAACAGCAAAGTCCCGGAGACTTTGGTATAGAAGTGCAGCAAAGCAATCGCCACCAGCACACCCGTAATCAACGCAGCGCTGGTAGCAAAACCCAACGCCATATTATCGGCCAAGAAATCACCTGCCGCTGTCCCCAGCGTATTGGCAATCAAGAACGCCAGCCAGTAAAACACTTCCGATGGTGTGCTGGTAATAACTTCCACATTGATGGATTTTTCCCGCACGTACCACGCCAACAACACGATCAGTAACAGCGTGACCAGCAAAGCAGAACCTGCTGCATAACCCAGTCCCAAGGTGCGGTCGATGTAATCGGAAATCGCCGTCCCGGCAATGGCAGTTGCGGTAAAGGTCAGCCAGTACGTCACTGGCTCATAGCGTTTGATCGCCAGTTTGATGCCCAGAAAAACCAGAAACAGCCCCATGAACATCAGGATGGTGGTTCCATACCCGAAGTTGTAGGTCATGGAAACCATGTCTGCCCCGGTTTCACCCAGCGTAGTCGAAGCAATCTTGATCACCCAGTACAGCAGGATAATGTGCGGTACACGGTTAACCAGCGCCCCCATTGCGCTGGACTTAACACCAGTATCTATCGTCGTTGTATTCGTATTCATCCTTACACAGCTCCTTCAACAGCTTTCGGCGCATCCACACGGCTCAGGGTCAGGTAAGAAACCAACCCCACGATAGCCACCAGAAACACCGCGCTGGTTCCCATTGTTCCCAAACCCAGACCACCGTTGCCCACATTCTGCGACAGCAAGTCACCGATCGAAGCCCCCAACGGGCGGGTAATGATATAAGCCAGCCAGAAAGCCAGAATCCCATTGAGTTTAAAGGCATAAAAGCCGATGGTAATCACCGCAATCACCGCACCAAACGCCAACGCAGAAATGGCGTAACCCAGCCCCACGGATTCCGCCAGCAAGTCGCCCGCCGCCGTACCCAATGCGAAAGTAAACAGGATTGCTGCCCAGTAAAACAACTCACGTTTAGCGGTGTAGATACTGTGGATGGAAAGCGAACCTTCACTTTTATGCCACAGCCAGAATGTCACCGCCAGCACCGCACTGAAAGCAGCGGTAGAAACCGTTAACGGCACACCAAGGTTATCCGTCAGGTTATCGGTAATCAGTGTACCCACAATGCTCACCATGACCACCGTCAGCCAGTACAGCCACGGCGTATAGGTTTTGGTTTTCACCTGCGCAAACAGAAACCCCACCAGCACCACGCTCATCAGCGCAGAGGTAAGGGGCAGCCCCCAGTTCAGGTTAAAAATCAGGAAATCCGCGCCGGTTTCACCGACGGTGGTGGCGAGAATTTTGATGACCCAGAAATACAGGGTGATAATAATCGGCACTTTGATCAGCGCCGAATTGGCCGTTATAGCGTTCATTGGCAGGCTCCTTTTATTGGTTTAACTATCCGGTAATGGATAGACAAGGAGCTTAACCGTCGAAACTTAGCCCTGACTTAGGAGGCGAATGGATTACACGTCACCGGACAAAAAATGTTGGTGACAGCCGCATTCCGCCGGTAAGGTTTCAATCTGGATGGTCGGGTGATGGATGCCAAACTTCTGCCGCAGCGTAGTAGCCAAATCCACCAAAAACGCATCCCCCGGACACCCGGCGGGAATCAACAAATGTGCCGTCAATGCCACTTCTGAAGTCCCCAACGCCCAGATATGCAAGTCATGCACCTGTTCCACCCCCGGCAATGCCGCCAAGTAGGCGTGAACATCCGGCAAACTGACCGTGTGCGGCACGCCATCAAACAACAAGTGCAGTGACTGGCGGAACAAGCCCCATGTTCCCACCACAATCACGACAGCAATCACCAAACTGACCACCGGATCCAACCACCCCCAACCAAACCACAACGCCAATGCGCCCGACACCACCACACCGGCTGAAATCAGCGCATCGGCCGCCATGTGCAGGAAAGCACCCCGGATATTCAGGTCATGCGACTGCCCACGCATGAACAGCAAGGCCGTCAAGGTATTCACCATAACCCCCACGCCCGCTACCCACATAACGGTATAACCATCCGGGACAGCCTGACTGCCTAGCCGCCCAAAGGCTTCCCACATCAACGCCCCCATCGCCATCAGCAAAAACAGCGCATTGGCAAACGCCGCCAGAATGGAAGCCCGTTTCCAGCCATAGGTGTGGCGTGCATTAGCTGACAAGCCGCCCGCCAACAACCCGCCCCACGCCACAATCAGCCCAGCGACGTCACTCAGGTTATGGCCTGCATCAGCCAACAAGGCCAGTGAATTGATTTGCCAGCCAAAAAATGCCTCAATGGCGACGAAGCCCGCATTCAGGGCAATCCCCAGAATAAACATCCGGTTGAATGATGCCGGGGCATGATGGTCGTGATGATGATGTTCCATTCCAGCTTACTCTCCTGCCAATACCAAACGCCCGCTACAAGCATGGCCTTCCACCACCTCCAGCATCGCGCCCACTTCTTGCGCATGGGGCAACGCCAACAACAGCGGCGAACCCACACACGCAACCTTTTCACCCGGCATCCACAACAAACTTAATTGCCCAAACGGGTGATGCAAACCTTCAAACGCCAGCGTTCCCAGCCACAGGGTCGCAGGCGGCTGGCCTGTCTCAGCGACTGTTTGCGGGTAAAGGCGCAATACATAGCGGCCTTCCACGCTTGCCAACGTCCCCGGCTTGACCCACGTATACGCCTGCATTCTTCCCTCATTCAGCTTTGGCAATACGGGCAATTGTTCCGCCGTACTATCGGGGAAAGCGAAACGGTTCAAGGTCTGCACCGTCCAGTCCGGCGCGGCAACCCAGCCTGGTAATGCCTGTTGCAAGGCTTGCGGGCTACCCCGCCATTGCAGCAGGAAAGGCTCCTCATGTTCGCCCACCACATCTGTCCGGTAAGCAGGCAATGTCGCCCAGCCCCCCACTTCCCAAGGCTGCGGCAATAACAAGGGCGGCGGGGTACGCCGGGCATATTGCACCGTGGCATTCCCCCAGCCCTGATCGAGATGCAAACCACCGACCAATACCAGCGCCATCCCGCTAACGACAAGCATCCGCACCGCCAAACGCCTTTCCACCCGATCCTGCCGGAAAAACTGTGCAAACGCAGCCAGCACCCCGATGCCGAACAACCAGCCCGCCATGACATCGGAAGGCCAATGCGCCCCCAGATAAAGCCGCGAAAAGGCCACCAATACCGCCAGCACTGCCAACAGCGGTAAGAGCAATGCACGCATCCACGCCCCGCCACCTCGGTAGACAAACCAGCCCAACAACCCCGACAGGGTAAAACTCACCGTGGCATGACCACTGGGGAAAGAAAACGCCGCCACCCCGGTATACAAATCAGCCACCGGGCGGGTAGTCTGCACCAGCCATTTCATCCCATCCACAAACACAATCGACGCCGTAAAGGTCAAGGCAACCCCCGCCAATAACCACCAGCGCCGTTCCCACGCCAGCACCAGCAGCATGGCCAGCAACACCGCCACCACCACGGCAGCATCCCCCAGCATAGTAACTGCCAGCATCAACGGGTCTGTCCATTGGGTGCGCAAGGCTTGCACCGACTGGCTGAAGGCATGATCAAGCTGGAACATCATCCCCTGACTGGAAAGGGTTTCCAGCAACCAAGCTATCCCCACCACGCCCATGACTACCAGCAAGTTCAACAGCACCAGCAAACGGAAATCGGCATGATGCGGCAGCACCATGCGCTGCACGGCTCCCTTACCCCACCCTTCATACGTTTCGCCCCAGCGTGAAAAAGCCATCTGCCAACGCGGCAAACAGCGCAGCCCGGCGACAAGACCGTATTGCCCTACCCAGATTAATACTACCGTTAGCACCAGCAGCACGCCGAACATGAGCGCCAAGCGCTGGCTTATCGCCCCGAGACGCGCCATGACCCAACCGGCGGACATACCCGGCAACAAATGCGTCGCCGCCCAGGCAAAGGCTGACAATACATTCAACGTGGTAAAACGTACCGGGTTCATCCCCATCATCCCGGCAATGCCCGGCACAACCGCCTTCACGCCGGGAATAAAACGCCCGATCACCACGCTTTTGCCGCCATGCACCGTGAAGTATTCCTGCCCGGAAGCCAGCAAGCTGGTATAGCGGGAAAACGGCCACATTGCGTACAGGCGTTCGCGATAGGTATGCCCGATCCAGTAAGAAATCGCATCGCCCAGCGCCGCCCCCAGCGCGACCACCCAAAAAATCGGCCAGAACGGCAGCTTCCCCAGCCCGATCAAGCCACCGATCCCCACCAATACGGTGGTGCTCGGCACAAACAGGCCAATCACCAGCACCGCTTCCGCCACTGACACGGCAAAGGCCAACCACACCGCCAACACCGGGTTCTGGGCGACAATATCCAGCAAATGTTGGAAAAAGGCTTGCATGAAGATTCCTTTTAGCGACCCAGCGCCAGCACCACGACACCCGCCGCAACCATCCCGATACCCAGCCATTCATGCAATGACGGGCGTTCCCCAAGGAACGCAAACGCAAACACCGCCACCAGCACCAGACTGAACTTGTCGACCGGGGCAACCTTGGAGGCATCACCGATTTGCAGCGCCCGGAAATAACACACCCAAGATGCGCCCGTCGCCAAGCCAGACAAACCGAGGAACAGCCACGTTTTCGGGGACAAGGTAAAAGGATCACTCCACTTACCCGTGAACCACACAAAGGCCGCCAGTATGCAGCCAATGATGGCGGTACGGATCAGCGTCGCCAGATCAGAATTCACACCCTGAATGCCAATCTTGGCGAAAATAGCGGTCAGCGCCGCAAACACCGCTGATAGCGCCGCCCAGAAAAACCAGTTACCCGAAGTGTTCATTACTTGTCAGCTTTTTCAGGTGGAACCTCTTGCGGCGACACATCTTCACTCTCGACCACATCAGCATCCACCGGATCGTCCGCCAAACGGGTCACTTTGCCCGTAGCCGCATCCACTTCAAGATCCACTACCGCTTTACCGGAGATGATTTCAATAAACCAGCGCGCTTCCGCCCCTTCGCCGTCACTGTTTTCAAACTCGGCAACAGCAGGCACACCGGGGACTTCTTTCAAGGCAGCATTGATCGCATCCACCATGGAAACACTGACGTTGGTAACGGCCTGCAAATCATCCAGCGCAGCCTGATCATCTACTTCAGCCGCATACGCCGTACCCAACACACTGCTCGCCAACAGTACAACTGCCAGTTTTGTTGAAAATTTCATCGTCTCAATCTCCGTTAAGGTTTCAATATTCCATGCAAGTGTTCTGCACGACCCCAAGCTTACACCACGAAAACTTAGTATTGACTTAGAAATTGAAAAAATCTCTTGCTCAGCGCCTGATGCAGGCAAGCTAAAAGCAGACTATGCTCGCAGCAAGGTGGCAATAGCCTAAGCAGCAACGACCACCCGCCTCACCTTACCAAGGAATCTATCATGCCCCAAAACCAGCTTGAGGAAGTTCTTGAGCGTATCCACCGCCTGCATATCCAGTTGGAGGAGGAGTTCGATCAACTGCTGGCAGAAAAACAGCAACAGTTCCACTACACCCTCGACAAAGGCAGGGTCATTTTCGAGCAGAGTGTCCGCACATTCCAGCAAAGCCACCGTACTGGCATCTGGCGATACCTGCTGGGCGCTAAACTGGCGCATATCCTGACTGCACCCATCATTTACAGTGTCCTATTGCCCTTGATGTTGCTTGACCTTGCGGTGACGGTTTACCAACATGCCTGCTTCCGGGTATATGGCATCGACCGGGTACGACGCGCTGACTACATCATCATCGACCGCCAGCACCTCGGCTACCTCAATGCCATCGAAAAGCTCAACTGCATGTATTGTGGTTATGGCAGCGGTCTGATGGAATACACCCGTGAAATCATTGCCCGCACCGAGCAATACTGGTGCCCGATCAAACACGCCCGCCGTGCCCTGAGCCAGCATGACCGTTCCCGCCATTTCGTCGACTACGGCGATGTGGAAGCCTACCGGCAAGAACTGGCTGCCATCAACCCAAGGTAAACCATGCGCATTTTACTGGTTGAAGACAACCCCATGATTGGGGTTTGACAGCCAAAGACAAAATGGCTGAAGTTTCCGGGAAACACGATGCCATGCAACAGGCTGCTCCTGAAAAACAAGCGAAAGCAGCACCAAAAGCCAAGAGTCATGCAAAAAAGACCAAGCATGTTGCCAAACACAAAGCCGCAGCCAAGCCAGCGACAAAACCAACCGTAAAGTAAAGCTCTCCACTCCGAAAATCACCCTGCCAGCCCAACTGGCGGGAGGATTTTCAAATAATGTCAGCCAAAGATTCTTTCGCAATACATACAAATGTGTTTACCATCACAGATAAAACCTAATAGCTCCGGCATAATAACTTTCATGCGGTACACAGTACCGATTACCACCTGATTGCCAGACTGACGCATAGCGTAGGAGCCACAAAATGTTCAAGTTCATCGTAACACTCACTTTGTCACTGACTGTTTTTGCTGCTGTTGCCAGCTCTGATCAACTGACAGCGGCTCCCACCCAAGTGAAAGGTCTTCAGGTTATCGTTCAAAATGAAGCAGTTGCACCCGGCCTGTGCCGCCTGTATTTTGAAAACGATACCACTAAAGACGTTGCTTGCGACTAAGCAAGCCTGCAAATTTCACACCGGCGCCTACCCCACCATGATACCTTGGAGGGGTAGGCGCAATGCGTTTAGCCCTCTCAAAATTATCTCCAAAAAACCCTGTCAAAAGGTGTTCTCTATCACGGAATTTACCCAATAAAAAAACCATAATAATTCTCAAGCAGCCAGCACAACCAATTACGCACGGCTGCGGGGCATATCAATAGTAAAGGGGTTTTATCATGTTCAAGTTTATTCTTTCTGCCGTTTTATTGATGGCAACAGCCGCCGCCAGCGCCGATAGCGTTCCAGCAAGCGCCACAGCTAACAGCAATACCGTACCGGTCATTATCAAAAATGAACCGATTGACACTAAAATGTGCCGCCTGTATTTTGAAGATGGCACAAAAAAAGAGGTGGCCTGCGATAACACCGCCGAGAAAACCTCCTGATCCGGCTCATGACCATGTGGCGGTCACAACTCATTTTCCAACTACCCACCTAGAGACGCAAAACCTTGCGTCTCTACTCATTTGCACCTGTACCATGACGGGGCTATGCTCTTCATCGAATTGAAACAAGCAGCATAATCGACAACACCACTAGGAGCACATCATGGAAAACCCGGTCATTACGTTGGGGAACGATGAGTTTGTCATCATCAGCAAACATACCCGTAGTCTCGCCATCCACGTCGACAGGGATAGCAGCGCCTTCAAAAACCTGATTTGCAGTTTTTTGGAACACGATCAAGATCTCTACGCGGCCGTTATTGCCCCCGGCGATAACCCGGAATCGCTAGCACGTCGGGTAGTATCCTTTTTGAGTGCTTACATGCGTATCAATGACACCCCAACCATGGAACGCCAAATGCTGCTCTGTATCGAAAGCTGCCTGAGCAAAAGCCGCTACTAAGCGTCACGCCATTCCCCGCTTGCCAAGTCATCTAACGTCCACGACCCTATCCGGTAACGAATCAGCCGCAAGGTAGGGAAACCAATCGCCGCCGTCATGCGCCGTACCTGCCGGTTACGGCCTTCACTGATGGTGATTTCCAGCCAACTATCGGGAATCGCCTGACGCACCCGGATCGGGGGAATACGCGCCCACAAACCGGGGGGTTCAGCCATCAGGCGTACACCCGCAGGACGGGTCATACCATCTTTCAAACGGATGCCCTCGCGTAACGGCTGCAAATCAGCATCCGTCGGCGCACCTTCCACCTGTACCCAGTAGGTTTTGCTCATTTTGTGTTTGGGGTCAGAAATGCGGTGTTGCAAAGCGCCATCATCAGTCAGCAATAGCAAGCCCTCGCTGTCACGATCCAAGCGCCCGGCGGTGTACACACCGGGAACCGAAATGTAGTCAGCCAGCGTTACTCTGCCGTCCTGATCAGTGAACTGGCAGAGAACATCGAACGGTTTATTAAACAAAAGAATGCGGGACATGTATTGCTCTTAGCCTTTGTGATGCAGCGCCTGCACGACTTTCTTGTTGCGGATTTCAAAGCTGATGTTACCATCACCCAAGTCTTTCAGGACAGCTTCATCGCCTTCACGCTGCCACCTGACGCCTTTGGCATTAGCCTCATCCGGCTTGCCAAACAGGTTGATAATCTTTTTGCCATGCGCCTCATACAATGCCGCATAGTCACCGGAGGTTTTCAGTTGCAGCTCCAGACTGCACAACTGGTCTTCCACAAAGACGGCTTTGAAGAAGCTCAGCTTTTCGCCCCACAACTTGCCCACTTCACCCGCGACAGGAACCCCGCTGCATTCTTCCAGCAAATAGGCTTTGCGTTTGTCGCCCAGCCCGGTTTTACCTGGTGTGCATTGCATGGGTTTATCCAGCAAGGCATCCAGTTGTTTGCCCACTTCTGCACGTTTGTCGCCCAGTTTGAGCGTATCCAGCCCGTAGCGGTCGAGCGTGGTATCATCCGGTACAGATAGCATGTCTTGTTCCAGCCGATCACAACCTGCCACGGCGAACAACAGCAACGCAGAAAGACAATAATGGGTTATTTTCACAGTAGCCCTCATAAGCTGTGGTAGAAAAGTTTGTCAATGCTTGCATCACCGATCATGAACGCCTATTCATTAAAATGTTCACTGGAACTTGAATATTAAGAATATGTCATATACATTTGAGAATCATTTTCACATGCAGGTAGCCATCGTATGAGCTCAGCCAACGCACAGCCACTCTCTACATTGGCGGAAAGCCTTTCCGCTCATATTTACGCTGTCAAGACCGATAACGCCACCCGTATCCGCCTGCTGGGCATGGGGATAGGCACCGGCTCCCGCATTGAAATACTGCGCAACCGCAACGGCGATATTGTGCTGGGTAATGGCAATAACCGCATCAGCTTGGGGCGCACCATTACCGCCAATATCATGGTTCACGTGCAGGAGTAAATCATGGCAAAAGAATGCTGTCACGCCAAGGAAAAACGCTGCCCTAAAGGGGCATTACACCGTGAAATCGCCTTATTGGGCAACCCCAATGCCGGTAAGACCACCCTGTTCAACCTACTGACAGGCTCACGCCAGCGTACCGGCAACTGGCCCGGTGTCACCGTCGAGCGCAAGGAAGGCCAGTGCCGCTTGCTCAACGAAGACCTGCACGTGGTTGACTTACCCGGTACGTATTCGCTTGATTTCAGCGATACGTCTGCTGATGAACGGGTCGCCCGCGATTTCGTGCAGCAAAACCCTGACTTTCTCTACATCAATATTGTTGACGCCAGCACGCTGGAACGTGGCCTATACCTGACCTTGCAATTGCGCGAACTCAATGTCCCTATGCTCGTGTTACTGAACATGATGGACGTGGCGGAACGGCGCGGCATGAAGGTGGATGTGCAAGCCCTGAGTGAACGTCTTGGCTGCCCGGTCATCCCCATCTCCTTGCGTCAGGATAAGGACTTGCATCCGGTTCACCACGCGATTTGCCATTACATCCCCAGCACTTCCACCCTGCATTTTGACATTCCTTACCACAGCAGTGTTGAACAAGCCTTGCTGAGCGTACAAACCGACGACATCAGCCGGGCGGATGCGTTATTTGCCCTGCAAACCTGCAAGACCGAACCCACCATTGCAGCCCTGCACCAGCAAATAGAGGCAGAAACGCACGAAGAGTTCGATTTCCTGCTGGCAGATGGCCGTTTTGACCTCGCCACTCGCATTGCGCGTGAGGCCACCCATGAACGCGGCAAGATCAGCCGCACCCTTTCCGACAAACTCGACCGCTGGGTGCTGGGAAGCTGGACAGGTATCCCCATCTTTTTGGTCATGATGTATTTGCTGTTCCTGTTCAGCATTAACCTTGGTGGGGCTTTCATCGACTTCTTTGACATTGCCCTGCAAACCATTGCAGTGGATGGTGTCCGGCACGTGTTGACAGGTTTCGGTACACCGGAATGGTTGATTACGCTGCTGGCGGATGGCTTGGGCGGCGGCCTGCAAGTCGTGGCGACGTTCATTCCCATTATTGCCGCGCTGTACTTATTCCTTACCCTGCTGGAAGAATCTGGCTACATGGCGCGGGCAGCCTTTGTGATGGATCAGTTCATGCGCAGGCTGGGGGTTTCCGGCAAAGCATTCGTGCCCTTGATCGTGGGCTTCGGTTGTAATGTCCCGTCGATCATGGCGACCCGTACCCTCGATAGCCAGCGGGAACGCATTCTTACCGTACTGATGGCACCGTTTATGTCCTGCGGGGCACGGCTGGCTGTGTATGCGCTGTTCGCGGCGGCCTTCTTTCAGGGTGGCGGGCAGAATATCGTATTCCTGCTGTATCTGGTGGGAATTGCCTTCGCCATCCTCACCGGGCTAATCATGCGCAAAACCTTGTTGCAAGGCGGCGCTGACCATTTCGTGATGGAAATGCCGACGTATCAGCTTCCCGGTTTACGCAATATCCTGATCAATACGTGGAATAAATTGCGCGGCTTCATTGTAGGCGCGGGCAAATTGATCGTGGCAGTGGTGATGGTGATCAACGTCGTGAACAGCGTGGGAACCGATGGTAGCTTTGGCAACCAGAATACTGAGAAATCCGTCCTCAGCGCGACCGCAAAATGGGTGACGCCGGTATTCGCACCGATGGGTATTGAGCAGGATAACTGGCCCGCCACGGTTGGTATTGTCAGTGGTTTGCTGGCGAAAGAAGTTGTAGTCGGCACGCTGGATGCGCTGTATAGCCAAATGGGCACTACCCCAGAAGCAGCGGCAGAAGAAACAGCCAAACCCTTCAGTGTCAGGGCAGGCTTGCAGGAAGCAGTGGCCACCATCCCCGCTAATCTTGGCGATGCGCTGGGTCATGTTGGCGACCCGCTGGGTTTCGGTGCCATTGATGAGCAACAGGATGTCAGTAATGCCACCTTCAGTGCCATGAACCAGTATTTTGACGGTAAGATCGGCGCATTTGCCTACCTGTTGTTCATCCTAATGTATTTTCCGTGTGTGGCGGCAACTGGAGCCATGTACCGTGAAGTCGGGGCACGTTGGGCGACGCTTGGCGTGGCATGGAGTACCGGGCTGGGCTATGGAGCCGCGACCCTGTTCTATCAGCTTGCCACTATCGGCCAACACCCGGTGCAATCATTACTCTGGGTTGTGATCATACTCGGCTGTTTTACGGCATCTATTTATGCGTTTTATCTAGCAGGAGGCAATAAGCATGATGTTGGGGGAAATCCGCGACTACCTGCAACAGCGCGGTAGTGCTAGTCTCAACGATGTAGCGACTCATTTCGACATTACCCCGGATACGGCGCAGTTTGCGCTCAATTACTGGCAGCGCAAAGGCAAAATCCGTGAATTAGCAGCGAGTGCTTGTGGCTCTGGCGGGTGTGGCGGAAAAAGTTGTGGCGGCACCAAGGCCGCCACGAACTACGAATGGGTGAAGCGGGATGTGCCGCTTCAGTGGTTCCCACTCAAATCTTAGTCAGCAATCAAGCGAATGTGATCGTTGATTTGATTAACCATTTGGTGAGACTTAATCTGACCATTCTCTAATTTATTAGAGAAGCTAACTGCTTGACGCGCTGTAGCTTCAGCACCCGTCACAGGCGTAGAAGACCAATAAGCATAGACATACTCGCGCCCGTCAGTATCAGCGGCATCGAAAGCAGTGCTGCCCAAATCGTTATAGATATAAGGCGAAGTCGTTTTACTGCTGTCCATTAACCCTAACAATTCAGCCGATGTAGGCAAACGCCACGTGGTTTTGTTGCACAACCCTTTGCCAGCATTCATCGCATTCACCGCCTGAACATAAGCATCTGTATTACATTTGGTCAGTGTTGAACCAGATCCTGAACATGAGCTAGCCGCAATAAGAGCACCAGAACCAGCAGGTGTGCCAGCCGTAGAACCCACATTAACTCCCCAGAAATAACCATAGTCAACATCGCGGAAATCTGAATTTACAGTATCAGCCGCGTTGGTTTTCACTTCCCAATATTTGTTATCTTTGGAGTCCTTCACACAACCGATCGTTTGCACACCATCTGGAACATAAGCTGCGCCAGTCAGATTTAGCTTAGTAAAGGTTCTTGAGGAGGGCGTTGGCGTTGGCGTCGGCGTCGGCGTCGGCGTTGGCGTTGGCGTTGGCGTTGGCGTTGGCGTTGGCGTTGGCGTTGGCGTCGGCGTCGGCGTTGGCGTCGGCGTCGGCGTCGGCGTCGGCGTTGGCTCAACAGGCGTTGTAGTAGTCGGATCAACAGTCGTCGACGAACTACCACCGCCACACGCTGTCAGCAGGGAAGCTGAAAGCGCTACCGCCAAAAAAATTCTGCTTTTATTTTGACCAAATTCTAGTGTATTAAACTGAGTTGTTAACATAGCCATAATTCTGCCCTATAAGATAAATAAGTTGATGAGTTGCCATTCTGACGCAACAATAATATTTATAGCACAGTACAGAAAGAAAGAGGTTTTTTTTGATATGGACGTAGTATTTTTTATGATGAAGGGGGAGGAAGCCCTCCCCCTCAGCAAAAATTACTTACAAATCAGGCGAACATGACCCGCTAAAGTAGGGTCAACTGCTGGAGCCATGCCAAGAAGACTGATCGCATCAACACTACTACCTGCCGGGATGGAAACCCCATAAGCGACCTGACGATCATCAGTGGAATTGAAGTAGAAACCATCTGCGATCTGATCAGGGAAGAATGCTACTGGAGGAGCATAACCCGTAGTGGTTGGCGTGGTTTTCCCTGCGGTAGGGAAGAAAGTCGAGGGAAAACTAAGGAAAATCATTTCCGCATGGCTAGGCAACCTACAAGCCAATGGACCACAAGGCTTGGTAGCTGCTGCATTCACGGCTGCCGCATAGGCATCAGGCGAACAAACTGCCAATGAACCACCACAAGCACCCGCAGTACCAGCCTTGGCGTAAGTCCAGTCTTTATCACGTAAACCAGCATCATCAGTTTTTACTTCCCAGAAGTTACCCAGAAGTTTGTCCTGCACACACGACCATGAAGTAGCGGAATCATCCAACATTGTGCCAGTGCTATCAAACTTACAGAAGCGGGCATCCGCGCACTTTGCAGCAATTGGAGGCGTTGGCGTTGGCGTTGGCGTTGGCGTTGGCGTTGGCGTTGGCGTTGGCGTTGGCGTTGGCGTTGGCGTTGAACTGACTGCACTGGTAGCAGCATTGCAATCACCATCACAGTCACAGGCACTTAACAGGGAAGCACACAAAACCATGGCCAGAACCAGGCCGCTTGTTTTAATTACCGGGATTTCTTTGGGAGCGAAAATGTCTGACATAGCTATTATCCTAATATATTCTAAACAAAGAAATTTCAGCCATAATGATTGAGGCTAAAAAAGGTTATAGCACAGACCAGAAAAATCGACCGCACATTTTCACAACAATACGATGCCGCTGCAATTTTTTACAATTAAAACAGCCAGCTATAAATAGACCAAAAATCAATCTAATACTACTGATTGCCAGTTAATAGACCGTGAAATCCCACTGTATCGGCTGTTTCAAACCCTTTATCTGTTCGCCAAATAAAATAGGCATTAATGGCATGAGCATCAGCAAAGGCTTTCCCCTTTTGCTCACCCAATGCCATAAACAAGGTAGCGTAAGCATCAGCAAGCGTGGCTTCTGGCGACATCACCGAAACAGAGGCCAGATTATGCGTTACCGGCGCACCCGTTACCGGGTTAAACGTATGCGAATAGCGTTTGCCACCCTGCACAAAAAAGTTACGGTAATCGCCAGAAGTTGCCAAACCTGCATCACGCAGGTTCACCCCGTTCTGAATCACATGATCTTCCTCAACCGGCTTTTCTATGGCAATACGCCAAGCATCACCTCGCGGACTGAGACCACGGGTACGGACTTCACCCGCGATTTCCACCATGTATTCGCTAATACCCAGTGACTCCAGATACAAGCCCGCTTGATCGGCAGCAAAACCATCTGCTACCGAAGCCAGTTCTACCTGAAGATCGGCTTGTGACTTACGCACAGCCGGAGGGTCAAGTCTTACCTGAAGCTTCTGATAACCCACCTTGGCTAGAGCTATGTCAATGTCAGCCTTGGCGGGCACTACATCCTTGCCCGCATCATGCGAGGCAAAACCCCATAGCTTAACCAACGGCTCCACCGTCACATCGTAGACGCCACCGCTCTGCCTGCTAACCTGCAAGGTCAGCTCCAACAGCTTCGCCAATGGTGGTGAAATACTAAACCAATCAGTCCCTTGATAACGGTTGAAGCGAGCTACTTCCGAAGTATCATCCCAAGTCGCCAACAATTGATTGGTATCCGCGAAGGTCTTGCTTAGACCTGCCTGAAGTTCGGGGGCGCTGATAGTAGCGGGTGGGTGCGTCAGGGTAACGTGCCAGAGTGCCGTCCCCTGCATCCCTTCCAGACGCATTGCTGATGGCTGTTTTCCACAAGCGGACAACAGCCATACACCAAGACAAAACACCAACCCCAGGGTTAGCGTTTTATGCTGGAGCACTTGAAGCAGATTTGGCTTTATCACCGGAAGGATTTTTATCACCAGAAGGACTGGTAAAGCGGTCATTCAAATGCTGGACAAAGCGGTCAGTAGTGTGACGAATAGTATCCAAACGTCCACGGGTACGCCTGCCCCACCCTGCAGGTGTAGTCTGAAAAATACTGCGCCAGACTTTGGTACTCTTCAGAAAAGCCGCCGACAGATTACCGTAAGGCTCATCTGTGCCCAATGTAGCAGCAATACGTTTGGCAAGACGGTTACGAACCAGATAATGCAAACCCAACGCTAATAATGCCACAACCGTCATCACCGCCCCCGTTGTCCAGATATTACCAGCCAACGACGAGAGCCACGGCGGGTTAAACAAAAAGCCTTCCCAATATTCAAACTCAATACTCATGGTCAGCAAGACAATCGCCAACAAACCAAACGCAAAGGCATCGGTCATCAACACCTGTTTTTTCCAGCGCTGCAACGCTTGGCGCAAACGTGGTACTGCTTGCTGCTCAATCTCATTGGCCTGCGACTCCATCGCGCCCACAATGCGGTAAACCCGCTCCGTATTCACCCCCTCCACCCGTGCCATAATGCGCGTGTAATCAGCATCGCGCTTGGCGACATAACGCGCCCAGACATTTTCATTCGGCACCGGCACTGCCAGCTTGTCATTGAACAGGATGTGGAAACTACCTGCCGACAAGCCCTGCTGCACCAAGGCTTTTTGCCAGGATGACACAATGTCTTCGAGGTTGTCTTCCCGCGCCGAGGTATCAATCTGATTCAGGATAAACAAGAACTTGCTGCTGTCACTACGACGCATTGCCCCTTTCACCAGATGCTCCAGGGTATCCTGCATCGCACCCGGTTCAGGATGGCGTGCATCGAAAAACACCAGCACCAAGTCAGACAACTCAATAATGTGGTCGGTAATCCGCAAGGTTGCCTTGCGCTGCTCATCTGCGTCAAACCCCGGCGAGTCGATCAGGATTTTGCCACGTAATTTCTCACTGGGAGCAATCTTCATCTGGAGATAACTGTCGATTTTTGCCCCTTCCCCCTTGGACACCTGCTCAATGTCTTCGCTGATCTGGTAAAAAGGGAAGCGTGGGTCACCATCCAGCGCCAAACCCGGCAAAGTACGCACTTGACCATCCGGGCTAAAGGTAATCACCGTAAAACGGTCATCGACCGCTTGATTACCCGTGCGTTGCAAGTCCAGATCCAGAAACGTATTGATAAAGCTGGACTTACCCGCCGAGAATGTTCCCAAAACGGAAATCATCGGCCACCATGAAATCTGGGTAGCATAGGACTCATCACCGGCCAACAAGCCAAGCTTTTTAGCAATCGCATCCAGTTCACGGTACTGGTTAACTGCCTCAACCAGAACCGGATTCTCGCGCTTGAGATGTTCCTGCAACCGTTTGAGGCGTTGCTCCATTCGCTTGGCGGGTGTCATAGTTTTATCCTTTAGTCATCATGGCAACGAACTTGTCGCTTTCCTCTTCCACAGAACTGTGGTCATCTTTGGCTGTTGCCGCATTCGGCTGAACAGGCTGCTGTGCCGCTGCTGGTGGGGCAGGAGCAGTCTCAACGGCGGCAGGCTGTTCCGACATAACCGCCGCAACAGGCGCTGCTAGTTGTGGCTGAGCCACACCGCTTTGTGGCCAAGTATAATAATTATAGTAAGGTGTTGCCGTTGCTGCTGGAGGAGGTACGACATAAGGTGAAGTTTTATCACTTCCGAAAGGGCTAAATTTATTGAACATTTTCATCGGGCCGGAAATATTTTTATTCATACTCCACATATCACGTTGCATGTTATAGGTAGAAACCGCCATATTCTGGGTTGATGCATTCATTTGCTGCATATTGCCCGCCATATCCTGAGTGCTGCTGTTCATGCCCACAATATTATGGGTCATCTCGCTTGTCGATTGCACCAAACTGCCCATTTGTCCGGTCATGGTATCCAAGTTATTCGCCATACGCCCCATATTGGTATCGACAGTCCGGTTCATTTCAGAAATGGTCTCTGTCAACGTATGAACGTCCGTCGTCAAGGACTGAACCAGATAGAAGCCATAAGCAGAAAGAATGATGAAAGCCACCATTGCTGGATAAACAATCATCTGCAAGGTACGAGTTACATTAACCTGGCGTTCCTCAAAATCCTGTAACTCGTCTTCGACATCGTGCAAGTCGTGCTCAATGTCGTTAATCCCTGCGGATTTGTCATTCGTTTTCATACATGGCTCCTGATTTTCCAGCGTGCTGTTTATCTCCTCAAACAACCCGACTGGCTACTGTGAATGCGTGACACGCATTATCCAATGCGCTATTCATAACATGATCTCTAACATAACCTTTGGTATTCCAATTTATTCTTTTTTCTTCTGATATAGCAAGGCAGGTCAAGATTTATGAACCCTGAGCCTGCCAGCTATTCACGGCATACGCGCCGCTTTAGTTTTTCAGGGCAGCATCAATTTGCTTTGCCAGCTCAGGGCTCACCATATCCACATATAACTTCATGTTCAATGCTTCAGTGGTGCGGCCTTGTGCGGCAAGCTGCGGGGCAATCTCAGTAAACAGTGTAGCTGCTTGTTGTGAATTACCTTGCTTCCAGTAAACGTTTGCCAGTTCACCTTTGTACTCAAGGGAGTCCGGGGCTTGTTTGAGTACATCAATGTATAGCGCAATGGCGCGATCCAGTTCGTTAGCCCAATAAGCTTCACGCGCCGCACGCAATAAATCAGTCGGTGTAGTAGCTTGTGCTACTGGAGCCGCTGCTTGTTGAGCCGGAGCTTCTACTACCGGAGCCGCTGCTTCTGCCGCAGGAGCTTCTACTACCGGAGCCGCTGCTTGTTGAGCCGGAGCTTCTACTACCGGAGCCGCTGCTTCTGCCGCAGGAGCTGCTTGGGCATGTTCTCCTGCTACCACTTGGGCTGCATCATGACCGGCGGCGACTTCACCATGTTCATCACCCTGCTTGCTGCTTATACCAAAATTCAACAGTATAGCGACAATTGCGAGCAACCAAGCCAGCATAATCGGATGTTTCATTAACCAACGTAAAATATGCATCTGAATCTCCTTAAAAACCCCAGATTTATTAAAAATAATGTTTAGACCGGATACAAGGCACGTCCCAATGCATCCATTTCCAATGCCGCTTTGGAACGCGGCTCCATTTCAAATACCGCCAAGCCTTCACTGAAGGAACGCCGGTAAGTGGTGCGCATATACAGGCGCGGCTCCAACAACTTAATGCCGGGCAGCATCTGCATCGCCTCAGCGGCTTCACCCGTTTCCCTTACGGCACGATGGGTATCCGCCCGGTTGATAATCCCCAGAATCTCAACGGCACGACCACCACGAATCTCCTCAACCGTTCTCAGGAAACGTTGAGTAGACCATATATCTGCCTGACTGGGTGCAACCGGCACCACAATACGATCAGCTTTACGGATAGACGCCTCAACAGCCGCCATATCTGCCAAGCCCATGTCCACCAGAATTTCAGACGTGTTGTCTTCAGCACCCAAATCGGCAACCGAGGTTCGGGGTACAATCGCAGGCAAGAAACCTTCTTCCTGACGAATGTCAAAAGCGTCAGCCGTGGTCGCCTGCGGATCGAGGTCATACACAATCACATGCTTGTTGTGACGGGTAGCTACCCATAGCGCCAGATTAAAGGTTATGGTGCTTTTGCCGGTTCCCCCTTTGAGGTTGCCAATCAGCGTAATCATTCACGACTCACTTCGTCTGGTTATTCAAAAGCCCACCCGTGAGAAAGGGTGGGCTGTATTATTTTACTTCTGCTCAGGTACTTCTGGCTTAGGCGGCTCTGCGGGTTGCACTGGCACAGCAGGTGCTTCTGGCTGAGCAGGAGCCGCCGGAACTTCGGGTGCTGCAGGTACTTCTGGCTTAGGCGGCTCTGCGGGTTGCACTGGCACAGCAGGTGCTTCTGGCTGAGCAGGAGCCGCCGGAACCTCGGATGCTGCATCTTGGGTTGCTGCTGCGTCCGGTACTACCACCTGAAGCCCCTCGGGTGCAGTTGGAGCTTTTGGCGCTTCGGGAGCTTGTGCTTCAGGGGCTACCGGGGCTTCGGGCGCTTCAGCGGATACCGGGGCTTCGGGTGCTGCCGGAGCTTGTACTTCAGCGGATACCGGGGCTTCGGGCGCTGCCGGAGCTTGTACTTCAGCGGATACCGGGGCTTCGGGCGCTGCCGGAGCTTGTGCTTCAGCGGCTACCCGCGGGGCTTCGGGCGCTACCGGAGCTTGTGCTTCAGCGGCTACCGGGGCTTCGGGCGCTGCCGGAGCTTGTGCTTCAGCGGCTACCGGCGGGGCTTCGGGCGCTACCGGAGCTTGTGCTTCAGCGGCTACCGGGGCTTCGGGCGCTGCCGGGGCTTGTGCTTCAGCGGCTACCGGGGCTTCGGGTGCTGCCGGAGCTTGTGCTTCAGCGGCTACCGGTGCTTCTGGTGCTGCCGGGGCTTGTGCTTCAGCGGCTTCTGGTGCTGCCGGAGCTTGTGCTTCAGCGGCTACCGGGGCTTCTGGTGCTGCCGGGGCTTGTGCTTCAGCGGCTTCTGGTGCTGCCGGAGCTTGTACTTCAGCGGCTACCGGGGCTTCGGGTGCTGCCGGAGCTTGTGCTTCAGCGGCTACCGGGGCTGCCGGGGCTTGTGCTTCAGCGGCTACCGGGGCTTCTGGTGCTGCCGGAGCTTGTGCTTCAGCGGCTACCGGGGCTTCGGGTGCTGCCGGGGCTTGTGCTTCAGCGGCTTCTGGTACTACCGGGGCTTCGGGCGCTGCCGGAGCTTGTGCTTCAGCGGCTACCGGGGCTTCGGGCGCTGCCGGAGCTTGTGCTTCAGCGGCTACCGGGGCTTCGGGCGCTGCCGGAGCTTGTGCTTCAGCGGCTACCGGTGGTGCTTCGGGCGCTACCGGAGCTTGTGCTTCAGCGGCTTCTGGTGCTGCCGGGGCTTGTGCTTCAGCGGCTACCGGGGCTTCGGGTGCTGCCGGAGCTTGCGCTTCAGCGGCTACCGGGGCTTCTGGCGCTTTCGCTTCAGCGGCTACCGGGGCTTCGGGGGCTTCGGGTGTCTTCACCTCAACTGTGTCTGCTGATGCATCGGAAACCGTAGGAACCGCCGGATCTGAAGGAGCTTCAGGTGTTTTAATCTCAGCAGTCGGCGCTGCGGCAGCTTCAGATTTAGCAGGCGCTTCAGGTGCTACCGGCGCTTCGGGTGCTTGCGGTGCTGCTGGTGCAACAGGTGCATTCATCGGGGTATCTGCTGCGGCTGCGGCTGATGCTGCTGCACCTTCAACAATAAATGGCCCCGGTGGTGGTGGTGGTAAATCAGCGCCGTCAGCCCAGACGTTGGCGCTAAACAATACCACGGCAGCAGAAGTAGCTACTGTGGCAACCGCTGTCGCCAGTTGCTTTTTGTTAAATATAATCATGCTAGTCTTCCTTCCAGATTAAATGTCTGTCTTAAGTTTTATGCCCCGTCTGCCTGACGGCTTCTTCCTTTCCTGAACTTCACCAGAAACAGGATGCATATCATCTTGTGGTGTTAACGATTCTTGTTGTATCTCCTCAGTGACCTCTTCCACGGCAGGCGTCGCAGGTTTCTTTTCTGCCACCACCTTGGCAACGGAAGCCGCAGCCTGTGCCTTAGCTTGCTTACGTACAGCTTGCTGCTTTTCGACACCACGTGCCTTGCGCTTTTGCAAGTGCTTACGTCCAGCAGCAAACATGCCGATTATCCCACTGACCAAGCTGGTCAATAAGGATACAAAATAAAGTCCGGTATAGACTACTGCATCCTTGGCAACAGTACCAATACCTTTACCTGAATTCACGGACTGCGCAGCACCCGCCGTACCGGAAGGATGTCCACCTTGCCCGGCTGCGCCGCCACCATTTCCACCGGGGGAACCGCCCAGTGAATCACCCGCACTGATACAGCCCAACGGAATAATCAGCAGGGTAAGCAGGGTTGCCACCGCACCACCGAAGATCAGCGATACCGCCATCCCCTGAAAAATGGGGTCAGACAGGATAACCATCGAACCACCAAACAGCGCGAGGGCAGTAATGATGATTGGACGGGTACGCGCCTCACATGAGCGGATAACTGCTTCCAGCACCGTTTCGCCATTGACCACCGCCTCACGGGCGAAGTCTACCAACAAGATGGAGTTACGCACGATAATCCCCGCCAGCGCGATGAAACCAATCATCGACGTGGCGGTGAATTCGGCATCCATCAACCAATGCCCCGGCACAATCCCGATCAAGGTCAGTGGGATCGGTGCCATAATAATCGCTGGCAAGGTAAAGTTTCCAAATTGTGCCACGATCAGCATGTAAATCAATACCAGTGCAGCGGCGAACGCAATCCCCATGTCGCGGAAGGTTTCCCACGTTACTGTCCACTCACCGCCCCATTCAAAGGCAGACTTGCTCTCGACATCTTGCGGTGACTTCAACCAGTAGGCTTCATCCAGTAAGCGCGTACCATCAGGTGTTATGTAACCCTTGCCATCATTGGCATCTGCCAGCAGTTTTTCCACTTGCCCCTGACCGTAAACCGGTGCTGCCAAACGCCCGACCGTTTCAGCAGTGACGTATTCGACTGCACGCAGATCCTTGCGGTAAATTGGCTTGTCCTGCTTATCGAACACAAACGTGCCGAGTTCATGCAGCGGCACAAACTGCCCTATGTGATTGGTCACGGGCAATTGTGACAGTCGGTAAATCTGGGAACGGGCACTCAACGGTACTTGCATCACAATACGGGTTGGATCAATCAAGGCATTTTTCTTGATGTCGCCCAGAATGTAGCCACCCATTGCCATTTCCAACGTGCGGTTAACATCTTCCGCCGTGATGCCGTTACGTTGCGCCTTATCAGAGTCGACGATGAAACGCAGGATTTCATGATCCTCTTCCATCAAGTTATCAACATCATCGAGGTTTTCAGCCTGCGCAAAGAATTTGGTCATATCGGCAGCAACCTGACGGCGGGTATTCGCATCAGGGCCATAGATTTCGGCCACCACGGACTGCAATACCGGCGGGCCTGGTGGCATTTCCACCACTTGCAACTTACCGCCCGAATTTTTCAGCAACGGTTGCAATAAGGCACGCGCCTCGACCGCAATCTGGTGACTGGTACGCTTACGGTCATGCTTATCCGTCAGTTGCACCTGAATATCGGCCTGCCATGCCTCTTGGCGCAAGTAGTAATGGCGCACCAAACCGTTAAAGTTAAACGGCGAGGCAGTCCCTGTGTAGGTTTGCAACGCAGTCACTTCCGGGATTTCTTTCAGCTTGGCTGCCATTGAATGCAGCATGTTAGCCGTCACGGGCAGTGCCGTGCCTTCCGGCATATTCAACACCACGTTGAATTCCGGCTTGTTATCCAGCGGCAGCATTTTTACCCGCACTGATTTGAGCGGATAGAACAGCAGCATGAAAGCGAAGAACACGATAATGATCCCAAACAGGAAGGCGTAGCCTTTTTTCTTGTTCGTCACCAAGGGCACAATCAGGCCACGGAACAGTTTTTCCATCCGCGCTGCTTGCTTGTGTTCCTTTTCTGCTGCCTCATGCAGGCTTTTCAGGGAAGGCTTGAAACGGTTGGTCAACCACGGCGTAAACGCAAACGCGGCAAACAAGGAGATCACCATTGCCACCGACCCCAACACCGGGATAGGTAACATATACGGCCCCATCATGCCGCTGACGAAACCCATTGGCAACAAGGCCGCAATAACTGTACCCGTTGCCAGAATGGTCGGGTTACCCACTTCACGTACCGCATCCACTGCCGTTTCAACGTCGGTGTCTTCGGTCAACAACCAGCGTCGGTAAATATTTTCCACCACCACGATGGCATCATCCACCAGAATACCAATGGAGAAAATCAGGGCGAACAAACTCACCCGGTCAATCGTCATCCCCATCAGCCACGCCGAAAACACCGTCGTGGTAATAACCGCTGGAATAACGATCAATACCACCCCTGCCGCACGCAAGCCGAGGAAGAACCAGACCAGTATCGTCACAATGCCGGTTGCCACGAACAGTTTGAAAATCAACTCATCAACTTTGGCTTTGGCTGTTGCACCGTAGTTACGGGTCACCGCGACGTGGACATTATCGGGAATAATCCGGCCTTTGAGGGTATCCAGTTTCCTCAGCACTTCGCTGGCAACATCCACCCCATTCGTGCCGTGTTTTTTGGCAATCGCTAAGGTAACAGCCGGGGCATTATCAGCTTTCTCTTCCCCTTCAGTGCCCGCAGACCCAGAGTAATAACCCACTGAACGCCCAGCATCACTGGGCTCTTCCGTCACGGTTGCCACATCACGCACGTAAACCGGACGCCCGTCAATCACCGCCACCATCAAGCGTTTGACATCTTCACCAGAACTCAGGAAAGCACCACTGTAGACCCGGAACACCCGCGCATCAGGCTCCACTGACCCGGTATTGCGCTCGGAATTGGCCATGCGGATGGCATTCGCCACCTGCTCCAGCGACACGCCAAACGTCGCCAAACGTTCGGGCAGGATTTCCACCTTCAACTGGTCATGACGACCGTCGACGATAAAACTCTGGCTGGTATTGTTTACTTCACGCAGGCTCTGCAAGACATCCAGCCCCACCAGCCGCAAATTGGCATCATCGACCTGATTTGACCACAGGGTCAGGGTCACCAAGGGAACGTCATCCGCTCCTTTCGGCTTGACCAGCGGCTCTTGCACCCCGATAGGCATACGGTCTTTATTGGAAGCCAGCTTGTCATACAGCTTGACCAGCGATTGTTCCAACTGCTGACCAACAATGAACTGTACTGTCACCATCGACTGTTCGCGGGCGGAATAGGAGTAAACGTGGTCTACCCCGGTCATTTCCGACATGATGCTTTCCAGCGGACGGGAAATGAGGTTTTCCACCTCCTGTGCGGAGGCACCGGGGTAACGCACAAAAATATCCACCATCGGCACGGAAATCTGCGGATCTTCCTGACGAGGCGTTACCCACATCCCCAAAATACCGACCGCAAAAAACGCTAGCAGCAACAGCAATGACAGCGGGGAAGTAATGAAGGCTTTGGCCATGGAACCCGCCATGCCCAAATGATGCTGGTGGGGGCTGGGTGCGTTGTGCGGAGAGTCATTCATCATTACTTACGTTCCTTGCGGGGGAAATCATATTCACATATTTATTCTGCATGAGGCATCCAACCAGAAGAAGCAGTGCTGGGCGGATTATCAATAACACGCTCATCATCACTCAAACCGGAAACCACTTCTACTTTACCATCCTCTTGCTCTGCGCCGAGCCTCACCAAGCGCAATTCCGAGGTATTATTATTAGTCACAACCAGTACGCTAGGCAGGCTACGCCCCCTGAGCAATGCCGTTTCCGGGATGACGACCACCTTGGCATCACCCTGCCTAGATTCGGGCAGATAGACTTCGGCATACATTCCCGGTGCTGCGACTGCATCCACCGGCAGATCAAATTTCACCGTAACCGTATGGCGGCTGGGATCAGCCACCGGGTAAATCTGGGTGATTTTCACCATCGTGGTAGCATCACTGTCAATCTTGGCAGGGACAATCATGCCAACGCTCAAATTACTCACTAACCCTGACGGCACATCGGCCTGCAAGCGCTTGTACTTGACGTAACCGTATTTGATCAAAGGCTGACCGGGCTGGACAGTATCGCCCACCTCCACCATTTTTTCCAGCACGATACCCTCAAAAGGAGCCACCGACTTGGCATCACGCAAAGCCGCATCAATTTCCTGCAATTGCGACATCGCCTGCTGCAAATTGCTCTGCGCCTGCGACACCCCTGTCGCGCTGCTCATCAAGTCGCCATAACGCCCCATATCAGAGTCATAATTGCCCATCATGGAATTCGCGAACGGCTGCACCATGTTCATGTCAAACATCGCGGGCAAGCCAAAACCGGGCATTGCACCAATATCCTTACTACGGGGGGACACCAACTCGCGGGTATATTGCGCCTGAGAATTCCGCACGGAAGCCTGGGCAATGGAAATCTGCGCCAGAATAGCATTACGCTTGGCCATCAACTGCGATTCATCTATCTGAATAATCACATCACCCTGACGAAAACCGGAACCCGCTTCGCCCGCAACAAACTTGACCGCCCCCGGAATCTGGGCGGATAACGTAACTTCCTTATACGGAATAACCGTGCTTCCCAGCACAGAACGTGACAGTGACTGAACAGTTTCCACCCTGACAATCTCAGCGCAATGCACAGCAGGCAGCCAGCCAATACTCCACAGCATTAGCAGCGCCCTCAGTGTATTTTTTCTTATACTCATCGGTGTTCAGTTTTCCTCGAAGCGGCGTGACGCCGAAAGGCGTGGCAGAACTATATCGTTTAAATCCATCAAATTCCAGTCGCTCGCCGTAGAGCATTAGCAAGTCCTTATAAATATACTGTGAAAACTCGCCGGATGTCCCCAAAGCGTTTATGCTTCAGGGAAAGCTCCACCGCCACCAACATTGACCGATCCTTGGGCAAGTCATCCTTGAAGTCCCCACCCCGCGTCGCCATAAACCGAAAACGTGGCTCTCCTTCCACACCCTCCAGCAATACCAGTGAAACTGGCTCCTCTGCCTCCACATGATCCACCAGATTCCACGTCTGGCGTAACAGTTTGCCATTTTCCAGCACGTAACGCACCCGTTGCAAGCCGCTGCGCATCAGCCCGGAAGAACGCAACTGCCACGCCACATCCGGGTTGCCGCCACGGGTAAACGCCAGTAATACCCCGATCTCATCAGGCTGGGTAATACTGTTATTCTCACGCTGCTCGACACCAGTACTCACCGCGCTATTCAGCGTGCTATTCGTCGGGCGTAACCAGGCAAGCTGGTGCATATCCCGTTCCACAAATACCAGCGCCCGTTGCAATTGCTGGAATTCAACCTGCGGCTGTTCCACCTGCCTGCTCGTATCCATCAGCACACCCACTGACTGGTACGCCAAGCTAATCATCAAGGAAAAAATCGCCAAGGAAATCATCAGCTCAACCAGTGTGAAACCGTGTGAGCGTTGCAGCGCATACCTCATAACCCGTTCCTCTGCTTAGGCTGCGGATTCGCCACATAAGCCAACTCAACCGCCAAGATTTGCTTTTCCTGCCCTTCACGGAACACGCTGACTTTCACCTTGCGCAAGTCGACATCAGGCGTCGCCAGGATTTCCTGCCGCCACTGCCAAGGCACATCACCCATCTCCAGCTTGCCTTCCGTCTTGCCAATCGCAGGAAAGCCCTTACTGGTCTGCACCACCGCAAGCTGGTTAAACGCTACCCAACGCGCCAAGGTAGTGTCTTTCATGCGATTATAGCTGGCAATATCACCACTACTGGTTTCCACGCTCACCGTGATCACCAAGCCCAGCAATAGCAAGGCAAACATAATTTCGATCAGGTTGAAGCCTTGCTGCTGCCGCATCATCAACCAGACTCCGCTGCCATATCGACCAAACGGCCTACGTTGTCGAACTTGAGCACACTGTCGCGCTCATCCTTATCTCGCAAATGCCACTCAAACGGCATCATCTCCCCCGTAGGTAAAATGAATACTTGCGGCTGAATATCCTTGTTTTTGGGCAAACTCACCGCCTGCCCTTGCAGGTAAAGCACCGGCTCATACTGCCCGACCCACTCATAGGTCTTCAACAAGCCATCTTTCTCGACAGGTTCCCACTGAAGCCGATCATTCTGGGTAAAAAAGGCATAGCCGGTTTCCCCAAAGCCCAAGGCCAGCGCTTGGGAACGCACGATGCTTTCATCCTGCGCCATCGCCACGCGCTCACGCAAACGCGCCACTTCCTCATTCAGCGGATCGGAAACCGACAGGTTCAACATCGAACCTGCCAGCGAGTACAAGATGCCGATCACCATGATCACGATCATCATTTCCAGCAGGGAAAAACCCCGCAGCGTACCCGGTTTACTGTTCGAGTTGCCAGCTACCGACGTCATCTTCTGTGCCTTCACGTTTATCCGGCCCAATGCTGTAAATGTCGATTTCGCCACCGCGCGTACCCGGATTCAGGTAACGGTAGTCGTTGCCCCACGGGTCTTTCGGCAACGCCTTCATGTATTGACGCCAGCGCGGTGCATTGCCAGGGTTCGTGATCAACGCACTCAACGCCCCGGAAGCCGGGAACGTGCCATTATCAGCGCGGTACATTTCCAGCTTGATTTTCAGGTCGCCCACTTCTTTTTTGGCTTTGAGGTTTTGTGCATCCCCCATCACATTCAGGTTACTGAATACCAACCCCAACAAGATGCCGATAATCACAATCACGATCATCAATTCCGTCAAGGAAAACCCCGCCTGCCCCGGCTGATGCCGTGCCGCTTTACTCATACTCATGCACTTTATCCTCTAAACAAGATTTCATCCCAACGATTCTGGCATACTGTCAGCCATGTTGCACACCAGAGAATCCACTACTTTGCCCGGCAAATATCTTAACACCTGCTTCATCGCCATTATGGGTACGGCATTGCTGCCATTATTACAGTTTTTTCATGATCAATTGTATTATCAACGCCACCTGATCGAAGCCAGTGAAATCTGGCGTCTTTGGACGGGCAGCTTGGTACACACCAACCATTGGCATCTGGCACTTAACCTCGCCGGAACCTGGCTGCTGGTCTTCATCGCCCCCTCAACCGACAGCAAACCCATGCAATTATTGCAGATCGTTTGGCTGGCCACCTGCGTTGGCCTTGGGTTGTGGCTCCTGAGTCCGGGCGTCATCTGGTATGTAGGCTTTTCCAGCATCCTCTACGGCTTATTCATGCTTGCGGGCATCCGTCTATTATTCCAGAAAGACTGGCTGATGGCTGCCCTCATCCTGTTGGGTATTGGGGGCAAAACCCTGTGGGACTGGCAGCAAGGTGGCATTTCCCCGTCTGCCGAACTGATCGACGCCCCGGTTATCTATGCTGCCCACCTGTACGGCATGAGTGGCGGCATTCTGTTGGGCATTGCCTCCCTCTTCCAAAAGCAGCTCAAACCATGAAAGCCGCCGCCGTTTGGCAAGCCTTGCAGCAAACCCTCACGCCCAACTGCGCCTTTTGTGGCTTGCCACGCATCGTGGGCTACCCGCTATGCACCCATTGCCACGAAGATTTGCCGTGGTTGCCGCCAGAACAAAACTTACCCCTACCCGGCGGTTGCCCCGCCAGCGTAAGCGCATTTGCTTACCAGCCCCCGATCAGCAGCTTGTTACTCAGTATCAAGTTTGGTAAAAACCTGCGCGAACTCGCCACCTTGGGTGAATTAACCGCGACAGGTATCCTGCCGCAACTAGCGAAAGTACCCGATGCCATCCTGCCCGTACCCTTGCACAATGCCCGCTTACACAAACGCGGTTTCAATCAGGCACTGGAACTGGCTCGCCCGCTGGCAAAACAACTGGGTATCCCACTGCTGACCCGCACCATTACCCGCAGCAAAGCCACCCTGCCACAAACCGAACTCGATTCCAGCCAACGTCAACACAACTTGCAACAGGCGTTTCAGTTCCACACCGCTGCCCCCTATCGGCACATCGCCATTTTCGATGATGTCATCACCACCGGGGCAACGGCTCGCGAACTGGCTGCCTTATTGCTTGCCAACGGCATCGAACAGGTCGAAATCTGGTCATGCGCCCGTACCATTTTGCGCAGCAAAGCGGAGGCTGACACTACGCCTTCTTTTGCGCATACCGGGTAAGGAAACGGTCAAGCTGGTTAGCAAACGCCTGCCGATCACTCTGATTCAGTGCCGGAGGCCCCCCCGTCACCATGCCGCTGCTACGCATTTCTTCCATCGCATTACGGATGCGCAACCGTTCGCGAATATTTTCCGGGGTGTAAAACTGCCCACGCGGATTCAGCGCATGGCCTTGCTTTTCGATCACCTCGGCTGCCAGCGGAATATCCGCAGTGATCACCAAATCGCCTGCCTCCAGATCCTGCACAATGCGGTTATCCGCCACATCGAATCCGGCAGGTACTTGAATCGTTTTGATGTACAACGATGGTGGAATGCGTAACGGCTGGTTTGCCACCAAAGTAGTACGAATTTGTAGCCGTTCGGCAGCGCGAAACAGGATTTCCTTGATCACATTGGGGCAAGCATCGGCATCAACCCAGATTTGCATAGCAGTTCCTTGGAAAGCAGTATTTCCCATAGTATTGACATCAGTATAACCAACGTCAATACTATCAGCAGAATTTGCCCCTTTTAGCAGGTGTCACCATGTCCACCAGTATCAAAACTGCCATTTCCATCCAGCAAGATTTATTCGACACCATCAATCAACTGGCGCAAGAACTGCACATTTCCCGCAGCAAGTTGTTCGTGATGGCAATGGAAGATTTCATCGAAAAAAACAAAAATCGTAAGTTGTTAGCACAAATCAACGCCGCTCATGGCAATGACACTCCCGATGCTGAAGAGGCACAAGTCCAGCAACAGATGAAGCAAAAACAGCTCAAGAATCTTGAGACTGAAGCATGGTAATCAAACAAGGGGAGATTTACTGGGTCGACCTAGGGGAACCGAGCGGATCAGAACCAGGCTATCGACACCCCCATATTGTGCTGCAAAATGATGTATTTAATGCCAGCATGATCAACACCGTTGTCGTTTGTTCCCTGACATCCAACCTGAAACGCGCACAATCACCCGGCAATGTATTGCTGAATAAGGGCGAAGCCAATCTGTCGAAAGCCAGTGTGGTGAATGTTTCCCAAATCTACACCCTCAACAAACATGACCTGACTGAAAAGATTGGTAAAGTATCAGTCGAGCGGATGCAGGAAGTCATTGCAGGCGTCCAACTCCTGATCGAAAGGAAAATACTGTAAATAATGGATATATCACCGCTGCTCAACCCCCTAAACACCCAGCAACGCGAAGCCGTTTCTGCGCCCCCCGTCCCCATTCTGGTACTGGCGGGTGCGGGCAGTGGCAAGACCCGCGTGCTGGTACACCGCATCGCTTGGCTGATTGAAGTCGAAAATGTTTCACCGCTCAGCATCCTCGCCGTGACCTTCACCAATAAAGCCGCCAACGAAATGCGCGGGCGCATCCAAGACTTGCTGCAAGTACCCAGCGGCGGCATGTGGGTCGGCACGTTCCACGGTCTGTCGCACCGTCTGCTGCGCCTGCACTGGCAGCAAGCAAAACTCCCCCAAACCTTCCAGATACTCGATTCCGAAGACCAGTTGCGCATGGTCAAACGCATCCTCAAGGCGCTGGAACTGGATGAAACCCGCTTCCCGCCGCGTCAGGTTGCCAGCTTCATCAATGCTCGCAAGGATGAAGGTTCACGCCCGCACCATATCGAAGACAAAGGCGATTTCAATCAGCGCCAACTGGTACGCATTTACACGGTCTACGAAGAAAACTGCCAGCGCAATGGCGTGGTCGATTTCGCCGAATTGCTGCTACGCTCGCTGGAACTGCTGCGTGACAACCCGGAATTGCAACTGCATTACCGCAAGCGTTTCCGCCACATTCTGGTCGACGAATTTCAGGATACCAATGCCCTGCAATACGCTTGGCTGCGCCTGTTGGCAGGCGATGAAAACCCGGTATTCGCCGTCGGCGATGACGACCAGTCGATTTACGGCTGGCGTGGTGCGAAGATCGAAAATATCCGCAATTTCACCAAACATTTCCCACGCTGCGAAACCATCCGCCTCGAACAGAATTACCGTTCCACCGCCAATATCCTCAAAGCCGCCAACGCCCTGATCGACAATAACCGTGGGCGCTTGGGCAAAAAACTCTGGACGGACGGCAAGGATGGCGAACGCCTGCACCTGTACGCCGCCTTCAACGAAATCGACGAAGCGCGTTTCATCGCCGGGCGCATCCAAAAATGGCAGGAACAGGGCGGAATGCGTCGCGATATAGCCATTCTGTACCGCTCCAATGCCCAGTCGCGCGTGTTTGAAAGCACCTTCAACGAAAACCGCATTCCCTACCGGGTGTACGGCGGCTTACGCTTCTTCGAGCGGGCTGAAATCAAGGATGCGCTGGCCTATTTACGCCTCACCGCCAACCATCAGGATGACGCGTCGTTTGAACGCATCGTCAACCACCCGCCACGCGGCATCGGCGAACGCACCATCGACATCCTGCGCAGCCACGCCCGTGCCATGAATGTTTCCCTGTGGGAAGCCGCCCAGCAAGTCGCTGATATTGGTGAATTTACCCCGCGTGCCGCCAATAGCGTGTCAGGTTTCGTCCAACTCATCCAGCGCATGGCAAGCGACATCAACAGCCTGCCCCTCAGGGAACAAGTTGAAATCGTCATCGACCTTGCCACGCTAAAACCGCATTTCCTCGCCAAGGAAAAAGGCGAAGCAGGCCAAACACGGGTCGACAACCTCAGCGAACTGATCACCGCCGCGCAAGGCTTCGATTTGAACACCCTCAACCGCCCCCTGAGCGAAGGTCAAGAAGACCCACCAGAAATGGACGAGCTTTCCGCCTTCCTGTCACACGCAGCATTAGAAGCCGGTGAAGGCCAAGGCGAAGCGGGCGAAGATTGCGTGCAAATGATGACCCTGCATTCCGCCAAAGGCTTGGAATTCCCGCTGGTTTTCCTGACTGGACTGGAAGAAGGCTTGTTCCCGCACCTGATGTCCGCCGATGACCCGGCACGGCTGGAAGAAGAGCGCCGCCTCTGCTACGTCGGTATTACCCGCGCCGAAAAAGAACTGGTGATGACTTACGCCGAGCAGCGCCAGTTGCACGGGCGCACGCAATTCAACCCGCCGTCCCGCTTCCTGCGCGAACTGCCGGAGGAACTGGTGGAAGAAGTGCGTCCCAAGGTCAAAACCTACAGCACCGGCTTTAGCGGTGGTGGTCATTACCGCCCCTCAGCGCCCGCCCCCAAACCGGTAACCCGCACCACCCATTTCAACGAAACGGGTTATCGTGTCGGGCAGCGAGTGCGTCACGCCAAGTTTGGGGATGGCGTCATTACCGATTCAGAGGGTGCAGGTGTCCATTCGCGGGTACAGGTAAACTTCAAAAGTGCCGGGGTGAAATGGCTGGTGCTGGGGTATGCCAATCTGGAAAAATGGTAACGCTCACAGGGGATCATTGACATCCTCCCCTCCCTGAAGGAAGGGGATTCCTACTGCATTCCGCTAGATAGCTGACTGACTTCGGCGGGTTCCTGCTTCACAGAGCGGCTTAAGGCCGCATCTCCACAGGCTAACAAGCGGTATCCCCGCTCTTTGATATTGATCGCGCCGACATGATCGGCATGATTTTCATAGTGGCATTTCACGCACACAAACTTGGCTTGCGTCTGGCGGTTATCTGCCGACACATGATGGCATTCTGGGCATTCTTGACTGGTATAATGCGGCGGCACGGCAAACAACATCCCGCCTTTCCATGCCATCTTGTAGTCGAGTTGCCGTCGAAATTCTCCCCAACCTTGATCGAGAATGGCTTTGTTTAAGCCAGACTTCTGGGCAACGTTCTTGCCGGGGTTTTCTGCTGTGCCTGCCGCTGACTTCGACATATTACCGACCTGCAAATCTTCGATGAACACGAGCGCGTGGTTTTGGCTGAGCGTGGTCGTCGCCTTGTGCAGGAAATCGCGGCGGGCATTGGCGATTTGCATGTGAATTTTTTGAACGTTGGCTTGTGCTTTTTTCCAGTTGTTGCTGAACTTTTGTTTGTGCGCCATGCGCCGTTGGTATTTGGCGAGTTTGGCGGCTTTGGTTTTGAAGCTGTTGCGCGGTTCGAGGTACGTACCGTCGGAGAACGTGGCAAAACGGGCTATACCCAGGTCGATGCCGATGGCTGTCGTGGCTTGAGATGCAATTTTTTCCACTTCCCGCTGAGTTTGGATGCTGACAAACCATTGGCTGCCCTTGCTGGAAACCGTGACATTGCGCAGTTCTCCCAGCACATCGCGGCTGTTGCGGTAGCGTATCCAGCCGAGTTTTGGCAGAAAAATTCGGCTATTGCCTGGGTCGAGCTTGATTTGTTTGGGGTCAGGATAACGGAAGCTGTCACCGCTGCCTTTACGCTTGAAGCGGGGGAAATCAGCACGTTTCGCAAAGAAGTTTTGGTAGGCTTTATCGAGGTCTTTGAGGGCGTGTTGCAGGGGGTGAACCGGGGCATCTTTCAGCCACGGCGTTTCTTCCCCATTGCGCCATGCCGTCAGGTGTTTTGCCATTGCCACGTAACCGATGAATTTTTCGCCCGCTCCATGGTTGGCTTGCTGCAACGCTAATGCCTTGTTGTAAACGAAGCGGCATGACCCAGCAAAACGGCGTAGTTGACGCTGTGTTTCACTATTGGGCATGAGTTCGTATTTGAAGGCTTGGAGTCGTTGCATCCTCATATTGTAGTTTACGCCGTGTAGTTTGGTCTATGAGTTAATGACAACGACGCTTTATGGTCGCCCAGTTATTTTGCGGGTAGCTGTGGCGGTGCACCTATTTCTCTCATTCGCCAATACATTGGGCAGCAGCAGACACCACACTAAACACTCCGAACATAGGGCGGCTTCGCCACCCGCGCTATCCTCCCCGACCTGAAGGACGGGGTTTGCCGCGCAACCTGATCAAGGGTGGCGATTTCTGCTGCTGCATTGTCAACAGGCTATTCAGTGCTGCTGCGGCCAATACCCCGCCGCCGCGCGTGCCTTCGACCACGATGCATTCCACCCCCAAATCTTCGTGCTGTTTCCAGAGCATTTGTTTGGCAGCCTCGGCATTCACAAAGCCACGGGCGGAGGCAATCACCAAGGCGGGGGGTGGTGCGCCGTCCTTGAGGATTTCCAGCAAGCGGAACAAGGCCGTGCCCGATTGCCCAATCAGCACGATCCCCCCCGCCATGTAGCGTTTCCAGCAATCAACCCCCGTCATCGCACGGGTCTGTTTACTGCTTTTCGCTTGGGAGATCACCGATGCCTTGCCCAGAAAGCCGAACGGTTCCTGATAAAGCAAGCGTTTGCTCAACGCCTGATTGACCAGTTCCACGTCATACAGCAGGTTATTACGCAGCTTAATCGCCTTGTGAGCCACCGCTAACGCCCGCTCACTGAAGCGGATGGATTCCACCAACGACGGGTCGCCATAAGCCAGTACCATCTGGATAACGACCTGTTGCTGTTCCTCTGTAAAAGCATCCAGCACCAACAGTTCTCGCAGCAACGCATCATTTTGCTGGTGAATGCGCTCCGGGTCACGCAGGTATTCAATCATCAGCCAAGCTCATTTCGCCACCGTTGCCAAGGGGCTGGTGTCAGGAATCAGACCCTGAATATCCCCGTAAGCCACGGTGAAATCAGTCGGCCCCATCGCGTAAGGGGCCACTTCATAAGGGTTGAAATTAAACACTAGGCCATTTCCCAACACGCCGAAGTTGGTGTTTACCTTGAAAATATTATTGGCAAACCAGAAGCCAGCCCCATCCAAACTGGTGGAGGCAGACAAGCCACGCGCCTTACGGAAAGCCTGTTCACCCACTTTATTCAGCTCTGTTTCATAACCTGCCGCTAGCAATTCATTCAGGGTCAGTTGCTTACCACTGTCCAGATCGAGGACAAAATAACGTTGCCCGCTAAAGGGGTGCGCCCCGCCGGTATAGCCGGATTCACTGAAATTCAGGGTAGCCAAGTGGTCGGATGCAAAACTGACCTCAACCTTGCGCTCCATTTCCCACAAGCCCATTGCATCCGGCACTTCGTTGTAAGCACTGGCAAACATGCTGGCAAACTCCTCCGGCGTGGCGGGGGGTTTGCCTTCGGCATCACTGTATTCCAGCACTTGCTCCTGAATAAACTGGTTAATTTTTGCCGCAGCCTGAGGATTCCCCGCCGCCAACACCTTGGGATAGGTCAACTGCAAATTGGCACAACGGATATTTTCCGGGGTTGTCTCCGGCGCACCGGGGCATTGCGGCCCACCGGCACGCTGAAATTCTACCGTTTCCAGTTTCAATGGCCCGCTGATACTGTTTCCACCCAGAATCGGCAGTTCCAGTTTACAGCCTGATACCAGCAGCACACTCGCCGCCAACAGAGTCGCTCTTGCTAACATGAACCTTCCTCACCACAACCAGCGGGAAACCCGCGTTTTGTACTCAAGATACGCGTCACCAAAGGTTTGTTCCAGAATTTTTTCCTCGGGCATGATTTGTTGCAGGGTCAGCACCCACACGAACAGCGGTACTAGCAAAAACGGGCTGAGACTGCCCAGCCAGATACCCCAGCCGAGCAGGATAATCAACATACCCACGTACATCGGGTTACGGGTATAACGGTACGGGCCTTGCGTGACAAGGGCTTGGGTACGTTCGGGGTGGATCGGGTTAAACGTGGTATGCGCCCGAAAAAACAAACCCAACGACCAGAAATCCATCAGCACCGCAGCAGCGATCAGCACCAAGCCCAGCCGGTTCCACGGCGAAGCAATCAGCTCAAGCAGCGGCAACCATTGATCGGCTGCCCACATCATGCCCACAAAGGCCAGCAGGTAAACCGGTGGTGGAATCTTCAATTGCAACGCATTCATGGTGCTAACCTCTCAATATCCCAGCCTTCCCCATTGCGGCGGTATTCAAAACGGTCATGCAAGCGGCTGGAGCGGCCTTGCCAGAACTCGATGCTATCCGGCACGATGCGGTAGCCCCCCCAGAAATCGGGTAAGGGAATTTCACCGGCACTGAATTTACGCTTCATTTCATCCAGCTTGATTTCCAGCAACTTGCGGGAGGTAATGATGGAACTCTGCGCAGAAACCCACGCTCCCAACTGGCTGCCACGCGGACGGCTGGTGAAGTAGCGCAAGGATTCCAGTGTCGGGATTTTTTCCGCACGCCCGGTAATCTCCACCTGACGCTCCAGTTCCTTCCAGAACAGCAACAGGGCAACCTGAGGGTTTTCAGCCATTTGCTGCGCTTTCTGGCTATGGTAATTGGTGAAAAATACAAAGCCGTTGGCATCAAAGGATTTCAGTAATACGGTGCGTAAAGTGGGTTTGCCTGCCGCTGATACGGTGGCAATTTGCATGGCGGTTGGTTCCAGTACTTGACCGTCTATCGCCTGCTTCAGCCACAGACTGAACTGTTGGTAAGGGTCAGGGTCTAGTGTATGACGGCTCAGGCCAGCTTGTGTGTAATCGTTACGTAGTGATGCAATATCCATGTCTCTAACTTCCAATGATTGCCAGTGGTGTGAGTGGATTTTACCTGAAAATAAAAAAGCCAGACCCAAAATAGCGGGTCTGGCCAAAAAGACACAAAGGAAGGGCTAAGACCTTTGCGTCAAAGTGGAGTCCGCGTTGGACTCCAGGGGCTAACAAATAGGGCTTATCTTATACCACATTATTGCAATGAGTAATATTGAGATATAAATTTTTCTTCTTGCGAAGATACGGCGTGTGACACATTAATCATCGAGGCAGACACCGTATCCAGCGGGTTATTCAAAGTCGGGCTATAAGGCATAACAGCACTCATAAACGGGCTTCGGGCAGCGGGTGGAGCTGGCATACCGTAAGCGCTATAAGCACGTTCTTGCCACATACTGTATAAAGCATTGCTCTGGACACTTGCGCAACCGGGTAATATTGTCACTGCCAGTAGCGCCAATAACACACTCATTCTTTTAATTTTCATCGCGTTACTTGGGGATTTGTGTTTTCGATGTGGCTATCATGCCCAAAACATTTTAACTTTCATAGAAACTACAGATGTGCGGATAAAAAATAAAGATAAAGCGTGGGGACTAGCTGCTAGCGCCTTGTTTGTGCTGATCAACGGCCCACTGAATATGCTCTTGCACTAACACACTTACAATTTCTGCCTGCTTTTTCTGTAGCAATGCAAGGGTCTCATCACTGGCAGGCGCATTCCCCAGCGCTACCGCAATATTACGCAACCAGCGTTCGTAACCAATACGGCGGATTGGCGAGCCTTCCAGTTTGCGCATGAAATCGCTTTCACGCCATTGGAACAACTCGCCGAGGCGGGCGCTATCCAGACCGTTACGCACCGCAAAATCAGCTTCCGGTGACGTTTGCGCGAAACGATTCCACGGGCAAATAAGCTGACAATCGTCACACCCATAGATGCGGTTTCCCAACAGCGGGCGCAATTCCAGCGGAATACTGCCCTGATGCTCAATAGTAAGGTAAGAAATGCAGCGCCGCGCATCCAGCGTGTAAGGGGCAAGAATGGCTTGTGTAGGGCATACGTCGATACAGGCACGGCATTGCCCACAGTGATCAGAAACACTGCTGGTTTCTTCTAACGGCAAATCCGTATAAATCTCACCCAGGAAAAACCACGAACCCGCTTCACGGCTGAGAATATTGGTGTGTTTACCCATCCAGCCCAGCCCGGCTTTGACTGCCAGTGGCTTTTCCAGCACTGGCGCACTGTCGGTGAAGACCCGATAACCGAAACTACCGATCTCGGCCTGCAATTGCTGGGCAAATTTTTCCAAGCGCTGGCGTAGCACCTTATGGTAATCACGCCCCAGCGCATAACGGGAGATGTAAGCACGTTCGGGGTGATTCAGCAGCATTTCAGCATCCACGCTATCGGGCGGGAAATAATCCATGCGCACACTGATAACGCTCAACGTACCGGGAACCAACTCGGCGGGGCGGCTGCGTTTGCTGCCGTGATGCGCCATCCACGCCATATCGCCGTGATAGCCTTGCGCCAACCAATCCAGCAAACGTTGCTCAGCAACCGACAGGTCGATATTGCTGATACCGACAGCGTTAAATCCCAACGCCTTGCCTAGCGCCTGAAGTTTGTCAACGATCATACTCCCCAGAACCTCCTGTTTTGCGGTAGCATACCGCAACTCAACCAAGGATGTGACTATGCTACTGATCCCCGCCATTGATTTGAAAGACGGCCAATGTGTGCGCCTGCGCCAAGGCCGCATGGAAGACACCACGGTATTCGCCAGCAACCCCGTCGAGGTGGCGCAACGCTGGGTAGACGCGGGCGCCCGCCGCCTGCATCTGGTCGATTTGAACGGTGCGTTTGAAGGCAAACCTGTAAATGGCGACGTGGTTCGCGCTGTCGCGGCACGTTTCCCGAATGTCCCGGTGCAAATTGGTGGCGGCATCCGCGATGCGGCAACCGTCGCGGCGTATCTGGATGCGGGCGTGCAATATTGCATTATCGGCACGAAAGCGGTGCAAGAGCCACAATTCGTCATCGACCTGTGTAAGCAATTCCCCGGCCACATTATCGTCGGTATTGACGCGAAAAACGGCATGGTAGCCACCGATGGCTGGGCAGCAGTATCAGCCGTGTCAGCCATAGAACTGGCCAAGCAATTCGAGCAAGCAGGCGTAAGCGCGATCGTTTACACCGATATTGCCCGCGATGGCATGATGAAAGGTGTGAATGTGGAAGAAACCGCCAAGCTCGCCGCCAGCATCAAAATTCCGGTGGTCGCTTCGGGTGGTGTTACCAATATGGATGACATCACAGCACTGTGTGCCGTAGAAGATCAGGGTATCATGGGTGCAATTCTGGGACGCTCGATTTACGAGGGTACGATTGATCTGGCGGCAGCCCAAGCCTACGTCGATCAGCAGACTTAAAGACAAAAAATCATTCTAATCAGGAGTTTTGCATGGCGGGTGGAAGCCTTTTAGCCTTACTCGACGACATCACCACCGTACTGGACGATGTTACCCTCATGACCAAGGTAGCGGCGAAAAAAACCGCTGGCGTGCTGGGCGATGACCTCGCCTTAAATGCCGAACAAGTGTCCGGGGTACGCGCCGAGCGCGAATTGCCAGTCGTATGGGCCGTTGCGAAAGGCTCGTTTCTCAACAAGCTGATTCTGGTGCCTGCTGCGCTACTGATCAGTGCGGTGGCTCCGTGGCTGATTACCCCGTTACTGATGATCGGCGGCGCGTATTTGTGTTACGAAGGTTTCGAGAAAATCTTCCACGCGCTCATGCACAGCGGCGCGGCAAAACACGCTGAAGATGCCGAACTTCTCGCCGCTGCCCGCAACCCTGACATCGACATGGTGGCGTTTGAACGGGACAAAATCAAAGGCGCTATCCGCACCGATTTCATACTCTCGGCTGAAATCATCGTGATTGCACTGGGCACGGTGGAAAACGCCCCACTCATCACCCAAGCCCTGACCATTTCCGTCATTGCCATCGTCATCACCGCTGGTGTTTACGGGTTGGTGGCGGGCATCGTCAAGTTGGATGACCTCGGCTATCATTTAATCAAGGAGCGCGTAGCCAGTGGCGTGAACGACTTCCGTCAATCCTTGGGGCGCGGTATTTTGTGGTTCGCCCCGTGGCTAATGAAAACCTTGTCCGTGGTGGGAACAGCCGCCATGTTTCTGGTCGGTGGCGGCATCTTGCTGCACGGTATCCCGCATTCACACGAATTCACCCACGGCGCGGAACTGTTTGTGCAACAAGTTGGCTGGGCAGGCAATGCCTTAAAAGCCATCACCCCCACTTTGCTGAGCGGTGTCTTTGGCATACTCGCCGGGGCAATCTTGCTCACCATCATCGCACCGACCACTGCATTGATCGGCAAGTTCAAACAAACTACCTGATCTTCCCCAACAACGTTTTCAGCCGCCGGGTAGCCACACGCCCGTCGGCGGGCGGCGCATAACAAATCCCCTCATACACCTGCGTAAACTCGCGGATCACCTCTGCCAAAGCAGGCAAATGTTCCGCTGCTTGATGGGCAAACGCCCCCGGTGCATCGCCCGGTTCACGCCTTGCCCCACGCTTTGCCAATGCCTCGCAAAAATGCCGGTAAAGCCGATGTTCGGGCGCTTCCGGTTGCCTACGCTGCGCCATGCCCAAGGCCAGCAACCAGAACAAGCCAATCGCCGCAAACAGGCCACCCGCAAACAAAGCCACCTTTCCCACCGACAAATCCCCCAGCACAGACTTCAACAACGCTGCCTGTTCCTCACGGTCATAGCCCAGCACCCAACGCCGCCAGCCGTATTGCACCGTATCAAGCTGCTGACGTATCCCGTTCAACCACGGAATCTTGCGGGCAGACAATACCGAATCCGCCAGAAAACTGCCTTCCGCCTGTACCGCCACTTCCAACCCCTGTTCGACACGACTAGGTGCAACCGCCGTGGTCGGGTCAACCCGCACCCAGCCGCGCCCCGCCAACCACACTTCCGTCCACGCATGAGCATCGTACTGGTGTACCGCCAGATATTGCCCAGCAGCATTCCATTCCCCACCCTGATAACCCACCACGACCCGCGCTGGAATCCCCGCCGCTCGCATCAGGAAGACAAAGCTCCCGGCATAATGCGCACAAAAGCCACGCTTTGAATCGAACAGGAAAGCATCAACCGTGTCCCGCCCCCCCAACATCGGCGGGTTCAAAGTGTACTCAAATGCCTGATCATGGAAACGTGCCAGCACCTTGTCGATATAAGCCTGTTCACCACCTGCCTCACCCCGCAAACGTTGCGCCAGTTCGCGGCTACGCTTGTCACCTGTTGACGGCAAGCCCAAGGCCAGAGTACGCAAATACTCCGGCAATGCAACATCGCGCTGTGTCGCCGGGTAACTCACCGCTTTCAACAGAAAGGGCGCTTGCAACGCCTCTTGCGCCATCACCCGATAATCCGCGCCACGCAACACATCACCTTCCACCTCCACTGCGGGCGAGAGGGTAAACAGCCACGGCTGCCCTGAGGTTTCATATACCGCTTCATACGCTACCGGATTGCCCTGCACCTGCATACGTTCAGGCTGCCAGCGATAATGACTCATCAAAGCGGTTTTCAATTGGTACACATCGTAATCGCGATCAAACTGCCGCCACTCATGCCCATCGAAATGGTTCAGTACCAAACCCTGCCAATACAACTCATGCTGTGCCGGGCGCTTGCCCTTGAACGTTACCCGAAAAGCCAGCTCATCCGACTTACCCAGCTTCTCAATATCGCCAGGAGCCATGCGATCCGTCATACCAGTCTGCGTCTGCCCACTAGCCAAAGGAATACTCCATAACGGCGCTATACGTGGTGCAAACACAAAAATCACCATCATCAACGGCAAGCATTGCAACAGCATAAAAACCGCCAACCGCAGATTGAAACGCACACTTTGCCCCGTCGAAAACTCAGTTATCGCCTGCTGCACGCCGACCAATGCACCGGTCAGCACCACCATCGACACCATCCCGTACAAGGCCGCCATCAACGATTGCGTATACAAAAAATGCAACGCCACCAGAAAATAGCCAATGAAAATCACCACAATCGCATCGCGGCGCTGCACCACTTCCAGCGACTTGAACGCAAATCCCAGCAGCAACAAGGTCGCCATTGCATCCAACGACGGGAAGCGTAAACCGCTCAATAATAAGCCACCCACGCCCAACCCGATCAGCAGCAACTTCACCACATTTCCCGGTTGCGAGGCAGCGCCAGCTAACACCCGCAAACGCCACCATGCCACCAGCAGCAACACGGGTAATAACCACAGCGGCAGGTCGAACAAAAATGGCAACATCACCACCAATTGCGCTGCCAACAACCAAATCATACCGGTATAGGTAATCTGTTTATTCACTCGCCACCCCAAACAAGGCCAGCGCCTGCAAACAGCGGGCTTTGTGTGCCTCGCCCTTGCCCGGTGCAATCACTTTACCCGGCAGTTTCAAACCGTATTGGCGCTGCTCCTGGTGGAAATCCAGCACCTTGCGGCATAAGTGCGACAAACGCACCTCGATCCCCGGCATGGGCAATTCATCCCAATCCAACCACAAGTCATGGCTGGCGTAATCGACAAAAGTTTTGGTGTACAGCTTGCCGGTCTGGGCAAATTTAGCCCAATGGATACGTTTCGGACCATCGCCGTGCTGATAGTCACGAACCCCACTGAAATCACTGGTTCCACCGGCAATTTCCAGCCCGTCATCAGTGGTTACGCCGTGGGATTGACCTATCGGTTGAAAAGCCTTCTCCACTGGCGCGGGGTAGACCAGCCCTTGCACATCCAGATACACATACGACCACGCCACCGCCAGACCCGTCGGGTAACGGGTGGAAACCTGCAAGCGGGGCGGTTTGAAATAGCCGCGTCCCTCGGTGCTGTGCGACAGTTTCACCCGCAAGGTTTGCGCGGAAATCAGATCGACCTGTACCTGATCTTCCCCTTTCCACGCCAGTTCCAGCGCATATTTCGTCTGCTTAACGGGGCGGCTCAGCTCCACTTCGAGCACGGCTTTTTCCCCGGCGAAACAGGGTTCCACCCCCATCGCGGTCAGCGTCAGACCGGCGAGATTACGCCACGTGTAAAAAATATTGAGCAACAGCAAGGCCAGCAGCCAAAAGCTGATGATGTACACCAGTGAATTCTGGAAATTGATGCCCAGCAAGAACAGCAGGGCAATCACCCCCACCAACCCTAACGCGGTATTGCTGGGAACAATGAATATTTTACGCTGGTTGAGCGTGGTTTCGCGGGCGCTGGGCAAACGCTGCCGTAACCAACCATCGAGTTGCGCCCGCAAGGCATTAGCCACGTCCGCCCCCGACAACATCGACTTTGCCGAGGATTTGCCGCGCCAGTTGTTCGCCCTGTGCCTCCTGCCGCCCGATAATGCGATGCCCAGCAACCGCAACGAAAACCGCCTGCACGTCTTCTGGCAACACATGCCCACGTGCCTGTAATAGTGCCCAGGCTTGCGCACTTTTAACCAGCGCCAGCGCCCCGCGTGGTGACAATCCCAGATGGCACACCTCGGTTTGGCGGGTATAAGCAATCAGGCGTTGCACGTAATCCAGCAGGTTATCAGTCATTTTCACCTGTGGAACCAGTGATTGCAGGGCTTTCAAGCGGCTTTCATTTAATACCTGCTGCATACTCGCCAGCAACATCCGGCCATTGCGGCCTCTCAGCAAGGCACGTTCAGCCTCTGGGTTGGGATAGCCAAGGGAAAGGCGTATCAGGAAACGGTCAAGCTGCGATTCGGGCAAAGGAAAGGTTCCCGACTGGCTTTGCGGGTTCTGGGTGGCGATCACGAAAAAGGGCGCAGGCAACGGGTGCGTCGTGCCATCGACACTCACCTGACGCTCTTCCATCGCCTCCAGCAAGGCGCTTTGCGCTTTGGGTGTAGCGCGGTTGAGTTCATCGGCAAGAAACACCTGACTGAAAACCGGGCCGGGGTGAAAGCGGAAACGGCCTGCTTGCTGCTCAAACACCGAAGCACCAATCAGGTCGGCGGGCAACAAATCGCTGGTGAATTGCACACGTTTATATTCCAACCCACAGACATGGGCAAGCGCGTGTGCCAGCGTGGTTTTACCCATGCCGGGCAAATCTTCGAGCAACAAATGACCATTCGCCAACAAGCAGGTCAGCGCCAGTTGCACTTGCTGCTCCTTACCGTGGATCACCTTGTTTAATTGCGCAAGCGTAGCCTGGATAAGCTGGGGGGCTGCGGTTGTCATCGTTTATCCGTTATTGTTATTGATGGGTTTGGGAGAAACTGTACAGGATGGCGCAAACCTTGCCTATGCCGGGGCGACGGGCTGCAACATGCTCAAACCCGGATAAAATGCTCACGGTAATACTTCAGCTCATCAATCGAGTCATGCACATCGGCCAGCGCCAGATGCTGTGATTCTTTCTTAAAACCTGCCGCCAGCCCCGGCTTCCAGCGGTTTGCCAATTCTTTCAAGGTACTCACATCCAGATTGCGGTAGTGGAAAAACCTCTCCAGTTCTGGCATCTGACGGGCGAGGAAGCGCCGATCCTGACAAATGCTGTTGCCGCACATCGGCGATGCCCCCACTGGCACGTATTGCTTGAGGAAAGCCAGCGTCGCTTGTTCCGCATCCGCTTCTGACAAAGTGCTCGCTTGTACCCGTTTGATCAGGCCGGAACCACCGTGTTGTTTCTGGTTCCAGTCATCCATTTTGGCCAGCGTCGCCTCCGGCTGGTGAATCGCGATCACCGGGCCTTCCGCCAACACGTTCAAGTCTTTGTCGGTGACGACGGTGGCAATTTCGATAATGACATCGTTGAACGTATCCAGCCCGGTCATTTCCAGATCGATCCAGATCAAATTTTCCTGATTCATGCTCATTCGGTTACACTGTAATTACTTTAGGGAATCTGGAATATAACAGACATTATGCAAACCTTTACCTACATTTTCCTCGCCTTCCTGCTGGCTTCGACGCTGGTACAAATTTACCTGTCGTTGCGCCAGAAGCAGCATGTCAGCACCCACCGCAGTGCCGTTCCTGCCCCGTTTGCCGACAAAATCACGCTGGATGAACACCAGAAAGCCGCCGATTACACCCTCGCCAAAGGCGGCGTGGGGCGCATCGACCTGCTGATCGGTCTGGTTGTTTTACTGGCGTGGACACTGGGTGGCGGGCTGGAATGGCTGGATCAGCAATGGCGCAGCTTCGGCTGGGGCGACCTGTATACCGGCACGGCGGTCATCATTAGCCTAATACTCATCGGCAGCCTACTGGACATGCCGCTGTCGCTGTACCGCACCTTTGTGCTGGAAGAACGCTTTGGCTTCAACAAAATGACGCCCGCCACCTTCCTGATGGATTTGCTGAAAGGTGCGGCACTGTCACTGCTGATCGGCATTCCAGTGGTGATGCTGATCCTGTGGCTGATGGAATCGGCGGGCAGCCTGTGGTGGCTGTATGCGTGGGCAGCGCTGACCGCGTTTTCGCTGCTGATGACGTGGGCATACCCCAAATTCATTGCGCCGCTGTTCAACAAATTCAGCCCGTTGGAAGAAGGCGAAGTCGCCGACCGTCTCAATGCGCTGCTAACACGTACCGGCTTCAACAGCAAAGGCGTGTTCATTATGGATGGTTCGCGCCGTTCCGCCCACGGCAATGCTTATTTCACCGGGTTTGGTAAAAACAAGCGCATCGTGTTTTTCGATACCCTACTCAAGCATTTGACCCCGGCACAAGTGGAAGCGGTATTAGCGCATGAGCTGGGGCATTTCAAACGTAAGCACATTGTCAAAGGCATGGCACTGTCCATGATCATGACGTTAACCGGTTTTGCCGTACTGGCATGGTTAATGGGGCAAACATGGTTCTATACTTCCCTGAGCATCAGCCAACCTTCCACCTACATGGCGTTGTTATTGTTTGTGCTGGTCAGCCCTGCCTTCACCTTCTTCATTGGCCCGATCATGGCGTGGTGGTCACGCAAACATGAGTTTGAAGCCGATGAGTTTGCCGCACAACAATCCAGTGGGACGGAACTGATTGCCGCGTTAGTGGGTCTTTATAAGGAGAATGCCAGTACTTTGACACCCGATCCTTGGTACTCAGCGTTCTATGACTCGCATCCGCCAGCCGCGATACGGATTGCGCATTTACAACAACAAACTGATTAAAGAGTAGTGAAATGAAAGCTATGTTGATTCTCTGTACTGGCCTATTGCTGATGCAGACAGCAGTGGCCGAGCCTGACCCGGTAAACGGACAAAAACTGTTTGCCGCTTCGCAGTGCCTGAACTGTCACGGCACCGATGCCTTCACCAAAGCCGACCGCAAGGTCAACGACCTCGCCGCACTGGAAAGCCAAGTGCGTCGTTGTGATGCCAACCTCGACACCAACTGGTTTGACGACGAAATCAAGGATGTCGTCGCTTACCTCAATCAGGCGTATTACAAATTTCAGTAATACGTGGGCAACGTCGTTGTTTTCCGTCACAATAGGACGTTATGACGGAAAACACATCTCAACCACTTTCTTCAGGCGCTGGGCAGGTTATTACCCGCTTTGGTGCTGACTTTCTCATCGAAACTGACCAAGGGGATCTGTTACGCTGCACCGCGCGGCGCAAACTCGATAACCTTGCTTGCGGCGACCGCATCCAGTGGGAGGGTCAAGCCCAAGGCAATGCCGCCGTCACTGCCATGCTCCCCCGCCGCAACGTGCTGGAACGCCCCGATTTCCGGGGAAAATTACGCCCGGTTGCCGCCAATATTGACTTGCTGATCGTCGTCACCAGTTGGCAACCTACCCCGCTGTGGGAAATGCTCGACCGTTACCTGATTGCCGCCAACCGTCTGCGGGCGGATGTATTGCTGGTCATGAACAAGTCTGACCTGCGCAGCACTCATGCCAGCGCCGCAGCAGAAGCCTGTCTGGAAGAATACGCCAGCATTGGTTGTCCGATCCTGCACGTTTCGGCTGATCAGCAACAGGGAGTTGCCGCGATTCTTACCGCGATTCAAGGGCGCACTGCTATTGTGGTTGGGCAATCTGGGGTGGGTAAATCATCCATCGCCGCGCAATTGCTGCCTGACACCGATATTCGTGTCGGTACGATTTCTGATAACGGCGAAGGCCGCCACACCACCACCTCCGCTACCCTGTACCGCTTACCCTTGGGTGGCTCGCTGATTGATTCCCCCGGTGTGCGTGATTTTGGCCTGACCGGCATGGACTTTGCCACGCTGGAAACGGGCTTCCCGGAATTCCGCCCGTTTCTGGGTGAATGCCGCTTCCACAACTGCACCCATAACCACGAGCCGGGTTGTGCGATTAAAACCGCCGTCAAAGCTGGGCAACTTCCCCCCCGCCGCTTTGCGCGTTACCTCAATCTGTTGGCAGATTTGTAACGCCACTAACAGCCCCACACCACCTTACATACCGTAGATCGTAGCGCCTGTCAGGGTTCATCTGTTGTTTAGGCGCAACGGAACTATAATTGCCTTACATTAATCAAAAATAAGGCACACACAGAAACTGGCTGATTACCCACAGACATTGAGATTAAGGTGAGCATCATCACGTTAATTCCTGACGCTTTTTAGTACAGTCAAGCAGGTAATCAAACAGTTTTATTAGGAATCACCCTAAGCCAATTGGAGGCAACACCATGAATGTCCATCAACTACATCTTCCTGACAGCTTTTACAGCGACTTACAGGAATGCACGCCGTGCGAAGCATCCCCTCACCCTGAAGCCATCCGCTACTGGCCCAAAGTCAGGATGCACCGCCGCCGGATGCAGGGAATGCCAGATGAGCGCTTAAGCATCGAAATTTCTAACCCCTGGCCCGATCTTATTCTACGCCACGTCAACATCGCCTTCATCTCGACCGGCTCCCACAGCTATCCCGCCAACGGTATCCCTGCTGTCAAATTTGCACCCACCCACGGTATTGAATTCGGTGACATTGCCTACAGCAACCCGATCGGCGCACAACGTGGTGGGGTAGTCCGTGACATCATCATGCTGGAAACCCAGCCCAGCCGTGACGGTCGTGAAATTTTCGCAGGTGTCTGTTTCACCGCGTGTGACAAAACCGGCAAAGCCAAACACTATGGGTACTTATTGTTCCGCAGCAACTTGCTGATTCCCAAAGAATCTGCGGCTTGAATGCAGCATTCATTTGAACCCTTTACCGTATATATGAGACTCTTGGCGCATTATTGGTAGCATGACCCGTTTTAATGAGCCGACTTTTACTGACACTTATTTATTGCGCGTTATCCTGCATCCCGCCCGTCCTAGCGGAGTTGCCGGAAAACCAGCGCGAACTATTCCAGCAAACGTATAGCAAACTGCAAGCCGGTAACACTGACGGATTTGCCACCCTGCCTGCCAGGATGACGCAATACCCACTCTACCCTTGGCTGGAATACAGCTACCTCAAACAAAACGTTGACACGCTCTCCGATGCACAGATGCTGGATTTTGCCTTGCGCAACCCCAACTCCCTGATGGCAGATGCGCTTTACACCCAACTCAGCAAACGGCTGGCAGACAAGCAAGACTGGCAAAAACTGCTGAACACCATCCCACCCGACCTCGACGACACCAACACCCAATGCTACCGCACCCAAGCACTCATGGCTGTCGGGCAAAAACAAGCTGCACTCGACACCGGTAAGCAAACCTGGATGGGCATCACCAAAGGTATTTCTAATGCCTGCCTGCCCGTCACCGATTTGCTGCGCCGCTATGTAAAACTCTCCACCAGCGATTACTGGGAACGCATCCGCGCCGCACTCGACAAAAACCAGACCACGCTGGCGTCGCAATTGGCGGCTGACTTACCCCCCGAAGCCCGTAGCGCTGTCGATACTTGGATGCAAATACGCAAAAGCCCCGCTGATGCCTTGCCCAACGCCATCCAGCAAACCGATACACCTTATTTGCGGGACGCCATTACTTACGGGCTGGAACGCCTTGCCAAAAAAGAGCCGCAGCAAGCCGAAACCTTGTGGGCAACAGCACGCCAAACACTCAAATTTACCCCGGAAGAAACCGCCAAAGTCGAAAGCGCCTTGGGCATGTACCAAGCCTTACGCCGCGACCCCGCTGCCCTGCCCCGGTTGGCTGCCATTCCCTCTGCACAACGCACGCAGGACGGCAACCTGTGGATGGCACGCGCTGCTGCCCGCACCAGTGACTGGGAAAAACTGCTGGATGCCACCCGCCAGCTCAAATTCGACAATGCTCGCGATGCCGCAGGCTGGCAATACTGGCAAGCACGGGCGCTGGAACAAACCGGCAAAAAACGTGAAGCCACCTCGCTTTACACCCAGATTGCCCCACAAGCGACGTTTTACGGCTTCCTTTCCGCCGACCATTTAGGGCAAAGCTACGACAGTTTGCGACTGAAACCGATCGACCGCAGCCAGCGGGTGGCGGGTTTGCAAAAAATAGCTGCCGTCCAGCGGGCATTTGAATGGTTTGCACTGGGCAACCGCGAACAGGGGCGCAAGGAATGGTTCCGCGTCCTCAAGCAAATGGACAAAGACGGCATCCTGGCGATGGCTGATTTGGCCACCCGTGCCAATGACCCGAACCTCGCGATCTGGACAGTCGCACGTGCCAAGGAATGGGATGAAATCAACCTGCGTTTCCCCTTGGTGCACATCGAACTAGCAATGGAACAGGGGCGCACCCAAGGCATTCAACCTGCGTGGATCATGGGCGTGATGCGCCGCGAGAGTGCCTTTGACGCCGGTGTGGAATCCAGCGCGAAAGCCCTCGGCCTGATGCAACTGATTCCACCCACCGCCCGTGCCGTCGGCAATAAACTGGGGCTGAGCATCAAGGGCCGGGATGATATTTTGCACCCCGCCACCAATGTGCAACTGGGCAGCGCTTACTTACGTGACATGCTGGGGAAATTTTCCGGTAACTACGCCCAAGCCACCGCTGCTTACAATGCGGGGCCGGGGCGTCCGCCGCAATGGGCACCGGACAAACTGATCAACGCTGACCAGTGGGTAGAAAGCATTCCGTTTGATGAAACCCGTGATTACGTACAAGCGGTCATGGCCTATACCACGATTTACGATGACAAACTGAATCCGGGGAAAGGGCGACGCCTGTCCGAACGTTTACAACCGATTGCACCTAATGCGCCTAAAGCAACCACCACACCCTAAGCTCCCCCGCCAGCAGCGCGGCATTGCCATCCTTTCCGTACTGGTCATTGCCGTGTTGATCGTGACGCTGGCCGCAGTCGTTTTTGCCCGCCAAAGCCGTGCCGTGCGCCAGACCGACAATTTCCAGTCACTGGAACGTGCTTGGCAATACGTGTTCATGATGGAACAGTACGCCGGGCTACAACTGCAACTCGACGCCAAGGACAATAAATACGACGCCCTCAGCGACCGCTGGGCTTACACCCTACCCACCCAGACACTCACGGAAGAAAGCGGTGCGATCGTCAAATTCACCGGCAAGCTGGAAGACTTGCAAGGGCGCTTCAACCTCAACAATTTGGTCAGTCAGGACGGCGAACTGCGCGGCAAACTGGATGGCGCTGCCCTCAACCAGTTAAAGCCCTTCGTCACCGATGCCGGGCTGCCCTCCGGTTTTACCGACGCCATTGCCGACTGGCTGGACAGCAATACCCAACCGCAAGGCGTCGACGGTGCGGAGCGTGATTACTACCTGTCAGGCACAATCCCCTACCTTGCCGCCGACATGCCGTTTGCTGACCCCAGCGAAGTCCGCCTGTTACGGCTGGAAATGCAAGACCCCAACCTCAAGGACAAAGCCCTGAGCCAGTTCCTGTCCACCATCACCACACTGCCTTTCCAAAAAACCACCATCAACCCCAATACCGCCAGCAAGGAAGTGCTGAAAGCCCTGCGCCTCAGCGACAACCAAATCGCACTGATTCTGGATAAACGCAAACTCAAACAAGCCTATCGAAGCAAAGCCGAATTCATTCAAGAAATGGCTTTCACCCCCGGTAAAGATGACGTGCTGATGAACAGCTTTGACGTAACCACCCAATATTTCCGCCTGACGGGCGAAGTACAGATCAACCGGGCGCGGGTTTTCGTCAACAGTCTGTTATTGCGTGACCCAAAGGGGGCTGTTCGTGTCATAATGCGCCAATTCGATCGGGTTAATGAACAACCAATAACGACTAACGATGCTAGTAATACGCCTACAAACACCGAATGACCCTGACCCAGCCTGGGCAGTGCTGACCAACAAGCCTGCTGACTGGCAACACGGTTCCTGGGAAAAACTGCTGCCCGCCGCTCGTGGGCAAGATGTGGTATTGCTGATTCCTGGCCGTGAAGTCCTGCTCACCCAAACCAGCGTCAACACGCGCAATCAAAAGCAATTGCAACAAGCCGTGCCGTTTGCGCTGGAAGACAGCATCGCCGACGACCTCGACAATCAACACATCGTCTGGCAAACCCAAGCCAATTCCGCGCTGGTGGATGTTGCCATTATCAGCCGCGCACGCCTGCGCGAATGGGTCAATGCCCTGCAAATTCACCAGTTACGCACTACCAGCATTTTGCCCGACCTGTTCGCCCTGCCGTGGGAAACCGACACCACCCTGTGGCAACAAGGCGAACACATCTGGGTCAGGACAGGTGAACTGTCCGGCTATACCAGTAGCGATGCGGCCTTACCCTTACTGCTCGACAGTCTGGCAGCCGGGAAAACCGACCCCATACCCCTGCGACTGTACAGCGACCAGACAGACAAATGGACAACTGATACCCGTTTCGTGATCACCCCCGAAACTCAGGCGGAACAACTGTTGCCTGCCAGCTTGCAACCCGCCCTCAAGCTCAACCTGCTGAATGGCCTGCAAGACGAAAATCGCGCTCAACTGCACCAGCAATGGCAACGCTGGCGACTCGCCGCCGGATTAGCCGCCGCTTCAGCCTTGCTGACTGTCGGTATTTACGGGGTGGAAAGCTACCACCTGCAACAGCAACTCGACGCGGTGGATGCACAAAACCTGCAACTGTTTGCCGAACTGTTCCCCGGCGTCAGCGACGTTGACCCGCGCGGCCTGAAAAGCCGTCTCGCATCAGAACTCGCACGGGTACGCGGCAAAGGCAGCACGGCGGGCGCAAGCACCAGCCCCTTGCCGCAACTGTCCGCCTTTGCCGCCGCCATGGGGAAAGCAGGCGAGTTGACGGTGGAAGACATCCGCGCCCAAAGCGGCACACTCACCCTCAATCTGCAAGCCAAAAACCAGCAAGCCATCGAAACCTTGCGCGACACGCTGGAAAAAGCCCTCGGCAACCCGGTGGAACTGCAATCCTCACGCACCGCCGACAGTGTCAAAGCAACCCTGACACTGGGAGGCAAATCATGAAAGCATGGTGGCAAAGCCTCGCAGCCTCTGAGCGTCGACTCGTCACTTGGGGCGCAATCCTCATCAGCCTGACCATGCTCTGGCTGTTCATCTGGAAACCCCTGAACAGCCACCACCAGTTATTGCAACAAGACCTGCAAGACGCGCAAGCCGCCCATGAGGAAATGCAACAACGCCGCACCGAGATACTCGCCCTCCGAGGCGCATCCGCAGGCTCACCCAGCGCCGCAAGTGGCAGTTTGCACACCACGGTGATTGCCGCCCTCAAACAATTCCAACTGGATGGCGCTGGCACAACGTCCGAAGAAAAAGACAAAAAAACCGTCACCCTCAAACTGGAAGCCAAGCCCTTCGACACTCTGGCGCAATTTCTGGCGACGATGGAAACCCAACACGCCGCCAATACCACCGCCATGACCCTGAAACCCGCAGGCAAACCCGGCACGGTTGACGCACAAATTACGCTGGAACGTTGACTTCCTCCCCTCCCTAAAGGAAGGGGATTCCTAATTCATCGAGAACAGGACAACGACACCGAAATGCCATCACCGCTAACATTCTCTCCAAAGGCTAACACCGCCAGCCCGGCGGCTAAAATGTTACGTGCTGCATTCACGTCACGGTCGTGGGTTGCGCCACATTCCGGGCATTCCCAAGACCGCACGGCCAGCGGCATGTTTTCTTTCACGAAACCGCAGCCGTTACAGCGTTTGCTGGAAGGAAAGAAACGGTCGATTTCGACATACGTCCTGCCTGCCCAGTGGGCTTTGTATTCAAGCTGGCGGGTGAATTCCCCCCAACTCGCATCGGCAATGTGCTTGGCTAATGTTGGGTGTTTAATCATGTTTTTCACAGCGAGGTTTTCAGCGCAAACGACTTGGTTCTCGTTAATCAGTTTGCGGGACAGCTTGTGCAAGTTGTCCGACCGGCAATCGGAGATCTTCGCGTGAACACGGGCAACGTTGCGTTTAGCTTTCAGCCGATTCTTGCTGCCGAATTTCTTCTTGGCAAGACGGCGTTGATACTTCGCCAGTTTAACCGCGTGTTGGGCGGTATGGCGGGGATTGCCGGACTTGAAGCCGTCGCTAGTGACGAACAAATCCTTGATGCCCACGTCAATGCCAGCCTTTTTGTTGGTGACGGGCAACAGCGTGGATTCAAATTCACACAAGCAGGACACGAAGTAGCGTCCGGCCTGATCTTTGGACACGGTGACAGTGGTCGGGGCAGCAGGAAGTGGCTGGCTCCATCGAATGTTCAGCGGCGCATCGCACTTCGCCAGCTTCAATTCACCGTTGCGGTATGTAAAAGCACGGTAAGTAAATTCTGCCGACTGTCGGTGCTTTTTGGATTTGAAGACAGGGTATTTTGCCCTGCCCTCAAAAAAGTTCTTGAACGCGGTTTGTTGGTTCCGCAAGCATTGTTGCAGCGGAACACTGGAAACGTCGTTCAGAAAAAGCCGTTCAGGCAGCTTCTTGATGGCGGTCAACCGCGCATTAGCACCCAGGTAACTGACCTTTTCCTGAGCCTGATCGTAAGCATCCGTGCGGTAACGCAAAATGCTGTTGTACACGTAACGCACACAACCAAACGTCTGCGCCAGCAACTTTTCTTGTTGCGGGTCTGGGTAAAACCGGAATTGGTAGGCGCGTTTCGTTGGCATGACTCACAGTGTAGTCCATGCCGTGTTCGTTGTGCCTGTTTAACCAAAATAGCGTAAACGAAAAGAGGAGCGAGAACAGGGTCGGCTCCGCCGACGCGCTATCCCTCCCCGACCTGAAGGACGGGGTATCTCGCGCAAGATGGATGAAAACACGCACCCTGATTATTGCAGGCATCAGCAGCTTCCTGCTCGCCTCCCTCACCCAACTGCCTGCCAGTCTGGTATTGTCAAAACTGCCAGCCGATATTCCCGTGCAACTGCAAGGCATCAACGGAACCCTGTGGCAAGGGGGTGCAGCGACCCTCAGCAGCCAAGGCGTGCAAATTCAAAACCTGCAATGGGAGCTGCACCTGAGTGCCTTACTCAAAGGGCAACTCGCCGCAGACTTGCGCGGCACACTGGCACAAGGCGGGCAATTCGATGGCATTTGCAGCATCAACCTCGCTGAAACACTCCACTGCGCCCCGCTGAACCTCAGCAACCTGCCTGCGCAAGCCCTTGCACCCTACTTGCAAAGCCTGATGATTCCGCCGCTAAGTGGCAACTTCCAAGCCAACCTAAGCAGTCTGGAATGGGATCAGCAAACCTTCCCGCAACTCAGCGGACACGGAGAATGGCAGGAAGCAGGCGTGCAAATGCTGCCGCAACGCTACGGCAATTACACCGCCATTATTAACAGTGCTGCCAATGATGCCCAGCAAATCAGCCTTGCATCCGCCCCTGACGCTGCTTTTTCCCTAAATGGCACGATTACCCTGCAAGCTAATGGCCAGTACAAAAGCGAATTAAACCTGAGACCGGGCAGCAGCATCGACGAAGGCACCAAACAATTCCTCGCCAGCTTCATTGTCCCGCCACAGCCGGATGGCACTTTCCAGATACGCGAGCAAGGGAAACTGCCCTAATAAACCCACCCATAAAAAAGGCGGGAGTGTTAGTCCCGCCAGCAATCTACTCAAAAATGTTAATGACTAGCTCATGCTTACAAGGTATAAGCACGCTCGCCGTGAGAAGCTGTATCCAAACCTTGACGTTCGTCTTCTTCCGATACACGCAAACCCATTGTCATATCAATCAGTTTGAACAACACAAAGCTGACCACACCTGACCAGACAACGGTTAAGAGCACACCCTTAGCCTGTGTGAATACCTGACCCATCATCGTGTAGTCATCCACACCAACACCGCCCAACGCGGGGGATACAAAGATACCCGTACCGATAGCGCCAATAATGCCGCCCAAACCGTGGATACCGAACACATCCAAACTATCGTCATAACCGAACATCTTCTTCAGGCCAGTCACGCCCCACAAGCACGCAGCACCGGCAATAGCACCCAAGGCGATAGCGCCCATTGGGCCCACTAGACCAGCCGCCGGTGTGACGGCAACCAAGCCAGCAACCACACCAGACGCCACACCCAACATGGAAGGCTTACCGCGCAACAGTGATTCAGTCAACATCCACGCCATACCACCAGCAGCAGTCGCCAGGATAGTATTAATGAACGCCAGACCAGCACCGCCGTTCGCTTCCAGATTGGAACCTGCGTTGAAGCCGAACCAGCCTACCCACAGCAAGGAAGCGCCAATCATGGTCATCGGCAAGTTGTGTGGCGGCATGGGGTCACGACCGTAACCAACCCGTTTGCCCAACACAATCGCACCAACCAGTGCCGCAATACCCGCGTTGATGTGTACAACCGTACCACCTGCAAAATCCAGATCGCCTGATTCAAACAAATAACCGCCCGTTGCCCACACCATGTGGGTAATCGGCAGGTAAGAGAACGTAAACCAGAGTGCGCCAAACACCATCAGTGCCGAGAACTTTACCCGTTCTGCCAGACCGCCCACGATCAGCGCAACCGTAATGGCAGCAAAGGTCAACTGGAATGATACAAACACCAGTTCCGGGATAACCACGCCATCCGTGAAGGTTGCAGCGGTGCTATCCGCCGTAATCCCCGCGAGGAACAGCTTAGAAAAATCGCCGATCATCCAATTCAGGCTACCGCCATCCCCAAACGCCAAGGAGTAGCCATAAATCGCCCACAACAAAGCAATCATGCAGAAAATCGCCATGACCTGTGTCAGCACCGACAACATGTTTTTGGCGCGAACCAATCCGCCGTAAAACAGTGCCACACCCGGCACAATCATCAAGATAACCAACAAAGTAGACAGCATCATCCATGCTGTATCCCCCTTATCAGGTACCGGAACTGCCGCGACGGCATCATCCGCCATCGCGATACCGGAAAACCCCAATAGAGCCACCAGCATCAATAAACCTAAACGAATATTCATGTAAAACCCCCTTACGTTTACAGTGCATCTACGCCGCTTTCGCCCGTGCGAATGCGGATAACTTGTTCAACTGTCGTGACGAAAATCTTGCCGTCACCAATTTTGCCCGTATTCGCAGATTTGCTGATGGCTTCAATCACCTGATCCACCTGTGACTCTGCCACCGCAGCTTCGAGCTTGATTTTTGGCAGGAAATCCACCACGTATTCTGCACCACGGTACAATTCGGTATGGCCTTTCTGACGCCCAAAACCTTTAACTTCGGTCACTGTAATGCCTTTGATGCCGATCTCTCCGAGAGCATCGCGTACATCATCCAACTTGAATGGCTTGATAATTGCCGTCACCATTTTCATAAAACAAACTCCTTGCTCGTAAGGGACGCCCCCACCCTGACAGCGGGGACTAACAGGACAAATTTAAAAATCGAAAGATTTAGCCCAGGATACAGATACCAAAGGATCAGTCTCTGGCAAACTGGAATCATCCACCGCCAGGGTCACATCCCCAGCTTTACCGAAACCTTTGCTTAAGGAAAGCTGCGCATGGTTGTAATCGGTCAAATCAGCGGCTTCAAAATCAAACCGCCCAACCTTTGCACCATAACCAATGCCATTACTGAATTCACCGCTGTAACCGAGGGCGTAGTACAGATTGCCTTGATCCGTATCCGTACCTTCGGTATCAACACCATAGGAAACTTCTGCTTCAAGCCCTTTCAAACCGGCTTTCGCATACACTTCGGTAACATCCAAAGCCATGTCTTCGCTGGGGTACATATAACGGATAGCGCCAACGTCAAAGTTCAGCTCGCCTTTTAGGTCTTTTTTATAACCGGCGTATACATCTACTTCCGCACCTTTATAAACATCCGGGAAATCCACGTTGGATGCCCAAGTACCCACATACAAGCCATTATCAGCTTCATAATCCAAGCCAGCCTGCACGGCAGGGCCTTCATCGGTCTGTGTTACACCGCGCCAGATATAATCGCTAGTCACACCAATGTTTGCGCTTGCACCCGCTTGAGCTTGTGCACCAGCAAACAATGAACTTAGGATAGCTACGGTCAACAAAGTCTTGTTCATCACATAATCTCCTCGAAAATACATTTCTTGCTTAACGACCAACACCTTGCAAGTGACGTGCCAACCCTATAAAAGCCCACTGAGATCAGATAAATACACACACTGTTGTAAAAAAGCAGCAATTTATCGCGTTTATTCCACGTCATTCCCGCGCAAAAGCACCATAAAAGTGCATTAGCCAACCCTGATGCACCGAATCGAAGACAAACACCCTGCCTTTACAGAATTTGCTACAATCCGGGGCATTCACTCACTTTAAGGAATTCCCTATGCAAAACTTTGGCAACCTCGACGATCTGGCAAAGAAACTATCAGCCCTGCTGCCCGAACCGGTACGGCACATGCAGGAAGATGTGGAAAAGAACATGCGCGGCCTGCTCGAAGGCGGCCTGCAAAAGATGAATCTGGTAACGCGGGAAGAATTCGATATTCAATCGGCGGTACTGTTGCGTACCCGTGAAAAGCTGGAAGCACTGGAAAAGCGGCTTGCTGAACTCGAAGCCCAGCAAACCCAGATGCAAGCTGGCGCGTAAGGCTTACGCTCGCAACATACCCTTGTGGACGATAAAGTCGATAATCGTCTGCAAGCCCAGCTTTTCGCGCAGGTTGGTAAACACAAACGGGCGTTCGCCACGCATCCGCTTGCTATCGCTTTCCATCACCTCCAGTGACGCGCCCACATAAGGTGCAAGGTCGATCTTGTTGATCACCAGCAAGTCAGAACGGGTAATGCCGGGGCCACCTTTGCGGGGAATCTTCTCGCCTTCCGCCACGTCAATTACGTAAATCGTCAAGTCAGCGAGTTCTGGGCTGAAGGTGGCTGACAGATTATCGCCACCGCTTTCGATGAAGATCAGGTCAAGCTTCGGGAAGCGAATTTGCAAATCCTCCACCGCCGCCAGATTCATCGAAGCATCTTCGCGAATCGCGGTATGCGGACAACCACCGGTTTCCACGCCGACAATGCGCTCGACCGGCAAGGCTTCGCTACGCATCAGAAATTGCGCATCTTCCTGCGTGTAAATATCGTTGGTGACGACAGCGATGTCGTAAGTGTCGCGCATGGCTTTGCACAAGGCATCCAGCAGCGCGGTCTTGCCGGAACCGACCGGGCCGCCGACACCGACACGTAAGGGGTTGGACATGGTGTTTCCTTTTTTCACGATCTAAACAAACGGGTGTATTGGGTTTCGTGGCGGCTACTGGCAATCGCCAAGGCAGGCGAGGCCGCGCCAATGTCGTCATCCGCCACTTGCAAGCCTTGCACCACGGCAGCGGGAATCAGTGGCGTCATCTGGTGCAGAATTTTCTGCCCCTGCGTTTGCCCCAACGGAATGATTTTCACCGCTGACAACACTAGATTTTCCAGCCAGCTCCACACGTAGCCGCCTGCCGCATCCTGCAAGGGAATGTGCCAATGCACCGCCGCGAGGGCAAAAGCGGCGGACTGGCTTTGTGCCAACAAGGGTTTCCACGCGGCAGCGTGCGGTATCTCCAGCGCAATCAGCAAATCGGTGAGGGCGCGTCCCCGGTTTTTTTCTTCCAGCAATAATTCGCTGGTTTCACGGCTGGCGTTGAGGATGTCGATCCAGTGCGCCAGCCTTGCGGTATCACGCTGTTCCACCGCCTGATACAGCCGTTGCAACACAGGTATATCGAGTTGAGTGATACTGCCGTGCAACTGGCTTTCCAGCCATTCGCGCAAATCAGCGGGGGATGTCACCCAGCCACATTCCACCGCCCATTCAATCCCCTGCGAATAGGTAAACGAACCTATCGGCAAAGTCGGGCTAACCAGATGCAGCAGCCGCAGCAGCGCCAGATCAGTGCTCATGCCCACCGCCATATGCACCGGCTTCCGGCTCGAATGGCGCTTGTTCCACCACTACATGCAAGCCCAAACCGTGCAACATATCATCCAGCACATGATCGTGCTGGTAGCGGATCATGCCCTGCATGATTTGCACCGGCACATGGCGATTGCCGAGATGGTAGCAAGCGCGTGCCAATAGCCACGGGTCATCGCAATACAGGGTGGAAACCGTTTCAGGCGCGGCTTGAATGCGGATCAGCTCGCCACTTTCGCCTTGCAGGTAATCGCCGTGTTGCAGGCTGGAACCACGCGGCAGGAACAAGCCTGCATCGCTACCATCGTCCAGCGTCACGCGCTGGCGGCTGATGATGCGGCGTTCGTGCGGCAAGGTCAGTGACAGGTAAGGCTGGCGCAGTGGTACGTTGCTTTTATCTAGAATACGTTCAATTTTAAGCATTACTCGACCTAATAGAGGAAATATAACGTTTGCAGATTCACAGAGCAGTTTTCATGCCAACACATAACCCCCCGCCCTTGCATCCAGTCTAGCCTTTATCAGGTAGAAGCGTTCGCTGTGGTTATGCTCGGCAAGATGACACAACTCATGCAAGATCACATAATCAATGCACTCTCTGGGTGCTTTGACCAGATGCGGGTTCAGCGTCAGCCTACCTTGGGGTGAACAACTGCCCCACTGGGTTTGCATGGTAAGGATGCGCAACGGCAGGCGTTCCACGACCCAAAGTGTCTGTTCTAGCATTGCTTCCAGACGCTTGGCAAACACCTCCTTGGCACGCACCTTGTACCAGTCGTTCACGAGTTGTTGCACCTTTACCGCGCTTTTCTGACGTAGCGTAACTTCCAGCTTGCCCCGCAACAGTTTGACCTGTGGCATGACATTAGGGTCTTCCAGCACTTTCAGCAGATATTGTTTGCCTAGGTATACCAGTGGTAAATGAGAATTCGGTAAAGTTACACTATCCTCAGATACTCTAACGCTCAAGGATGCTGCCGATGTTGGATTACACACTTTCTGTTGCAGAATTGGCAACGCTTCGTGATGCCCACCGCAAAGAAAAGAAAAGGCGCCTGGCCGACCGCCTCAAAGCGGTTTACTTGTTAGGGAGTGGTTGGACAGCTCAAAAAGTTTCGGAAGCCCTGTTAGCGGATGAAGATACGATCCGTAACGGGTTTCACCTTTATCAAGCGGGTGGACAAAAGCAACTCCTGTACTGGCAAGTGGGCGGCAGCAAGCCGTACCTGAGCGTAGGCCAACAAGTGACCCTCAAACAGCATGTGACGGAAACACTGCATAGCACTTGCAAAGCGGTCGGTCAGTACATCCAGCAACAGTTTCAAGTGACCCATGCACCCCGCAGTGTATCAGCCTTGCTAGGACGGTTGGGGTTTTCCCACAAGAAACCCAAAGTCGTGCCGGGTAAAGCGGATGCCGCCGCCCAAACGCAATTCATCGCGCATTGGGAAACGCTGAAAGCTAACCTTGGTGAGCAGGATGATGTGTATTTCATGGTGCACCCCCAGCACAACACCCAGGCGGGCTATGGCTGAATACGCAAAGGTCAAGATTTCAACCTGCGCTCCAACACCGGACGGGAATGCCTCAACATCAATGGTGCGTTTTCTTTCAAGACGTTACGTCTTCTCATTCATACCGAAAAAACGATTAATGCCCAAGCTGCCATCCGCTTACTGGAAGACCTCGAAGCCGCACAACCAGCGGGGAAAATCCACATCATTGCGGATAATGCACGCTACTACCAATTCCAAATTGGTGCAAGCCTATCTGGCAACCGAGGGATGCCGTATTCAGATACATTTTTTGCCGCCTTACTCCCCGAACCTCAACCTGATCGAACGCTTGTGGGGATTTTTCAAACGCGAAGTGATCTATGGTACTTACTACGATACCTTCGTGAAATTTAAAAATGCCACCTTGGGTTTCTTTCGGGATATTGGCAAGCATCACCAACAATTAAGCACATTGATGACCGATAATTTTAGGGTCGTCAAAATATGAAAACCGAATTCTCAATTGCCGATGGTATACTTCCTGATCTTGTCAGGGAGGCGCTATTCCTTTATCCTCTCGTACACATAAGTATTTGAGAGGCGCATAGGTATGTTTAGCTGGGATTTTGGTATTCCGATGTTGTTGGTGGTTGGGTTGATTGCTTTCGCTTGGTTTAGCTTCCTGTCGGTCGCTTTTTTCGGTTAAGCATCAAACACCATCCATAAAAAGGCCGCGTAAGCGGCCTTTTTTATGGGGCTTCCACCTTAGGCTGTTTCTGCAACAGCTAGCCGCAGTTTGTTGATGGCAGCATTTTCCAACTGGCGAATACGCTCAGCAGATACGCTGTATTTGTCTGCCAACTCATGCAAGGTGGCTTTCTCTTCCGCCAACCAACGACTGGCAAGAATGTCACGGCTACGTGCATCCAGCCCTTCCATTGCATCCTGAAAACGTTCACGGGTATACGTATCCCACTCTTCCGCTTCTAACCTTTCGGATGGGTCAGCCGACTCAGCCGCCAGATACTGGCTGGGTGAGAAACTGCTAGCATCGTCGTCATCCTGATCCACACCCAGATCAAACGCGACATCGTGGGCGCTCATGCGCTTTTCCATTTCCAGCACTTCAGCCGTGCTAACCCCCAAGTCGCTAGCCATCGACTCGGCTTCTTCGTGATTCAACCAGCCCAGCCGCTTTTTGCTGCTACGCAGGTTGAAGAATAATTTACGTTGCGCCTTGGTGGTCGCCACTTTGACGATCTTCCAGTTGCGCAGGATGAACTCGTGGATTTCCGCACGAATCCAGTGTACAGCGAAAGAAATCAGCCGCACATTCATTTCAGGGTCAAAACGTTTGACAGCTTTCATCAAACCGACGTTACCCTCTTGCACCAGATCACCCAGCGGCAGCCCATAGCCACTGTAACCACGAGCCACCTTCACCACGAAGCGCAGGTTGTGCAGGATCAATTGACGCGCTGCTTCCAGATCACTTGCGTATTTAAGACGGTCAGCCAAGCCACGCTCTTCTTCCGTGTCCAGCACAGGAATGGCATGGATAGCATGGATGTAACTTTCCAGATTCCCGACAGGAACCGGAAGTGTCTGCCCTCTAAGCATCAATGCGTTGGTCATGCGTAGTCTCCTAATATACTTCTATTGCTAATCTTAGCACTCTCAAACTTAGAGTGCTAATACCCCGTATGGTTTTCGCCCTATCCTGACATTACCATTGATTCATGCCACGTTATTTTTAGCACATTATCATCCACAACAGCGAACAAATGGACAAGCTGAACAAATGGACAAGCTGAACAAAATAGCCATGAACAGAGAAGAACAAACACTTATCGCAAAGCAAAGACAAACTTATTGAAACACTGAAACAATCGCTACTGGAACATGACCAGCACATGGAACGTAAAGAACACCTATTGCAACAAAACCAGAACAATACACTGGAACGCGATAACCAGATTGCCCAACGTGACACTGCTCTCCAGCAAAAAGAAGCCGTCATTCAGGAACGTGACCAGATTATCCGCGAACTGGGAAACCGTTCCCGCGAAATCGAACAACTCGCCAACCAGAAAGAAAAGTACATTCTGGAACGTGAAGACCAAATCCACATCCGCAACCGCCGTCTGGAAGAAAAAGACCAACACATCGGCAAACGTGACCGCGAAATCGACAACCGCGACAAGCAACTCGGCAAACGCGACGAAAGCATTCAGGAACTCAGCCAACAGCTAGACGAACTCAACCGCTGGATACGCGACCATCAACAGCGCATCTACACCCAGGAACAAGTCATCAGTGAGCGCAACCGGCAGCTTTCCGACCGTGACCGCCACCTGAAAGAACGCGACCAACACATCCAGAACCGCGATATGCGCCAGCGCGACTTTGACCGCTTATTACAACGCCGTGACGACCTGATCCTCCAGAAAGATCAGCAAATCCACCAGCGTGACAGCCTGGTGCGCCGCAAAGTTGAACAGATCAGCCTGCGCAATGAGCAACTGGCCGAACAAACCCGGCTCCTACACGAAAAAGACAGCCTTGCACAAGAACGCGAACAACTCTTCATCCAGCAAGGCAACCAGACACTCGCCAAAGACCAGCACCTTGCCGTGCGCGATCAAACCATCAACGAACGCGAACGCAACCTGCAACGCCGCGATGAACAAATCACCGCGCAATTCCTGCAACTCCAGGAACGCGACAAAGAAATCCAAAGCCGTGACCAGTCGATCAGCGAGCTGCAAGCCCATATCAATGCCCTTGACCAACGCCTGCAAGCACAACAACAACACATCGACACCCATCACCTACGTGTCACCGAACTGGAAAACCTGTTACTCGACAAGGAAAAGCACCTCAGCGAATACGCCACCCTCATCAGCAACAAAGACACCTTGCTGCTCGAAAAAGACCAACTTATCCAGCAGCAAGAGCAACAACAGCAGGAAATCGCCCAACAACTCGGCGAACGCGACAAAACCCTGCAAGCCAAAGACCAGCATGTTCTGGGGCAAGGTCGCCTACTCAGTGAACGCGAACAACAGCTAGTCGAGCGTGAAACCGACCTGCACGCCCGCGAAACCCAACTGACCGAACGCGAACAGCAACACACCAGCCGCGAAGCCTTGCTTTTGCAACACCTCGCCGCCCTCAGCGAACTTACCGAGAAGCAACAATTACAGGAAGCCGAACGCGAAACCTTCCAACAGACCCTGCAACAGCGCGAAGCACAGTTGGCAGAACGCGAACAGCACTTGGTAGCCAAAGAACGTCAATTCGCCGAACGTGAAACTGCCTTACTGCAACAACACCAGATACTCAGCGCCCTGAATGCCGAACACCAGCAACAGGAAGCCGACCGCATCAAAGCCTTGCAAAAAATGCAGCAACGTGAAACCCATCTGGAAGCACTGGAGCATGAATACGCCACCCGTGAAGCCAGCCTGTTACAGCACCTCGACAACCTCGCGGCGATCACCAGCCAACATCAGCAACGCGAGGCCGAACGCCACGGCTTTGAGCAAAAACTGGAACAACGCGACAAGGTACTTAACCTGAAAGACACCATCATTGCGCAGCTCAACCAACAACTGCTGCACAAGGAAAAAGCCATGCAGCAACGCGATGCACTGCTACAAAAGTTGGGACAGCAGTTACGCATCTACAACGCAACCGCTTAAGCGGGCTAAAAGGCACTTAATCGGCGTGGGCGACCTGCACCGCCTGCATTTCACCCAATACGGCACGGAAATCTTTTTCCCATGCGCTTAACTGTTGCTGCAAGTCCTTATCGGCATCCAGCAACGGCACCAGCTCGGTGGGGTTCAGGATCGAAAACAAGGTATCCTTGCCTTCGGCGTAAACCGCCAGTTTGAACGGGAACAACGGTACTAATTCCGGGTGCGTCTTGCTCAACGCCCGCACCTCGTCGAGACGCCCAAAGAACACAATCCGGTAACTGTCGGTGCTGTAGCCCATATCATGCAAACCACCGTCACATTTCTGGATATGCGCTACCGCAAAGTGATGCTTTTCCAACACTTCCTGCACTTGCTCCAACGCAGCGTCAAAGGCTTGCGAGGAACGAACTGTCAGCAACTTTTCATCGGCATGAACCGGGGCAAGCAGCAACCACGTTGCCAATACCCCCCAGAATCCGGCTGTTATAAACTTCATAGTGTCACCTCATCAATAATCGCCTGATACTTGTCTTCCATATCCTGAAAAGCGGCGGTCAGTTTGGGGTTATCAAACAGAGTCAACATGGCCTGCACGTTACCCGTCAACAGTTGCACTTGGCCATCCTCCCCTTCGATCACGGTAATCGTGCAGGGCAAAACCACCCCCACTTGTGGCTCAATTTGCAGCGCTTCATACAAATCACTGAAATTACAGAAGCGCACGCTGACCTGACGGGTATTGACTGAAAACTCGTCCGTCAGCCCCTCTTCCAGATAACGGTCGGGGAATACCCGGAAGTTATGGGCGTGGATGGTATTACGCAGCGACTCCAGTGTTTCCTCAAACCCATAGGGTGAGTCATAGACCAAGGTCAATTTAGGGTGAGCAGGGTTGTCAGCAGCCCCGGCGGAAGCGGCTGTCATTACCACCCACCAGACCATGCCTAACATTGAGTTTTTTAGCCATTTCATCACAAAAGCCCGTAGTCGATAAATATTAGATTTGACTAATATAGTGATAAGCCTAATGAACTGCAAGTAAAAGTACATTTTTAATCACAACGTTATTGCTTGACATCCTCCCCTCCCTAAAGGAAGGGGATTCCTACTGCATTCAGCTAGATAGTGTCTGACCGGAAACCCTAAAACCCTTTTCCGATCAAGATGCTACGCCCGTTTTCCTTGCCCTAAGATTTCCCGGAAGCAGGCCAGAAAGCTGCAAAAGCGCCCAAAATAGGGCAAAATAGGGCATCCATCCGCCAAACTTCGCAGGAGACACACGATGCGTGAAGTGATCGCCCGCCAACTTCGCCTGGGTCACGCTGACATCGGCAGGCTGACCTTCAACCCACGTTCGCGGGACGACATCCCGCAGGTGTTGCAAGGGCTGCAATACATTTATGTGACAGACGAACTGCGTGAGGCGGTGTTTGCGGTGCTGGAAAAGCGGGTTCCGGCGGAGGTGGACGCCAGCCGTGGACGCCCCGGCATGGATCTGTGGAATGCGCTGGTGCTGGCGACATTGCGGGTGAACCTGAACTGGGACTATGACCGGCTGCTGGAGATGGCGAACCAGCACCGCAGCATCCGTCAGATGCTGGGGCATGGTTTCTGGGATGATGACGATGAGTACAAGCTGCAAACGGTCAAGGACAACGCCGCTCTGGTGGACGAAGCCAGCCTGCAACGCATCAACCAGTTGGTGGTGGAGGCCGGTCACAAGCTGCTAAAAAAAAAGCCGCGCCGCTGAGCGCCCGTTGTGACTCCTTCGTGGTGGAAAGCAACATCCACTACCCGACCGACATCAACCTGTTGTACGACGCGGTGCGTTGTTCGGTGCGCACGGTGGCCGATTGGTGTGAAGGGCACGGCGACAGCCGCTGGCGGCAATGGCAGTACAATCTCCGCCAGGTGAAGAAAGCCTGCCGTCATGCGCAGAAGCTCAAGCACTCCAGCTCCCAAGACCCGGACAAGCAGGCCACCCGGCAACAGGCCATCCGTGACGCCCACCACACCTACCTGGGCCTGTGCGCCGCGCTGTTGTCGAAAGTGGAGGAAACGGTGGCTGACCTGCCCCTCAGCCTGCTGGACAGCCGGTCGGGCAACGACCTCCAGCGCTGGCTGGGGTACGGGTGGCATCAGGTTGACCTGGTGCGGCGGCGGGTGCTGGACGGGGAAACCATCCCCCACGGCGACAAGATCTTCTCCCTCTTCGAGGATTACAGCGAATGGCTCAGCAAGGGCAAAGCCGGTGTGCCGGTGGAGCTGGGCCTGAACGTGTGCGTGATGGAATCGGCTGACGGCTTCATCCTCCACCACCAAGTGATGCAACACTGCCCCGACAGTGAGATTGCCGTGACCATGGTTAAGCAAGCCAAAGCGCTGTTCCCCTCCCTGAGCGCGTGCAGCTTTGACAAGGGGTTCCACTCACCGGCCAACCAGCGCGAACTGGCCGAACTGCTCGACCGGGTGGTGTTGCCGAAAAGGCCGCTGGAGCCAGGCGGACACTGCCCGTGAAACCGACCCGGCGTTTGTCCAGGCCAGACGCCAGCACTCAGCGGTGGAATCCGGCATCAACGCACTGGAAGTCCATGGGCTGGACTATTGCCCCGACCGGGGGCTGGAACGCTTCAAGCGCTATGTGGCACTGGCGGTGGTGGGCAGGAACCTGCAAAAGGTCGGGGCCATTTTACAGGCCAGGGCGTTGGAGGCCTTGCAGAAGGATGAACGCCGACGACAGCGCCAAGCCGCCTGAACCACCCCACAACGCCGACCGATGAGGGAAAATGCCGGGAAGGCAGGGCAGCCCCTGCACCGAAGGCAAGCCTGCGCTGCCAGCCATGCCTTGAAACCCAGCGTTTTACCCTCGTGCTTGCCAGAAGGTGGCGGGGAAAACGGCTGCATGGACTAAAATTGGGCACTCGTGGCGGCAGGAAGGCTTTTTCGGTCAGACACTAGATAGCTGACTGACTTCGGTGGGTTCCTGCTTCACAGAGCGGCTTAAGGCCGCATCTCCACAGGCTAACAAGCGGTATCCCCGCTCTAAAACATTGATCGCGCCGACATGATCGGCGTTATTTTCGTAATGGCATTGCACACACACAAACCGCGCTTGCGTCTGACGATTGTCCGCCGCTACATGGTGACATTCGGGGCATTCCTGACTGGTGTAATGCGGTGGCACAGTGAACAACATGCCGCCTTTCCATGCCATCTTGTAGTCGAGTTGCCGTCGAAATTCACCCCAGCCTTGGTCGAGAATGGCTTTGTTTAAGCCAGATTTCTGGGCAACGTTCTTGCCGGGGTTTTCTGCCGTGCCTGCCACTGACTTCGACATATTACCGACCTGCAAATCTTCGATGAACACGAGCGCGTGGTTTTGGCTGAGCGTGGTCGTCGCCTTGTGCAGGAAATCGCGGCGGGCGTTGGCGATTTGCGTGTGAATTTTTTGGACGTTGGCTTTCGCTTTTTTCCAGTTGTTGCTGAACTTTTGTTTGTGCGCCATGCGCCGTTGGTATTTGGCGAGTTTGGCTTGTTTGCTCTTGAAGCTGTTACGCGATTCAATCCATGTGCCATCGGAGAGCGTCGCAAAACGCGCTATCCCAAGGTCAATACCGATAGCAGTGGTCGCGGGTGTGGCTGGCAATTCCACTTCGCGCTGGGTTTGGATGCTGACAAACCATTGGCCGCCTTTGCTGGAAACCGTGACATTGCGTAGTTCTCCCAACACATCGCGGCTGTTGCGGTAGCGTATCCAGCCGAGTTTTGGCAGAAAAATCCGGCTATTGCCTGAGTCGAGCTTGATTTGTTTGGGGTCGGGGTAACGAAAACTGTCACCGCTGCCTTTGCGCTTGAAGCGGGGGAAATCGGCACGTTTGGCGAAAAAGTTTTGGTAGGCTTTGTCGAGGTCTTTGAGGGCGTGTTGTAGGGGATGAACGGGGGCATCTTTCAGCCACGGGGTTTCCACACCGTTGCGCCATGCGGTCAGGTGCTTGGCCATTGCGACGTAACCGATGAATTTTTCACCCGCTTCATGATTGGCTTGCTGCAACGCTAATGCCTTGTTGTAAACGAAGCGGCATGACCCAGCAAAACGGCGTAGTTGACGCTGCGTCTCACCATTGGGCATGAGTTCGTATTTGAAGGCTTGGTGTCGTTGCATCTTCGGAGTGTAGCTAAAAAAGAGCGGCTTGAGTGGGTATTCTGCGTTAAACTGCGCGGATTATCCGACAAAACTACCGAACATAGGGCGGCTTCGCCACCCGCGCTATCCTCCCCGACTTGAAGGATGGGGTTTGCCGCGCAACCTGATCAAAAATCGTGCACTCATTATTATTACTGCGTACTTCTTGATACAAGTCCGTATATTAGCTATAACTAATGCTTTATTGATAAAGGTCAATTACTAGCGGATTCACCACTGGATAATGGGAGGTTTACACCTCAACACAAAGGCAGGCTCCATGAAAGAACAACAACTCACCCGGCTGATGTACGGGCTAATCATCGTGGGTCTGAGCATTGCTGCTACCGGGGTTGGCTTGGTCATCTTCACCGACATAGTGACCGGGCATGGCGTCAAAGGCATTGCGCTGGTGGCGGGGTTGATTGCAGGTGGTCTGTTCCTGTCGATTCCGGCTAAAATTTACCTGACCCTGCAACTGATGAAGCGCAATGACCAGAAAGTCAAAGCCATGCGCGAACGCGGCGAAATCCGCTAAGGCTTGCCAACGACTTTCCCAGAAACAAAAAAGGCTACCATTTGGCAGCCTTTTTCAGAGCAGAGCAAAAGCTAACTTTTACAGCTTGTTGATACCCGGCTCATCTGTCGCATCAACCTCGAATGGATCGTGATGGGCAGTGTTGCTATCAATACGCGTCATGAAATTGCGGTAGATGTACCAGTCCAGACTGAACCAGCGACCCGCGCCCATAAAGAACAATGCCAACAGCAGGATAAAATACGCCAGATACACTTCAGTGACGTTATTGGTCATGTTGGTGTAACCGTGGCTCATCATCAGTTGCTGCATGGTGTCGGCAAAACCAGCATCGCCCATCGCTATCAAACCCAGTGCCACCACTACAAACATCAGTGCTAATACTACCCAGCGAACCCCCAAGCCCAAAACTAACAGGATAGCCGCAATAACCTCGATAGTACCCAACAAGATCACCAGCGTTTCAGCACCCATACCCGAAAACACTGTATTGTTCAGCGCTGCAACACTTTGCTGGAACGCTTCGGTATTCAACCACGTCAACGGGTTATAAAAGGCGAAATCAGAACTGGAAAACAGCCCTAAGTGCTTAACACCAGAGACCCAGAACATCGGGGCAAGAAACAAGCGAATGACTAACGGTGCAATGAAATCAAAAACACGCATCCATTCGAGGCTGAAAAAGCCAACAAGAAATTTCATGAACCACTCCTCAGGAATTAGGGGAATACAGACGGAACCAACTTTTTCATAGGATTATAGTCGATTCCTGACACATCATTTTGTCACGTATTGTGGCACAGGATACAACGTTACGCCAATCCGAATGCGCCCACCATACCCCGCATTGACCCGTTGCACGATACCTTGTGCATCCAACCCACAAGCAGCAAGCTGATCCTCACGTTGCGCATGGTCAATGTAACTGTCCGGCAAACCCAGATTCATGACTTCCACCGCCAGACCCGCTTCGTGCAGGTATTCATTCACCGCACTGCCTGCCCCGCCCATGACCGCATTGTCTTCCAGCGTTACCAGCAAATCGTGTGACTGTGCCAACTCCCGGATCATCAGTTTATCCAGCGGCTTGACGAAACGCATATTCACCAACGTTGCGTCCAGTTCCTCAGCGGCGGCTTGTGCCTCAGCCAGTAGCGAGCCAAACAACAGAATAGCTACCGACTGCCCAGCACGCAGTTTCAGCGCCTTACCCAGCGGTATCGCCTGCATCTCTGCTTGTGGCTCTACCCCAATACCCTTGCCACGCGGGTAACGCACCGCTGTCGGGCAATCCATCTGGAAGGCCGTGTACAACATCTGGCGGCACTCATTTTCTTCGGTCGGTGCCATCACCACCATGTTCGGCACACAGCGCAGGAATGACAAATCGTAATTACCGGAATGCGTCGGCCCATCCGCGCCCACCAACCCGGCGCGGTCAATCGCAAACACCACGGGCAGGTTTTGGATCGCTACATCGTGCAGCAATTGATCATAAGCGCGTTGCAGAAACGTGGAATAAATAGCCACCACCGGCTTAACGCCATCACAAGCCAAACCGGCAGCCAGTGTCACTGCGTGCTGTTCAGCAATGCCCACATCAAAATAGCGGCTAGGAAAACGCTCAGAAAAGGCCACCAGCCCCGAACCTTCGCGCATGGCGGGTGTAATACCAACCAAGCGCTCATCCTGTTCTGCCATGTCACACAGCCACTGCCCAAACACTTGCGTATACGTTGGTGTGGATTTCTTGGCACTCGCCACCAGCCCGGTTTTCAGGTTGAACGGCGTTACGCCATGATACGCACAAGGGTCTTCTTCCGCAGGCTCGTAGCCCTTGCCTTTCTGGGTCAGCACGTGCAACAAGCGCGGCCCTTTGATGTTTTTTAGGTTGTGCAGGACATGCACCAACTCTTCCACATCATGCCCGTCGATCGGCCCGTAATATTTGAAGCCCATTTCCTCGAACAGCGTGCCAGGCAATACCATGCCTTTCATGTGTTCTTCGGTGAGCTTCACCAGTTTGGAGAGGGATTTGCTGTGCGATAGCGCCTTCTTGCCGCTTTCACGCATGGTCGAATACATCCGCCCCGACAGCAAGCGCGTCAGGTATTTGCGTAATGCCCCCACATTCGGCGAAATCGACATTTCATTGTCATTGAGGATGACGATCAGGTTGGCATCCAAATCACCTGCGTGATTCAATGCCTCATACGCCATCCCCGCCGTCATCGCACCATCCCCGATAATCGCGATGGACTCGTAATCTTCGCCCTTATGCTGTGCTGCCAACGCCATACCCAGCGCCGCACTGATTGAAGTGCTGGAATGCCCCACCCCAAACGTGTCGTACTCACTTTCAGAGCGCTTGGGGAAACCTGCCAGGCCATCTTTCTGGCGAATACTATCCATCTGCTCACGCCGCCCGGTGAGGATCTTGTGGGGGTAAGCCTGATGCCCCACATCCCACACCAACTTGTCACGCGGTGTCTCGAAGGCATAATGCAGCGCCACCGTCAGCTCGACCGTTCCTAGATTTGATGAAAAGTGGCCTCCCCCGGTAGATACCGAATTCAGTAAAAATTCACGCAACTCAGCGCATAACGCAGGTAGCGCCTCAAGTTCCAGACGACGTAAATCGGCAGGAGAGTGGATGGTATCAAGCACGTAATTAACCCCTAATCATCAACCGTAAAGGTGGCACTGTGGCGGGCATATTTCTTCCTATTTCCTGTTTTTATTTATCGTATGCGCTTGACCGTAAACTCGGCACAACACCGCAACGAGTCAGCAGAATCCCCCAAGGATACCAAAGCATTCAAAGCTTCGTCATACAAATCCTGTAGTTTCATCTTGGAAGCGGACAGGCCAATGATGGAAGAGTACGTGGGTTTTCCCGCTGCGGCATCTGCTCCACGGGTTTTACCCAGCGTTTGGGTATCACTTTCCACGTCCAAAATATCGTCCTGCACCTGAAACGCCAAACCAATGCATTTGGCAAAGTGATCCAGTTGCTGCAAACGCTCCACATCAATAGCATCTACACTATACGCCGCTAACAGCACACTGGCACGGATCAATGCCCCGGTTTTGTGGATGTGCATGTTTTCCAGCTCAATTTCTGTCAACTGCTGTCCGACTGCCGCCAGATCAAGCGCCTGACCACCCACCATGCCACGCGAACCCGCCGCCTGCCCCAATTGTTCAATCATGCGCAAGCGTTGTGCTGGTGAAGCCGTCATGCGGGGGTGTGCCGCCAAAATTTGGAACGCCAACGCCTGTAACGCATCCCCCACTAAAATCGCAGTTGGCTCATCGAAAGCCTTGTGACAGGTCGGCTTGCCCCGACGCAGATCATCATCATCCATCGCAGGCAAATCATCATGCACCAAGGAATACACATGGATCAGCTCAACCGCTGCGGCCTGCACATCCAGATGCTCGGGCGCAATGCCTAACGCTTCCCCGGTCGCATACACCAGCAGCGGACGCATCCGCTTGCCGCCATCCAGCACCGAATAGCGCAAGGCTTCATGCAGCTTAGCGGGGTGGGTTGATGCCGGTGGAAGGATCTCATCCAGCACTGACTCGATGCGCTCTTGCCAAGCTTGTAAACGGTTACGCACATTCAGCATCAGGCATCTCCTTGCGGCGCAAAATCACTCTCCTGACCGTCAGCGCTCAGTAATTTAACCCGCTGTTCCGCCACTTTGAGGGCTTCCTGACACAAGCGGGTTAGCTTTACCCCGCGCTCAAACTCCTTGAGCGAATCTTCCAGCGATAACTCGCCGCCTTCCATGCGCTGCACCAGCCCTTCTAGCTCTGCCATCGCCGTCTCGAAATCCGGTTGTGTCGCCGCATTGGTTTCAGTCTGTTTTTTCGGCATATTGAATCCTGCCTGATTGTGCAAATAAGATAGTAAAGCCTAAGTTGCCATCAGGGGCAAGCCTACACACAGCATTCTTGGAGAACATTCAGAAAATACAGTAAACTATCACTTATGAATATCATAATATTCTAATTATCTAATTCTACAGAGAACCACAAACATGTTGAACATGAACTTGAAAACGACCGCATTGCTGCTGATGATGGGGCTAGCTTCGTACAGCGTGTGGGCAGAAGACAGCTTACCCGTTGTAGCTCCAGCACCAACGCTGACACCACAGGTCGCACGTGCGGCCTTCACCACCGGGATCACTGACCGTGAACCGGATAGCCAATTGGCAAGGATCAGCGCTGGGCAAACCGTGTATTACTTTACGGAACTGGTCGGCCTACAAGGGCACGTCATTACCCATCGCTGGGAAAAAGACGGTGCATTCCAACTTGGGCTGCAATTCCCGGTCGGCGGGCAACGTTGGCGGGTACATTCCAGCAAGACCATTACCCCAGACCTGCCCGGTACCTGGACAGTAACCGTGCAAAATGATGATGGCACTGTCTTACGGCAAGATACCCTGGTGGTTGACCCGATCATGCCCGCCAACACCACCGCAGCTCCAGTTCCGGCACCAGCAGCAATCACACCACCAGCAACTACGGAACCTGTTACGCCAACAACGCCGGTTATCACAGCACCTGCTGCACCGACACCTGCGCCGGAAACAAGCAAGCAGGCTATCTGGGACACCCTACCACGCTAAACCCAAACGCTAAAAACGACAAACGGGCTTAAAAGCCCGCTTGTCGGTAATACCATCAAGCCCTTAGTGGCTGAATAGGCTTAGAAAGAACACAGCACCAGTGTGAAATTCACATCTTTCTGGTTCTGCTTACCGCGCTCAGCCAGCATGTCCGCGTTCACAAAACGCAGGGTAAAGCGCTGTTTGCCCGCACTGATCTCCGGGTAATAATCCACGTTATCCGGCAATTCCACCCGCATCATCTGGTAAGGCTTACGCACTTCCATCATGGATTGGTAAAACCCTTCCTTGGCGACTTCTTCCTGACGTTCCCCAAAATCACGCACAATGTTCAACAGTTCGCGAGCGGCTGCATTGGCTATCACGTAAGGTTCGATCCATTCCCGCAAGTCTTCGACCCGCACATGCATCGCCTGCTCCTGCCAATAATGGAACAGCGGAATGTCAAAACCGTTAAGGCCACCCGGCAAGGTGGAACGCTGCCGCAAGCTATTAAAGAATACATGATTTTTCAGGTGTTGCCCCAGTTGCCCACGCTGTTGGTACAGCAGGTCACTGTGGTAGTTGAGTTTTTCCAACACCGCATCCAGACGCGTCGCATCGACATCTTCCCGGCGCATTAACAGGCGGGCAGACTGCCCCATGCGGTCAATTTCTTTGAGGATTTCACTCTTGACATCAAGGCGGGCAGAAAGATTATACAAATCCAACAGCAAATGCAGTGCTGCAACCGTGTCTTCAGGTTGTGGATTTTTCGAGATATGATACAGGAACCGCCCCGTCAGCAGCTCTAGCCGCATAAACAGACGAATCTTTTCATTTAGCGGTTGTTCGTAACCAATCATGTGTGGCTCAGAAATTCGGCGGATGTCTTCATTCAGCGGTTGTGCATAAATCATCATAAAACACTTTGCAAGCCCTATTGAATTGTCTTTATACCAAAAAGCTAATAGAACAAGCAACTAAGCATCTGAAAATTTTGCGTATTCAAAATTTAGATTATCAATTTTTTCATAAAAATCAGTAATTGACGAGGTATTGCTGAGAACGTCATCAGCTTGCTGCAAACGCGCTTCACGCCCTATTTGCGACTGCATGATAGATTCGATTACCGCATCTTCACTGCCATCACGTATCTGTACACGGGTACGCTGCTGAACTGGCAAACAGTCAATCACTAAAATACGTTGGAAGAGCTGAGTATAGTCCTTTTCAAACAACAAAGGTACGTCAACGATAACGTAGGCACTGTGCGTGCAAGCGGCAATTCTGTTGAGAATTTCGGTGCGGATACGGGGGTGCAGGATAGCTTCGAGTTGTTGCAGGCGTGAAGGGTCGCTAAAAACCGTTTGGCGTAACCAAGTACGATTAAGCGCACCGTCATCCTGAAGTGCGTGCGACCCAAACAGGGCAACGATTTCATCTAAAGCAGGCTGCCCGATGGCAACCACTTCACGCGCTATCAGGTCAGCCTCAATGACAGGAACACCCAGTTCCCGAAAACGACGTACTGCCGTGGACTTGCCACAACCGATGCCGCCTGTCAGACCAACCTTCAGCATAAGCACCACACAAACACGAAAGGCCGGTTGCGTAAAACCGGCCTCGAAAAACGTATCAAACCAATCCGTTGGATCAGGCTTGCAACGCTTTAATGTGAGCGTTCAGACGGCTTTTATGGCGTGCTGCTTTGTTCTTGTGAATGATGCCTTTGTCAGCAATTGAATCAATTACCGGCACAGCCGCTTGATAAGCAGACAGGGCAGCTTCACGGTCACCAGCAGCAATAGCGTGCAGGACATTTTTAATTTGTGTACGTAAACGTGTACGCATATGACGATTGTGCATACGGCTTACTTCGCTCTGGCGAACACGTTTTTTAGCTGAAGCTATGTTAGGCAAGGGTATTCTCCCGAAAAACCAATCCGAAAAACAAGGCGCGTATTATGCAGCGATTCTTCCCTCGCAGCAACACCTTGAGCATAAAATTTACTGAATATGACCAAGAATACCGTCAAGCTCATCCAAACTATTGTATTCAATGACCAATTTACCCTTGCCGGTACGGTTATAACGGATGGCTACTTTAGCACCGAGGGTGTCCGCAAGGGTTTGTTCTAGCTTCACCACATCAGGGGGTGGCTTGAATTCGGTAGCAGGCTTCTGCCCTGCTTCCTGTATGTTTTTGACCCAGCGCTCGGTTTCGCGCACGGACATCTGCCGTTGGGCAACTTTTTCGGCAATATCGACCTGTTGCCGCCCCTGCAAGGCCAGTAAGGCTCGCGCATGGCCCATTTCAAGTTGCCCAGCATCCACCAGCGCTTTGGTTTCAGCCTGCAAGTCCAGCAAGCGTAACAGATTGGTGACCGCTGCACGGGAACGCCCTACTGCTTCAGCCGTTTGTTGGTGGGTCAGGCCAAACTCATCAATCAGGCGACGCAAAGCACCCGCTTCTTCCAATGCATTGAGGTCTTCGCGCTGGATATTTTCGATCAGGGACATCGCCGCAGCAGCCTGATCAGGAATTTCACGCACCACGGCGGGAATTTCATGCAAACCAGCCAACTGTGAAGCACGCCAGCGGCGTTCACCCGCAATCAGCTCGTATTCACCACCACCGAGTTTGCGCACCACTACAGGCTGCACCAAGCCTTGTGCCTTGATGGAATCGGCGAGTTCCTGCAAGGCATCGGGATCCATACGGGTACGCGGCTGGTACTGACCGGGGCGGATACGTTCCACCGGCAATGTTTTCAATACGGTATCATCGGCCTGCTCGCCCTCACCCCGCACCGAACTCAATAACATGTCGAGGCCACGACCCAAGGCCGGTTTCTTCACCATGCTTCCGCTCCATCCGAGGCAATGATGGCTCCATCCTTACGTAGCATTTCAGCAGCCAAAGCCAAGTATGCCAGTGCACCACGCGAACCCTTATCGTATTCAAGCGCAGACAAACCATGACTGGGTGCTTCTGCCAAACGAATATTGCGGGGAATAGCCGTATTGTAAACCTTGTTCCTGAAGAATGCCTGGATCTGTTCGGAAACATCCCGCGCCAAATTGCTGCGTGGGTCGTACATGGTGCGCACCAAGCCCATGACCTTCAATGGCGGATTCGCGGTTTGCGTAATGCGTTCAATCGTGCCCACTAATGCACTCAAACCTTCTAGCGCATAGTACTCACATTGCATCGGGATGATCACACCATCGGCTGCCACCAAGGCGTTCACCGTCAGCATGTTGAGCGAGGGTGGGCAGTCGATCAAAATGTAGTCATAGTCATCAAGTAACGGCGCTAGCGCATCGCGCAAATGGTATTCGCGACGCTCGCAACTCATCAGCTTCACCTCTGCGATGGTGACATCCGGCGAACCTGGTAGCACGTGGAGCAAGCTATTAGGCAATTCTTCCAAAATATCAGCGGCCTGTGCATCTCCCAACAGAACATCCGTCAGTGTCACCGCTTGACCATGCTTCTCTAAACCAACACCCGTAGTGGCATTACCTTGAGGATCCATATCCACCAGCAAAACCCGACGCTTCATCGCGGCGAGAGAAGCTGCCAAATTAACCGTGGTCGTGGTTTTACCAACGCCTCCTTTTTGGTTGGCGATGGCGATAACTTGCGTCATGGGTTTAGTCTCGTTGTAATTCCAAGAGATGCCGTTCTGCATCCAGGCCGGGTACATGCAAGGGGTACTGCGCCGTGACTCGCCAACCGGCAGGGAGTTCTGCCAGTTCGCTGGCGGGGTAGCGCCCCTTCATCGCATAGAGGATACCATTTTCACCGGCATGTTTTCCGGTAAAGGTCACAAAATCCCGGAGCGAGGCAAAGGCACGGCTAATAATCGCGTCAAAATGCCCAGCAGGCTGCCAGCTTTCCACCCGTGTCTGAATCACCGTAACGTTCTTCAAACCCAACTCCAGCACCGCTTGCTGTATAAATCGGGTCTTTTTGCCATTGGTATCCAGCAGGGTGAAATGACGTTCAGGCTGGAGAATAGCCAGTGGAATCCCCGGCAAGCCAGCACCACTGCCCACGTCAAGACAGGTTTCCCCACGCAAATAGGGCGCAACACTGATGCTGTCAGCAATGTGCAAAGATTGCATTTCAGCCGGATCACGCACAGCGGTCAGGTTGTAGACCTTGTTCCAGCGTTGCAGCAGTTGCAGGTAACGGTTAAGTAACTGTGTTTCATGCGCATCCATACCTTAACCAGCCTTTTTCAAGTGAACCAATAACAATGAAATGGCGGCTGGTGTAATTCCCGGCGTGCGGGCAGCCTGACCAATAGTAACTGGGCGTTGGCTCTGCAATTTCTGGCGGACTTCGTTGGATAAACCGCGTACCTGTGCGTAATCCAGCCAATCCGGCAAGCGGGTTTCCTCATGGCGGCGCTGTTTGTCGATTTCACCTTGCTGACGCTCGATGTAACCGGCGTATTTGCACTGGATTTCGACCTGCTCTGCCACTTTTTCATCCGTCACCGGACTCCCCACGGCAGGCAAGCCTGTTAAATCTGCGTAAGTGACATTCGGACGACGTAACAAGTCATGCAGCTTGTAATCCCGCGATAAAACATCACCAAACACACGCTGGCTGTCTTCCGCACTAACAGCGTTCGGTTGTAATACTGTGGAGCGCAAACGTTGCTGTTCCAGCTCGATAGCTTCGCGTTTTTCGCAGAAGGCCGCCCAGCGGGTGTCATCCACCAAGCCCAGCGCCCTACCCTGTTCAGTCAAACGCAGATCGGCATTGTCTTCACGCAACAATAAACGGTGCTCGGCGCGACTGGTGAACATGCGATACGGTTCTTTCGTGCCCAAGGTAATCAAATCGTCCACCAATACACCGAGGTAAGCCTGATCACGACGCGGCGACCAACCGTCTTTTTCCTGCGCGTACAACCCGGCATTCAAACCCGCTAGCAAGCCTTGCGCAGCGGCTTCTTCGTAGCCAGTCGTACCATTGATTTGCCCGGCAAAAAACAGGCCGTGCATCGCTTTGGTTTCCAGCGTCGGCTTCAGGTCACGCGGGTCGAAGAAGTCGTATTCGATAGCATAACCGGGGCGGGTAATATGCGCATTTTCCAAACCAGCCATTGAGCGAACCAATGCATACTGCACGTCAAACGGCAAACTGGTGGAAATACCGTTAGGGTACACTTCGTGAGTATCCAGCCCTTCCGGCTCGATGAAAATCTGGTGACGATCCTTATCGGCAAAACGCACTACTTTGTCTTCAATCGACGGACAGTAACGCGGGCCTATGCCTTCAATCACGCCGGTGTACATCGGCGAACGATCCAGTCCGCTGCGGATGATGTCGTGCGTCTGGGGATTGGTATAGGTGATGTGGCAAGAAACTTGCGGCGGGTGCTCAGCCACGTTGCCCAAAAAGGAAAATACTGGGGTCGGCGTATCACCTGGCTGCTCTTCGAGCTTGCTGAAGTCGATGCTACGGGCATCAATACGCGGCGGTGTGCCTGTTTTCAGACGATCCACACGAAACGGCAGTTCACGCAAGCGTTCCGCCAGCGCCATCGAAGGCGGATCACCTGCCCGACCTCCCGCATGGTTGCTCAAGCCAATGTGAATTTTACCCGCAAGAAACGTCCCCGATGTCAGCACTACCGCACGCGCTGTAAAGCTCAAGCCCATTTGGGTTCGCACCCCGACGACGGTATCGCCTTCCACCAGCAAATCATCGACCGCTTGCTGGAACATGTGCAGATTAGGCTGGTTCTCAACGATGGTACGAATCGCCGCCTTGTAACGTACCCGGTCGGCCTGTGCACGGGTTGCACGCACCGCCGCACCTTTGCTGGAATTGAGGGTGCGGAACTGGATACCACCCCGGTCGGCGGCGTGCGCCATTGCGCCGCCCAGCGCGTCGACTTCCTTGACCAAATGGCCTTTGCCAATGCCGCCGATAGCGGGATTGCAGCTCATCGCGCCAATGGTTTCGATATTGTGGGTCAACAACAGGGTACGCTGCCCCATCCGTGCCGCCGCCAAAGCCGCCTCGGTTCCGGCGTGTCCGCCGCCGATAACGATGACATCATAGGGTTGTGGGTAATGCATGATGCCCTACTCCTTACAGGTGGGTGCTGCCAGCTTTTCCGGCTTCAGCCACAATTCCCAATCGGGTGAACAGTTGCTGGTCGTGACTTTCAGCGGGATTTTCAGTTGTTAGCAGTTTTTCGCCATAAAAAATAGAATTGGCGCCTGCAAAGAAACACCATGCCTGCATTTCGTCGGTCATATCATTACGACCTGCCGAGAGGCGCACGTAAGATTTAGGCATCATAATCCGCGCTGCGGCTACGGTGCGGATAAACTCAAACGGGTCAAGCTTGTCTACGCCCGCCAATGGCGTTCCCTTAATCTTGACCAGATCATTGATCGGCACGGATTCAGGATGGAATTTCATATTCGCCAATTGCTGCAATAAACGGGCACGGTCTAAACGCGTTTCACCCATACCTAGAATGCCACCCGAACAAACGTTGATACCTGCATTACGCACGTGCTCTAGCGTATCCAAACGATCCTGAAAAGTACGGGTGGATATCACGCTACCGTAGAACTCAGGTGAGGTATCAAGATTATGGTTGTAATAATCTAACCCTGCATCCTTAAGGCGACCTGCCTGCCTATCCGTAAGCATTCCCAAAGTAACACAGGTTTCCAGCCCCATGCCTTTGACAGCCTGAACCATGTCAATCACACGCTCAAGGTTCTTGTCAGTTGGGTTACGCCATGCAGCCCCCATACAGAAGCGGGTAGCACCATTTGCTTGCGCAGTTTTGGCTGAATCGATGACTTCCTGTAAGGGCAACAGGCGCTCTCGTTCAAGCGATGTGTCATTGGTGGCACTTTGAGAACAATACCCACAATCTTCTGGGCAAGCGCCTGTTTTAATACTCAACAGGGTACTAACTTGCACTTGATTACTTGGAAAATTTTCCCGATGAACCTCGTGCGCTTTGAACATCAAATCACTGAACGGCGTTGCCAGTAAGGCATTGATTTCTTCGATGCGCCAATCATGACGTAATTCAGACATTGTCCACTCCTCAGTGAGACTTAACAGTATCGTGCCATGTTTCACGGTTAATTCGCAGCAACTCGCGAATAGACAGCGGAACGAGTATCACGACGCAAACAATCCATAACGCCCACCACCAGTTCGCAAAAAAGTCACCAGGAGCAAACGTCAATATAGGAACTAGACCACCGGCCAAACCGTAATAATGGTAAGTGGCTATCTGAGTATAATAGCCTACCCGTGGGTTTGGGTGGTGGCGAAGCATGGCATACACGAGTATTCCTGCGCCAAACCACAGAATAAAGATTGGAAAAGGAATCAGTACAGAGAGAAGATTACCGTAATAAAAGAACTTTGCAGTTTTACGCGCACTGTCAGCAGTGACGACTTGTGGGTTGTTTTCCATACTATCCCCTGAATAAAAGAAACGCAAAAAGGCCGAACGAAGTCGGCCTTTCAGGAAGCATGAAGCGTTTGCTTACTCTGCTGCAGCTTGTGCAGCATCTGCCTCATCAACCAGTGCAACATAAGCCATCGGCGCATTGTCACCAGCACGGAAACCGCACTTAATGATACGCAGATAACCACCTTGGCGTTCTTTAAAACGTGGCCCAAGGTCGTTGAACAGTTTGCCAACCACTTCTTTGTCACGCAAACGTGAGAAAGCGATACGGCGGTTGTGTACAGAATCTTCTTTAGCACGAGTGATCAGTGGCTCTGCTACACGGCGCAATTCTTTCGCCTTTGGTAGAGTTGTTTTGATCGTCTCGTGACGAAGCAGTGAGTTTGTCAAAGCTTGCAGCAGGGCTTTACGGGCGCTGCTATCGCGGCTTAATTGACGACCAGTATTACGGTGACGCATCTTCTATATCCTTCAAAACCCGTGGTTAAGCCACTTTGCTGTCACGGTGATCAAGACCCGCTGGTGGCCAGTTATCCAACTTAGCACCCAGTGTCAGACCATGCTGTGCCAGCACATCTTTAATTTCAGTTAAGGACTTCTTGCCCAGATTTGGTGTCTTCAGCAATTCAGTCTCAGTACGTTGCACAAGATCACCGATGTAGAACAGGTTCTCTGCTTTCAAGCAGTTGGCTGAACGTACAGTCAGTTCCAGATCATCAACCGGACGCAACAGAATCGGGTCAATTTCTGGTTGAGATTCTTCACGGCGGACAGGCTCTTCAATACGCAGATCAAAGAACACAGCCAATTGCTGTTGCAGAATCTGTGCTGCCATACCAATAGATTCTTCCGCATTAACGGAACCATTAGTCTGAATTTCCAGCACCAGCTTGTCCATATCGGTACGCTGCTCAACACGGGCGCTGTCTACGTTGTAAGCAACGCGCGTGATTGGGCTATAACTGGCATCTAACACCAGAGTGCCTAATGGCAGTTCCGGTGAATCAGGGCCACGGCGTACAGAAGCTGGTTGATAGCCACGACCACGAGTGATCGTCAGGCTCATTTCCAGCTCAGTGTCGTCCTTGGTGATGTGCGCAATAACATGATCCGGGTTAATGATCTCAACATCATGATCACGTTCAATGTCCGCCGCTGTTACAACGCCTTTACCTTTTTTCTTAAGGGTCAGGGTCGCTTCATCACGGGCATTGAGACGAATCGCCAGATTTTTGAGATTCAAGAGAATCTCAACTACGTCTTCTTGCACACCTTCGATACTGGTGTATTCATGTACCACACCAGTGATCTGCACTTCTGTCACTGCACTGCCCGGAATAGAGGACAGTAAAATGCGACGCAGAGCATTACCCAGTGTGTGCCCAAAACCACGCTCTAAAGGTTCCAGTGTGATGCGATAGGTGTTTAAACCTGTCTCTTGCACATGAACATTACGCGGTTTCAGTAATTCTGTTGTTTTCGAGGTCATACTTTTCCTCTCGAACCTGATCAATGATTACTTGGAGTACAATTCCACGATCAATGATTCATTAATTTCGGCTGGCAGATCGCTACGATCCGGTACTGATTTAAAAGTACCTGACAGTCCCTTTACATCAACTTCCACCCATGACGGGAGGCCAAGTTGGTCAGCAACAGCAACAGAATCCTGTATACGTGTTTGCTTTTTAGACTTTTCACGAACGGCTACGACGTCACCAGATTTAACCTGATAAGACGGGATATTTACCGACTGCCCATTAACTGTAATAGCTTTGTGGCTAACCAGCTGGCGGGATTCAGCACGGGTAGAACCATAACCCATACGATAAACGACGTTATCCAGACGACATTCCAGAAGTTTCAACAGGTTTTCGCCTGTAGAACCTTTACGACGTGCCGCTTCCTTAAAATAATTACTGAATTGACGTTCCAGCACACCATAGATACGGCGAACTTTCTGCTTTTCACGCAACTGAACACCGTAATCAGATAAGCGAGCTTTGTTTTCGCCATGCTGACCGGGAACTTTATCCAGTTTACATTTCTTTTCGAGGGATACACTGCGACTTTTCAGAAAAAGGTCAGTACCTTCGCGTCTGCTTAGTTTGCAGGTAGGGCCAATATAACGTGCCATGACTATCTCCTACACACGACGTTTCTTAGGTGGACGGCAACCGTTGTGGGGAATCGGCGTTACATCCACAATGCTATTAATCCTGAAGCCAACGCTGTTCAGGGCACGTACAGCGGACTCACGACCAGGACCAGGACCTTTAACTTCAACGTCAAGGTTTTTTAGGCCATAATCTTTCGCTGCATTACCAGCACGCTCAGCAGCAACCTGTGCAGCGAACGGGGTACTTTTACGTGAACCACGGAAACCAGAACCACCAGAGGTAGCCCAAGCCAGCGCATTGCCTTGGCGGTCAGTGATAGTCACAATTGTGTTGTTGAATGATGCATGGACGTGTGCAACACCGTCAGTGACAGTTTTCTTGACCTTCTTACGAAGGTTAACAGTTGCACCTTTTCTAGGCTGTCTTGCCATTACTTACTCTACCTGCAATCTATATATTATTTGCGAATAGGACGACGCGGACCCTTACGGGTGCGTGCATTGGTCTTGGTACGCTGACCGCGCATAGGCAGGCCGCGTCTATGGCGAATGCCACGATAGCACCCCATATCCATCAAACGTTTGATGGCCATGGAGACTTCACGACGCAAATCGCCCTCAACCATGAGTTTGCCTACTTCAAGACGAAGGCGTTCAACTTGTTCTTCACTCAGATCACGGATTTTAGTGCTTGGCACAACATCCGCATCCTTACAAATGTCAGCAGCACGTGGACGACCAACGCCATAAATGGCGGTAAGACCGATCACTACGTGCTTATTGACAGGAAGATTGATACCCGCAATACGAGCCATTAAAATCTCTCCAGACTACCGGGAAAACGGGCGATTGTGCCAGAACCCCTTTTAATTATCAACCTAAATCGGCTCTCAACCTTGACGCTGCTTGTGGCGCGGGTCAGAAGAACAGATAACACGAACCACACCGTTTCTGCGGACGACCCGGCAGTTACGGCACAATTTTTTAACTGAAGCTCGAACCTTCATGATAAAAACCTCTCGAAAGTAATCAGATCAGCGCACAGTGCCGGGGCGTGTCTGCGCTTTGAAATTGGCCTTTTTCATCAGACCTTCGTATTGGTGTGACATCATATGTGCCTGCAATTGTGACAGGAAGTCCATGACAACAACCACGATGATCAGCAGCGAAGTACCCCCAAAGTAGAAGGGCACTTTCCAGACCAGAATCAAAAATTCAGGCAGCAGACAGACCAATGTAATGTAGATGGCACCAACCGCTGTCAAACGGGTCATGACACCATCAATATATTTAGATGTTTGCTCACCGGGTCTAATACCAGGAACAAAAGCACCTGCTTTCTTCAAGTTATCTGCTGTCTCACGCGAGTTAAAAACCAACGCAGTATAGAAGAAACAAAAGAATACAATTGCAGTGGCGTAGAGTAACACATAAACAGGCTCACCGGGCTTCAACATATCGAAGAAACCTTTCAACCAACCCATACCAGAGGTGTTTCCCAACCACTGCCCCAGCGTTGCCGGGAACAAAATAATACTGGAAGCAAAAATAGGTGGGATAACCCCTGCCATATTCAACTTCAATGGCAAATGACTGGACTGTCCCATCATCATCTTGCGGCCTTGCTGACGGTTGGCATAATTAACCGTAATTCGGCGCTGACCACGTTCAACAAAAATGACCAATGCGGTAACAGCCAATACCAATAACAACAAACCAATAACAAACAGGGAGTGCAACTCGCCGGTATTTACCAATTCCAATGTTCCGCCGATAGCAGCAGGCAAGCCCGCCACAATACCCGCGAAGATGATCAGGGAAATACCATTACCAATACCACGCTCGGTAATCTGCTCCCCCAACCACATCAGAAAAAGTGTACCTGTCACCAAGGTAACAACCGTAGTAATAGTGAAGCCTAGCCCCGGATTCAGCGCAATTGTCTGACCATTGCCAACATCAGTACCACCCAAAGCAATTGCTACACCAAAACTTTGGAACAGAGCCAATACAACAGTACCGTAACGTGTGTACTGCGTAATCTTACGACGCCCTGACTCACCTTCTTTCTTGATCTGCTCCAATGCCGGAACAACCGTTGCCATCAACTGCATAATGATGGAAGCCGAGATATACGGCATAATCCCTAATGCAAATACGCTCAAACGCTGCAATGCACCGCCTGAAAACATATTAAAAACACCGAGGATAGTACCGTTATTCTGATCAAAAAATTGCGCCATGGCCGCAGGGTTTACACCAGGAACAGGAATATAGGTACCGATACGGTAAACGATCAACGCCAGCAGGACAAAGACCAACCGCTGGCGAATTTCGACCATGTTTCCAAAGCCCCCTAGGGAACCTGTAGGGTTCTTGCGCATATTTTTTATCCGTTATTCTTCGATTTTGCCGCCTGCGGCTTCGATTGCTGCACGTGCGCCTTTGGTAACCCCAACACCCTTCACAGTGACAGCTTTCGCTACTTCACCAGAGAGAATAATTTTGGCTTGCAAAGTACGAGCATCAACCACATTAGCCGCTATCAGCCCTGCCAGATCAATCACATCACCTTCAACCAGAGCCAGCTCGTTCAAACGAACTTCAGCGGTGCGCTGACCAATACGTGAAGTAAAGCCAAACTTAGGCAGACGACGATGCATAGGCATCTGACCACCCTCAAAGCCTTTACGGTGATGGAAACCACCTTTACGGGACTTTTGACCTTTATGACCACGACCAGCGGTTTTACCCAAACCAGAACCGATACCACGGCCTACACGGGTGCGCTCAGGGCGGCTACCTAATTCAGGTTGTAGCGTATTTAATTTCATTTTAAGCTTCCTCAACCTTGAGCATGTAGGAAATCTTGTTGATCATGCCACGGTTTTCAGGGGTATCAATCACAGTAACAGAATTGTGAATCTTACGAATACCAAGACCACGCGCACACTGCTGATGCGCTTTCAAGCGACCATTCAGACTGCGGTATAACGTCACTTTGAGTTGTTTCGCGGTAGTCATTGTATTACCCCTTAATGTCCGTAATAGCTTTGCCACGTTTCGCAGCAATCATCTCAGGTGATTGCATTGAACCCAGTGCAGCGATAGTGGTACGCACCACATTACCAGCATTACGTGTTCCTTGGCATTTGGAAAGTACATTACGCACTCCCGCAACCTCCAAAACCGCACGCATCGCACCACCAGCGATAACGCCTGTACCTTCGGAAGCGGGCTGCATGTAGATACGTGCTGCACCTTGTTCATATTTGATAGGATACTGTAACGTACCATCTACCAAAGAAACTGTCACCATGTTGCGACGAGCCTGATCCATTGCCTTCTGGATAGCAGCAGGCACTTCACGTGCTTTACCGTAACCAAAACCAACTCGACCATTACCATCACCCACTACGGTCAACGCAGTGAAACTCATGATACGACCACCCTTAACTGTCTTCGCAACGCGGTTAACTTTAACCAACTTTTCTTGCAAACCGTCGGAGGGTGTTGATGTATGTTCTGCCTTCGCCATGATAAATCCTTAGAATTTCAGACCGGCTTCACGAGCGCTATCTGCCAGCGCCTTGATGCGACCATGATATTTAAAACCAGAGCGATCAAAAGCAACCGCGTCAATACCTTTTGCCAATGCACGCTCGGCAACCAACTTACCTACGGCGATAGCAGCAGCTACGTTGCCGGTGTAATCAAGACCTGCTTTCAGGTCTTTATCCAGCGTGGAAGCTGAAGCCAGTACTTGAGAACCATCAGAAGTCACCACTTGTGCATAGATATGCAGAGAAGTACGGTGAATACTCAGACGGTTAACACGCAACTCACGCATTTTCATGCGGCTACGCTTACCACGACGGATGCGGGATGTTTTCTTGTCCATCTTTAGTTCACCTTACTTCTTCTTCTTGGTCTCTTTGCGCAGAATAACTTCGTCTGAATACTTCACACCCTTACCTTTATAAGGCTCTGGTGGACGGTATGCACGAACTTCTGCTGCAACTTGACCAACTTTCTGCTTATCGCTACCACGGATCAGAATTTCTGTCTGACTAGGGGTTTCGACCGTAACGCCTTCAGGCATATCGTGTACAACAGGGTGGGAAAAACCCAAGCTGAGATTCAATTTATTGCCTTGGGCTTGGGCACGATAACCAACCCCAACCAATTGCAATTTTTTCTCAAAGCCTTGGCTAACGCCAATAACCATGTTGTTTGCCAATGCACGTGTAGTACCTGCCAATGCCCAACCAGCAGTATCGCCGTCACGCTTGGATTTGAACTTCAGTACATTGTCTTCTTGTGAAACTTCTACAGCATCATGCACTGCGAAATCAAAAGAGCCCTTGCTTCCTTTGACTTTCAGGCTTTGGCCGCTAATGCTGACTTCTACGCCTTTTGGCACAGTCAGCGCTTTCTTTGCAATTCTAGACATTTCAAGGCCCGCCTTTATTCAACTGTGCAAATGACTTCGCCGCCCTGACCAGAAGCCTTGGCTACGCGACCACTCATGACGCCTTTGGATGTGGAAACGATAGAAATACCGTAACCACCCATGACAGTTGGCAGCTCATCTGCACCACGGAAAATACGCAAACCGGGACGGCTAATACGTTTCACCTTGGTGATAACTGGCTTGCCTTGAAAATATTTCAGCTTAACGGTTGTAACAGGCTTGCCTTCGACTGCGTCGGTTGCAAACTCAGCGACATAACCTTCGCTCTGTAATACTTCAAGAATCGCCGTTTTCTGTTTAGAAGACGGAAATTTAACGCTCGCCTTTGTTGCCATTTGACCGTTACGAATGCGGGTCAGCATATCGGCGATAGGATCACTCATACTCATTTTGCTTCTCCCTTACCAACTTGCTTTGGTCAAACCAGGAACATCGCCACGCATGGCTGCTTCGCGCAATTTGTTACGGCATAAGCCGAACTTGCGGTAAACAGCGTGTGGGCGGCCTGTCAGACGGCAACGGGTCATTTGGCGAACCGGACTGCTGTCACGTGGTAACTTTTGCAGCTTTTCATTGGCTTCCATGACAGCTTCAAAAGAACTGTCAGGACTGCTAATAATAGCTTTCAATTCATCACGCTTAGCTGCGAATTTGGCAACAGCAGCAGTACGACGTGTTTCACGGGCGATCATGGATTTCTTTGCCATGTGATCTTATCCTCTTACTGCTGTCTAAAAGGGAATTTGAATGCTTCGAGCAATGCTTTCCCTTCATCGTTATTTTTGGCGGTAGTGGCAATCGTAATATTCATACCACGCAGTGCATCAATCTTATCGTATTCGATTTCAGGAAAGATGATCTGTTCCTTGATGCCCATGTTGTAGTTACCACGACCATCAAATGAGCGTGTATTAAGACCACGGAAGTCACGGATACGAGGGATGGAAATATTCACCAAACGGTCAATAAACTCATACATTTTTTCGCCACGAAGCGTCACCATACAACCGATTGGCCAACCGTCACGAATTTTGAAACCTGCGACCGACTTACGGCTCAACGTAACCACAGGCTTTTGACCTGCGACTTTCGCCATATCACCCGTTGCATGTTCAATAATCTTCTTGTCACCGACAGCCTCACCTAAACCCATGTTCAGGCTGACTTTCACCAGCTTTGGCACTTCCATCACATTACTGTACCCGAACTTGTCCATCAATTCCTTGATGACAGTATCGCGGTAATACTGTTGCAGTCTCGACATTTTACACCTTAAGCGTCTACGCGCTCACCATTGGACTTAAAGACACGGATTTTCTTACCATCGTCCAGGAGCTTGAATCCAACACGGTCACCCTTGCCTGTAGCAGGATTGACCAGCATTACATTGGAGTTATCCAGCGGCATTTCTTTTTCAATAATGCCACCTTGAACACCAGCATTGGGGTTAGGCTTAACGTGTTTTTTGACACGATTAATACCTTGAACCAAAACTTTACCTTCTTCTACCAACACCTGCATGACTTTGCCGCGACGGCCTTTATCCTTGCCGGTGATGACAACCACTTCGTCATTACTGCGAATTTTACGCATTTTGTCACCTACTTCTGTCGTTGCAGTCTTACAGCACTTCAGGTGCTAGAGAAATAATCTTCATGAACTTCTCACCACGCAATTCGCGAGTGACAGGCCCAAAAATACGTGTACCGATCGGATCTAACTTACTATTCAGCAGAACAGCAGCGTTATTGTCGAAACGGATCTTGGAACCATCGTTACGACGTACGCCGTGAGCAGTACGGACGATTACAGCATTGTAAACGTCACCTTTTTTAACTTTGCCGCGCGGGATCGCATCTTTGATGCTGACCTTGATGATATCACCAATGCCTGCATAACGACGATGAGAACCGCCCAGAACTTTGATGCACATAACTCGTTTGGCACCACTATTATCTGCAACTAGCAGAATGGATTGCATCTGGATCATTTATGTTCTCCGTCCCTTATGCTTGGCCTGGGGCGCGTTCAACAACTTTGATCAAGGTCCAGTGCTTTGTCTTGGACAAAGGACGGCATTCCTTGAACGTTACGGTATCACCTTCACGACACTCATTGTTTTCATCGTGAACATGGTATTTTTTAGAACGCTTGATAAACTTACCATACATCGGATGCTTAACCTGACGTTCCATCAGCACCACGATTGACTTATCCATTTTATCACTGACTACACGCCCCATTAGGCTGCGTTCAACTTTTGTTTCTTCGCTCATGCTCATCGTTATTCACCTGCCACTTGCTTTTGTGCAAGCACTGTCTTGATACGGGCAATCTGACGACGCACACGCTTCACTTCGGAAGGACGTGATAACTGGCCAGCGGCTTTTTGCATACGCAGCTTGAACTGCTCTTTCAGGTTTTCCATCAGCTCGGATTTAAGCTCGGTAGCTGATTTTTGCTTAAGTTCTGCTGCGTTCATCACATCACCTGACGAGAAACAAATGTAGTCTTAACTGGCAGTTTTGCAGATGCAAGACGGAATGCCTCACGTGCAATCTCTTCTGCCACACCTTCAATTTCATAGAGAACCTTGCCAGGCTGAACCAGTGCCACCCAGTATTCAACGTTCCCTTTACCTTTACCTTGACGAACTTCCAACGGCTTTTTGCTGATTGGCTTGTCCGGGAACACGCGAATCCAGATTTTACCGCCACGGCGCACATAACGGTTGATTGCACGACGTGCAGATTCAATCTGACGTGCAGTCAAACGACCACGCTCTACCGTTTTCAGCCCGAAGTCACCGAAGCTGACTTTGCTGCCCGCCAATGCCAGACCACGGTTGCGGCCTTTCATTTGTTTGCGGAATTTGGTTCTCTTGGGTTGTAACATCTCAAACCTCTATCACTTCTTCTTTCTGCCTTGGCCTTGGTTCTGGCTTTGGCTAGACTGCTGTTTCTGTTCCAGGTCGAAGACTTCGCCCTTGTAGATCCAAACCTTCACACCGATGATACCATAGGTGGTCAGGGCTTCCGCAGTTGCATAGTCAATATCAGCACGCAGCGTATGGAGTGGTACGCGACCTTCACGGAAGAATTCCGTCCGCGCAATTTCCGCACCATTCAAACGACCTGCTACGCAGACCTTAATACCCAATGCACCTAAGCGCATCGCGTTCGCAACTGCCCGTTTGGCAGCACGACGGAACATGATGCGGCGCTCAAGCTGACTAGCAATACTTTCAGCAACCAACTGGGAATCCAATTCAGGCTTACGAATTTCTTCGATATTCAGCTTCACGTTATTCACATGCAAACCCAGCTTTTGAGCTGTTTCTGCACGCAGCTTCTCAATATCCTCGCCTTTCTTACCAATCACCACACCTGGACGGGCAGTATGAATGGTGATAAAAGCGGACTTTGCAGGACGCTCAATCTGAATGCGACTAACAGAGGCTTCTTTCAGCTTCTTTTTCAAGAATGCACGAACTTCCAAATCCTTGAACAGGAAATCGGCATAGTCCTTGCCTTCAGCGTACCACTTGGAACGCCAATCAGTAGCGATACCAAGACGGATACCGGTTGGATGTACTTTCTGACCCATACTAAACCTTACTTCTCGCCTACAGCGACGGTAATGTGACTGGTGCGCTTCAGGATTCGGTTAGCCCGACCTTTAGCACGCGGCATGATACGCTTCATGGTTGGACCCTGATCAACGAATACGCGCTTAATGCACAACTCGTCAACATCCGCGCCATCATTGTGTTCAGCGTTAGCAATCGCGGACTCCAGAACTTTCTTCAGCATCCCAGCACCTTTTTTCGGGCTAAATGCCAGAATATTCAGTGCCTTGTCTACCGGCAGTCCACGAATCTGATCAGCGACCAATCGGCATTTCTGAGGAGAAATACGCGCAAAACGCAAATGTGCTGCAACTTCCATTTCTACCTCTTACTTCGACTTCTTGTCGGCAACGTGACCACGGTAAGAACGGGTCAGTGCAAACTCACCCAACTTATGGCCTACCATATTTTCATTAACCAGCACCGGAACATGCTGCTTGCCGTTATGCACCGCCACTGTCAGACCGATAAACTCGGGCAGGATCATGGAGCGGCGCGACCATGTTTTGATTGGACGACGATCATTAGCTGCTTTAGCAGTTTCGATCTTTTTCATCAGATGGTGGTCAACGAAAGGACCTTTTTTGAGTGAACGTGGCACTGTTTAATCCTCTTACTTTTTGTTCCGGCGACGGACAATCATATTGTCAGTGCGTTTGTTGCTACGAGTCTTGTAACCCTTGGTTGGAACACCCCAAGGAGTAACAGGGTGACGACCACCAGAAGTACGACCTTCACCACCACCGTGTGGATGGTCTACCGGGTTCATGACTACACCACGGACAGTAGGACGAACACCACGCCAGCGCTTGGCACCCGCTTTACCCAACTTGATCAGGCCATGCTCGGAATTGCCGACCTCACCAATCGTTGCACGGCAATCGACCGGCACTTTACGCATCTCGCCTGAACGCAGACGGATCGTAGCATAAGCACCTTCACGCGCCACCAACTGAGCAGAAGCACCAGCACTACGCACTAACTGTGCGCCCTTGCCTACTTTCATTTCAATACAGTGAATCACACTACCAACTGGGATATTACGCATTGGCAAGCAGTTGCCAGCGGCAATCGGTGCATGAACACCAGAAATAACACTTGCACCAGCACTCAAGCCTTTTGGCGCAATGATATAACGACGCTCACCATCGGCATACAACAGCAGTGCAATGTTAGCACTACGGTTCGGATCGTATTCCAGACGTTCAACACGAGCAGGGATATCATCCTTGCGACGTTTGAAGTCGATGATACGATAGTGTTGGCGATGACCACCACCCACATGACGAACAGTAATACGACCAGTGTTATTACGACCACCGCTCTTACGCTTGTTTTCCAACAAGCTCTTACAAGGTTCGCCCTTGTGTAATTCTTTGTTAACAACCTTGACCTGGAAGCGACGCCCTGGGGAGGTTGGTTTTGCCTTAACGACTGCCATGATTCACCCTTGCCTTATTCCGCTGCCGCATCCAGAGAGAAACCTTCGGACAGGCTAATGTAAGCCTTTTTCCAGTCGTTGCGTTGACCGCCACGACGCCCAAAGTTCTTCTGCTTGCCTTTCATGTTGATGGTACGAACCTTATCAACCTTGACTTCAAATAAAGTCTCGACAGCATCCTTGATTTCTTGTTTGGTTGCCGTTTTGGCAACCTTAAACACGTACTGGTTTGCTTTTTCAGAAGCACGGACAGTTTTCTCTGTCACACGCGGCGCAACCAAAACATGATAGAGACGTTCCATACTCATGCCAGCCACTCCTGAATCTTGCTTACTGCACCAGTGGTTACAATAACCTTCTGATGACCAACCAGGCTAACTGGATTCAAACCAGCCACCGTGGCAACTTCACAGTAAGGGATGTTGCGGGCTGCCAGCAGCACATTCACATCATCCACATCAGACACCAACAATACGTCGTTTGAGCCGTACTCTTTCAACTTTGCCAGCATCAATTTGGTTTTAGGCTCTTCAATATTGAAAGAGTCAACCACCACGAAACGCTCTTGACGCACCAGCTCAGAGAAAATCGCTCGCATTGCTGCGCGGTACATTTTCTTGTTTAGTTTTTGCGTAAAGTCACGAGGACGCGCCGCAAAAGACTTACCACCTGTACGCCACAATGGGCTACGGATACTACCCGCACGGGCACGGCCTGTACCTTTTTGTTTAAAAGGCTTTGCACCACCACCGCTGACATCAGCACGGGTCTTTTGCGCTTTAGTACCGGCACGACCTGCTGCCATATAAGCAACAACTGCCTGATGTACCAGACCTTCATTAAATTCGCGTGCAAAAACGTCATCGCTTACCGCGACTGAACCACCATTTGCAATCTGTAATTCCATTGCTGCCACCTTTATGCCTTGACCGACAGCTTGACAACCACGTCGCCGTTAGTAGCGCCTGGAACAGCACCCTTAACCAGCAACAGATTGCGCTCAGCGTCTACACGTACCACTTCCAGATTCTGGGCAGTACGCTGTACAGCACCCATATGACCAGCCATTTTTTTGCCTGGAAATACCCGGCCTGGCGTTTGGTTCTGACCAATGGAACCCGGAACCCGGTGCGACAAAGAGTTACCATGCGTGCGGTCTTGACCAGCAAAATGGTGACGCTTCAGAACACCAGCAAAGCCTTTACCTTTGCTCATCCCACTCACATCGACCATTTGACCTGCTTCAAACATGCTTACTGCAAGTTCAGCACCCAGATCATAACCCGACGCATCTTCAATGCGCGACTCACGAACACAAGTACCAGCAGGCACGCCAGCCTTGGCAAAATGACCAGCTTCCGACTTGGAAACGCGGGAAGATTTTTTCTCACCTGTAGACAACTGAATGGCATTATAGCCATCCGTTTCTACCGTCTTGACTTGTGATACACGGTTCGCCGCAATCTCAAGCACAGTGACAGGGGTCGAGCCTCCATCTTCACCGTATATCCGGGTCATACCAACTTTGCGACCCAGCAGACCGATAGCCATTTGCACACCTCTTCGAATTACTCACACCGAGCAACTTTCATTCTATACTTCTAGAAAAACTCGGCTCGACCTAAGTCGAGCCGTGGAAAGCCGCGCATTATAGCAGAAAATCTTCTGCCGTCCATGAACTTTTTTACAAATCAGTTAAGCTTGATTTGTACATCAACGCCAGCAGCCAGATCCAGCTTCATCAGGGCGTCTACAGTCTTGTCTGTCGGATCAATAATATCCATCAAACGCTTGTAAGTACGGATCTCATACTGGTCACGCGCGTCTTTATCAACGTGCGGGGAAACCAGAATAGTGTAACGCTCTATGCGTGTAGGCAAAGGGATAGGCCCTTTAACGCGCGCACCCGTCCGCTTGGCTGTCTCGACAATTTCAGTCGCAGAACGGTCAATCAGACGATGATCGAATGCTTTCAGGCGAATACGGATTCTTTGATCAGACATAACTATTACTCAATAATTTTAGCAACAACACCGGCGCCGACAGTACGGCCACCCTCACGGATCGCAAAACGCAGACCGTCTTCCATCGCAATTGGGTTAATCAGGGTAACAACCAACTTAACGTTGTCGCCCGGCATAACCATCTCAACGCCCTCTGGCAGCTCACAAGCACCAGTTACGTCAGTCGTACGGAAATAAAACTGTGGGCGATAGCCCTTGAAGAATGGCGTATGACGACCACCTTCATCCTTGGACAGAACATAAACTTCCGCCTCGAAGGTCGTATGCGGCTTGATGGAGCCTGGCTTACACAGTACCTGACCACGCTCTACGTCGTCACGCTTGGTGCCACGCAGCAACAAACCCACGTTATCACCTGCCATACCCTGGTCAAGCAACTTACGGAACATTTCAACACCCGTAACCGTAGTCGTTTGAGTCGCACGGATACCAACGATTTCGATGGTTTCACCCACCTTAACCACGCCACGCTCGATACGACCAGTTACAACAGTACCACGACCGGAGATGGAGAATACGTCTTCCACAGGCATCAGGAAAGTGCCATCAACTGCACGAACCGGGTCTGGAATGAAGGTATCAATCGCTTCGATCAGACGAGCAATAGATGGCACGCCGATGTCAGACTCATCACCTTCCAGCGCCATACGGGCAGAACCCTTGACGATGGGCGTATCATCACCAGGGAAGTCATAGCTGGACAGCAATTCACGCAGTTCCATTTCAACCAGTTCCAACAACTCTTCGTCATCAACCAGGTCGCACTTGTTCATGTAAACCACAACATAAGGAACGCCAACCTGACGGGACAACAGGATATGTTCACGTGTCTGTGGCATTGGGCCGTCAGCAGCGGAACAAACCAAAATTGCACCATCCATCTGTGCCGCACCCGTGATCATGTTTTTAACATAGTCAGCATGGCCTGGACAGTCAACGTGTGCGTAGTGGCGCGTCTCAGATTCGTATTCTACGTGTGCAGTGGAAATGGTGATACCACGCGCTTTTTCTTCAGGCGCCGCATCGATCTGATCATAGGCTTTGGATTCGCCGCCAAACTTCTTGGCTTGCACGACTGTCAACGCCGCTGTCAGCGTAGTTTTACCGTGGTCAACGTGGCCAATTGTGCCTACGTTTACGTGCGTTTTATTACGCTCAAATTTACTTTTTGCCATCGTTACTCACCCTTCACTTTTTTTATAACCGCCTGCGTTACAAGTGCTGGCGCTTCCGAATATCGTATAAATTCCATACTATAAGCAGCACGTCCTTGGGTTGCAGAACGCAAATCAGTTGCGTAACCAAACATTTCACCCAAAGGCACTTCCGCTCGCACTACCAGGCTACCGCTTTCCTCATCCATTCCCTGAATGACGCCACGACGCCTGTTTAGATCACCAATAACATCACCCATATGCTCTTCAGGGGTAGTTACTTCAACTTTCATTACCGGCTCCAACAAAGCCGGTTTGGCTTCCATAACGCCCTGCCTGAGCGCCATAGAGCCAGCAATCTTAAATGCCATTTCGCTGGAGTCGACATCATGATAAGAACCATCAAATAAAGTTACTTTCATATCAACCAGCGGGAAACCGACCAATACGCCGTTACCCATTTGTTCCTGCACACCTTTGTCAACGGCTGGCACGAATTCTTTCGGCACAACACCACCCACAAGGGCATTCTCGAATTTGTAGCCTTCGGCTTCACCCAGTGGCTCAAGCCGCAGCCAAACGTGTCCGTATTGCCCGCGCCCCCCGGACTGGCGGATAAACTTACCCTCAACTTCGACCGATTGACGGATAGTTTCACGGTAAGCCACCTGCGGTGCACCTACATTACAGTTGACTTTGAACTCGCGCAGCATCCGATCAACAATAATCTCAAGGTGCAATTCACCCATGCCCGCGATAATAGTCTGCCCAGTCTCTTCGTCAGTTCGCACCCGAAAAGAAGGGTCTTCCTGCGCGAGCTTGCTCAGCGCGACACCCATACGCTCTTGGTCAGCCTGAGATTTCGGCTCAACAGCAACGGCGATCACTGGTTCAGGAAAATCCATTTTTTCCAGCGTAATGACATGCTTCATGTCACACAGTGTCTCGCCAGTCGTCACATCTTTTAGCCCGACGGCGGCTGCAATATCACCCGCGCGAACTTCATCAATATCTTCGCGTGCATTAGAGTGCATCTGCACCAAACGTCCAATACGTTCACGCTTACCCTTTACCGGGTTATACACTGCGCTTTGCGACGTCAATACGCCGGAATACACCCGAAAGAACGTCAACGTTCCTACAAAAGGATCAGTTGCAATCTTGAAAGCTAATGCTGCAAACGGCTCATCATCACTCGCATGACGCTCTGCTTGGGTTTCATCTTTATCATCCAGATGTCCTTTAATAGCAGGCACATCTAGAGGAGAAGGCATCAACTCCACAATTTTATCCAACGCAGCCTGAACACCTTTATTCTTAAAGGCAGAACCACAGGTCATCGGCACAATTTCAAGGTTAATGGTGCGCTTACGCAAGCCAGCAACAATCTCTTCGGTCGACAAATCACCTTCTTCAAGGTATTTATTCATCAACACATCATCGGCTTCAGCGGCAGCTTCCACCATTTTCTCGCGCCATTCCTGACAAGACGCCAGCATATCAGCCGGAATCTCAACGGCCTCATAGGTTACGCCCTTGTCAGCCTCATTCCACATAATCGCTTTCATGCGAATCAGGTCGACAACGCCAGCAAAATGCTCTTCCGCGCCAATCGGCAATTGCAGTGGCACAGGATTGGCATTTAGCTTAGCCTTCAACTGCTCGTAAACGCGCAAAAAGTTTGCACCAGAACGATCCATTTTATTGACGAAGGCCATGCGTGGCACATGATACTTATTGGCTTGTCGCCAAACTGTTTCGGACTGTGGCTGCACACCACCAACGGCACACAGCACAAACATGGCACCATCCAACACTCGCAAAGAACGCTCCACTTCAATCGTGAAGTCTACGTGTCCAGGCGTGTCGATAATATTGATGCGATGTAGCGGGAATTGATTGTCCATCCCCGACCAGAAGCATGTAGTAGCAGCGGAGGTAATAGTAATACCACGCTCACGCTCTTGCTCCATCCAATCCATGGTGGCAGCGCCATCATGCACTTCCCCGATCTTGTGAGACACACCCGTATAAAACAGGATGCGCTCAGTTGCAGTTGTTTTACCCGCATCAATATGTGCCATGATGCCGATATTACGGTACTGCTCAATAGGAGTGCTACGTGCCACTGATAATCACTCTTATCATTACCAGCGGAAGTGAGCGAATGCTTTGTTAGCTTCTGCCATGCGATGCACGTCTTCACGTTTTTTCACAGCAGTACCACGCTTTTCAGAAGCATCCATCAATTCGCCAGCCAGCTTACGTGCCATGGATTTCTCACCACGTTTACGAGCCGCATCAATCAACCAACGCATAGCCAGCGCATTTTGACGCGAAGGACGCACTTCAACCGGCACTTGGTAAGTTGCGCCACCGACACGACGGGATTTAACTTCCACCGCAGGACGAACGTTATCCAGTGCATATTCCAGCACTTCGATACCGTCACCGCCCTTCTTGCCAGAGATTTCAGACAGCGCACCGTAAATGATCTTTTCGGCAGCAGACTTTTTACCATCTTGCATAATGGCATTCATGAATTTAGTCAACAACTGACTTCCGAACTTTGGATCCGGCAGCACAAGGCGTTTGGGGACTTCTCTTCTTCTAGGCATGACTCAATACTCGCAATCAATTATTTCTTGGGACGCTTAGTGCCGTATTTAGAACGGGCCTGCTTACGGTTTTTAACACCCTGCGTATCCAGACTACCGCGAACCGTATGGTAACGGACACCCGGAAGGTCTTTTACACGACCGCCGCGAATCAGTACAACCGAGTGTTCCTGGAGGTTATGGCCTTCACCACCGATATAACTGGTGACTTCAAAGCCATTGGTCAGACGCACACGAGCAACCTTACGCATAGCGGAGTTCGGCTTCTTTGGCGTGGTTGTATAAACACGGGTACAAACACCGCGACGTTGTGGACAAGCCTCCAACGCTGGCACCTTACTCTTTTCTACTTTGCTTTGGCGCGGCTTACGCACCAACTGGTTTACTGTTGCCATATCCTGAAATTATCTCCTGGAATCACTAAGGAACCTGCCTGGCTTGCCTTGTCCCCATAAAAACAATAGACCGAAAATCGGTCTGTTTAAGGACGCCAGATTTTAGGGATCGGGAAGACTCCTGTCAAGGAAGTTTTCCCGATCAGTCAGTTAAATCGGAAACCTGATTGAGCAATCAATCAGAATCCATGTCCATCGGCTCACCAAAACTGATCGTTTCGGTTGGCGCAGGACGCTCATACGTAAATTCATTACGCTGGCTACGACGGTCATCGTGGTAGGCCAGACCCGTACCTGCCGGAATCAGGCGCCCAACAATGACGTTTTCTTTCAAACCACGCAACTCGTCACGAGCACCACGCACCGCAGCCTCTGTCAGGACGCGTGTAGTCTCCTGGAAGGACGCCGCAGACACAAAGGAGTCCGTCACCAAGGATGCTTTGGTAATCCCCATCAGCAGGCGCTCATAGACGATTCTGAGCTTGCCTTCTGCTTCCAGCTCTTTGTTTGTATTTACCACACGCCAGTAGTCGGCTTGCTCACCACGCAGGAATTTGCTATCACCCGGATCAATGACCTCAACCTTGCGCATCATCTGACGCACAATGACTTCGATGTGTTTGTCATTGATCTTTACGCCTTGCAGACGGTAAACATCCTGAATCTCCTTGGCTTGGTATTCTGCCAGCGCGGTAGCACCCAGCAAACGCAGGATGTCATGCGGGTTAGGCTCACCATCAGCGATAACCTCACCACGGTTGAGTTTTTCACCCTCAAACACATCCAGATTACGCCACTTGGGAATCAGCTCTTCGTAATGCTCACCGTCTTCACCGGTGATGATCACGCGCTGCTTACCCTTGGTTTCCTTGCCGAAGGAAATCGTACCGGTTTTTTCTGCCAGAATCGCCCCGTCTTTCGGCTTACGTGCCTCAAACAAGTCAGCAACCCGTGGCAAACCACCCGTGATGTCACGGGTCTTGGAAGACGCTTGCGGCAAACGCGCCACAACCTCACCAACCTGTACCGTTGCACCATTCGTGGAGCTAACGATCGCACCGGCTGGCAATGGGTATTGCACCGGAATTTTGGTACCTTCAAAGAACACGCTGTCGCCACGCTCATCCAGCAAACGTACTGTTGGACGCAATTCACGACCCGCCGCAGGACGGTTTTTCGGATCCATAACCTCAATGGAAGACAAACCTGTCATTTCATCCACTTTGGTTTGAACGGTCACGTTATCAATGAAGTCACTGAAACTGACCTGACCCGCCACCTCAGAAATGATCGGATGGGTATGTGGATCCCACGTCGCCACTTCTTGGCCTGCTTGCACTTCGCCGTAATGCTCAACCGAGAGGATCGCACCGTAAGTCAGCTTATAACGTTCTTTGTCACGCCCGCTGGTATCGACCACGCCCAGTTCACCGGAACGGGAAACCACGACCAGCTTGCCATCTTTGTTACGGACAGTTTTGACGTTCAGCAGGTGAACCTGACCACCGGATTTAACCGCAATGCTGTTTTCTGCCGCTGACCGGCTCGCCGCACCACCGATATGGAAGGTACGCATGGTCAACTGGGTTCCCGGCTCACCGATGGATTGCGCCGCAATAACCCCGACAGCCTCACCCTTGCCAACCAAATGCCCACGCGCCAGATCACGCCCGTAGCAATGCTTGCAAACACCATAGCGAGTTTCGCAGGTAATCGCGGAACGCACCACGATTTCATCAATCGCCAGTGCATCAATCTGCTTGACCCACGCCTCATCAAGGAACGTACCCGCTGGCAGCAACACTTCGTCGCCACGGGTAACGTCTTGCGCCACCACACGACCGAGAACGCGCTCAGCCAATGCTTCCACCACGTCACCACCTTCGATGATCGGACGCATCTTGATGCCTTTGACCGTGCCACAATCATCAATGGTAACAACCATGTCTTGTGCCACATCGACCAGACGCCGTGTCAAGTAACCAGAGTTCGCGGTTTTGAGTGCAGTATCCGCCAAGCCTTTCCGCGCACCATGCGTCGAGATAAAGTACTGGAGGACGTTCAAGCCTTCACGGAAGTTTGAGGTAATCGGCGTCTCGATGATGGAACCATCCGGTTTTGCCATCAAGCCACGCATACCCGCCAACTGACGAATCTGCGCAGCGGAACCCCGCGCCCCGGAATCCGCCATCATGTAAATGGAGTTGAAAGATTCTTGGTAAACCAAGTTACCTTCCGCATCAATGACTTCCTGCTTACCAATTTTTTCCATCATCGCTTTCGCGACTTTTTCATTGGTGCTCGCCCAGATGTCAACGACCTTGTTGTAACGTTCGCCTTGTGTCACCAAACCGCTGGAAAACTGCTTTTGAATTTCCAGCACAGCTTCTTCCGCTTCTGCCAGCAACTCAACTTTCTTTTCCGGGATCATCATGTCATCCGCACAGAACGAAACGCCCGCACGGGTTGCATAACGGTAGCCGGTATACATCAACTGGTCAGCGAACACGACAGCAGCTTTCAAGCCCACGCGACGGTAGGATTCATTGATCAGCTTGGAAATCGCCTTTTTCTTCAATACAGTATTGAAAAGTTCAAACGGCAGACCTTCCGGCATGATGCTAGTCAACAAGGCACGGCCAACAGTGGTATCCAGTACACGGGTACGCTTGATGAACTCGCCGTCTTCATCCTTGATGCTGTCGGTAATGCGCACTTTCACTTTGGCGTGCAGCGAAACATTGCCGGTATCATAGGCACGTTGCACTTCCAGCGGATCGGCAAAGATCATGCCCTCGCCTTTCGCATTGATGGCATCGCGGGTCATGTAATACAGACCCAGAACGATATCCTGAGAAGGCACAATGATCGGCTCGCCGTTCGCCGGTGACAGGACGTTGTTAGTCGCCATCATCAGGGTACGCGCTTCCAACTGTGCTTCCAGTGACAACGGTACGTGTACCGCCATCTGGTCACCGTCGAAGTCCGCGTTGAATGCGGAACATACCAGCGGGTGCAACTGGATCGCCTTACCTTCGATCAGGGTTGGCTCAAATGCCTGAATCCCCAAACGGTGCAAAGTAGGTGCGCGGTTGAGCATGACCGGATGCTCACGAATAACCTCAGCGAGGATATCCCAAACTTCTGCGGTTTCGCGCTCAACCAACTTCTTGGCTGCCTTGATGGTAGTCGCCAGACCACGGCGTTGCAGCTTGCCGAAAATGAACGGCTTGAACAGTTCCAACGCCATTTTCTTGGGCAGGCCGCACTGATGCAAACGCAACGCAGGGCCAACCACGATAACCGAACGACCAGAATAGTCGACCCGTTTACCCAACAAGTTCTGACGGAAACGGCCTTGCTTACCCTTGATCATGTCAGACAAGGATTTCAGCGGACGCTTGTTAGAACCCGTAATCGCACGACCACGACGACCGTTATCGAGCAGCGCATCCACAGACTCTTGCAACATACGCTTTTCGTTGCGCACGATGATGTCCGGGGCATTCAGCTCCAACAAACGCTTCAAACGGTTATTACGGTTGATAACGCGGCGATACAAATCGTTCAAGTCGGAAGTCGCGAAACGACCACCATCCAACGGAACCAATGGACGCAAATCAGGCGGCAGTACTGGCAGCACCGTCATGATCATCCATTCTGGCTTATTGCCAGAGTTGATGAATGACTCCATCAGTTTCAAACGCTTGCCCAAGCGCTTCAGCTTGGTTTCGGAACCTGTCTCAGCGATTTCTTCACGCATCCGCGCGACTTCTTCCTTGAGATCGGTAGAACGCAGCAGTTCTAATACGGCTTCTGCGCCCATTGCCGCTTCAAATTCGTCGCCGAACTCTTCAATCGCTTCCAAATAGGCTTCATCGCTCAGCAACTGACCACGCTCCAGCGTTGTCATACCCGGCTCAGTGACCACGAAGGTCTCGAAATAGAGGATGCGCTCAATGTCACGCAGCGTCATATCCAACAGCAAACCAATACGGGATGGCAGAGACTTCAGGAACCAGATGTGCGCAACCGGGCTAGCGAGGTCAATATGCCCCATACGGTCACGACGCACCTTGGTCTGGGTCACTTCAACGCCGCATTTTTCGCAGACAACACCACGGTGCTTCAGGCGTTTGTATTTACCACACAAGCACTCATAGTCTTTGACCGGGCCAAAGATTTTGGCGCAGAACAAGCCATCACGTTCAGGCTTGAAAGTACGGTAGTTGATCGTTTCCGGCTTTTTGACTTCGCCAAAAGACCACGAACGGATAACTTCAGGGGAAGCCAAGCCAACTTTGATTGCATCAAACTCTTGGGTTTCCTGCTCTTTTTTGTGGAAATTCAATAAATCTTTCATCGCCAATCAATCCTGTGTTAGTCCCGTTCCAGTTCAATATTCAAACCAAGTGAGCGGATTTCCTTCATCAATACGTTGAAGGACTCAGGCATACTGGCTTCCATGAAGTGGTCGCCGTCCACGATGTTTTTGTACATCTTGTTACGACCGTTGACGTCATCCGACTTGACCGTGAGCATTTCTTGCAAGGTGTAAGCCGCGCCGTAAGCTTCCAGCGCCCAAACTTCCATCTCCCCGAAACGCTGACCACCAAACTGTGCTTTACCACCCAACGGCTGCTGGGTAACAAGGCTGTAAGGGCCAGTCGAGCGGGCGTGCATTTTGTCATCAACCAAGTGGTTGAGTTTGAGCATGTGCATGTAACCAACCGTTACCTTACGCTCAAACATATCGCCGGTACGCCCATCACACAATTGGGTTTGACCGCTTTCTGGCAAGTCAGCCAAGCGCAACATGGCTTTGATTTCCGCTTCGTCAGCACCGTCAAATACCTGCGTAGCCATTGGCACGCCTTTACGCAGGTTATTAGCCAACGTTACTACTTCAACATCGGTGAGATCCGCAATCATGTGATCCTGATTGGGATTACCGCCGGTAGCGTAAATCTCGCTGATAAACTGACGCAGCTCATCAACTTTCGCCTTGGTGTCGATCATGCGGGCAATTTTCTCACCCAAACCTTTCGCAGCCCAACCTAAATGGGTTTCCAGTACCTGACCAACGTTCATCCGTGAAGGAACGCCCAACGGGTTCAACACGATGTCGACCGTCTGGCCATTGGCAAGGTATGGCATGTCTTCTACCGGCACAATGCGTGAAACCACACCCTTGTTACCGTGACGACCTGCCATCTTGTCACCCGGCTGCATCCGGCGCTTAACCGCGATGTACACCTTGACCATTTTCAGCACACCCGGCGCGAGGTCATCACCTGCCATGAGCTTGTCACGTTGCTTATGCAAACGGGTTTCGTAGTGCTTTTTCTTTTCGTCAATCTGGTTGGCAAGCGACTCCAGTTGCAGATTGACATCCTCATCCTGCATACGGATGGCAAACCAGTCTTTTTTCTCCAGATTATCCAGATAAGACTCGGTGACGACCGTACCGGAGGTCAGGCGATTAGGACCACCCAGCGCTTCTTTACCAGTGACCAGTTTCGCAAAACGGTCGAAAATATCCGATTCGTAAATACGCAATTCATCACGCAAGTCTTTACGGACTTTCTTCAGATCTTCTTCCTGAATCGCCAAGGCACGGGCATCACGCTCGACGCCATCACGTGTAAACACGCGCACGTCAATAACCGTACCCGTCATGCCGGTAGACACACGCAAAGAAGTGTCTTTCACGTCTGAGGCTTTTTCACCAAAGATGGCACGCAACAGCTTCTCTTCCGGGGTCAATTGGCTTTCGCCTTTTGGCGTAACCTTACCGACCAGAATATCGCCAGGCTTTACTTCCGCACCAACGTGGATAATCCCGCACTCGTCCAGCTTAGCCAGCAGGCTTTCACTGACGTTGGGAATATCCGCCGTAATTTCTTCCGGCCCCAGCTTGGTATCACGTGCCAAGCAAGACATTTCCTCAATGTGGATTGAGGTGTAACGGTCTTCATCTACCACGCGCTCAGACAGCAAAATCGAGTCTTCGTAGTTATAACCGTTCCACGGCATGAAGGCGATGAACATATTCTGCCCCAACGCCAATTCACCGAGGTCGGTAGAAGAACCATCGGCCAACACGTCGCCACGCGCTACGATGTCACCTACTTTCACAATCGGACGTTGGTTGATGCAGGTATTCTGATTGGAACGGGTGTATTTGATCAGGCCATAAATATCAACACCACCGCGCTGTTCATCCGCCTCATCATCATTGACACGCACCACGATACGCCCGGCATCCACGGAATCAATGATCCCACCACGACGGGCTGATACGGCGGAACCGGAATCCTGTGCAACTGCACGCTCCATTCCCGTACCAGACAAGGGCTTGTCAGCACGCAAGCAAGGTACTGCCTGACGTTGCATGTTGGAACCCATCAACGCGCGGTTCGCGTCATCGTGCTCCAAGAATGGGATCAGGGAAGCAGCTACCGACACGATCTGCTTGGGCGACACGTCCATATACTGAACTTCAGTCGCCTGCTTCAAAGTAAATTCATTACGGTGACGGCAAGAGACGAATTCATCAGACAACGCGCCATGCTCATCCAGCTCCGCACTCGCCTGCGCGATGACGTAGTTGGATTCCTCAATCGCTGATAGATAATCAATCTGCATCGTAGGCTTGCTATCAATAACCTTACGGTATGGTGTTTCCAAGAAACCGTAGTCATTGGTACGCGCATACACAGCCAGAGAGTTGATCAGACCGATGTTCGGGCCTTCCGGCGTTTCAATCGGGCACACACGACCGTAGTGGGTTGGATGTACGTCACGTACCTCGAAGCCTGCACGTTCACGAGTCAAACCGCCTGGTCCCAACGCAGAAATACGGCGTTTGTGGGTTACTTCTGACAGCGGGTTGTTTTGGTCCATGAACTGGGATAACTGGCTGGAACCAAAGAATTCCTTGATCGCAGCAGAAACCGGCTTGGAGTTAACCAGCTCTTGAGGCATCAGCCCTTCGCTTTCCGCCATCGTCAAACGTTCTTTGACGGCACGCTCAACACGCACCAAGCCAACACGGAAAGCGTTTTCAGCCATCTCACCGACGCTACGTACCCGGCGGTTGCCGAGGTGGTCAATGTCATCCACGTCGTCACGACCGTCACGGATATCGATCAATTTCTTGAGGACTTCCAGAATGTCATCTTGATTCAGCACACCTGAACCCGTAGCTTCTTCACGCCCTAAACGACGGTTGAACTTCATCCGTCCAACACCCGAGAGATCATAACGATCATCAACGAAGAACAAGTTGTTAAACAGATTTTCTGCCGCTTCTTTTGTTGGCGGCTCACCAGGGCGCATCATGCGATAGATTTCGATTTGCGCTTCGAGCTGGCTGGTGCTGGGGTCAATTTTTAGCGTATTGGAGACGAATGGGCCGCGATCCAGCTCATTGGTGTAAAGAATGCTAAATTCAGTCACACTGTTATCACGCAACTTTTCCAGCACTGCGTCAGTAATTTCATCATTGGCAGATGCCAGCAACTCGCCCGTGGATGAGTCGATAATATTGTGCGCCAGAATCTTGCCGTGCATGTACTCATTAGGTACAACCAGCTTGTCCAAACCGGATTTTTCCAGTTGACGGATATGCTTGGCGGTAATACGACGCCCGGTTTCCACCAGCACCTCGCCATCCAGCATGATGTCAAATGAAGCCAGTTCACCACGCAAACGTTCTGGAACCAGCGCCATTTCAACACTGTCATCGCTCAAATGAACAGCCGTTTTATCGAAGAACACATCCAGAATGCCTTCGTTCTGCATACCCAAGGCACGCAACAGAATAGTCGAGGGAAGTTTACGACGACGGTCGATACGCACAAAAATGGAATCTTTAGGGTCAAACTCGAAGTCCAACCAAGAACCACGGTAAGGAATAACCCGCGCACTGTGCAGCAATTTACCAGCAGAGTTGGACTTACCCTTGTCATGCTCGAAGAACACACCCGGTGAACGGTGCAACTGAGACACGATAACCCGCTCAGTCCCGTTGATAATAAAAGTGCCACGATCTGTCATCAGCGGCAATTCGCCGAGATAAACATCCTGCTCTTTAATAGCCTTGACCACTTTGGCATCGGCAGGCGCATCCTTGTCATAAATGACCAGACGCAATTTTACGCGCAGGGAAGTGGCAAACGTCAACCCACGCAACTGGCATTCCTGTACATCAAAGACAGGTTCCGCCAGACGATAATCGGCGTATTCCAGCGCAACATAATTGTTGTAGCTAACAATAGGAAATACGGATGAAAAGGCCGCATGTAACCCAACTTCGCGGCGTTCCGCAACTGGCTTCTCCAGTTGCAGGAAATGTCGATAGGAGTCTAACTGAATGGTGAGCAAATTAGGCACATCCAGTATATGCGGTCGCTTACCAAAATCTTTGCGGATCCGTTTCTTTTCGGTATAACTCAGTCCCATCGTCTTTCCTCTTCTGGAATCAGAACCCCGGCTCTCGACACCGCCGGATTTTTTTCACTCGCCATTAACAAGCGAGAAAAGGCCGACAGCACAAAATGCACTGTCAGCCTGCAAGGTATGTAAGAACTAATTGCAGCTCAACAAACTCGTCCCAATCTTACTTGAGTTCGACAGTTGCGCCTGCGTCTTCCAGTTCTTTCTTCAACTTCTCTGCTTCGTCCTTGCTAGCAGCTTCCTTCACAACGGAAGGAACGCCTTCAACCATGTCTTTCGCTTCTTTCAAGCCCAGACCCGTTGCGCCACGGACAACCTTGATAACGTTGATTTTGTTAGCACCGAAGCTGGTCATGACAACGTTGAATTCAGTTTGCTCTTCAACCGCAGCAGCAGCTTCACCAGCAGCAGCAGGGCCAGCAACAGCAACAGCAGCTGTTACACCAAACTTTTCTTCGATTGCTGAAATCAAGTCAACGATTTCAGTTACTGTCATGTTGGCAAACGTTTCCAACATATCTTCTTTAGTACAAGCCATTTTGATTCTCCAAAACCTAAATCAGTAATTAATCCAAGCTAACGCCAGCGGCTTCAGCTTTTTGGTCACGCAATGCAGCAAGAGTGCGAGCGAATTTATCCAACGGTGCACGCAGGACAGCAGCCAAGGTGGCCAGTGCCTGATCACGGGTTGGCAATTTCGCCAGACGATCCAATTCAGAAGCTGGCAGCATTTTTCCGTCAATAGCGACGAATTTCACTTCCATCTTGTCATGGGCTTTGTCTTTCTTGAAGTCTTTAATCAGGCGTGCCGCTGAACCTGGGTCTTCCTGAGAAAACGCCAATACCAACGGACCAACTAAACCGTCTTGAATACACTCGAAAGCAGTATCTTTAACAGCGATTTTTGCCAGATTATTCTTCACGACGCGCAGGTACACCCCATTCTTACGTGCGTTTTGACGCAACGTAGTGAGTTGAGCTACGGTCAATCCACGGTACTCAGCAGCTACCGCAGAATAAGCACTTGCAGCAACTGCGGCCACTTCAGAGACGATCTCTTTTTTCTCTTGCAGTGTTAATGCCACGTTATCTACTCCTGGTTCGGCGGATATTCCACCATTTATCGATCACTTACTGGAAACGTCCAGTTTGCGAAGGAAACAGCGTCCCAAACCATCTTACTGACTCGGGGAACGCCATCTGCGCAGGTTCTCTACATTAGATGCAGAACCATTAAGCTTCGGGTGAAGCGCCTACGGTCTCTGACGACATACGTCCTGTATATCTTTTTGCCTCATGGCAGTTCTCTTCCTTGAGAACGGGAGAATGGGGCATAATCTGCCCCAATCCATTAGTAAGACAGCGATGCGTTATCGACTGTCAAACCTGTACCCATGGTGGTGGATACGGAAACTTTCTTCAGGTAAACGCCCTTGGAAACGGATGGCTTCATTTTCACCAAATCCGCAACCAATGCATTGATATTGCCAACCAGCTTGTCAGTATCAAAATCAACATTGCCAATGGAGCAATGGATGATACCGGCTTTGTCTGTACGGTAACGTACCTGACCAGCCTTGGCATTGCGTACAGCGCCAGCAACGTCAGGCGTTACAGTGCCGACTTTAGGGTTTGGCATCAAACCACGTGGACCAAGGATTTGACCCAACTGACCCACCACACGCATAGCATCTGGACTGGCAATAACCACGTCAAAATCCATCTTGCCGCCTTTGATTTCAGCCGCGAGGTCGTCAAAACCAACGATGTCTGCACCAGCCGCAGTCGCTGCTTCAGCGTTTGCACCTTGTGCAAATACTGCAACACGTACTGTTTTACCATTGCCATTTGGCAATACAGTAGAACCACGCACTACCTGATCAGATTTACGTGGATCAACACCGAGGTTGAAGCTCACATCAACACTTTCCAGAAACTTTGCACGTGGCAGAGATTTCAAGGTATCGAGTGCCTCTGCAACAGCATAAGCCTTGGTGCGGTCGATTTTTTCCGCGATTGCCTTTTGGCGTTTAGTCAGCTTTGCCATCTTACATCCCCTCCACTTCAAGACCCATACTACGGGCAGTACCGGCGATAGTACGGATAGCGGCTTCCATGCTGGCGGCAGTCAAATCCGGGGTTTTCGCTTTGGCGATTTCTTCCAGTTGGGCAACAGTCACTTTACCAACTTTATTGCTGTTTGGTTTAGCGCTGCCTGACTTGATGCCAACAGCTTTTTTCAGCAATACGGAAGCTGGAGTGGTCTTCATGACGAACGTAAAGCTCTTGTCGCTGTACGCTGTAATCACCACAGGTGTAGGCAGACCAACTTCAAGGTTCTGCGTCGCAGCATTGAACGCCTTGCAGAACTCCATAATATTCAGACCACGTTGACCCAGTGCTGGACCAATTGGCGGGCTTGGATTTGCTTTACCAGCCGGAACTTGCAGCTTGATAAAAGCGATGACTTTCTTTGCCATAATATTTTCCTGTAAATGGGTAATAACGCCTTAAGGCTTCCCGTGACTATCAAGTCAGGCTTTTTCGACCTGATAGAATTCAAGCTCAACGGGCGTTGAGCGACCAAAAATCTGTACTGCAACCAACAAGCGACTTTTTTCGTAATTGACTTCTTCGACTACACCATTGAAGTCTTTAAACGGCCCATCAGTGACTCGCACCACTTCACCCGCATCAAAGAGGACTTTCGGACGTGGCTTTTCGGCCCCCTCTTCGACACGGCGCATGATGTTATCAACTTCTTTCTGTGTGATTGGGGCTGGCTTGTCTGCTTTACCACCAATGAAACCCAGCACTTTAGGCGTTTCTTTAACCATGTGCCATGTTTCATCATTCATTTCCATTTCGACTAATACATAGCCCGGAAAGAATTTCCGCTCACTTTTACGCTTCTGACCATCACGTATTTCGATGACTTCTTCAGTAGGCACCAAAACACGACCAAAAGAATCTTGTAAATCAAAACGCACAAGGCGCTCTTCAAGCGAGCGCTTTACTTGATTTTCAAAACCGGAATAAGCCTGCACAACGTACCAGCGCATTGCCATTAAACATGTCCTCCACCAAGCAGACTTCTGATTCCCCAACCAAGCAGGGAGTCAACACCCCAAAGGAAAATAGAAAGGATTATGACAATGACCATTACCATCAGGGTGGTCTGGAGTGTTTCAGCACGAGTCGGCCACACCATTTTGCGGACTTCAAGACGAGAGTCTTTCATAAAGCCCAGAAAGCGCTTACCAGCAAGGCTTGACGCAGCAACCGCAATCGCAACACCCGCCACAACCAGCAAACCCAGCACACGCAGCAAGGTAGAAACCGCCTGTCCTTGCCATTCCGCGAAATAATAGAAGCCTGCTATTCCCGCAAACAGAAGCGCGAGAGCCACGACGAGCTTTATCGTATCAAGTGATGAGCCCTGTTCTTCGGTATGTACTGACATTTATTTTTTACCAAATCTGATAGTCGAATGACTTTGGATAACACACTGTAAAATAGTTTACATCTAAACAATCACAATTTACTGTCCAAAGCCATCTAAAAAGATGGCAGGCCAAGAGGGAATCGAACCCCCAACCTGCGGTTTTGGAGACCGCCGCTCTGCCAATTGAGCTATTGGCCTGTAAAGGCAAGAAAGAGCGGAGAGGATACTCTCTGCTCTTTCAAAATACAAGAGGTTATTTACTCGAAGATTTTGGCAACAACGCCAGCACCAACAGTACGACCGCCTTCACGGATAGCAAAACGCAAACCGTCTTCCATCGCAATTGGGTTAATCAGGGTAACAACCAACTTAACGTTGTCGCCCGGCATAACCATCTCAACGCCTTCTGGCAGCTCGCAAGCGCCTGTTACGTCAGTTGTACGGAAGTAAAACTGTGGGCGATAGCCTTTGAAGAATGGCGTATGACGACCACCTTCATCCTTGGACAGAACATAAACTTCCGCTTCAAATTTAGTATGTGGCTTGATAGAACCTGGCTTACACAACACCTGACCACGCTCTACGTCGTCACGCTTGGTGCCACGCAGCAACAAACCCACGTTGTCACCCGCCATACCTTGGTCGAGCAACTTACGGAACATTTCAACGCCCGTAACAGTCGTGGTTTGAGTCGCACGAATACCAACGATCTCGATGGTTTCGCCCACTTTGACTACACCACGTTCGATACGACCAGTTACAACAGTACCACGACCGGAGATGGAGAATACGTCTTCCACAGGCATCAGGAAAGTGCCATCAACTGCACGCACCGGGTCTGGAATGAAGGTATCAATCGCTTCGATCAGACGAGCAATGGATGGCACGCCGATGTCAGACTCATCACCTTCCAGCGCCATACGGGCAGAGCCCTTGACGATGGGCGTATCATCACCAGGGAAGTCATAGCTGGACAGCAATTCACGCAGTTCCATTTCAACCAGTTCCAACAACTCTTCGTCATCAACCAGGTCGCACTTGTTCATGTAAACTACGACATAAGGAACGCCGACCTGACGGGACAGCAGGATGTGCTCACGCGTCTGTGGCATTGGGCCGTCAGCAGCGGAACAAACTAGGATTGCGCCGTCCATCTGTGCCGCACCCGTGATCATATTTTTAACATAGTCAGCATGGCCTGGGCAGTCAACGTGTGCGTAGTGGCGCGTCTCAGATTCATACTCAACGTGAGCAGTGGAAATGGTGATACCACGCGCTTTTTCTTCAGGAGCCGCATCAATCTGGTCATAAGCTTTTGATTCGCCGCCAAACTTTTTAGACTGAACAACGGTCAACGCCGCTGTCAATGTAGTTTTACCGTGGTCAACGTGACCAATGGTACCTACGTTTACGTGCGTTTTATTACGCTCAAATTTACTCTTTGCCATGATCGATAACTTCCCGTTGAATTCCTGAATAATTGGTGCTCTCAGGCAGAGTCGAACTGCCGACCTCATCCTTACCAAGGATGCGCTCTACCACCTGAGCTATGAGAGCAAAACCATTTTAACGACTCAGCCAGAAATTGGAGCGGGTGATGGGAATCGAACCCACGCAATCAGCTTGGAAGGCTGAAGTTCTACCATTGAACTACACCCGCCTGAAGTCGTGTGCCCGCATCGTACCGCATGACACAAATCAAGCTGAACGTGCAAACTAAAATATGGTGGAGGGGGAAGGATTCGAACCTTCGAAGGCAGAGCCAACAGATTTACAGTCTGTCCCCTTTGACCGCTCGGGAACCCCTCCGACTGGAAAGGACGGCATTGTGAGTGAATCACTCCCCAATGTCAACCTTGAAAAAGCAGAATCTTGTCATTAATTTTCGGCGGCCAAACTGGTAAGCTCGTCGGTTTAATTGTTACAAAAATTAGCGAGTACGATCATAATTCGTATCCCATATAAAAATCCAGTTATTTATTCAGGAACCAATCAATGAAGGTTACAATTTACGGTTCGGGCTATGTCGGCCTAGTAACGGGCGCATGTCTGGCACAAGTGGGCAACGATGTCCTGTGCGTCGATGTTGATGAACGTAAAATCAACATGTTACTCAACGGCGAAATCCCCATCCATGAACCTGGCCTAGACAAAATGGTGCAAGCCAACATCACCGCCGGACGCCTGAAATTCACCCTTTCCGCCGCCGAAGGCGTCGCCCACGGTCTATTCCAGTTCATTGCGGTTGGTACGCCGCCGGATGAAGATGGCTCCGCTGACCTACGTTATGTCCTGACCGTTGCCCGCTCCATCGCCCAGCACATGGACAGTTACCGCATCGTCGTCGACAAATCCACCGTGCCCGTTGGCACGGCTGACAGGGTACGTGCTGCCATGCAGGAAGTGCTGGAACAACGCGCCTTCAATGCCGAATTCGATGTGGTTTCCAACCCCGAATTCCTCAAGGAAGGTGCTGCGCTGGACGACTTCATGAAGCCCGACCGCATTGTCATCGGCACGGATAATCCCCGTACCACCGAACTGATGCGCGAACTGTACGCCCCTTTCAACCGCAGCCATGACCGTCTGGTGGAAATGGACATCCGCTCCGCCGAACTCACCAAGTACGCTGCCAATGCCATGCTAGCCACCAAAATCAGTTTCATGAATGAGCTGGCGAATATGGCAGAACTGCTGGGTGCGGACATCGAAAAAGTGCGCATTGGCATCGGTTCCGACCCGCGCATTGGCTACCATTTCATCTACCCCGGCTGTGGCTACGGCGGCTCGTGTTTCCCCAAAGATGTGCAAGCACTCGAACGTACCGCCCGCGAAATCGGCTACCATGCCGAACTGTTATCTGCCGTAGAATCGGTCAACTATCGCCAAAAAAACAAACCCTTCGAGAAGCTGCAAAAGCATTACGGCGCAAATCTGGAAGGCAAAACCGTGGCATTGTGGGGCTTGGCATTCAAACCCAACACCGACGACATGCGTGAAGCCTCCAGCCGCAACCTGATGGAAGCCCTGTGGCAACAAGGCGTCAAGGTACAAGCCTTCGACCCGGTAGCCATGGAAGAATGCACCCGCATCTACGGCCAGCGCGACGATTTGACCCTGTGCAACACCGCCGAAGACGCGCTGCAAGGTGCCGACTGTCTGGTAATCGTGACCGAATGGCAGCAATTCCGCAGCCCCGACTTCGAGGCCATCAAGTCCAAACTCAAAGACCCCGTGATCATCGATGGGCGCAACCTGTACTCACCAGAACAGATGGCGAAAAAGGGCATCACCTACTACGCCATCGGGCGCGGCTGCTAATGCCCTAATTCTCCCTTAATGGCCCCACATCGGTGTCGATCTTGTAAATCAGATCGACACCTTGCTGCACACCTGCTTGCGCTTCCACCTGCAAATGTTTGTTAATCTGGTAAGTAATCGCCACTCGCTGCAAAGAATCAAACAAACTCACGATGTAACGCACATAGAGTCGTGCCCCCAAACGCTTACCCAGCGCCAGCTCACTCTCGTCGAAATTACCATTTTTGGCTTTCAAGCCCACCTCATCCAAGCCTAGGCTACCGCCAAGCTGCTGTGCGAGACTTTCCCCACCTGCAACACCAAGTCCGGTAATCGCATCCATCAACAAGGCTGACTGGCTTCCACTCACACTCGACATCGCACGTCCCGTCAACAAATAACTCAAGGTATCGCTTTGCGTTTGTGTCGGCGTGGAAAATAGTGTCGATTCAGGCTGTTGCACCGTCCCTGCCAGTGAAATACCCACCTTGATTTCACCATCTTCGACTTCACGCACTGCCCGCACATCCAGCCCTGGATTATTCAACGGCCCATTGAAAATCAAACGCCCGCGCTCGATTTTCAGATTCTGGCCGTAAGCCTTGTAGACACCATCCACCACACTCAACACGCCTTCCGCGATAATGTCCTGACGGGTACGCAACACCCGCAGCTTACCTGCCAAGCGTGCATCCAACCCAAAACCATTGAACTTCACCTTGTCGCCCAGCTCAATCGTCACATTCGGCTTAATGTTTAAGGGCGCATCCTTCACCAAGACTTCAACTTGCCCAGACTGCCCCACAGTACCGGCGGAACGTCCCACAATAATCACATCATCCGAGCGGGCGCTAGCGGTCTGGGGAATTTCCCGCAAACTCACCGTCGCCTCAGGAATCAGCACCGTGCCAGAAATCGACACATCACTGGGACTCGCCTGAATCCTCAAATCCGGGGAAACCAGCGCCTGTACTTCATGCGTATCCATCAGCTTCAGGTTATTGCCCTGCAACGCCACATCTGCCTGCCAATTCGGCAAATTAGCCAATGACAACACACCATTGGCACTCATCATGCCTGACCCTGCCCGCAACGAACCATTGATGGTAGCCCGCTCGGTACCCGTGGCTTTCATGCTAAGGTTAATCGCATCGAGCGTCACGTCAGCTTCTGGCAAATGCACTTGCCCACCCGTCAAGCGCACATCCCCCGTAACGGCTGGCTGTTTCAACAGACCGGTTATCGTCACATCACCGTTAACGCTGCCTTGCAAGCGGGAAATCTGCGGTGAAAACCGCTCCAACCACGCAATATCCGGCATATTGGCACTCATACGCGCATTAATACGGTAATTGCCATCCGCCGGAGACAGATCAATACGCCCATCAGCGCGTAATTGCCCGTACCTGACCAAATCCAATTGCGCCGTCACATCCATTCGCCGATCGTTGAGACTCACATCAGCGCGGGTATTGGTGTATTGCAAGGTTTCGGTTTTGCCCTTGCTCCCCCGCATACTCACCGAACTGTCCGGCAAACGTAAGGCTACCTCCGCCACGGGCTTGCCGCCACGTTGCTCAAAACGGTAATCTGCATTGGCACTCCCCGCCACACTCAGGTTTTCTGGCAACCACGGGCGCAACATCACCAGCGGAATCTGCTGCAAGTCACCCGCAATACTGAAACCCGCCTGTGGTGTCCACGCCGGTTTGCCACACGCACGTGAAGCATCCCGCCGGGTCAAGCAAATCCTCGAACTGCTGAATGCTTTGGCTGAAGCCTGAAGACTGATCGGTGCTGCCATCGACCAATCACCCGCTGGCGTATCACGCAAGGAAAGGCTCGGAATCGTCCCCGTCCACTGCTCATTTTTCCAACCACCGTTAGCAGACACATCCATCTTGCCCACCTCGTGTACGATTTGCGCGGTCACGCGGTGATTGGTCACAGTTCCCTGCCCGTCCACCTTGGCAGATTCGATCAGCGTGTCACCGCTCTTGAAATCACGCAACGTACCCTTGATGTCGTAACGCTCGTCCACTTGCTGCGCTTTTAAATCCAACGCCCCCAGCCGATAATCCTGATAGCGTAATTTGCTGCCTTTCAAATCGGCCTGAATCTCTGGCTTATCCAGCTTGCCTTTGAGGATACCTTCGCCCTGCAAACTGCCTTCCAAGCCCTTCCAAGCTTTGGCAAGGTTTTTAGCATCCACTTTCCAACGCAAATCAAACGGCTCCATCGCCTGCCCGGAGACTTCCAGCCGGTTACCACCCGACTGAATAATGACATCTTGCGCCGCTAGCTTTTGCTTGCCCCAATCGAGTTTGCCCTTGGCATTCAGGTCGTAACCTTCCACCTTGCCAGACAAATCAGCGACATCCAGTTGCAATTGCGAACCATCCGACAAGCCACGCAAGACCCCCTTACCTTTGGCATTGCCCTTGATTTTCGGGTAAAGCTGGGTAAGGGCGGGCGCATCCAGTTGCCATTCCACCGCCAGTTTATCGCCCGCATTACCCTTGGCTTGCAGACGATTATCCCCGACTTTGGCATCCAGTGAATGCAAGGCCAGCAACTTGCCGTTCCAGTCGCCCCGCCCTTTGGCATCCACCGGGTAATCGCGCAACTTGCCTTGCAACTGCGTAATATCCAGCGCAATGTCGGTTTTGCCGCCGCTCAACGCGCCCTTGGACGTCAACGCCACATCCAGCTTGGCTGGCCATTCTTTGAGGAACGCCGCCGGATTAATTTGCTTGCCGGTCAGAGCTGCATCCCAATCAAAGCCATTCTGCCAACCGATGCTGCCCTTGGCCGTCAGGCCACCCGCTTCACCATCAAGTTGCAACTGACTGATTGCGAGGTCGTTAAACGTCCCCTTGCCCTGCAATTTTCCCTGATAACGTGGGTAAGTGTCATATTTCCAATCCGCATCCAGACCCAGATCGTAGTGCTGTAACTCGCCACCCAACTGGATTGCGGCCTTGCCTACGCCCCAGATTTTGCTGTCGGAAACCACGTTCAGACGGGTATCCAAGGCGTGCGGCTTATCCAGCCCCATGCTGCCATCCAGCGCAAGGTCGGCTTTACCCTGAGCGTCGTAAATCTGCGTTTTCAGGCTATCCACTTGCAAGCGCCCATCGCGAGTATGCCCGGTCAAGGCCACATCGCGGAAGCGCAATACCTCCGCCCCCGTGTGGATTTCCAGCTCACCAATCTCAACTTGCTGAGCATCCACATTCAAGGGCAGCAAAATACTGGGCAGTTCAAATGGCTCATTCTTCCCTGCATCCGCAGGCGTATCCTGAAGCGTTACCACCAGTTTATCGGCGTGCAAGCTTTCCACATGCAGCGTAGGCGGCGTGCCCATATCGAGGGAATTTTTCAGCACCACATTGCTGGCCTCCACGCGGGTAGTCGCGTCTTCCCAACGCAAACTGCCCAGCGACACCCCGTCTATGAGTGCGCCCCCCACGCCTTGCAGCGCCAACTCCGGCACGAAACGCTGGGCAGTGCCCAACAACAAACGGGTTCCGGCTTGCGAAACGGCCAAAAAGACCCCGAATGCCAACGCCAGCACTACGCCAAGCAGCAGCACCGCCAGCGGATGCACCAATAAGTATTTTAGCCACGTTTTCACAAATCAGGCCCCAAGCTGAAGTAGAAATGCACATCACCCGGATCATCCGTCGGGGACGCAATATCGGCGCGGATAGGCCCCAGCGGTGATTTGTAACGTGCCCCGAAACCAGCACCGACCTTCATGCTCAAATCCGCAGCATCATCAAAAGCATTTCCCGCATCGACAAAAGCGGCTGCGCTCCACTTATCTTGCACAGGGTGTTCATATTCCACACTGCTGGTCAGCAGGTGCTTGCCACCGATAACATCACCAGCCGTATTGGTTTCGCCCAGTGACTCAAAATCGTAACCGCGCACTGAGCTTTGCCCACCCGCAAAAAAACGCAGGGATTTGGGCATTTCATCCAGATCACTGGTCACGGTCGTGCCTGCCGAACCTTGTAGGATCAGCTTGTCACCACGCTCCAAGGTATGCAGGTATTTAGCATTCACTTTACCCTGTAACAGGCTTTGATCACTCAGCACACCTTTTACTGCCCCCTGTACCTCTGCCGCCAACTGCCAGCCCTGAGTGGGGAATAATAAATCGTCCGTTTTGGTCTTTTTGAGACGCCCCCCTACCAGTGCCAGTTGGGAGCGGGTTTCATCCTCACTGACCACCTTCGTCGTCTCGTCAAGGTAATTAATGAAAACCGTTTGTTGCCAGTCATCCGCGCTACGACGGTTGTAATCCACCCCCAGCTTGAGCGCTGTACTCTCGATGTCATCACTATCGGTATGCTGCCAACCGCCTGACAAGCTGGTGTATTCGTGTTCAGGATGCCAGAGTGGAACTTTGTAAGTCCCCTCCACTGACTGTTCATTTTGTGCGAGCACGCCCTTGGTACTGAGCTTGTGGCCTTTATCATTCACCCAATGAGCCTCCATGCCCGCTTCAACACGAAAGCCCGTGTCTGTACCGTAACCTGTCTGTCCTGTATAAGTGTAACGCTTACGCCGCTGAGCAGTAATGCTGACTGGAACAGCGCCATTCTCAGCCTTCTGGTAAGCGCCATTCACCTGCACATCACTGTAATAACCGCTCCCATCCAGAATACGCTGCTGTTTCAACAGTGTTTCGGCGTTGTACGTGTCGCCTTCGCGCACCCGCAGGTAACGGTTCAGGTATTTTTCGGCCAACACATCCTGCTCTACCTTGACCTTGCCAACCTGATAGCGCTTGCCCGTATCAAAATGTAAACGCACTTGTGCCTGACGGGTATCGGGGTCGACCTGTATTTCACGCACGATATATTCTGCATCGAAAAAGCCCAGATTATTGGCTGTTCGATTAAGGTTGGCTTTGAAATCTTCGTACTGCTGGTGTACGAATACATCGCCCTTTTGATAAGGCGGAACGGCGCTAATAGCACGAAACTCTGGCAAATCCTTGCCCACTCCCGTCACCTGCACCTCGACTTGGGTCACCTTAACAGGCTCGCCGGGCTGAACAGCAACGTGTAAAGCCAGACAATTACCCTGCTGCGCTGACGTGACCTGAAAGCGGGCACTGTAATAGCCCATCGCTTCCGCACCTTCGTGCAGTTTTTCCTCCGCAGACTCGATGAAGCGCCCGACCCGATCACTAGAACTATCGCATTTGAGGTTACGCAAGGAGGGCATAAACGCCTTCAAATTATCCGCCAGCGCGGTATCCGCCCCTTGAATGCTGACCTTAACCGGCGATTCGGCTTTGGCGGCAGCATCCTCTTCGGTTTGCTGGAAAAAAGCGGCAAACCCAGGCGAACTTACCCCCAACAAGCACAAACCCCAAACGAATTGTTTCATAGGCAAGATCGCATCCTTTTAAGCGTTACTGACAATGATTGTAACCTACCTATTCTGAACACTAACACACATGACAAAAAATTGGCGTCAGATCAGCAGGTCATACTCATAACCCGCTGATTTGACGCCTTACAATGAGAGTCAAGTGATTATCTGCTCAACTACAGGGTCTTCAAAAACTCAATAAGCTCCCAGCGCTCATCTTCCGATAATTTACGGCCAATAACACCTTTAGTGCTGCCCTTCACGTCATCAAAGACATGCCCCGCATTACTGTTAGCAGGCTGGTTCACATCAAACTCGTAAATAGCCTTACGGAAGCTCAAACGGGCAGACAAGTTACGCTTATCACACACCGCTTTGCCATCAACAATACCTGTTTCGTAACCTACTTTTACAGGGTCAAATTCGAGGTTGCCAACACAAAATTTATCAGGTCGTTCAGCTTGTGGAGACAATAGCGACCACAAGTTGGGGATGGAACCATTATGTAAAAACGGAGCCGTCGCCCAAACACCATCGAGTGGTCGTGTACGGTAATACAATTGCGCCTCCTTGCCCTCTGCCTTGTCCAACAGCGCCTGAACCAGATTAGGGTTAGGGCAGTTCTTGCGCTTACCCCACAACATTAACTGCTCAGCTTCGCTCATGCCTTCTTGCTGCATCAACTTATCAACTGTTTTCTTCGTCGCCTCCATTAACGCCAAGCCAAACAAAACCTTGGTTTGCACGCCGGGTTTAATGCCGAGCTTGTCAATCGCAGCCGCAGGGTAGCCACAGCCTTCCAGCAATTTGTAAGGGTCAAGCTGCAAATATTCCGGCACATTTACCGTTCTATTGAGCAGGACGCTTGCTTGGGCAGGGTCTGTACCCAATTCACTGAGGGGAATTTCCGGTGCGTTCAGGTATTTCTCGCCCTCCAGATCCACCCAGTGCTTGGAATTCCAGAAAGCAGGGTCAGACACGGGTTCCAAATGGCATCCCATACAGAGTTCGCTATACAGCTTTCGACCCTTATCAGCCTTGGTCTGATCAATTTGCCAAACTTCCTGCTGCGGAAAAATCGCGCTAGGCCATTTGGGTGCTTGCAAGCCCTTAAATCCGCGCGTTTCACCAACGAAGGGGCTTGACCCTTGCAACAACTCCTCCATATCAACCAGATTGCCAAGGTCAACGGAAGAACCGTACAGAGGTGCTGCCGGATTATTCGGTTGTTGCAAGTTGAGTAATGCCCTTACCCCCAAGGCTTCACCCGCATTGCGGATCAGCGGGTGCTCGATTGAACCATCATATTGCGCCCACAAAAACCAAGGCGTTGACCAGATATACGGGAAGCTGACCGGCGCATTATTGGCGGCAAGATTTTCCTTGATCGCCTTATCCGGCTTGTTGGCGTCAATAATGTCGGAATAAAACACCTGATTGCCAATCCGGTTAAGCGCATCCAAACGACCAAAACCCGGATCTAAGTTCTCGCAGTTATCCGATTCTGTACAACGTTGCGTGACAATCGTCTTTTCCAAACCTGCAACTGTTTTACCCTGCTTGATAGCAGCCTTAAGCGCCCCTCTCAACTGCTTCTGGAATGCATCAAACGCCTGCTTATCATCCAACGGTATATTTTTGCGTTTAGCCATCCGCTCAGCAAAACGGTCAAAACGCCCTGGCATCTTATCGGTCAAAGCCAATGCCACACCCATAGCACTGCGAAACTTATCAAGATGCGTCATCGCAGGTGCACCATCCATGCGAATATCAGTACCCTGATAAGTAAAATGCCCCGTGTGGCAGGCAGCGCAAGTTAACCCAATGCTATCGCCATTCATCGGTTTGCCATCAGCAGGGCTGCGTGCCTCACCCACGCTAGCCACTTTGAATTTTTCAGCTTTGAGCTTAACGAAGCCGACGGGCAAACCATCCTGATTTTCATCAAAATCCTTCCAGTCATAGACCTCTTTCTTTTCACCCTGCCCAACATTTTGCCCGGCATAATCAGGATTACCCGCCGTTGCCTCGTTATAACGGCGGTATCCATGCCCATCCCGCTCCCAACCTGAAGGGCTGCTGATGAAACCCAGACGTGCCAGATAAGCCGAATCATGCAGCATTGGTGGGTTGGAAAGCAGTGAAATTTCAGGTGCTTCCAGCGACATAAACCAGTCATAAGGTATAGGGATAGTGGCCGTGCCTTGTGGCGCATGATGGAACCAAAAACGATCACGATCAGACCAGTTTTGGTCAAGCCAGACGGCACGTTTAATCTCATCCCGCTCCGGCAGACCCGGCGCGATAACAAACTTCAGAGAAGCGCTCCCGAAATAATAAAACGCCCCGGCAACACACAACAATAGCAACACCATGACACCGAGGGTTTTGGCAACCCAAGGAATAATTCTAAGTTTCATACAATACTCTCACCATCTAAACGGTTGCGGCTTATTTCACGCGATCGAAACACGCATCTAAATCATTGACACACTCAACAACCTCAGCCGTTTCGGTCATGGTACGACGGGTTGCGGAAGGAAGAGCGGTATCCACACTCGACTCACCAAACCAACCGAAATTGCGGAGATTCCATTGACGATCAGGAAGTACATTGCTTGCGAGCCCTTTAAATGACTCTACGCCCAGAAGCTCCATTTCCCGGCGGGTTTCGGTATGACAACTAATACAATCGGTATTGAAGAAGTGCGCTTGTGCCGGGTTAGCAATAACATCGACCACGGGTCGAACACGTTCAGACGCTTTTTTTGCCTCCACTTGTAACTTTTCTTGGATAACTTGCAACCTTTTCTCTTCTGCTTGAAACTCCAATAATTGATCGCTCATGATTTTTTTATCTTCCTGATCCTCAGATGTCTCTAGGCTTGCTTTGAGACGCTCTATCTCTGCCTCAGCCTTCATAACTTCCATATCAGTCCTGCTAACCTGCATCGCTGCTTCAAACAGCTCAGCGGTTGACACGCCTTTGCGCTCTCCTTCAGGCACAGACAAAGATTGGCAAGTAATAGGGTTCAGATTATTCGTTGCAGATTTGGGGGTAACTGTCACAACATCATGGGATGATTGCGAAACATTCAGATTTATCATTTGAGTGAATTGTGGCGTTTGTGCTGATTGCAGCAAGGCAGGCGAAGGTACGGGGATAACCTTTCCAGTACCAGGGTCTACCACCATTGAGGCAAAGAACCATTTGTCAGGCCCTGCGACACCAACGCCCATCGCCGCAATCGCCCTGAACTGGCCTTGTGGCAAATGTTTGTTGAGAAATGATTTGATACGCTCATGAGTTGCTTGGCGAGTTTGAGCATTACTCAAGGCTGGGTATACACCTAAATCACCCTCAGTATTGATTTTGACACCCCCTAGTTTACCTTCCGTTAAATCCATTTTTAGCTGGGTAAGGTCGGCGAGGATGGATTTGAATTTTTCCCGATCAGGCTTGGGACGTGGAAAACAACCATTAGGCACAGACGTATCCGCACCACTCGTGTAGTTGTAGATTAGGTGCAAAGCAAAATCATGTACGACGGGTTTTCCTGTCTCAGCATCCTGCGTGACGGGAACCATAATCAAACGAATTTGCGGTATTGTGCCAAACTGTTTTCTAATGTCATCGGAAACCCCCGGAGCACTGGGATCAACCCTAATGGCAGATACATACCAAGCCGTTTTTTTACCTCTGATGAAACCTTTAAACTCATCGTTGGGAATATCAATACCTAGGTCTTCCACCTGAAGGGCTGGGCTATGTATTGCCTCTTCCATATTCGCAAAAACGTTATCCGGCATCGCATTGCCGAGGTCAGCCAAGGAAATCTGAAGCGCCATATCCTCTTTGGTTTTCGGAGGCGGAAACAGAATGGAAACATCGTTGGCAGATAACTTCATAGCCTGCCCTTTATCGGGTTCAGCTACCTGTTTATTGTCTGAATCCTGAGAATGACTACATCCCACTGTTAATAGGCTTGCACACATCAGTACAGTAAATAAATTTGATGACGACATTTTCTTACACTCCCTTATTTTACTCGGTTATAGCACGCATCTAGATGATTAATGCACTCGACGGCCTCGGCTGTTTCCGTTTGTGTGCGCCGCGTTACGCTAGGAGCCGACAGAAACCAGCCAAAATTACGAACATTGTATGGGCTAGCAGGCAGCACTTTTTTGGAAATTCCGGGGAAAGCATCCTTATCTAGCAGCTCCATTTCCCGGCGAGTTTCAGTGTGACAACTCACGCAGTCAGTATTGAAGAAGTGGCTTCTTGACACATCAGCGATAGCATCAACCACTGGCTTCACCTTTGCTTTGGCTGCCTTATCCGTTTTTTCATCACCGACCAGGGTAATATCGAACAGTTCTGCCGTGGCTACACCTTTACGCTCATCTTTAGGTACAGCGAGCGACTGACAGGTTATGGGATTCAAATTATTGTTGATAGGCTCAGGGAAAACATGCACATCCCCCGTCACAAAACTCAACATTTGGGAGAATTGCAGATGTTCCTTTGACTGCATCAGAGTAGGCGATGGTACAGGTATGTACTTCCCTGTAGCCGGATCAAGCGCCATCGACAAGAAAATCCACGGCTCAACACCATTTCCGCCCAAGCCCATGACGGCCATCGCCACCAAACGGCCTTGTGGCAGATGTTGGTCGAGGATGGATTTAAGGCGGTCACGCACGGCTTTACGGGTTTTCGGATTAGCCAACCCGGGATGCACATTCAATACGCCATCCGTGTTTATCTTGACACCACCGAGCTTGCCTGCGCCCAGATCACGTTTCAATGAGGCCAGATCATCAACAATCGCCTTGAATGTTGCCCGATCAGGCTTTGCACGCGCTCGACAACCCGTACCCGGTTGGGCTGGGTCAAAGCCATCAATGAAGCTGTAGACCAGATGCAGCGCAAAATCATGATCCTTTGCACTTGTTTTAGTGACATCCGTAACAGGGCTTAGGATCAGTCGAATCTGTGGAGATGTGCCAAATTGTTTTCTGATATTGTCTGAAACGCCCGGTGCGCTTGGATCAACCCTGATGCCAGTTACATGCCAAGCCGCTTTTTTGCCTTTGACGTTATCCGGGAACGTAATCTGGAGATTACTTGGATCAACGCTTACATCGTTTTCTTCAGGTACTGTTCCATTTGAAGCCTTAGCGAGCATATCCTTCATTTTGTTATTAACATCATCTGGATTGATCTGTCCCGCCGCACCCGTTGCCAGCTCTTCCATATTATTGAAAGCGGCATCTGGTAATGCTGACTTGAGGTCAGCTAAGGAAATTTGGGCTTCCATGTCTTTTTTATTTTGTGGGGGTTGGAACAAAATGGAAACATCATTAGCCGAGAGAGGTAACGGCTTTGGTTTAGCTTCGGGTTTGGCTTCGGGTTTGGCTTCGGGTTTGGCTTCGGGTTTGGCTTCGGGTTTGGCTTCGGGTTTGGCTTCGGGTTTGGCTTCGGGTTTGGCTTCGGGTTTGGCTTTTATCTCAGGCTCTTTAATAGACCTCTGAAAATCACCACAACTGGTCATCAACAAACCTGCTAATGCAAAAACCAAAACACTCCTGAGCAAAGGAAATGTTAGAAAATGACATTCACAGAAACTAAATTTTGTTTTCAAGAACGTAAACAAAAATGAATAACGCATTCCACAGGACTCCTTTAATCTAAACACTCACCAGCATAAACATTCACACTAAAAAAAAGCCGCAGGCGAATGTTTGACATCACCATCCATATAAGCCAATAATATTAACTTATAACAATCGCATGTGATTAATTTCTATATGCAAATATTAACCATTCATATGGCGTCCCGCAACTCAACTAAAGATACATGAAATACGACTAAAGTTGTAAAACTACAACTTTAGTCGTACATTGATATAGAATGAATTTTGCACAAACTGAAAAAAATGCTATCACAGCACCATACAGTGTTTCCAACAAGCGTGAGCTTAGCGACCTAATGCGTCTTTTTCGCGCTTGAGCACGTCAATTTCTTTTTCGATCAGACTCTTTTCCCGATAAAGCATATCCACATCCTGTGCCGTGGATTGAACTTTGCCGCTCTTGATGTCACTCAATTTTTGCTCAATTTTGTTGCGTTCATCTTCTTTGCCGCTAACGGCCTTTTGCTTTTTGTTTAACTCCTTACCTTTTGCCAGACCTCGATTGAAATCTTCTGCCAGCCCTGGTTTGTTACACAGACCGGAGACAGACTTACCTTTTTCGCCGACTTCCACACCTTTGTCGTAAGTACAAAATGCCTTAGCACCATTGTTGTAACCGCCCATATAGGCTGTCTGGTCAGGTGTCACGCCTGCCTTGGCGCAATCTTTGCTGTAATCGCTGAGCATAACACTGCTGCCGCTCATAGCATCCGAGTAACCAAGTTTCACCCAATCAGCCGTTTTGCACTCTTCCGGTTCTAATGTCGCGCATGATGTCAGCAAAACACTGACCCCCATCACTAACCACGCAGATTTCATCGTCTGTATCTCCCTCTTAAATAAACATCATTTACGTCAAAAATTAAAAGCTTAAAAATTTATACCCATCTTCACCCTCTTTGGGGAACTCAATACGGTAGTGGTACGTTTCCCGCCACTCGGCTTTTTCCCAGTGTCGGTTGAATCTTGTTTTGTAGTTAAAGTGCAACGTTGATTCAGCCGTGCCAAACTTGACAATTTTTGCGATGGCTGCATCATCGGGATGCTGAAAATGATTCCCGTTGGTTGAAATCAAGTAATGTTTACAATCCAACAGTTCAAGCAACGTTTTGGACAAATTGTTTTGGCTACCGTGATGCGGAATTTTGAATAAATCGACACGGAGCGGCTTAGCTTTTGATGCCCCCAAACGTTTCAGTTCAGCTTCCAATACATCAACATGGGCATCGCCCGATAACAAAAATTTCTTACCCTGATATTCAAGCATAAACGCAATACTGCAACCATTGGCTTTGGAATGATCGCCTTTGGTTTTTTCTGCTGCCAACGCATCAACGTTGATCTGCATTTTTTCGGCCTCACTCAAACTCACTCTGGCCATAGGCGTTGGAATAATCGGGACGCCGGGAATCATGCCCGCCTCAGCGCATTCCTTTCCCCAAACCGGGATCATTTCCTCCAGCTTTTTCCGGCTGGGTGACAGTAACGTCAGTTGTACCTCACCGAAGTTTATGACGTTGTTCGGCACAGCCGATAGCTCGACTGCCCCACCACCAAATTGCTGATTCCACGCCCAGCCTTTTTGCTGAATCAACGGGCTGAGTTCCTCCCCCATAACTGCCCCGAACACGGGTGCGGGTTCATCAGGATCAAGTGCTGTCACCGGCTCTACGGGTGCAGGTGGGGCGGGTGTCGTACCAATCAAATGATACCAACCGTTAAACCAGATGTTATTGACCTTTAACTGCTGGGAATCGTCCTTCATGAGGGACAGCACACCCTCAATATGGTCACGGTCAACATGCGTCACCACCAAGAGTTCCAATTCCTGAATGCCATGCTCAGCAAGACACGGCTTAATAGCCTTTTGATAGGTCGAGGCAAGCCCACCATCAATCATTTTTGTCGTCGTCTGCACCGTAAGTGATCAGCAGGCAATCACCTTCGTTGGCAGGTAACATCGTCATTGTCAGCGATTTATTCATCATCATGACCTTTCTTGAAAAAAGTCCGCCTGCTTTCACAGGCGGTAATGTTGAGGGTCTTACTACTTTATTTCACGTCATCGCATACCCGAGGCATTACCACAACGCAGGGTTACTGCGTAATAATGGAACACTGGATGTACTACTGGTGGCTGCGCGTTGGGCAGGTGCAAATAGCACTGGCAAGGTATCGTCACTCGTATTAACAGCGGCATATGATTGCTGTTCACTTAAAAAGAACAACATATCCTCAAGGGTATACTCACCCAAACGTGACAATGCTACCCATGTGTATGTGTTATTTTCGTCGAAGGTACCATCAGTCGCCGCATCATAAGTTTTTGATACTAAGCGGTTGCCATCATAACCGTAGCGATAACTGTCACTATTACGAGAGACAACCGTTGCACCATCCCCTGCAAGCTTGGTTGTATCGACTTTCACTGCGTCAAGATAACCAGCCGTGTTCCATGTATAGCGGAAATCTTCCGATTGAGCATTCGTCGTGCCCCGTTTATAAATACGCAACAAGCGAGCAAGGTTATTACTAGTGGCCAGGGTAATATCACTGAGGTCAAGACTGCCGTAGGTCAGAATATCCTGCACACTGCCAACGACACTCCCATTCATGCTATAAGTACGTGTCGCTCCACCCAGAACGGCATTCGCTTCGTTATTGAAACGGAACTCCCCGGTATTGGACTCAGTTTCTACACCCGCCGCATTCAACTTACTGTAGGTGCGCTTGGTCAGATTGCCCATGGCATCGTAAGTATAACCGTAACGTAACGTCGCCAAAGTCGCACCAGTAGCATTACTTTCAACAACTTCCTTCTGCGTCCGGTTGCCGGAACTGTCATGGCTGATGGTCGTCGTCTTGAGTGTGGTAACGCCTGCTGCCGTCACCGCTTCCAAAATCTTTTCTACTTCACCGTAGGTGTTGTAGCTGAAATCGACCACCCTATTACTCGACCCAATATTTACCCCGCTCAGGGTTTCATCCGTCTCCGTTCGCTTAATGATCTGCCCTTGAGCATCCACATTATCAGTTGAACTAAAGCGTGTGCTCAAAGCACCATCAACATACCCATTATATTGATAGGAAAGGATATAATTGGCGGCATTATAACCCCATGCTTGTTCGATGTCTTTCAGGCCAGTGGTTGCCTCCACCCCAAGTTTGCCCACCAATCTTTCGGCGCTATCGTATTGAAACGTATAATTCACCTGTGGCTTCGTAGCACTGTGTGGGGTTTCGGACGAGCTAATCAGCTTGCCTGCGGCATCGTAACGCAAACTAGTACTGAAACCACTGCCATCAACCTTGCTGGAGAAGATATCCTGTGCCGCATAACCGGGGAATGCCTTACCAGTGGTTTTTTCCAACAGTTTCACCAAATAAGCTTGCTGCATTTCCACTGCACAATTGCAGCCCAGCAATGGCTGTGGGCGCTGCGTATACAAACCCGCTCGCATAGCCTGCCCGACAAGTTGTTCTAGGCGTGGCACAAAAACGGCGTAATCCAAATTAAAATTCAGCGCCCCGGACTGCATATGCGACAAATTCGCCAAGCCTGATGGCAAACTAACACCATTACTGATGTTCTGGTCGCTATCCATCCTGATTAGAAAAGCCAAACGGTTAAGCAATTTATCATAAGCATTCGGTGTCGGATTGGTTGCCGCTTGTTGCATAAGTGGAATCAGTGTATCGGCACTTATACCGCTAACAGTATCCAGCAAATCTTTATCAGTAGCGGTACATGGTAATGTCCCCAATATGACACTACCGACTTTCAAGGTGACCGTTTCTCCACTTTGACAACTGAAGCCCCCTTCTGCTGTTGTCACGCCTGAAGTCGTGGCCGTACTAAAACTAACACCCTGTACAATAGGAGCAACCAAACGCCCACTCGCTGTAGCACTAGTATTGTTACTGCCACCGCCGCAAGCTGTTAATAATAGCGCTGCCGCTACCTGTGTCACTAATATTGTCCGTTTTAAATGTTTTATCGTATACATATCTATTTTCCTGTTTACAAAAGCCCTTAACCAATACGCCGACAGTGGCACTGCCACCCTCAATTATTAACATTAGAAACTGTACCCCAGCCCTAAAGATAATACGCCCGTACTGCTTTTAACTGTTTCAATGCTATTATCAGTATTATCAAACAGGTCTTCCCGCTGACCTAACTCATGGTAATAATCAAATCCCGTATTCACAGCCAAGTGATTCGACAAACGATAACTCACTCCCAAACCTACAGTCGGTGTAAACCCGGTATCGGATACTTTGAGTTCAGCAGGTAACAACACATCATCATAAGTGGCTTTAGATTGATAATAGGCAACCCCTGCTTTAGCATAAGCATTCACCTGATGACCTAACGCCGCAGAACCAACCACACCTAATGTCAAGGCTCTGGTTTTTTGTTCACCCATGCCATATAGGCCATCTGGATATTCTACAGCGTCAAAAGTTCTCCCCAAATCCACATACCCGGCTTCAATCGCCACCTTATCCGTTACCCTGTAACCGGCGCGAACCCCGACTGCCTGATCAGCACGTTCTGCCAAATAATCCCCAGAGCCAGCATCGTAATAATACAGATCGGTATTATCGCTGTTTTCAGTGGTACCAACATCCACTGCCAGATAACGTTCCCCAATACCACCAGCGTATGCCGTTTCAGCACCCATCAATACGGAAACCACTACAAAAGCACTAACGCTTTTTTTCCCAAAAAAAAATTTCATACCAAGCCTCATATTACCAATAATAATTTCTTAAAATCATGCCCATCAATACAAGCTCACTACATTACTTGGCAATTTCATCCAGCATTTCCAGCATCTGCGTCTCAGCTAACACACTGATTTTTTCCATTTCTGGGCTGGGAGCCAAGATATTCATATAACGTGGGTTCAATACAGAAATTTCTGTTTCCCCCTCTTTTCGATAAACGCCGATATTACCGCATGGTGCCATAGCGCTCAGATACAACCCTTGCTGCCAAAGCTGCTTGCCAACTTCAGTAATACAAAACTTCACTAGCGTGATTTCGCCTTTTTTCACCTTGCTAGCGCCCAGATAATTCCAATCCTTTTTCTTTGCATAGTCCTCTACGGACTGAACAAAAACCTCTGGCATCTTATCTATCTGACGAACAATAAACAGGCCATCTTTTGCCATGGACTGTACTGGAATAGCCAACACCATAATGGCGGCGACGAAAATGCTTAAAAATTTAACTTGCATATACACCCTTATAATTACTTAAAAAATACACACTACCCTCAGGGAATGCTGAGCGTATTCACCCCACCTAATTCAATATTGCCCGAAAAATCCATAGCAGCCATTATAGAAATATAAGCTCTCTAAGGCAGTTCATCAATAGACAACACCTTTTATAAAAGGCGGCCACCTGTTAACAGGCGGCCACAAGGAGGGTCAGTGAGAGAAAAAAATCTTATGCTTACCTAGAGAGTCAATTCATACCTAGGTGATTATCCTTTAAAAGATAATCGCCAAGAACAGTAAAATTACAAGTCCTGCAATTCTTTATCACGCTGAATAGTCATTTCAACAATGCAACGCATAGCCGTTTGCGCAACACCGCCGCCACCAGCAGAGTTCATACTTTGAAAATCACATTGAGCGTCCCGCATTTTAATCCAGCCAAGCTGCATTTGTTTCAAAGCCGCCATTTTTTCCTTGACATCTTTATGCCGGGCTTGCAATTCTTTAAACGTACCATTCAACTCACTATCAACCTGTGTATAGCAAGCCTCCAGTCTATTAATATCAGCCAATACATTGTCATCTGAACAATTCAAACCTGTACCAGCAGTAGCGATACTGGAAAATGCCAATAAAGCTGAAGCAAAAAACATCTTTTTCATAAAAAACTCCTGAGTAACACACTATTAAAAAACCAGCCTTACAATTTTTTCAAACTGGTCAGACTTACTTCATGTTGTAAACTGATGTAGACAACAGCCTCATACCGTGAGCCATTGGTCATTTGTACTGTCACACGGTAATTATTGCCCGCAACAACCTGCTTGTAGGCTTCGAGAACCTTATCAATACCTATAGAGTGATCGCCTTCTTGCTCACCAATTTCGTAACTCAAGAATTTGGTTGCTTCAAACAAACCTTGGTCTGAATAACGGTTCTGATCAGGGTCAGCAATTTTGTTATAGCCACCTGCGACCGGGCGAGGCACTGAATGCTTGCCAGCCGTCGGGGAGGAAGGACGCAACTTTTTCAAACGGGTCAACTGCATTTCATCATCCAAGCCAACATACACCACCGCCTCATACTGTGAGCCATCGGTCATCTGTAGCTTTACTTGGTAGTTATAGCCAGCCACAACCTGCCTGTAGGCTTCGAGAACCTTATCCAGCCTCATAGAAGGGTTGCCTTCTTGCAAACCAATCTTAGACCCGAGGAATTGAGTCACCTGAAACAACCCCTGATCAGCATCGGGGTTGGCGATTTTGGAATATCCACCAACCATTGTCGCTGGTGGAGTCGTAGGTGAAGGTTTGACACTCTCGTCCGTACAGGCCGACAAGGCAAGCACACCCAATAACAACGTAAGCCCGTATCGAGTCATCTCCGCTCTCCAAACAGTTGCAGGTGATTAATTTCTACATGTAAAGATTAACCATTCATATGCGCTTCAGCAATTCAACCAAAGACACATGAAATACATCTAAAGTTGTAAAAATACAACTTTAGACACACATGAGTGCAGAGTAAATTTTGCACATAAACAAGAAACTCACGTATTGGAATCTCACCTCATCGGAAAACAAAATACTTAACTCACAGCATCCACATGATATGATTAACAATACTCACCCCAAGATCACCAGTTTCGAGGCTGTTTTATGAAAGTGTTACTGGCAGATGACCACGCCATGTTTCGGGAAGGCTTGATGCTGCTGATGAGGAATCAATTTCCTCACATTGAATGGTATCAAGCCAATAGCTGGTATGAAGTCCACCGTGTCTTGGCAAGAAATACCATCGCATTAGCGCTGGTCGATCTCAATATGCCCGGTCAAATGCCTTGGCCTGATGAAATTCGACAAGTATCGCAACAATTCCCGGCATTGCCCTTGTGCATCCTGTCGGCCACCACCGCACCAGAAGTGATCCAGTCAGCCTTCCAGCTCGGTATCAAAGGCTACATTCCCAAACTGGTAGATACCGAAGAACTGCAATATGCCATCGCCCTGATCCTGTCGGGGAAAACCTACTTGCCTAACCAGATCTGGGAAACACCCACCGCAAACGACTACGATAAAGCAGTACTGACCCAACGCCAGTGCGCCATCATTCGGCTGCTGGCGCAAGGCCACAGCAATAAACAAATTGCTGCCATGCTTGAGCTGACTGAAGGCACGGTAAAACGCCATGTCTACAATATTTTTCAGATATTGGCCGTCAGCAACCGGGTCGAAGCCATTAAACACGCCCGTCAACGCGGGCTAATCGCCTAAAAAGTCATGCATAATACCCACCCACCCCTCATGCCCTTAAGCAACAAACTAAGCCAGCAGCAACTAACCCTCTTCCTGCGCAAAGCACTACCAGAATTGAGTAAGGACTACGCCATGCTGGAAGCACACCTGCAACACCAGCAATGGGCAGAAGCCTCCCAACAAGCACACAAACTATTATCCATGATCAAATTACTGGGGCTGGACGCGCTGCTTCCCCTGCTACTGCAAATACAAGCAGACACCCCAAGCTCCAGAACTGAGCCTTTCAGGCAAACCCTGCACCACACGTATCAAGAACAGTTGGCGGCACTCTCCGCCTTAAGCACTGCGCCCGGCTGACAGCACCTGTTGAATCACCTCCACCAAACCGGCATATTCAAACGGTTTGGGCAAGAAAGCATCCATCCCCGCCGCTTCCCCCTCCTGTTGCACCTGTGACAGCGCATGAGCACTCAAAGCAATGATCGGCATTTGCGGGTTATGCCCATGATGACGTACCCAACGTGTTACCTCAAAGCCATCCATCCCCGGCATACTGATGTCCAGCAGCACCACATCAAAATCCTGTTGCTGGAGTTGCAAGATGGCAGACTCCCCATCCGGGGTCAGCACCACGTCATTCACCCCCATGTTGTGCAACATTTCCGCCCCCACAAAACGGTTAAGTTCCGCATCATCTACCAACAAAACCCGTAAGCCCGGCGGCAAGGTATGCTGCGTCACCGCTGTGTCATCCACAGCCAGTAATGCCGCTGCCTCCAATGCCAGGCCAAAAGCAAACGTGCTGCCTTCACCAAGCTGGCTTTTCACACTCAGCTCGCCCCCCATTGCCGCCACCAGACGTTTACTGATGGCTAGCCCCAAGCCCACCCCGCCTTGTTGCAGGGAAGCCTGCCCAGCCATTTGTGAAAACGGCTCAAACAGATACGCCAGCTTATCAGCCGGGATACCGATACCCGTATCAGTAACCGCGAAACCTATCTGGAAGCTACCATTGGCTGATTGTTGGACAGTGACCCCAAAGGTAATGTAGCCGTAGCGGGTGTACTTGATGGCATTGCCCAACAAATTCATCAACACCTGCGTCAAACGCAGCCTGTCACCCACCACCGTCACATCCTCAATCACCCCGTTTACCTGCACCAACAACTCCAGCCCTTTTTGTCTGGCGAGCGGTATTACCAGCCCCGTCACCGCATGGATCGCAATAGCCAAGCGGAACGGCTGCTTATCCAGTTGCACGGTATGACTGGCAGCTTTCGCCATGTCGAGGATATTGCCCACCAAATGCAACTGGTGCTGGGCGGCGGTATGCAAGCGCTCAAGGTACTCGCTTTGCTTATCGGCTTGCGAATCCATCCGCAACAACCCCGTCAAGCCCACAATCGCGTGTAAGGGGGTACGCAATTCATGGCTCATCACCGCCAGAAACTCGTCTTTGGCTTTATGTTCTGCTTCCGTTTTCTGGATTTGCTCGCGCTGGACACGCACGCGCATCGCCTGAAGCCACGTCACGGGGAAAATCAACTGCACACTGATCAGCCCCATGTAAAGGTCTTGGGAAGGCTCCCAAGACTGGGCATTCAGCGCCAAATGCCACCAGTTCAAGGATTGCGTCATCAGTGCAATGATGTGCAATCCGCCGAAATAGAGCGCAATCTTGTTGCCCCGCGAAGCCAGCAGCAAACTCACTGGAATTTCCAGCAAGTACAAACCCAAGCCTAACCAACTGGGTATGACCGTCCCATCCGGCATCCCACCTGCGATCACAATTAGGGCTAAAGTCATCCCCGCCGCCCACAGGTAAAGGCGGCTCAATCTGGGATAATGTTGGGGTAAATCCAGAATCTGGCGACTAAACAACAAAAAGGCGGCAATGGCAACAAACACGGGCGCGGTGAAAAAATACGACCCGGTGTCACTCAAAAACGCTAAAGCGGGAAATAATGGGTTGGTACGGTGCAGGGTGGCAAACATCGCCACAATATGAATGGACAAAAACAGGTAGCTGGATTCCCGTAAACTGACAAACATTAGCATCTGATAGGTCGCCAGCAACAACATGGCCACATACAAACTGCTCAGTAACCAATACTGCTCATTGCTACGTTCCAGCATCGCATTGGCAGACAAGAACGCCACCGGCAAGCGCAAAATGGAAGCACCATTGGTAACGCGCATGTACACCTGAAACGTTTGAGCAGGTGGCAAATGTACCTGCCACGCCCGGCGCGGGAAATCGTGCAACGGCTCGGCATATTGTGCCCCACTTGCCGCTGTAAGCTGCTGGATGTCAGCACCATCAGGAAACAGGTACAAAGTAAACTCATCCCCCAACAAGGTATCCAGTAATAAATACCAAGGCTCACCGGAAGGATTCGTCACCGTAAAGTGCAACCACCAAGCAGAACGGGTACGCCCAAGATTCGGCACAGACCCTCCCTCAACTATACGAAAAGCATCAGCGGCTGCCATCACCGCAGCCAAATCAAGCTGGTGGGTAGCATCCTCAAGCAAGGCCACCTGAGGCGTAACGGCTATTTGTCCCGCGTCAAGAGGTAATATCAACGGCGACTGGCCTGCTTGCACCGGGGCGCTCAACACCCATAGACCCACCAGCAGTAAATACCACAACTTCAACACAACCGCCTTCCATTAGACATACAGGCACAGGATAATACGAACATGACAGAGCTTACCCATATTCCATCCAGGCCAACAACCGACTTTCTTGATGAAAAGATACGGGCTGCCATTAGCAATTACTTCAATTCTGCGCTTGCCGTGCTGATTACCTCGTTACTACTGGCAATAGCACTCATCTCACTGGACGCGAAGCTTACCACCAAGGTATTGGTCTGGTTAGGCTTTCAAGCGTTCTGGAGCAGCATTCTGCTGTTCCTCTATTGGCGTTACCGCCACAATCACCAATCTATCCGCCACATGTGGGAATATGGTCTGGAACTACCCTTGAGCCTTTTAACAGGGGCAACGTGGGGCATTGGCTGGGCAGTGCTCATTGAGCCTGAAAATATCACCAGTGCTTTTTTCCTGAGCATCACCATTTGCGCAGTCGTACTAGGCTATGTAGTCTCCACGCCTTTACACAAAGCAGTCACCATAACCGGGGTTCTCGCGTGCCTCATCCCCGTCATTCTCATGGCCTTGTGGTTAGGTGGCCTCTTGTTTTACTGGATTGCAGCGGCTGCTACCATTTTTGCCATAGTCGGCTGTGTCTACGGCCTCAAGTTGAACCAAATTTACATGGAGGTACTGTATCAACGCGAGGAGAACCAGCGTCTGCTGGATGCGCTATCCAAGGAAAAACAACAAGTAGAAACCATCAGCCGAGAAAAAACCCGTATTCTCGCTGCCGCCAGCCATGACTTACGCCAACCCATGCAAGCGATGCGTTTATTTGAAGGTCTACTTGCCGAACGACTCACTGACAGCAAACAGCAAACCCTGCTTAACAAGCTCAGCCAATCTTCCAAAAACCTTGCCAGTTTATTGGAAGCCCTGCTGGATGTCGCCAAACTGGACGCAGGAGCTATCCAAACCCAACCGCAACCCGTTGCACTTAACCAACTGTTTCGGCAGCTCTATCAACGCTATGCCGACATCGCCGACACCCAAGACATTGAGTTACATTATGTAGAAACCCGTCAGTACCTCTTCACCGACCCTGAACAACTGAACCGCATTCTGAGTAACTTGTTGGACAATGCCATCAAACACATGGGGCGACCCGGTAAAATTCTCTTGGGTATCCGCCGCCACGGCAACGACTTACGGCTGGAAATCTGGGATAACGGCAAAGGTATCCCTCAACACGAGCAACAGCGTATTTTTGAAGCCTTTTATCAACTGGATAACCCTGAACGAAATCGCACTAAAGGTGTTGGGCTGGGTTTATCCATCGTCAAACGCCTGACCGATTTACTTGGCTGCGAACTACGTCTGGTCTCTACGCCGAACCTCGGTTGCCGTTTTATGCTGGATATTCCTGCACGCATCCGATTGACAGAAGGCTCGCCCACAGCACTGACCCCACACACTCACGATACACAACTCGCGCAGTCACCACCGCAAAACTTGCATACCTTACTGTTATCACAAATCGCGTAATACCCCTGCCTTTAGGCATGGGGATATAAGCGTCTTTGGCTAACTTCTCTTTCTTGGTAAAGAGCAAGCAGCTTGTCAATCAACTGTGTGAATGGAATGCCTTCATCTATCGCGGCTTTTTTCAAGTCACGATAGGTTTCAACTTTCACCCTGACTGATGCGTATTTTGTGCTTTCCATGTTGTTCTCCTAGTTAACTGAGTGTAGAATATACCACATGAATACAGAAGCCACCATCCTGAAAACACTCAAAGTCCGCGTCAAGGACAAGCACGCTGCTGTCCTAAAGCAGTGGGCGTTCGAGTGTAACCAAATTTGGAATGAAGCCAATGCGACTACCGCAGACTACAGCTATGTTCCTGTTCCGGGTGTTGGCTGGATTCGTAACACCTTCACAGCATTTGACCTAGCCAAAAGCCAAGCCATTTTCAAGAAGGCACGCGGTTTCACCATTCACTCGCAGACGGTGCAGGAAGTAACGGAGGCACACGCTAAAGCTCGCAAACAGTTCAAAAAAGATAAGCTACGCTGGCGTGTGTCTGGCGGTAGCCGTCGTTCACTGGGCTGGATTCCCTTCAAATCAGGTGCAGCCGTGTGGAAGGACGGACAAGTTCGCTACAACAAGCACTTTTTCAAAGTGTGGGATAGCTACGGCTTGTCGCAGTACGACTTCCGTTCCGGCTCTTTCACCGAGGATTCCCGTGGACGTTGGTATTTCAATGTCGTGGTGCAAGTGCCCGTTGTTGAAGTCGCAGGGCGCGGTGAAGTCGGGATTGATCTTGGTCTGAAAGATACCGCCACTTGTAGCAACGGTTTAAAACTGGAATCAAAGCAGTTCTACCGCAATGCTGAACAGCAACTGGCGGTAGCCCAACGCGCCAACAAAAAGAAGCGCGTCAAGGCTATCCACGCCAAGGTTAAAAACCGCAGGGCTGACCACCTGCACAAGTTCACCACCAAGCTGGTGCGTGAAAATTCATTAATCGTTGTCGGCAACGTCAGCAGTAAGGCACTCGTCAAAACCAATATGGCTAAGTCCGTATTGGATGCCGGGTGGTCAATGCTGAAAACACAACTTGATGCAAAATCGAAAGCGATGCAAGGCGTGTTTCTCGAAGTCAACGAAGCGTACAGTACCCAAGCCTGTTCGTGTTGCGGAAGTATTTCTGTCAACAGTCCGAAAGGTAGAGCAGGACTTGGAATAAGAGAATGGACTTGCCCCGACTGTGGGGCACTACTTGACAGAGATGTCAATGCAGCCCGGAACATTCTCGCGGTAGGACATTACCGTCTCGCAGGAGGAATCCCCCGGCTTTAGCCGTGGGGAGGATGTCAATAGAAGATGACCGTGAAGTTGCCGAAGCCTTATCGGCGGCACTCAGCGCATGGGGATTAGACGTCAGAACTGCCAGCAATACCCAGAAGGCATTACAGCACTTACACGATTGGCTCCCGAATATGCTGATTTCAGACTACCAACTAGAAGGGGGCGACATTGCCACCACAGCGATTAGCGCCATTAGCGCACACATGCCGCACCCCGTACCCACGCTCATCTTAACCGGCAACACCAACCCAGTAATTATCCGTGAGTTGCAACAGCGCCAATTACCGACCTTGTATAAACCGATCCACATTGAAACCTTGAAACACGCGATTCATACGCATTTCACGCTCCAAGGTTAAGCAGCAAATTGCGTTCACGGGCAATATTCACCGCTTCCACGCGATTATTGGCATCAAGAATTCTGAAAATATTATGCAAATGACGTTTTACCGTACCCTCGGTCAGCGTCAATAATGCTGCCATTTGCTTATTACTGTTACCTTTTGCCAACAGCGTCAGTAACTCGCGTTGCCGCCAGGTCAGTACAGATGACGTTGACGCACCAGGATCCGTGGTTTGAAGCCAGACATTATCCGGCAAATAAATACCGCCAGCCATTAAGCACTGTAAGGCCGATACCATATCCGCCATCGCCATGGTTTTAGGGATGTACCCCTTAACCCCCATGCCAAAGGCTGTTTTAATGTGTTCTTGTGAGCTACTACCAGACACGATACACGCGACACCCGTAACAACACTCATCACATCGGTTAACTCTTCCTCCCATGCCTGCTGCCCCGGCATCGACAAATCCAACAGAGCCAGACTAAGCGTATATTGGTGTATGACCTGATGAACCTCTACCCAACTATTGGCGTGAATGATCGTCGCTTGTGGAAAGAGCTGATTCAGCAACAAAGCCATACCCTCACGAAACAAGGCATGATCATCAGCCAGTAGAATATTCATCACTTCAGTCCCTCAACTGTTACACCACTCAGCGGGTGCTATTGCTCGAATGCCCACGTCAAAATAGCATCTTGCAACCGACGTCCGCTCCCTTGCGCTTCCCGACCATTATGCTGCAACACAATCACCAGACGCTTACCACTGCGGGTAATCATATACCCGGCAATCGCGGTGGCATCGTTGAGCGTGCCGGTTTTCATGTGACTGCGCCCGCGCAAATCAGCATTTTTGAAGCGTGTCGCCAACGTACCATCCTCACCCAGCAACGGCATTGAGGCCATAAACTCCGGCATATACGGGTCACGCCACGCCACTTCCAGCAACTGCCCCAACTGACGGGCGCTCAGACGGGCAACACGTGACAAACCAGAACCGTTTTCCACCACCATTCCGGTGTATTCAATGCCTGACTTTTGCAACAGTTCGGCGGTTGCCATGCGGCTCTTGTCCAACGTCGCGGGCGCTCCCAGCATCTCAGCGCCGAGGGTGAGGAAAATATTCCGCGCCATCACGTTATTACTCCACTTGTTAACGAAGCGGATTTGTTCGCCCAAGGTACGCGACTCATGCGTATGCAACAAGACATCGCTAGCTTGCACCTGCCCGGTTTGCAATTTACCGTTAAAGACGCCGCCCTGAGAATGCCAGACATCCTGAAAAGCATTAAAGACATGCTGTTCTGGCGTGGACATGACCCGCAGGATAAAGTTTTTACCGCAATCTGCCGAATAAGCGCCTGACACTTTGAGACCCGTGCTTTCCTGCTCAAAGTCTGGGCGGTAATGCTGTTTGCTGCACCCACCTTTGCTTAGGGTCATGCTGTTTTCCAACTGCAAACCGGGAATCAGTGGGAACGGCGTAATCCCCACCTTGCCATTGCTTTTATCAGCCTCAAACAGAAAACGATTCGCCTGAAAGTTAAACATCAACGCCGACGGCTGGGCATTGTAGACACGGGTTGGCTCGTTATCGAAGGCTGCCGGATCGTAATCGGGAAGACTGAAATAGCTATTATCGACAATCAAATTGCCGCGAATTTCCTTCAAGCCCTTGAGTTGCAAATCGTGCAGCAATTGCCAAAAAGCCTCATCGGTGAGAAACGGGTCGCCGAAACCCTTGAGAATTAAATCACCGTTGAGGACACCATCCTTGAATTCGCCGCGTGTCCACGCTTCGGTTTTCCAAGTATAACTGGGGCCAAGCAACTTGAGTGCCGTCCAAGTCGTCAGCAGCTTCATCACCGACGCAGGGTTGCGCGGCACCTTGTCGTGATGTACCACCATCGGCACATCCGCGTTAAGGTCGCGGATGTAAACACTCAAGTTATCCGCCGGAATTTTGTATTGCTGCATCAGCGTCTTGATTTCATCGGGCAAATCAGCCGTCTGCGCGTGGCGAATCAGAGTAAGCTCGGCAGGCTGGGGAGCGGAGCGGGCAGACTGCGTTGCATCTTTCGCAACAGCGCTTCCGAGAGTGACGCATAGCCCAAATGCGATAATAAATTTCTTCAACATAATAGCTTCGTTGTGGTTTTTAAGTGTGTTGCTCAACGTCAGTCAATTCCAGCACTTCAATGCCCGTGGCGGTGTAATGCCAGCGCAGATCGAAATCGTACAGGCGCATGGCGTATACCCTTCCTGCCTGCTGCCCTTGTTGGTAGGAAGGACGTGGATCCTGACTCAAAATCTGTTCGACCAGCAAACGCACATGGGTGTTCCATTGCAGTTGTTTCTGTTCGCACTGGCGACTGGCGGCGGCAGAAAAAATCACCCTTTGCTGTGCATCAGGCGCTGTCGGGGCAAACCCCGCTGTCGCCTGCGCCAGCGCATCAGCATACGGAAGATACGGCTTTATATCCAGCACCGGCGTGCCATCCAGCAAATCTGCGCCCGCGAGTTCGAGGCTGATGTTATTCCCCTGTATCTGAATACCGCGCAACTCGGCTACGGTGAGGCCAATGGGGTTGGGGCGGAAGGTCGAGCGGGTGGCGAAGACGCCCATACGAGTGTTACCGCCAAGACGCGGTGGGCGCACGGTGGGTTTCCAGCCTTGGTCTTGCGTGCCGTGGAAGATGAAAATGAGCCAAACGTGGGAAAAACCTTCGAGGCCGCGCACGGTTTCCGGCAGATTGTAGGGCGCTAGCAGCGTGAGGGTGGAACGCGCTTCCGTGACCAGACCGGGTTGACGGGGGATGCCGAATTTTTCTTTGTAGGGGGAAGCGATTGTGCCGATGGGTTTAAAAACATGACTCATGACAATAACCCACGCAGTTTCGCCCAAAGAATCCCCATGTATTCATACGCCGCCCGTTGCGCCACGGTAAAAGCATTGCTATCAGGAAATGCATCTGCGGGGCGGAATCCTGCATTACGCTGCACCAAATAATGTGCCGGAGCGGGCAACAACACCACACCCGCCTTGCGGAACAGACCCACCGAACGGCTCATGTGCGAAGCCGACGTCACCAATAATACCGGTTCATTGCCCACCAACTGCTGGACAATCACGGCCTGTGTTTCGGTATCCTGCGACACAGCATCGGTCACAATATCAGCCGGATTCACACCCAATTGCACCGCCAATTCTCGCATGGCTACCGCATCCGCACCAGAACCAAACACCTCACCACCTGACAGCACCAACTTCGCCCCCAACACTTGCCTATATAGGCGCACACCTTCCACCAATCGCGCCAGTGAATCTTGGCTCAGGCGCGAATGCAGCGGAATGGCCTCATCCGAATACGTACCACCACCCAATACCACAATCCAACGATACTTCACCGCCGTTGGCACGACGGTTAGCGGCGGATATTCCCGCTCCAGCGACTGAAGTGCTGGCTTAAACCCCCAGCCGTAAGACTGCGCCAACAGCAACGTAACTCCTGCCGTCACCAGCACCTTACCGAGCTTCTGCCTGCGCGTGAACCATAAGAACAATAGCCCGAACAGTAACACCAGCAGCGTCAGCGATAACGGCATCAGCATTATTGACAATAACTTCTTGAGAAAAAACATCCCCTATCCTTTTTCCAATTGATCTGCACCAATGTGCTGCACCTCCCGCAGCCCCTCCCCCACCAGCACAAACGCTTGCCCAAAACCCATCACAAACCGCCCCGATTGCGGTTGCAAGCGAAACATCACAAAGTCGCCCAAGCCACGCAACACGCCAACTACATTACCAAACCGCTCTTCCATCTTATCCAACATCAGCGGATACACCGCTGCTTCCCGCTCTACCACCGCTGCCACACAACGATAGGTTGCACGGGTACGCGCAAAAATCTGGCGGGCGTCTTGCTCATCCGCGATTAACAGCACCGCCACTTGCGGATGGTGCAAGATTTCCTGCGTATGGCTCGCCAGTCCGCTCACGAAAATGTAGAAATTTCCCGCCTCATCCTGCACGAACGGCGCGTAACTGATCGACGGTTCGCCCCCAGCATCTAGGGTTGCCAGTTGTAGGGTCTGTGCCTGTTCCAGTAGTTGCCCTAGCGTTTCTTCAGGGTTTTTGCTCATAACATTTTTCCTCAAATAACGTGATCATACAGTTTGTCTGCTCAGTTTGCGGATAGCGCCACAAAAGTGCATGATTAGGCGAATAAGTTCGCAACTTTTTGCCATTTCTGTAATCTATAGAAAATAACAACAAACCATAGGGAGTTACACAATGCTCAAAGCATTCTTTTCCTCATTTTCGGGACAAATTATTGGGGTATTGGCATTCCTCGCCATCGTTTCTGCCTGTAGCTTTGATACCCGGACAACAACGCCGCCGCCAATGACGCTGGCCGAGACTCAATGGAACCTGAAAACACTGAGTGGTCAAGCAGTCACCGCTGAAAGATTACCCACCATCCAGTTCGACACCAGCCGCATGAACGGTTTCTCAGGCTGTAACCAGTTTTTTGGCAATTACACCGCCAGCAACGACGGTGTTTTCACCAGCAGTGGCGTAGGTGCTACCAAAATGGCCTGCATTGGCGATAAAGGCCAACTGGAACAGCAGTTTTTCGCACAACTGAAACAGGCCAGTCAATACGCCGTTACCCGTGAGCAACTGCATTTGCTGGATAACAAGCGCAATATCCTGATGATTTTTGCGGCGGCAAAACCAGCAGGCAAACCTGCTGCCAACAAAACGAAGTAAGTATTTCACGCAGCTTATCTTGACATCCTCCCCTCCCCGAAGGAAGGGGATTCCTACTGCATTCAGCTAGATAGCTGACTTGCTTCGGCGAGTTCCTGCTTCATCGAGAGGCGTAATGCCCCATCTCCACAGGCTAACAAGCGGTGTCCCCGCTCTTTGACATTGATCGCGCCGACCACATCGGCGTTATTTTCGTAGCCACATTCCACACACGCAAATACCGCTTGGCTCTGGCGGTTATCCGCCGACACATGCCCGCAACCGGGGCAGGTTTGGCTGGTGTACTGCGGCGGCACCGCAAACAGCATTCCGCCCTTCCATGCCGTCTTGTAGTCCAACTGCCGACGGAATTCCCCCCAACCTTGGTCAAGGATGGCTTTGTTTAAGCCCGACTTTGCCGCCACGTTCTTGCCGGGGTTTTCTGCCGTGCCTGCCGCTGATTTTGACATATTGCCTACCTGCAAGTCTTCGACGAACACTACCGCGTGGTTTTGGCTGATTGTATTCGTGGCTTTGTGCAGGAAATCGCAGCGGGTATAGGCGATTTTCGCGTGAAGTTTTTGGACGCGGGCTTTCGCCTTTTTCCAATTATTGCTGAACTTTTGTTTATGCGCCATGCGCCGTTGGTATTTGGCAAGCTTGGCTTGTGTTGTCTTGAAGCTGTTGAGCGGGGCAATGTAGCTGCCATCCGAGAACGTGGCAAAACGGGCGATGCCCAAGTCGATGCCGATGCTCGTGGTGGCGGTGGGGGTTGGCTGCTCCACTTCCCGTTGGGTTTGGATGCTGACAAACCATTTACCGCCCTTGCCGGACACGGTGACATTGCGTAATTCACCCAACACCTCGCGACTGTTACGGTAGCGTATCCAGCCCAGTTTGGGCAGGAAAAGGCGATTGTTACGCTGATCGAGTTTGATTTGTTTAGGGTCGGGATAGCGGAAATTGTTGCCGCTGCCTTTGCGCTTGAAGCGAGGAAAATCGGCACGTTTGGCGAAGAAGTTTTGGTAGGCCTTGTCCAAGTCCTTCAGGGCGTGCTGCAACGCCTGTGAGGGGGAATCCTTTAGCCACGTCTGCCCCGCTTCGCGTTTCCAAACGGGCAGGTTGGCTGCCATGGCCACGTAACCGATGAACTTTTCACCCGCAGCATGGTTGGCTTGCTGCAACGCTAACGCTTTGTTGTAAACAAAGCGGCACGATCCCGCGTAACGGCGTAGGTTGCACTGTTGCTCGCCGGTGGGCTTCAGTTCGTATTTAAAGGCTTGGCGTCGTTGCATGAGATGAAGGATAGGTTAAAATCTCTGCCTTGTGCGCCTGAATCCACCGTAAATGCGGGTTTCAGCCGACAAACGGAAGAGGCGCAGCGATGCTGCCCTCGCTCTGCATCCTCGCCCTGAAAGACGAGGTTTTACGCGAAAGACGGATAAAAATAAAACGGTTTCAGTCATGAAAAATTCGCCGACCTTGCTTCCCGTGTTGCGCCACCTGCCACCGACCGGAAAAAGCCTTCAGTGATCAAGCCTGTCGCCGAAGGCTTGGCCAAGGGCAATACAGCGACACCACGCTAGATACTTGCACCGAATTGCAGTTTTTGACGCGCAGCAGCCACAGCATGAGCGGGGCATTCAAGGTTCCGGGCTTGCGCAACGTGGCGCAAACCGCCCCCTATTTTCATGATGGGCGCATAGCAACGCTGGAGGCAGTGATTGATTACTGCGCAAAAACTTCGCAGCAGCCCAAAAAAGACAATGACTTACCCGCCATCCAACTGACGGATACGGAACAACAGGACTTGATCGCTTTTTTGAAAATGTTGTAACACCACCCACAAAAATGCCCGCTATCGCGGGCATTTCATGGTGTATCCAGTAAGCCGTTGGCTTCGGTTTAACCTTCTTTCATCAGCTCTTCGTACTTCAGTTGCAGTTGAGCCTTGGATTCAACGTGCTCAGGGTCGCTTGGAATGCAGTCGACCGGGCACACGGATACACATTGCGGTTCATCGTAATGCCCAACGCACTCAGTGCAACGCTTGGGGTCAATTACATAAATTTCGTCGCCTGCGGTAATTGCATTGTTAGGGCACTCTGGCTCGCAAACATCGCAGTTAATGCATTCGTCGGTAATCATCAATGCCATACAAAAAGTCCTCTTGAATGTTTGTTTTCGGTAATTTTAGCAATCTACCTGAAAAGATAACATTAACTTCTATCAAAATAACAATACTAAGACTTTTTCTAGTTCAACAAACCGCGCTCGGCACGTATCTGCACAATTTTATGCTTCATGGCTTCCAGCACATGCGGGGCAACAAAGCGTGAAACATCGCCATTGAGGATGGCTACTTCCTTCACCAAGGTCGAGGAGATGAAGGAGAAACTTTCACCTGGCATCAAAAACACCGACTCTACATCGGGCGCAAGGCTGCGGTTCATACTGGCTAGCTGGAATTCAAACTCGAAATCCGAAACGGCCCGCATCCCCCGGATCAGTACCTTGGCATTCTGTTCACGGGCAAAATCGACCAATAAACCCTCAAAGCCTTTCACGGTCACTTGGGATGTCAGATTCTGTTCTGCTACTTCGCGCTGGATCATAGCCACTCGCTCTTCCAGCGAGAACAAGGGTTTCTTTTTGGGGTTGGAAGCGACACCGACCACCACATGAGCACACAAATAGCTAGCACGTTTGATAAGGTCAAGATGACCTTTCGTAATTGGGTCAAAAGTCCCCGGATAGACAGCAGTAATTTCCATGAATACAGGCCACAATGGTTAATGACAAAATGCTTAAAAACACCCACAATCATTATGTTGTAACACCTTATGGTGCGACGCACAATCTCTTTTTGCCGACTTGCACCCTTTAAGGGCTACGCTGTGGGACGAGCTGCACCAACAGGAACAATGCACTGGCAGCCACCACAATACTGGGGCCGGTGGGGGTATCCAGTTGCAAAGAAAGCCCCATTCCTGCCAATAATGCCAGCCCCCCCACCACTACGGCAAAAACTGCCATTTGCTCAGGTGTCTTGGCAAAACGCCGCGCCGTCGCAGCAGGAATAATCAGCAACGCCGTCAGCAGCAACACCCCGACCACCTTCATCGCCACTGCCACCATCAACGCCACCAACAGCATGTAAATGGCACTGATGCGCCACACCTTGATGCCCTCGACTTGTGCCAGTTCAGCGTGTACGCTCAAAGACAGCAAGGGTCGCCAAATCCACACCATGATCACCGCAACAATGACCGCCATGCCCCACGTCAGGGCAATATCGAAGCGTGTTACCGCCAAAATATCACCGAACAGGTAAGCCATCAGATCAACCCTGACATTGGGTAGGAAGGTCAACGCCACCGTCCCCAAGGCCAAGGCGCTGTGCCCGATAATGCTCAACAAGGTATCACTGCCCAACGCCGGATTGTGTTGCACATACAGCATCAGCAAAGCCACGGTAACACACACACCCATGACCCAAAGGTTCATGCTCGTACCCGTCATTAAGCCCAGCGCCACGCCCAGCAAAGCCGAATGTGACAAGGTATCACCAAAATAAGCCATGCGCCGCCACAACAGGAATACGCCCAGCAAACCACTCATCAGCACCACCGCTAAACCTGCCAGCAAGGCACGCAGGATAAAATCATCCATGCTGATGCTCCTCATCGGCCAATGGCACGATACAACCGTGCATATCATGCTGATGATCATGGTGATGGGTGTAAACCGCCAGCCCGGCGGCACGCACGTCACCAAACAGGCGCAAATACTCAGGGTGGCGCGATACCGCTTCCGGCTGCCCGGAACAACAGATATGCTGATTCAAGCACAACACTTGATCCGTCGCTTCCATGACCAGATGCAAGTCATGCGACACCATTACCACTCCATAGCCATGCGCCTGCTTCAAGCGGTTGATCAGTTGATACAATTCACTCAAGCCAGTGACATCGACCCCCTGCCCCGGTTCATCCAGCACCAATACTTGCGGATGGTTGAGTAAGGCTCGCGCCAGCAACACCCGTTGCAACTCGCCACCCGACAAGGATTGCACCGCCTGTGGCAGCAAATCCAGCACGCCCACTTCCTCGGCACTCTGGCGTACCGCCACCGCATCATGCCGCCGCAGGTTCAAGCCCATGAAACGCTCCACCGTCAACGGCAATAAGCGGTCGAGATGGAATTTTTGCGGCACATAACCCACCCGTAAAGCAGGCATACGCCATACACTACCGCTGTCCGGTTTTTGTAAACCCAGCAAGATTTTCAGTACAGTCGATTTGCCTGCACCGTTTGGCCCAATCAAAGTCAGAATGCTTTGCGGGTACACTTCGAGGCTAACATCGTGCAAAATCACGCGCTGCCCAAAGTTCAGGCCAATATGTTCCAGTTTTGCCAATAATGTGGTGGACATCCTTGCCAACGTATAAAGAGTGAAAAAATGTTCCGTATTCTAACGATTTTCCTGCTGTTGTGCGTAGGCGTTTTAACCGCTTGCCAGCAAGATGCCCCCACCAAGCCTTTGGTAGTCAGCACCATCAAGCCAGTTCAAGCGCTGGTGTATGCCGTTGCCGGGGGCAAAGATAGCCCGCTGGAGGTAAAGCAACTGCTGCCGGATGGCGCGTCCCCCCACCATTACGCCCTCAAACCGTCGGATATGCGGCTGCTTGAGAATGCCAAAGTCGTGTTCCGCATCGGTAGCGGGCTGGAAACGTTTCTGGATAAACCACTCTCAAACCTGTCAGCCCAGCAGCGGGTGATGACCCTTGCCGAGGCCACTGGTATTCAGCACCTGCACGCACGGGCGGCACAAAACCATGCTGATGCCCACAGCGAAGACTTGCACCTTTGGCTGAACCCGGAGAATGCCATTGTGATGAGCCGGGCGATTGCCACTGCGCTAGGCGAGGCTGACCCTACACACAAGGCCGACTACCTTGCCAACGCTGAACAGCTTATCCAGAACATCAGCGCCACCGACGCACAGATCCGCCAGCAGTTAGCACCACTCAGTGGCAAGCCTTACCTGAGCTTTCACGATGCCTGGCAACATTTTGATACGCATTACGGTTTGAATTTTGCGGGAGCGGTAACACTGGATGTGTCACGCCTGCCGGGAGCCCGCCATGTGAAGGACATCCGCCATATTATTGAGGAAAAGCAGGCAACCTGCCTGTTTCGGGAGCCACAGTTCTCACCTGCGATGGTCAAAACGCTGGTAGAAGGCAGTAATATCCATCTCGGCGAGCTTGACCCATTGGGGATGTCCTTGCCGTTGGACAAGAATACTTACACGACACTATTGCAAAACGCTGCCGACAGTTTCCAGCACTGCCTTCAATAAATACCCAAGTCCATCAAGGGGACTTGCTCGCGACGGCTTTCGCGCAAGGCTCCACCAATGTATTCGTAGCGCTGCCCCTTGCCTTGCACCTCGGCTTGTGGGCGGTAAAGGTTGACCCGAAACATACAACCACCCCGTAACATCACGATATTGTGGTCATGCATTTTCAGTTGCGCATTCGCGCCGCGCACCGTGTGCACCATATCGTCGGCATACAGGATGTCGCCGCGCTTGAGAATCCGCATCTCGCCCGTCAAGGCACTTTTTGCCGTCACCTTGCCACGCTTGGAAAGCACGGCTCCGGCTTCCTGACGTTCGATTGTGGTACTGGGTACTGGCATAAACTACTCCATCCGATGGGTGATTGACTCGACTCGCGTTGACTCAACGGCTTGCATGTCTAAGGATAGACTAGCCTAACGACCAAATACCTATTTCATACAACAAAAAGGCTAAAGTGCAAAAAAAATCCGCCAAACGGTCAAGGCAGATGTTTTATTTATCACTTAATGGGTAAAATATTTTCACCACGCAGTAAGTCATCCAGCGTTTCCCGCTGACGCACCACATGCACCGCATCGCCATCGACCATCACTTCTACCGCACGCGGGCGGGTGTTGTAATTGGATGACATGGTAAAGCCATAAGCACCCGACGAACGCACCGCCAGAAAATCACCCGGCTGGATATTGAGGTCGCGTTCTTTACCTAAAAAATCACCGGTTTCGCACACTGGCCCCACCACATCGTAAGTCACGGTTTCACCCGTCGAGCGCGGCACCACCGGAATGATTTCTTGCCAAGCGCTGTACAAGGCGGGGCGGATCAGGTCATTCATCGCCGCATCCACGATCGCGAAATTTTTGTATTCCGACGGTTTCAGGAATTCGACTTCCGTCACCAGAATCCCGGCATTCGCGGCAATTGCCCTGCCCGGCTCGACAAAGATTTCATACTGACGTAAACGTTCATCGGTGAACAATTGCGCCATGTAGTCTGCGGGGGATGGCGCGGCCTGCCCTTCCTGATAACGCACACCCAAACCACCGCCAACATCGAGGTGGTGAATCTGCACACCCTGTGCCGCCAAGCGTTCCGCCAAGGCCAGCAAGCGTTGCAAGGCATCCATGAACGGCGTCAGCGTCAGCAATTGCGAACCGATGTGGCAGTCGATCCCCACCACTTTCAGGTGTGGCATGGCAGCGGCTTTCAGGTACACGGCTTCAGCGCGACCAATCTCGATGCCGAACTTGTTTTCTTTCAAGCCGGTGGAAATGTAGGGGTGGGTTTGCGCATCCACATCCGGGTTGACGCGCAAGGAAATCGACGCCACTTTGCCCATTTCACCCGCCACCGCGTTGATGCGGTCGAGTTCGGATTCGGATTCGATATTGAAGCAACGGATACCTACTTCCAGCGCACGGCGGATTTCAGGTACTTTTTTGCCAAGGCCGGAAAACACCACTTTGCTAGGGTCGCCACCGGCGCGTAACACACGCTCCAGCTCGCCACCCGATACGATATCGAACCCCGACCCTAAGCGTGCAAACAAATTAAGCAGGGCAAGGTTGGAATTAGCCTTTACCGCATAACACACCAAATGCGCCTGCGAACCAAAAGCATCGTTGAAAGCGTGCCAATGCCGTTCCAGCGTAGCACGGGAATAAATGTAGCATGGTGTGCCATGAGCACGGGCAATATCGGCAACAGCGACGTTTTCGGCGTACAACTGCCCGTTACGGTATTCAAAATGATCCATGAGTTACTTCGCCTGTTCCTGTTTTGGTTTATGCTGCGCATCATCTGGCATATAGAGCGCTCCCTTGTTACCGCAGCCTGCCAGCAAGGCCAGTACGATAGCGAATCCTAGGTATTTTTTCATGCATTAAACCTCATCGACAAATCCACCGCCCGCACATGCTTGGTAATCCCGCCAATCGACACGAAATCCACCCCCGTTTCAGCAATCGCCACCAAGGTTTCCGGGCTAACCCCACCCGAGGCTTCCAACGGAATACTCCCTGCCGTCACTCGCACTGCCTCGCGCATATCGGCGAGGCTGTATTCATCCAGCATGATAATGTCTGCCTGCGCGGCACTGGCTTCTGCCAACTCCTGCAAATTTTCGGTTTCCACTTCGACCAGAATGCCGGGGTGCAACTGCCGTGCTTGCTGAATCGCTGCCGTAATCGACCCGGCGGCCATGATGTGATTTTCCTTAATCAACACCCGGTCATACAAACCGATACGGTGATTGGTTCCGCCACCGCACAATACCGCGTATTTCTGCGCAGTACGTAAACCGGGCAGGGTCTTGCGCGTATCCAGAATTCGGCATTGGGTATGCGCAACCAACTCCACATAACGGCGTGTAGCCGTCGCCGTTGCTGATAAGGTTTGCAGGAAATTCAGCGCGGCACGCTCGCCACTCAGGATAGAACGCGCACTGCCCCGCAAGCTACACAGCAGGGCATTGGCTTCCACCCGGTCGCCATCCTGGTACTGCCAGTCAATCTGCACGGCTGGGTCAAGTTGGCGAAACACTTCGTTAAACCACGCCACGCCGCATAACGTCGCGTCTTCGCGAGAAATGACCGTTGCGCTGGCTTGCTTATCGGCTGGAATCAGCCCAGCAGTGACATCGCCTGTGCCAATGTCTTCGGCCAAAGCACGTGCAACAGTTGTTTGAATATCGTTAGGTAATTGCATCGGAACCTCAAATAAAAATGGGAGGCGCAATGCCTCCCATCAAGTGCCCCTGACTCCTCGTCAGATTCTCGTTAGATGCGGGTAATACCCATCATCTTCAGGATAGACTTTTCGTAGAACGGTTCGGAACTGCCTTTCTTCATCTTACGGATGAAGTATTTCTCGAACGCGATCTTCGCCATGTGTACCCATTTACCTTTTTTGAACCAAGCCACGTTACGTGGTGGAATCTGTGGCAGTGCTACAAAGGCTGCACCGGTATCACCCATATCAGCCAAACAGATAGCATTCCAAGTACCCGTGGTATGCGGTTCTTTACCAGCCAGTTCATCTGCAATGTTATGTACCAGAGAAGTGACCATGGATTCAATCATATAACCGGTCTTCGGTGCACCTGTGGGGACAGGCGTAGCTTCTACCGGCGGAATGGCGATACAAACACCTGCCGCATAGATGTTTTTGTATTTCGGGTTACGGTGCAATTCGTCAACAACCACGAAACCACGCGGGTTACACAGACCTTCCACAGCGGCAACTGCATCAACGCCCTTGAAGGCTGGCAGCATCATCGCCATATCGAACGTCAGTTCGTGTTCTTTCTCGACTTCACCTTTGGCAGTCAACTCAGTGACGAACATTTTGCCTGCTTCAACCTTAGTGGTTTTAGCATTGGTGATCCACTGCATGTGGTGGTTACGCAGTTCGGATTCCAGCATCCCCTTAGAGTCGCCCACGCCGCCCAAACCTAAGTGACCGATGTATGGCTCGGAAGACACATAAGTCATCTTGAATTTGTTACGCACACCACGTTTACGCAAGTCAGCGTCGACGATGAAGGCAAATTCATAAGCTGGACCAAAGCAGCTTGCAAACGGCATCGCACCCACGATAATGTGACCGGAACCTTTTTCCAGCAGCTTCTGATAATCAGCATACGCACCTTCCGCGTGGGTAACATCGCAAACAGAGTGCGTGTGACCACCGTGAGGGCCTGCGCCGTCGACTTCCTGGAAGAACAGTTTCGGGCCAGTAGCAATCACGAGATAATCGTATTTAATGGTTTCGCCATTTTCCAAATGCAGAGAACTACCTTCGGCATCAATCTTGTCGCAACGGCTGCAAATGAATTTAATGTCTTTCTTGGCGAGGTATTTTTCAATCGGGAAAGTGATGTCAGAACGGGTACGCCAGCCCACAGCAACCCACGGGTTGGAGGGTACAAATTGGAAATAATCACGTTCATTGATGACCGTGACCTCGTGCCCTTTACCGAGCATTTCTTTCATTTCATAGGCTGCGGGCATTCCGCCTGTACCAGCACCGAGAATTACAATATGAGCCATTAGCGCGAACTCCTAACTATTAATGTGGGTATTGCTTTAATTATAAGATAAACACTGTTACAGAATTTTTCCCTAGCAACAAGGATAACATCACAAATCACGTTCTAGGTCAATGTTGGCCTTATTTATCAATAGATTAGTGTTCTCTAATATAGTAGAAAAAAGATATACTTCCCCCTAAACAGGCAGCCATAATCCCCCTATGAACGAAATAAAAACTTACTTGGTCGGCGGCGCTGTCCGTGACCCCTTACTGGGGCTGTCTCTCAAGGATCGCGATTGGGTCGTAACAGGCGCAACACCCGCTGATTTGCTGCAACAGGGTTTTAAACCCGTGGGCAATGATTTCCCGGTATTTTTGCACCCCAAGACGGGTGAGGAATACGCTTTGGCACGCACCGAGCGCAAAACAGCCAAAGGCTACCACGGCTTCCAGTTTCATGCGGCGACCGATGTCACCCTGGAACAAGACCTTGCCCGCCGCGACCTCACCATCAATGCGATGGCGCAAGATGAGCAAGGCACTCTCATCGACCCTTACGGTGGGCAAAGCGATTTGCAGCAACGCTTGCTGCGGCATGTATCAGCAGCCTTTGCCGAAGACCCGGTACGCATCCTGCGGGTAGCCCGTTTTGCCGCACGTTTCGCACCACTGGGTTTTCAGGTGGCAGAAGAAACCCGGCAACTGATGCAAAACATGGTCGCAGCGGGCGAAGTCGACGCACTGGTTCCCGAACGGGTCTGGCAGGAAACCGTGCGGGCACTCTCAGAGCCTGCGCCGGAACGTTTCTTTGAGGTATTGCGTGACTGCGGTGCCTTGCGCGTGCTGTTCCCGGAAGTCGACCGGCTATTCGGTGTGCCGCAACCTGCCCACTATCACCCGGAAATTGATTGCGGCATCCACACCCTGTTAGTGCTGCAACAGGCGGTGAAGCTGAGCGCAGCGCCCGAAGTGCGTTTCGCCGCGCTTACCCACGACCTCGGCAAAGGGCTGACCCCGGCAGACATCCTGCCCAGCCATCACGGGCATGAACTTGTTAGCCGCCAATTGACGACACAACTGTGTGAACGCCTGAAAATTCCCACCCGCTTTCGTGAATTGGCGGAACATGTGGCGGAACAACACGGTCGAATTCATAAAGCGCTGGAATTACGCCCCAAAACGTTCCTGAAGGTGCTGGAAACCACCGACGCCTTCCGCAAGCCGGAACGCTTTGAACAATTGCTGCTGGCGTGCGAAGCCGACGCGAAAGGCCGCACCGGGTTTGAAGAACGCCCTTACCCGCAAGCGGAACGCTTTCGTGAGGTGTTGGCAACCTGTCAGCAAGTCGATGTGCAAGCCGTTATCCAGGCAGGTTTTCAGGGCGTACAGATCAAGGAAGAAGTACATCGGCGACGGGTCGAGGCTACCCGTGAAATATTAGGACATCTTGATATTGAGGGCGAGTAGCCGCATATTAGGGATAGAGCATTACTATGAAAAGCATAGAGGAATTATCACAATGGAAGAGAAAACCGCTTCTTTCGGCCTTGGTCAGGTCATTCACCACCGCCTGTTCAACTACCGTGGCGTCATTTTTGACGTTGACCCCGACTTCAAGGGCACGGAAGAATGGTTCGAGAAAAACGTGGAAGCCGGTAGCCCCACCAAGGAAGAGCCGTGGTATCACGTGCTGATTGATCAGGATGGGCGAGTAGCTTACGTTGCCGAGCGCAATCTGGAAGCCGTGGAAACCGTCGAACCGGTCGAACACCCCTTGCTGGAAAACTTTTTCAGCGGCTTTGTTGGCGACCATTATCAGGTACGGCAGACCCTTAACTGATGGAGTGGAGTTGGCTGAGCCATTCCAATTACCTAGCGGCTTTTCTGGTCGGGTTATTGGGGGGAGTACATTGCCTTGGCATGTGTGGCGGTATTGTCAGCGCCCTGACGTTCAGCCTGCCCGCTGCACAGCGTAATAACCCTGCCAACCTGTTTCCCATACTGCTGGCTTATAATAGCGGACGCATCGGCGGCTATACTTTAGCTGGGGCATTGGCAGGCGGTTTGGGCGCAGCCTTTTTGTCATTGGGCGAACTGGAAAGCGTGCGGCACGGTTTGCAAATTTTCGCGGCGCTGTTCATGGTGGCACTTGGCTTGTATCTGGCGGGCATCTGGGCAGGTGTTGCCAACGTTGAAAATGCCGGGCGCGTGCTGTGGCGGCGCATAGAACCACTGGGACGGCGTTTTATGCCGGTCGATTCCCCCGCGAAAGCCTTACCGCTGGGGTTTATATGGGGCTGGTTGCCTTGCGGGCTGGTATACAGCGTGCTGATCTGGACGTTATCAGCGGGCAGTGTCGCCAACGGCGCGTTGCTGATGCTGGCATTCGGGCTGGGAACTTTGCCGAACCTGTTGCTGATGGGCGCAGCAGCGGCGAAACTTGCCAAATTCACCCGTAACCAAACCGTCAAGCAGGTGGCGGGATTGCTGGTGGTCGCACTGGGCTTACTGCTACTATGGCGGGCGCTAGGCTAAAGCTACACCAACCACCCCGCCAACCACAAGCGCAGACGCAAACCCCACCCCGTTGTCACCCCGGACTCGCGAAACTGGATTGTGCCTTCGCCATCCAGTATGTAATCGGTCGGCACGGCATGAATACCGTACTTCCCGGTCAGTGAACCATCTTCATCGACAATCGTGACCCAATCGGTAATGCCTTTGCGCTCCATGTAACGCTGCACTTCTTCTTTACCGCCAGACTGAAAAGCAACCGTAATCACCTTCCAGTCCTTGCCAAGCCCGGTGATAGTGCCTTGCCCCAGCTCGCATATCGGACACCAACTTGCCCAGAAGTGCAGGAGCACGGGTTTGCCACGGTAATTATCTAAGTGGATCACCTCGCCATTGAGGGCGGTGCGTTCAAAGTCCGGGGCTTCGCCTTCCAGCATCCCGCGATGTTGCCAGGCGCGAACGCCACCAATCAAAGCAACGATAACGACAATCTCAACCAACCAGCGCAGCCAACGCCGCTTGCTGGGCTGTTTAGCATTCCCCAAAGTACGAGTCTCCATGCAATCTATGTGCGTGTCATTCAATGCGGGGATTGTAGCACAGCACATACCCCGCACTACGATACTGACCCAGATTCGAGCCGTTTTTCATGGGGCGTACTTTCCCAGCTTCCAGTCATCCACGGTTTTGCTCTCACTGCTGAAGTGGATGCCCAGCAAGCGTTTCGGGCGTTCATCCTCATAATACTTGTCGGCATAGCCACGGTTTTTGATCAGGTTGCGTGGCAAACCCCGTCCTTCAGGTCGGGGAGGATAGCACGGGTGGCGTTGCATGGTGGATGCTCGTGAATGACTTTAGGGTAAGCATAGCATAAGCACTGGGCATCCTAACTTGGAACCGGATATAGACAAAATACGGCCTGTTCCACCAATCAGCCTATTTGGTTTAAGTGCCACCGACATCAGCTCACGCGGGATCACTTCTTGACCAAGCGCTGGATTTCTTCCCAATCCAGCCGCCACATGGGGGCAATGCAGTAGTGGTCTTTAGGGTGGACGCGACAGTGGTATTGAAATAGCGTTACCTCGCCCCGCTAGTCTGTTTTCTATTGCCACCCATATAAATCTTATGGAATATGAACAAGTAATAATGCCCAGCCACCCAACCACATGGCTCATGCACAATGCTTGGCAATAATAAATTAATAACAAATACACCATAACTGGGGGACTTACTGATGAAGGATTCGCACAATCGGCGGAATATAACACACCAAAAATCCGCCTTAACCACATTAATCCTATCGGCTACACTAGTTTTGGCGGCATCACCCGTCTTTGCTGCGGGAAGCTGTGAGGGTGCTGGCGGCTCAGGAGGCCGACAGTTCTGGCTGGGCGTGCTGGGCAACTATAGCAATGCAGGCACAATCCACCTTAACCTGGTTGGCAAAGAGGGCACAACTGGCACACTCAGCAGCAAAGATGGCAGTTGGTCGTTGAACTACACCGTCCCTGCTTCTGGCTTTTTTGAAACAGACTTACCCAATATTTTTCAGGTCAGTGGCGATGGGGTCATACTCAACAACGGCTTGAAAATTACCGGCAGCAATGATGTTTCAGCCTATATTATCAACGAACAAACCTATACGACAGACGGTTTTCTAGGCTACCCAACAACTGCCTTAGGCAAGGAATACTACGTTATTGGTTATAACGGCCTCAATGCCACAGCACCTTCACGCGGCATGGTTGTTGCTTCACAAGACAATACCAGTTTGACAGTGACAAAACCGGGTGGCTCCCCAGTCAACATCACCCTGAATGAAGGGCAAGTCTATTCTTTTGAAAATGGTGTCAACGACATTACTGGGTCACATGTCACTGCCGATAAACCTGTGTCGGTCTTCGGCGGCGCAGCTTGCGCGAATGTCCCTGTTGGCGTGACATCCTGTGACACATTAGTAGAGCAAATGTTGTCGGTGAAAGACTGGGGTGTGGAGTATGTCGTTCCCCCTATTCCCTACGGGCAAATGTTGCGGGTAGTGGCGGCTGAAGCAGGTACTGAAGTCTATAAAGACGGCACTCTCGTTGCAACATTAGGTGCAGGTGGCATTTGGACAGGCAATGCAACCAATAATGACACGGTGCACCGCTTCACCACTAACGGTAAAAAGATTCAAGTTGCCCAATATGCAGTGGGCGCACAATTCAGTGGTACAACCGATGTTGACCCAGCGATGGGAATTGTGCCTTCTCGCGAAATCTGGCTAACCCGCCATGTATTTAAAGCACAACCCAACTTCGCCAATACCTTGTTGATTGTCTCACCAACGGCCAATACGGGTAATTTAAAAATCAATGGCGCAGCACCCGCTACGGCTCCTACTTGGATAACCGTACCCGGCACTGATTTATCATGGACAAAAATTGTGGTGGCAGCGGGCGCTATGTACACCATCACCAATGATGTCGAGATTGGAATTACCGTATTCGGCGGTAAAGAGTATGAATCCTACATGTTACCAGGCAATATGGGCTTGGGTGACTTCGACCTTGATAACATCCGCGACCCACAGGACTGTGACGCAGACGGTGACGGCATCCTCAACTCCGTGGAAAAAACCAATGCTTTACCGGGCACGAATGGCGACTCAGATGGCGATGGTCTCGTGGATGAACTGGACTTGGACAGCGACAATGACGGCATCCCCGACAACATCGAAGCCCAATCCACCAGTGCTTACATTCCCCCATCTGGCAACATATCCCCATCAGGTTTAGATAGCGCCTATGGTACAGGCTTAACCCCAGTGGATACTGACGGCGATGGCATTCCCGATTACCTTGATCAGGATTCTGATGGGGCAGGAACCAGTGACACCATTGAAGCTAGCATTACATTGGCAAACAATGATGCGGATAATGACGGGCTGGATGATGCCGTAGACACGGATGACAATAACTATGGCCCTCCCAATGCAGGTATTACCGATGTCCTGAATGCTTACCCAAAAAATGGCTCAGAGGTTAACTGGCGGATACTCGGCAACCATGCACCGATCATTTCCACAGGCAGCGGCAGCGACACATACAGCATCAATTATCCTGAAGGCAAAACCGGTACAGCGGTGGATTATGACGCTACAGATACGGATGGTGAAACCGAAGGCTCTGGCCTAACCTGGTTAATCAGCGGCACGGATGCTGCTTTATTTGATATTGACTCGAATACAGGGAAAATCGCATTCAAAGCTGCGCCAGGCTGGGGTACACCCAAAGACGCAGGCGCAAACAACGTCTATGACGTTATCATCACCGTTACCGATGCTACCGGCGAAATCGACCAACAAACGTTGGGCATAACAGTGACCGAAATCGACACCGACGGTGATGGTATTGGTAATTCAAAAGACAACGACATTGACGGTGATGGCATCCCCAATAGCGTGGAAGGCACGGCTGATACCGATGGTGACAACATCCAGAACCAGTATGACCTCGACTCCGACGGTGACGGCATCCCTGACAATATCGAAGCGCAAACCACCACAGGCTATCAAGCACCTTCTGGCACGGTCGCTGCCAATGGGGTTGATACCGCCTATGGCGCTGGCCTGACGCCTGTCAATACCGACGGCACCGATACACCGGACTATCTGGATACCGATTCCGACAACAGCGGCTCAAACGACACCGCAGAAGCGGGCATTACCCTGTCTGGCAACGATGCAGACAAAGACGGTCTGGATGATGCTATCGACAGTGATGATGCAGGTTTTGGCTCTGCCAACGCGGGCATTACCGATGTACTGGCGACCTACCCCGGCAACGGCAGCAACGTTTACTGGCGTTTAGTGAATGCTGCTCCGGTCATCCCCAACCCTGCTGCTATCGACTACGTGGAAAAAACCACGGCTCCAGCGGTTGACCTTGCTGCCACCGATGACACTAACAGTGAAGGCAAAGGGATGGTTTACAGCATGACAGGTGGGGATGATATGGCACTGTTTGCCATTGACCCGGCAACAGGTGAACTGACCTTCAAGACCACCCCAAACTTTGCAGTCCCTGCTGATAAAGACGGCAACAACACCTACTTGGTGGAAGTAGCCGCTGCTGATGCGGAAGGCGCGATCACCAAAAAACTGTTGACCATTACCGTGCTGAAAGATACCGACCATGATGGCATTGGTGACAAAAACGACCTCGACGTAGACGGTGACGGCATCCCCAACAGCGTGGAAGGCACAGGCGATATAGACGGCGACAGCATCCAGAACCAGTGGGATCTGGACTCCGACGGTGACGGTATCCCCGACAATATCGAAGCGCAAACCACCGCAGGCTTTAAAGCCCCATCCGGTGTGGATGCGGACAAGAACGGTATTGATGATGCTTACGGCGCTGGCCTGACCCCGGTAGATACCGAAGGCGACGGCAAGCAAGACTACCTCGACCTTGATTCCGAAAATACCGGCGGCGATGACAATACCGAATCCGACGTACCGGTACTTTCCGGCCTAGATGCTGACCACGATGGTCTGGATGACACCATTGATACTGACCCCACCAGTTTCGGCCCGGCCAATGCAGGCATCACCGATGTGCTGGCGGCTTACCCGAAAACTGGCGCGGAAGTGAACTGGCGGATTCCGAATACCCCGCCGGTATTCACCTCACCAACGGCTGCAACGCTTGATGAAAACAGCACCGCTGTGGCACTGAACGTGGAAGTCACCGACGATAAAAACAAGGAGTCAGATTTCACCATCGGTTACAGCATTGTGGGTTCGGATGACGATGCGCGTTTCACCATTGACCCGAAAACCGGCGACATCAAGTTCAAACTGGTGCCAGACTATGAGAAACCGATCGACAAGGACAAGAGCAACTCCTACATCCTCACAGTGAAAGCCTGTGACATGGAGGGCGGCTGTTCCAACCAGACTATCACCATCAACGTGATCGACGTGGATGAGGACAATGACAACGACGGCCTGATGGATTCCAAGGAAAAGCTCCTGGGTACTGACCCGTGGAACCCCGATTCCGATGGCGATGGCCTGAAAGACGGTGAGGAAGTGAATACTCTCAAGACCGACCCGCTCAAGGCTGACAGCGATGGCGACGGTTTGTCCGACGGCGATGAGGTGCTGAAATCCAAAACCGACCCGCTGAAAAAAGACACCGACGATGACGGTGTAAACGACAAGGCCGAAGTCGGCGCTGACCCGACTAAGCCGGTGGATACCGATGGCGACGGTACGGCGGATGCGTTCGATACTGATGATGACAATGATGGTGTCCTGACCAAGGATGAAGCACCGGATGCCAACGGCGACCTGAGCCCCGACGATGCGCTGGATACCGACAAGGATGGTATTCCCAACTACCTCGACAAGGAGGACGATGGTGACGGCGTGCTGACCCAGTACGAAGACCCGGCTGGCAAACGTGATACTGACAAGGATGGCATCCTCGACTATCTGGATGAAGACGATGACGGTGACGGCCTGCTGACCGAATACGAGCAAGCAGACCCGAATGGCGACGGCAACCCGGCGGATACCCGTGACACCGACAAGGATGGCTTGCCCGACTATCTGGACAACGACGATGACGGCGATGGCGTGCTGACGAAGTACGAAATGGCTGACAAGGACGGCAACGGCAACCCGACGGATGCCACCGATACCGACGGCGATGGCAAGTTCAACTGGCTGGATGTGGACGACGACAATGACGGTATCCTCACCAAATACGAGAACCCTGACCCGAACAAGGACGGCAATCCGGCGGATGCACAGGATTCCGACAAAGATGGCAAACCAGACTTCCTCGATAATGATGACGACAACGACGGTAAGCTGACGGTTGACGAAAAGGCCGACAAGAACAAGGATGGCAATCCGCTGGATGCCTATGACATGGATGCGGATGGTATTCCGAGCTACCTCGACCCGGATGAAATCCCTACCGTGGTGCTGCATGTGCGGGGCTTCCTGCAAGGCGCTTACAACACGGCGGATGGCCTGATGCGCGATGACTTGCGCAAGCTGGGGCTTATCCCAAGCGTACAGCCATACACTGATGCAGTAACCTCGCTGGGTTACGTGGGAACTGAAACCGCTGCACCGGCAGTGCTGGCAACAGCAGACAATAATGCACCTGTCGACTGGGTGGTGGTGGAAATCCGCGACAAGACGACACCAAAAACGGTGGTGACACGCGTTGCCGCTCTGCTCCAGCGCGACGGAGATGTTGCCAACCCGCAGACCAATGAGGTCAAGCTGTTGATCCCGAACGTGGTGGAAGGCCAGTACTACGTGACCCTGCGTCACCGCAACCATCTGGGGGTGATGACCAAAGACGCAGTATTGCTGTCACCAACACTGGCAGCCATTGACTTCGGCTTGCCGAGCCAAACAGTCAGCGGCACTAACGCCCGTCTGCAAGGCACGGATGTCAGCCTGATGTGGGCGGGTGAAGCCAACAACAGTGACAGTATCATTGCCAACGGCCCCGGTAACGACACCAACGTGGTGCTGGGTACGGTGCTGATGCACCCGACCAACCTATTGACCAACAGTAACTTCCGTTTGAAAGGCTACTATGTCACTGATCTGAGTCTGGATGGCACAACCATCTACTCAGGGCCAAGCAATGACATTAACCTGCTGTTGGGCAATGTGTTGCTGCATCCGGCTAACAGTTTGTTCGCGGCGAACTACATCATGGCGGGGTCGCTTCCAAAGTAACAATACGTTGACCTTGAGGACAGTACAAACGGCTCGGATCGCAAGGTTCGAGCCGTTTTCATAAAAAAATAATGAAACAGGTTAATCACTATGGCATTGACATCCTCCCCTCCCTGAAGGAAGGGGATTCCTACTGCATTCAGCTAGATAGCTGACTGACTTCGGCGGGTTCCTGCTTCACAGAGCGGCTTAAGGCCGCATCTCCACAAGCTAACAAGCGGTATCTCCGCTCTTTGACATTGATCGCGCCGACATGATCGGCATGATTTTCATAGTGGCATTTCACGCACACAAACCGTGCTTGCGTCTGACGATTATCCGCCGCTACATGATGACATTCTGGGCACTCTTGACTGGTATAATGCGGTGGCACAGTGAACAACATGCCGCCTTTCCATGCCATCTTGTAGTCGAGTTGCCGTCGAAATTCACCCCAGCCTTGGTCGAGAATGGCTTTGTTTAAGCCGGACTTTTGGGCAACGTTCTTGCCGGGGTTTTCTGCTGTGCCTGCTGCTGACTTGGACATATTCCGTACCTGCAAATCTTCGATGAACACGAGCGCGTGGTTTTGGCTGAGCGTGGTCGTCGCCTTGTGCAGGAAATCGCGGCGGGCGTTGGCAATTTGCGTGTGAATTTTTTGGACGTTGGCTTTCGCTTTTTTCCAGTTGTTGCTGAATTTTTGTTTGTGCGCCATGCGCCGTTGATATTTGGCGAGTGTGGCTTGTTTGCTCTTGAAGCTGTTACGCGATTCCATCCATGTGCCGTCGGAGAGCGTCGCAAAACGCGCTATCCCAAGGTCAATACCGATAGCAGTGGTTGCGAGTGTGGCTGGCAATTCCACTTCGCGCTGGGTTTGGATGCTGACAAACCATTTCCCGCCTTTGCTGGAAACCGTGACATTGCGCAGTTCACCCAACACATCGCGGCTGTTGCGGTAGCGTATCCAGCCCAGTTTCGGCAAGAAAAGTCGGCTATTGCCTGGGTCGAGCTTGATTTGTTTGGGGTCAGGATAACGGAAGCTGTCACCGCTGCCCTTGCGCTTGAAGCGGGGGAAGTCGGCACGTTTGGCGAAGAAGTTTTGGTAAGCCTTGTCGAGATCTTTGAGGGCGTGTTGCAGGGGATGAACCGGGGCATCTTTCAGCCACGGCGTTTCTTCCCCATTGCGCCATGCCGTCAGGTGTTTTGCCATTGCCACGTAACCGATGAATTTTTCACCCGCTTCATGGTTGGCTTGCTGCAACGCTAACGCCCTGTTGTAAACGAAGCGGCATGACCCCACAAAACGGCGCAGTTGACGCTGTATTTCACCGTTGGGTATGAGTTCGTATTTGAAGGCTTGGAGTCGTTGCATCCTCAGAGCATAGCCAAAAATGGAGAAAGTCGCAGGGGCATTATGCTGTTAACGGGGCTGATTATCCGACCAAGCTACCGAACAGAGGGAGGCGTTGCCTCCCGCGCTATCCTCCCCGACCTGAAGGACGGGGTTTGCCGCGCAACCTGTTGACATCCCGCCCTAAAGGGCGAGGATTCCTCCTGCGAGACGGCTATGCCCAGCCGCGAGAATGTTGCGGGCTGCATTGACATCTCTGTCGTGCAGCGTGCCACAGTCGGCACACATCCATTCCCTTATTCCAAGCCCTGTCCTACCTTTCGGACTGTTGGCGGAAAGGCTCCCGCAACACGAACACGTCTGGGTACTGTACGCTTCGTTGACTTCTGCAAACACCACTGACCGCGCTATCGCTTTGTATTTCAGTTGTGTTTTCAACATGAACCAGCCTGCATCCAAGACGCTTTTAGCCATCGTGGTTTTTGCGAGGCCAGCACTGCTGACGTTGCCAACGAATATGACACCGTGCTATTGCACCAGTGCGGTGGTGAATTTGTGAGTGTCGTCTTGGCGTTGGTGTTTGATTTTGGCATGAATAGCCTTGACGCGCTGCTTTTGATGGGCGCGTTGGGCTTTGCCGAGCTTCACTTCAAGGTTGCGGTAACGCTGCTGGCGTTCCAGCACCGTGCCATCGCTACAGACTGTCCCACACTTTGAAAAAATGCTTGTTATAGCGAACTTGTCCGTCCTTCCAAACCGCCGCACCCGACTTGAAGGGAATCCAGCCCAGCGAACGTTGGGAACCACCAGAAATCCGCCAGCGCAATTTGTCTTTTTTGAACTGTTTTCGGGCTTTCGCGTGTGCCTCAGTGACTTCTTGCACGGTTTGCGAATGCAGGGTGAAGCCGCGCTCTTTTTTGTACGCTGCCTGCTGTTTGGCGAGGTCGAAGGCGGTGATGTTGCTGCGCACCCAACCTACACCGGGAATGGGCATGGTGCTGTATTCTGCTGTGTAAGCATTGGCGAAATTCCACACCTGATTGCACTCAAACGCCCACTGACGCAACACCGGCGCGTGTTTGTCGCGGATGCGAACTTTGAGCGTTTTCAAGGTGGTGGTGATAGGGTTCATGGGGTAGAGTGTAGCGGTATTATGGCAAAAAACCACTGGGTGGACGATACTTCATCAGAGAAAGCCGAAGACGCTTATATCCTCGCCCTGAAGGACGAGGTTTTACGCGATTACTGATAAAGTGGTGAGCATAGTCCCCAGCAATGATGCCAACCCGCTCTTGGGCACGATCATGGCTAGCCCCAGCAATACCACGGCAAGCAATAACTTCCGCTTGCCCGGTTACTACGCCGCAGACCTGAATATGGATGGCCTAAGCGTTTACAGTGGCCCCGGCAATGACACCAATCTGTTATTGGGTAATATCGCGCAGTATCCTGCCAATACGGCGGGCGCGGCTAACTACATCATTAACGGATCAATGCCAAATTAATACCAACAATATAGAACCCACCCACTTATCAGTAAAATATTTTCTTTTATCAAAAAACATTTATCATCATGGCAACCATAACACTGGGCTAACCCAAACAGGAGACAATCAATGAAAACAAATAAGTCCTTCCGTCAACTTATCGCCTTGACTGGCGCTGTTGCCTTGGCTATTGCAGCAGGCAACGTTGCAGCTAAAGACAAAGCCACCAGCACGGCAAACGCTGACGCTGAAATCGCCTCTGCACAAGTCCTTGCCTACAAAATCGCGTTGGCAGAAGACGGAAAAACCTACCAAGTCGTCATGAAACCTTCCGCGACCCCCAAGCCAGACATCAGTCTGACCGGGCAAGTTACCTTGAAAACACCACATGACAGCGCCTTCAAGGTAATAGACCTGAGCAGCGCCATTGATGGCTCCAACTGGGTAGAAGCCTCCCGTGTCGATGCGCCCACGGAAGATGCCAAGCACGATTACATTTCCTTCTCGTTTGTTGGCCTGCAAGGTGCCAGCGCCCGTAACTACAACTGGGAGGCAGGCAAGGAACAAGTGATTTTCAGCTTCCAGAACGAAGGCGGCTGCGTGGATGGTGTCACGTTGATGGCTAACGATGATGCTTTCAATATCAACGCCAACTCTGCCAACACCAATCCTGGCAACCAGTTCACCAACCTTGGTTGGGGTTCGGTCAACGAGAACCATTACGCAGGCAATTACGGTGATGCCATCGCCTGCAAAAAGTAATACCGGCAAGAACCCTTGCCCCGCTTTAGGTTCCCAGCATCATCAATTATAAAAATTAGCGATTAGCGAGAGAGTCCGACCATGCATTCCACAAAACTTAGCAAATACCTTGGCTTGAGCGCCTCGGTGCTATTGCTGGCAGGCAATAGTGCCTGGGCAGCCCAAACACTCGAATTCAGCATCCGTTGGGATACCAAGGATGACCGTTACCACGTCTTCATGAAACCTAATGCGACACCAACGCCTAAAGACATGAGCATGACGGGGCAGTTCACCATCCGCGCACCCCATGCAACGGGAGCTGATGCCTTTACCGTTGACACGTTTGCCATTCCCGTCACCAATACCATTTGGTCGAATGACTCACGCGTCGATGCACCGACTGAAAACCCCAGCGTGGACTACCTGTCATTCAGCCTAAGCATGATCAAGTCTGATGCCTTTCAATGGAAAGCGGGTGTAGAACAAGAAGTTTATAACTTCGCTAACAGCGGAGCCTGTCTTGGTCCGGTTTCCCTGATCGACAACCAAACTGACCCCTTCAATCAACCACTGTTGAGTGGCGGCAACAACTCCGCAGGCACTAACCCAGGCAACCAGTTCACCAACCTGGGTTGGGGTGGTGCTGATGAAAACAACTACCTGCAAAACTACGGTACGACCGCCGATTGTAGCGACAGCCTCGACACCGACAAGGATGGGCTCAAAAACGGTCTGGAAAAACTCATCGGTACCGATCCGCTCAACCCTGACAGCGACTTCGATGGTATTCCCGACGGTGTAGAAGCCCCCGGCGGGGTCACCACTGACACCGATGGCGATACTAAAATCAACGCGCTGGATCCTGACGACGATAACGATGGCGTCCTGACCAAGTTTGAAAACTACAACGGCGGCTTGCCAACTGACGACGACACCGACGGCGACAAAATCCCCGACTACCTCGACACCGACGATGACGGCGATGGCATCCTGTCCGCTGCGGAAAACAATGACCCGAACAAAGACGGCTCTCCTGCGGATGCCAAAGACACCGACGGTGACAAAATTCCTGACTATCTGGATAAAACTGACGACCGCCCTGACACCGACAAAGACGGTATCAAAGACGCCGACGACATCGACGATGACAACGACGGCATTCTGGACACTGACGAAGGCAATGGCGTTACCGACACCGATGGTGACAAAATCCCTGACAGCTTAGACAGCGACAGCGATGGTGATGGCGTTGCAGACAGCATCGAAGGCAACGATGCCAACGGTGACGGCAAAGCCGACGTAGCACCACTGGGCAAAGATACCGACAAAGACGGCTTGGACGACGCTTTCGACCCGGATAACGGTGGCAAGCCTGTCGTCAAACAAGACTTGGACAAAGACAACAAGCCTGACTTCCAAGACGCTGACGATGACGGTGACGGCATCCTCACCAAAAACGAAGACATTAATGCTGACGGCAAACCCGGCAACGACGATACCGATAGTGACGGCAAACCTAACTATCTGGACAGCGATGACGATGGCGACAGCAAGCCTTCCGCTTCTGAAGGCAATGACCCCAACAAAGACGGCTCACCGGCTGATGCAATCGACACTGATGGTGACAAAATCCCTGATTACCTCGACGCCAACGACAATGACGGCTCTAAAGGTGATCTGGATGGTGACGGCCTGAGCAATGAAGACGAAGCCAAAGCCGGTACTGACCCGAAAAACCCCGACTCCGACGGTGACGGCATCAATGACAAAATTGAAGTCGGCGCTGACCCCAGCAAGCCTATCAATACCGATGGTGACAGCAAGCCCAATGCGCTGGATACCGACGATGACAATGACGGCGTTCTGACCAAGAACGAAAACTACAACGGCGGCACACCGCTGGATGACGACACCGACGGCGACAAAGTCCCTGACTATCTGGATACCGACGATGACGGTGACGGCAAACTGTCAGCGGCTGAAAACAACGACCCGAATAAAGACGGCTCACCGGCTGATGCAGTGGATACCGATGGCGACAAAATCCCTGACTATCTGGACAAGGATGACACCGATGGCCCGAAAGGCGACCCGGATGGTGATGGCCTGACCAACGCAGAAGAAGCCACCAAAGGTACTGACCCGAAAAACCCCGACTCTGACGGTGATGGTATTACAGACGGCGATGAAGTCAAAGCCGGTACCGACCCGAAAAACCCCGACTCTGACGGCGATGGCATTAAAGACGGCGATGAAGTCAAAGCCGGTACTGACCCGAAAAACCCGGATTCGGACGGCGATGGTTTATCGGACGGCGTGGAAAAAACGCTGGGCACTAACCCACTGAACAAAGACAGTGACGGTGATGGCATTGATGACAAAACCGAAGTCGGCTCTGACCCCACCAAACCCCTCAACACCGATGGCGACGGTATGATCAATGCCATGGATCCTGATGATGACGGTGATGGCATCCTGACCAAGAACGAAAACTACAACGGTGGTACGCCTGCTGATGACGATTCCGACAAAGACGGCACCCCGGACTACCTGGACGCTGACGATGACGGTGACGGCATTCCAACCAAGAATGAAACACCTGACACCAATGCAGACGGCAGCCCGACGGATGCAACTGACAGTGACATGGATGGCATTCCAGACTACTTGGATACCACCGTCAACGCGGTCAAGGTGCAAGTTAAGGCGATGCTGCAAGGCGCTTACAACAGCACCAGCAAGTTGATGCAAGATGACTTGCGCTCGAAAAGTTTGCTCCCGCTGACGCAGCCCTACAACCTTGGCAGTATCAAGTACGCAGGTAAGGAACTGGCAGTAGCAACCCAGTTTGCCAAAACAGGTAACGATGCCCCGGTTGACTGGATGCTGGTTGATCTCCGTGATGCCACTACCCCCAGCATTATCAAGGCACAGGTTGCCGGGTTGGTGCAACGGGATGGCGACATTGTGGATGCCAACACTGGCAGCACATCCCTGATGCTGACTGGCCTGTTACCGGGTAACTACTATGTGTCGGTACGTCACCGTAACCACTTGGGTGTGATGACGGCTGCGCCTGTGACCATTTCAGCGTCATCCGTGCCGACAGTGGACTTCACCAAACCCAGTACCACGGTCTATGGGAAAGATGCACGGATTACGGCAAATAGCGGCACGGTTGCCTTGCTGTGGGCAGGTAATGCCAATACGGATATCCGGGCGATTGCCAACGGCCCTTCCAACGACACGGGCGTGATCCTCGGTGATGTCCTGTTGGCGAAAGATAACCTGTCGGTCAGTACCAACTTCCGTATGAACGGTTATCAGCCTACGGACATCAATATGGACGGCATTACCATCTTTGCAGGCCCATCTAACGATGTGAACACGCTGCTGGGTAACGTCCTGTTGCATCCGGGTAACAGCACCTTCAGTGCCAACTACATCATCAACCAGCAATTGCCTTGATATTGCCTTGATGACAACCAGTCTGGGGGCAGGTTTCCTGCCCCTCGGCTATCTACCTAAAACTTACAACAAAGACACCCTAATGCTCGTAACCATTCGCCAAACAGCGCTACGCACCCTGACTTTCCTGTTGCTTATGCAGGCAAGTGCCACGGTATTGGCTGCCGAAGGTGGGGTGGCTTACCGGGTAGCTTGGGATGCTGATGCCGCACGTTACCGCGTTTACCTGCGCCCTAGCAGCACACCCAGCCCAGATTTAAGCCTGACAGCCCAAGTGACGCTGCGCGTTCCTCATGCTACAGGTACGAACCAGTTTCGTATTACGGATATTCAATCAAAACCCGGCACTGCGTGGTCATTGGGGTCTCATGTGATGGCTCCATCCGAAAATCCAGCTATAGATTACCTTTCTTTCGTTTTCATCCCAGTGGATGTTAAAGCCTTCGCGTTCAAGGCAGGTGAAGAGCAAGAAGCCTTCAGTTTCAAAAACGCAGGCTCTTGCCTTGGCAACGTCGAATTGATGGATAACGCCACCGACCCGTTTAACCAGCCACCGGCAAACCCTAAGAATTCAACCCATACGAACCCTAACAACCAGTTTGCCAATACAGGCTGGGGTTCGACTGATGATAATGATTACCTTGGCAACTACGGTGGCGCGGCCAGTTGTGCGCTGGATTGCACGGCATCTCCTCCAGCACCCGTCGCCAATAGCGTGTACTACCGGGTAGGCTGGAGTAATGTTGATCAGCGTTACCATGTTTACCTGTATCCCGGCAGCGTGCCCTCACCCAATATGAGCCTGACCAGTCAGGTAACACTCAAAATGCCGCACGTCACAGGCAGTGATAGCTTTAAGGTGACGGGGCTTACCTCGGCCATTAGTGGCATTATTTGGACAGAAAGCTCACGGGTCGACGCCCCGAGCGAAGATACCAGTGCCGATTACCTGTCATTCACCATGATTCCCAGCAACCCACAAGGCTTTAAGTGGCAACTGGGTAATGAGTTGGAGGTTTTCAGCTTCGCCAATGCAGGTGCCTGTGCTGGAGCCATTTCACTGCTGGATAATGCACATGACCCGTTCAATAACCAACCCAACTCTATGGATACCAACCCCGGTAACCAGTTTTCCAACTTAGGTTGGGGTTCATCCAGTGACAATAATTATGCCAGCAATTATGGCTGCCCAGCGGTCTGCGTCGATGTCAATAAAGACACCGATAACGACGGCCTGACGGATGCACAGGAAGCCGAACTCGGCACTGACCCCAATAAACCGGATACGGATAATGACACCTTGCAAGACGGTGAAGAAGTCATTCGAGGTGGTAATCCCTTAAAAGCCGACGTCATCCGTCTGCAAGCACGGCTACTGTTGCAAGGGGCGTATGACAGCAACAGCCAACGAATGCGCGATACCTTGCGTACCAAAAAGCTGATCCCCACAACAGCGCCCTACCCAACCACTACCCTGCCAAATACGGGTAGCCAGCGTGCAGCCAGCACATTGCTGGACACCAGCGGCGCTGATGCGCCCGTCGACTGGGTAAGGCTAGAACTGCATGACGCCAGCAACCCTGCTATACGCAAAGCCAGTGTGACAGGTTTGATTCAGCGTGATGGTGACATAATGGATGCGCAGACAGGTGGCACGACGTTCCTGTTGGTGGGTGTGGAACCGGGTCATTATTACCTGTCCGCCCATCACCGTAACCATTTAGGGGCAATGAGTGCAGCAGCCATCGCGTTGGGCGCAACACCGATCATGGTGGATTTCAGCGAGGAAACCACCAGCACTTACGGCGACCATGCCCGCTTCTTGTCCGGCAAGAAAGTCATGCTGTGGGCGGGGAATACCAATGCAGATGAGTACCTGATTGCACAAGGCCCGTCAAACGATGCAGGGTCAATACTCAGCAATGTATTGTTGGCGAAAGAAAATAGCGCATACACCACCAATTACAAGCTGAGTGGTTATCAGGCAACTGATACCAATATGGATGGTCTGAGCATTTTCGCAGGGCCCGCTAATGACGTTGACTTGCTGCTGGGCAATGTCCTGCTGCACCCGGTTAACAGCACGTTTAGTGCAAATTACATCGTCAGGCAGCAGTTGCCCTGATACCAACAGACTTTAATCAAAAACAAAATAGAGAGTCGGTAACAATGAAAAAATCGATCAGACAAGCCGTTTCTAAGGGGGTAGCATTGCTGGTATTACTACCGGCTGCCCACACGGCATTCGCAGGGGTTGAGGGCAATGTGGAATACCGGGTAGCGTGGGATCAAACCGATAGCCGTTACCATGTTTACATGCGTCCAACCACCGCACCAGTACCGGATTTGAGCATGACTGGGCAAGTTACCTTGCGCGTCCCTCATGCAACAGGTACAAGCAAGTTTACGGTGACAGACATCAAGCCAAAAACCAGTACAAGCTGGTCACTGAGCTCTGAGGTGTTTGCCCCTGTTGAAGACAAAGCCGTTGATTACCTCTCGTTTAGTTTCACCCCGATTGATGTACGCGCCTTTAAATTCAAGGCTGGTGAGGAACTGGAAGCCTTCAGTTTCCAAAATACTGGCCCTTGTATGGGCAGTGTGACGTTGATGAACAACAACACCGACCCGTTCAACCAACCACCGGATGCGCCGGACAATTCCGCCGGAACCAACCCCGGCAACCAGTTCGCCAATGCAGGCTGGGGTGCAACCGATGACAATGATTATTCCGGCAACTACGGCACTGCCGCAGAGTGTGGCATAACCACAACGCCCACCAATACCGCCCCTGTCGCGGCTAATGACACCGCAACCACCACCGCCAACACAGCGGTTACGGTCAGCGTGCTGGCAAATGACAGCGATGCCGAGGATGATGTACTGAGCATTGCCAGCTTCACACAGGGCAGCAAAGGCACTGTTACCCAGAGTGGCGATACCCTGATTTACACGCCCAATACAGGCACTAGCGGCAGTGACACGTTCACTTATGCCGTCGCTGACCCGACAGGTGCCCAAACGACGGGTACAGTGACTGTTGCTATCACCACTGCCACCCCGCCACCGGCTGTCATAGTCGCGACGACGGATGCCTTCATCGTGGATGCCACCAACCCGAGCAGTTCGCTGGATGTGCTGGCAAACGACATCATTCCGGCGGGTGAAACCGTCACGGTCGAAGTGATTGAAAACCCGCAGCACGGTACTGCTACCATCCAAGACAACAAAATCCTGTATACACCGACAGTAGGCTACAGCGGCGCTGATACCTTGAAATACCGCATTACGGATGGGAAAGGCAATACCACCGAGGCCAGTATTACCTTGACAGTCAAAGCGGCTGCCCCGGTTGACACCTGCTCCATGCCACCTGCCAACCCGGCAGCCAACAAGGCATACTACCGGATCGGTTGGAACGACACCGACCAGCGTTACCATGTTTACATGTACGCTAGCAGCATCCCATCACCTAACAGCCTGACCAGTGCGCAAGTCACCATCAAGGCTCCGCTGGGTGCTGATGCAGAAGCCTTCACACCGAGCGAGGTGCAATCAGCCTTTACCGGCCTCACTTGGAGCAACAACTCCAGCGTGAATGGCCCTGAGGAAGACACCAGCGCTTCTTACCTGTCATTCACCCCCGCCATCAGCAGTGCCAAAGCAATACAGTGGCAGGAAGGCAAAGAAGTCGAAGTATTCAGCTTTGCCAATAAAGGGGCTTGTTTGGGCGCTGTCAGCCTGATTGAAAACAGCAGTGATGCTTTCAACCAGCCACCAGCAGCACCCAGCAATTCCGTGGGAACCAACCCTGGCAACAGCATCGTCAACCTCGGCTGGGGTTCAATGGACACCGATAATTACGCCGGTAACTACGGTTGCCCCGCAACCTGTACGACCACCGCCCCCCCCCCTCCCGTCGACACCACCAAAGATACCGATGGGGATGGCCTGACGGATGCCGAAGAAGCCACACTAGGCACTGACCCCAGCAACCCTGATACTGACGGTGACGGCGTAAATGACAAGGATGAAATCGGTGCCCACCTCAGCCAGCCACTTGATACGGATGGGGATGGTATAATTAACGCGCTGGACACGGATGATGACGGTGATGGCTTGCTAACCCGTAAGGAAAATTACGCGGGTACACCACAAACCACCGATACCGACAAGGACGGCGTACCTGACTATCTCGACAAGGACGACGACAACGATGGCATCCCGACGGCTGCGGAGAAACCTGACAGCAACGCGGATGGCGCCCCGGATGATGCTGCGGATGCCAACAACAACGGCATCCCTGACTACTTGGAAGTTGCAAAAGCAACAACTGTGAAAAATGTGGCAGTACCCACTCTGACACAATGGGCACAGATACTGCTTAGCCTGTTATTGGGTATTGTCGCCTTACGCAAATATACGTGCTTGAACAAATAATTAATTGAATTAATTACAGGTGACTATTAGCATTCCCCTAGCCAATTTGATTTATATCAAGCTGACTAGGGGGAGTTTGTCGTACAAATACAACTTGCACTGAAAAACACATAAGAATAGCCTTATGAACTTGTTTCTAGCAAACGGTAAATAAATTGATAGGGGAATATGTCATGCATTTTTTGCAGATGCCTCCTACAATAAGGGTTAACCCCTATGCCGCGCAATAATGGCATTAGTCAACAGCGGTTTATCGAGTGTGTGTGATAAGTATTAAAAGTTGAGGGTTCAACATGAAACTGATCAAGCGGGCATTTGCCCTTGCTGTATTATTTATGGTGTCTGTCACAGCAGTAGCTGCTGAAAGGCCAACACCTGTCGAAAATTTCAAATTTAAAGACATGGATGGTAACAGCCACCAGTTTTCCGAATACCGAGGAAAATGGGTCATCGTCAATTACTGGGCCACTTATTGCGGGCCATGCATAGCGGAACTACCCGCCCTGAATAGCGTAGCCAAGCGCTTCAAGGACAAGGTTGTGGTACTGGGGATGGAAGCAGGTGAAACGCCCGCCGCAGAACTGAAGCAATTTGTTGCACAGAAAAAAATCACCTACCCTGTCATTCCAACCCAAGACAGCACCATGTTTGCACTGGGTTTGCTGTACGGCGTTCCTACAACATTCGTTGTCAACCCACAAGGTGAGATTGAAGGTACCCACATGGGAGCCATTACCTCCGTCATGTTACAGAACTACCTGCGAAACGACAAAAGCGCCACTGCATCCAAAGAAACAGACGCAAACTGCATCACTGGTGTTTGCTGATTAGCTAGCTGCGCTACTGTTATCAGCAACAACAAGTCCGCTAAGTGAAACGGACTTGTTGTTGGGCGACATAGAAAAACCATGCCACTGACTTAAGCTCTAAGCTTATTTGAGCCTCAAGCTCTGACCAGGGTTAATCGGATAATTAGGCGCTTGCAAGTTATTCAAGCGGATAATATCCTTCCAATAAACACCGGTATTACGCATGACCTGAAATACAGTGTCACCTTTCTGCACGGTATAGGAACCACTTGTCCCCGTTGTTACTGATGGAGTAGACGTAGGGTAAGTATTGACCGGAGCCGCTACTTTCGGCTGGACGTAGTCGTAATAGCTACCGCTGCTAGTGCCGGTATTGTAAGTGGTGGCAGGTGGCGTTGTAAAAGTGTTGCTGCTACTGCTCGCCGCGCTGTAATCGTAATACGGCGTCGCAGCCGGGGCAGTATAACCATAAGTATTAGCCGCCGGTTGCTGGGGTTGCGTATTATAATTGTAAGCAGAAGTATTGGTGTTGGTATTCGTAGCCGCACCACCCGCACCTGCTACACAACCATCACCGTGTTGGTGAGCCAAACCTTCCGCAGGTAATGGATGGCTGTGAGTACGACCACAGTGGGTATGTGTTACACCACCTGAATTATTACCAGCGTTGCGGTTAACCGTGGTATTGACACCCCGAGTGCCGTAATTATTGTAACCCGTATTGCCGTAATACGGATTAGGAGCGCAAGCTGCCGTCGTCAATGCCAGCAAAGAAGTAGCAGCCGCCACTTTGATTTTTCTATCCATGATTGTTACACCTTCTATTATTTGGGATTAAAGGATGTGAAGACACTCACATGATTCGTGAATAACTTTGGAATATATACCAAATTTAAGAAAAAATTTCTCAATATTCCCCTAACGTTCGCCTTCATTGACTACTTTTCATTAATCATGGGCACAAACTGTACAGCCTCATGCGCGACGGTTGTATAACTTTCTGCGCTCTCGCGGGTGATGACGTGCAACCTTTGCATTGCGCCCTGTTTGCCGACTGGAATAATTAATTTCCCACCCACGGCAAGCTGTTCCAATAAAGCGGGCGGAGTTTCTTCAGGGGCAGCAGTGGCAATAATCGCATCGAAAGGTGCTTCCTTTGCCAACCCCCAACTTCCATCACTGAGGTACGTCTGGATATTGCAATACCCAAGCGCGTGGAGTAATTCACTGGTCGCGCGGTACAGCGATTCGATACGTTCCACTGTGAATACCTTATCGACCAAGGGCGACAGAATGGCGGCCTGATAGCCGGAACCTGTACCCACTTCCAATACCTTGCGGGGTAGATTTTCGCCAGACAGCAACCATTCAGTCATGCGGGCAACGATGTAAGGCTGGGAAATGGTCTGACCGTACCCAATCGGCAAGGCGGTATCTTCATACGCACGGCTGGCCAAGGCTTCATCCACAAACAGGTGGCGCGGCGTTTTGCTCATCACCTGCAATACCGCCTCGTTATTGATACCCTTTTCACGCAAGCGCTCAATCAAGCGGTTACGGGTACGCTGCGAAGTCATGCCAATCCCCTGAATATCGAGCTTACGTGCGGACATGGCAAGCCTCCAACCAGCGAGCTGTGTCTGCCAACGCCCGATGCCGGGTCAGGTCGGCATGAATCGGCGTAATCGACACGAAACCCGCCTGCACCGCGTGAAAATCCGTGCCTTCGCCCGCATCCGCCGCCGCACCCGGTGGCCCTATCCAGAAAATTTCCCGACCACGCGGGTCGGCGGTGCGCACAACCGGCTCGGAACGGTGGCGATTGCCCAAACGGGTCACGCAAAAACCTTGCACCTGTTCCCACGGCACATCCGGCACATTGATATTGAGGATCATGTTACTCGTATCCGGGTAAGCCTTGATATGCGGCAACAACTGCAACACCACTTGTGCCGCCGTGTCGAAATGCACCAGTGAGCCATTTCCAAGCGAAGCCAGCGAGACCGCCAGTGCCGGATAGCCCAGAAAACGCCCTTCCATCGCCGCTGCTACTGTGCCCGAATACAGCACATCATCCCCCATATTAGCCCCGGCATTGATACCGGAAATCACCATATCGGGGTCATTCGCGTATAATCCCAGACCAAGATGCACGCAATCGGTCGGCGTACCATTAACGCTGTAAACCTGTTCCGCGTGCCGGGTCATCCGCAAAGGGTTACGCAGGGTGAGTGAATTACTCGCACCACTGCAATCCTGATCGGGGGCAACTGTGATAACATTGGCGACTGTTATCAAAGCTTCGCGCAGACGGTTAATACCGGGAGCGTTGACGCCATCATCGTTACTGAGCAGTATGTCCATGAGTGCTGAAGAGTTTTCCTTATTCCGTGAATCCATGTCCGATGTGAAGCCACTGCGGCACAAACATCATGTTGTACATCATAGCGCAAAACCGCCAGCCATACCCATCAAGACCCTCGAAGACGAGCGTCAGGTGCTGCGTGATATGCTCTCGGATGCTTACGACCCGGTGGAGTTGCAACCCGGTGATATGCTGAGCTTCTACCTACCCGGCTTGCAGACCCGTATTGTGCGTAAATTACGTTCCGGGCATTACCGTATTGCCAGCGAACTCGACCTGCACGGCCTGAATGCGCGGGATGCCAAGCTGCAATTACTGCAATTCCTACACGATGCCCACCCCGGTCAAGGGGAATGCGTGCGAATTATCCACGGCAAGGGCAACCGCTCCAACCATAAAGGTCCAGTCATCAAAACCAAAATCAATAATTGGTTACGCCAACACGAACGGATTCTAGCCTTCCACTCAGCACGCCCGGTCGATGGTGGAACCGGGGCAATTTATGTGCTGTTACGTCGCTAAAGTGAACCTAATGGTTTATGATTGCGCCTAAATTACGGGCATATAAATTACGGAAATAGTTTTCAATGAAAATTTTATGGGCAATACCACCACTGTTGTTTATCGGCAGTACACATGCTAGCGACAGCCTGTGGCAAGACATCCAGGCACGGAGCGCGGATGCTGCCAATGTCCCTCACCTGCAACACTACCGTTTGCTGGGTCTGGATGAGGCGCAACTGCAAACACAATTGGCGGAAGCAACCCTGAGCCTGCCCCTGCCAGATGGAGGTTTTGCCAGCGTTACTGTAACACCCAGCGAAACCCTCGCCCCGGAAATTGCTGCAGAACACCCCGACATCCACACCTGGAAAGTGTCCGGCACTGACGGCAAAGTGATTAGCGGCGTTATCGACCTCACTCCGCAAGGCTTTCATGCCATGCTGGATATGGCAAATGGCGATACCCTGTTCATTGACCCGCACACCAGCGGCACGTCACGCCACTACCTCAGTTTCCGCAAAAGCGCCAACTGGGAAGCCTTCCACCAAAGTAATTGGTCATGCGCCAACTCACAGGGCAATAGCGCCCCCAGCTTCGCCTCAACCCTGAGTGCCACTACGGCTGCCCGCAGTATTGCTGCCAGAGCAGGGGAAACCTTGCATACTTACCGCATTGCGATGGCTGCTACGGGCGAATACACCACCTATTACGGTGGTCAAAGCGCTGCCTACGACTCTATTGTCACCACCATCAACCGTATCAACCAGATTTACGAGCGTGATCTATCAACACGACTGGTACTGGTTAGCGACACCAATGTGGTTTACACCAATGCCAGAACCGACCCTTACACCAACAGTTCCCCCTCACTCATGCTGTCGGAGAATACCAAAACCCTCAATAGCGTGATCGGTAATGCCAATTACGACATCGGGCATGTACTGGCCACAGATGGCGGCGGGCTTGCCAGTGTTGCCACTGCGTGTGGTTCATTCAAAGCAGAAGGCTCTACTGGCCTGACAGACCCCAAAGGCGATTCCTTCATCATCGACTACGTAGCGCATGAAATAGGCCACCAGTTGGGGGCAACCCACACCTTCAACAGCGTAACGAGTGCGTGTTCCGGCAATAACCGGGAAGGGGATACCGCGTATGAACCGGGTAGCGGCAGCACCATCATGGCGTATACCGGCTTGTGCAACACGGATAATCTGCAAGCGGATAGCGATGCCATGATGCATTCCGCCTCCATCCAACAAATTCAGGACTACCTGCATAACGGTGCGGGAGCCAGTTGTGCCACCGCAATCAGCCTCAACAATACCAACCCGACCGCCAATGCGGGAGCCAATTACACCATTCCGGCTGGAACGCCCTTCATCCTCACTGGCGCAGGGCTGGATACCGATGGCAACACCCTGAGTTACTCGTGGGAACAGGTCGATGTTGGCAGTGCTTCCAACGTGAATGTCGATCTGGGTGACAATGCCCTGATTCGCACCCACTTACCAACGACTACGCCGGTGCGCACCATTCCCCAGCTCTCTGATCTGACGGGAGGGGTGCAATCAGCAGGCGAATTCCTGCCCGTCACTACCCGTTCCCTCAATTTTCGCTTGCTGGTACGCGATGGGCATGGCGGCATTGGCATTGATGAGATGCTAATCAATGTACACAACACTGGCAGCACCTTCACCATTACAGAACCCAGCAGCACCCTATTGCTTCCCGGCAGCGTGCAAAACGTAGGGTGGAATGTCGCAGAAACGACCCAAGCCCCAATCAATTGCAGCACGGTGGATATTGCCTACAGCAGCGATAATGGCAACACCTTCACCACTCTGTTAAGCAATACCCCGAACGATGGCAGCGCCACTATCACCTTGCCCAGCACTATTGGTAGCAAAACCTACGTGCGAGTGAAATGCAGCAACAATATTTTCTTTGCCCTGTCAGCCACCAACCCAGCAGTAGCACGCAACAGCAACAACAGCAGCGCGTTCAACGCTGCACCCAGCAGCAGTACCAGCGGCGGCGGTGGTTCTGCCCCGCTGGAATGGGTATTACTGGCAGGCATCTATGCCCTGTTACGCTTACGCAAAGGAAGATCAACATGAAACACACCTTATTAGCACTACTCTGCGCCACTGGCCTGATAGCCTGTCACGAAACGGTTGCCACGGATACCGGCAGCAGCAATAACAGCGGCGGTATTCACATCCCCTCCGCTGCGGAAATCAGCGCCAAAAAAGAGCGGCACTACGCCGAGCAATTACCCATCCTGCAAGCCCGCAACCCGGAAGCCGAGGCAAAAGCCTCCATCAGCCAAGGCAAGCGTTATTTCCTGTGTAATGCCGGGCGTGGCAGCAGCGTTCCCGGCGTTGATCCAACGGTCTTCGCCAGCCTAACAGGCAATTGCCCGACCGAATGTCTGGATGGGGTAACGGATGCGCTGTACGGCGAAAACCACCGCCGCTACCTGACCGTAGCGCTGGACTATTCCGCGAAGTGGAACAAGGTCATGCTGGACGCTTGCCGCTAACCCCGGTCAAGCACTTCAGGCAGATAGTGCACCACCATTGCACTCAAGGCACGCGAAGCGGTTTGCGGCACAACTCCCGGCATATTTGCCACGCAATAATGCAAGCGCCCTTCCACCGCAAACACCGGGTCAGCGTGGGTGGTGGGGCGTGAAGTCTCGAAACACCCACCCTCGTCGATGGCCACATCGACCAGCACCCTGCCCGGCCGCAGCAAATCCAGATCAGCACGCGAAATGACTTTGGGTGCAGCCTTGCCGGGAATCAACACCGCACCCACCACCAGATCAGCATCCGGCAAATGACGCCGGATCACCTCTGCCGAGGCCAACGCGGTTTCCACCCGAAACCCCAGCAAAGACTGAATGCGCTGCAACGCCGCCCGGTTACGGTCAAGCACCACCACGCGTGCGCCCATCCCAACCGCCATGAGTGCCGCTTGCGACCCCACATTGCCTGCGCCGATGATCAGCACCTTGCCCGGTTCTACGCCCGGAATGCCGCCGAGCAAGATACCTGCGCCGCCTTGCGCCCGTTCCAGCCAATGCGCCCCCGCCTGTATTGCCAGTCGCCCAGCAATTTCAGACATAGGCGCCAGCAAGGGCAAACCGCCCAGCGCATCACGCACCTGTTCAAACGGGATGTAGCGCGTACCTTGGGTATTGAGGAAATCTTCCAGCGCCGGATTCGCCGCCAGATGCAGGAAACAAAACAGGGTATGGTCAGCGCGGATCAGCGCATATTCTTCCGGCTGCGGCTCTTTCACCTTGATAACCAGTTCAGCAAACTGGTAAACCGACTGCGCATCCGGTAAGCCTTGCGCCCCCGCCTGCGTATAGTCGCTGTCGCTGAAACCCGCACCCTCCCCCGCGCCACATTGCACAGCAAGCGTGTGACCTTGCCGCACCAGTTCTGCCACCGCATCCGGTGTCAACGCAACCCGGTACTCGTTATTTTTGATTTCCTTGGGAATGCCGATACGCATGGTGAGCCTCCTTTCTGAGTTTCCCCCATACTAGCAAGCCAGCAAAGCTCAACACCAGCACCCCCACATACACCATGCCAAAGCGAAAGAAATACGCCAGCGGAAACAACTGGATCAGCGGGCTATCATCCGGGAAGACCCACGTCCCCTCCGGGAACAACAGCGTATGCAAGAAAATAAACAGCGGCACAAACCCACCCAACAGCATCACTACCCCCGGCAATAAGATAGCCGCCAACCCCAAATACCCCGTGCGCACTAACACCCGGCCTTGAGCAAACCGCCGCTGCAACCCCAGCAATAACACGCTGACAGCCAACACCCCATAAAACAGGTAACTAATCTGGGTAAACAATTGGCGCACATCCAACAGGTGATAGCGCTCAACAAAATTGAGGTAGGTGACTTCCAGCACGCCATCGGTCACACCGCCCAGCAAATACGCCACGATTTCCTGCCGCTGTGGCACAGCCTCCGGCAACCAGCGGTACAACGTCAACAGTGCCTCCCAAACACCCAAAAAAATGGCAAACATCAAAACGATGCTTGCCATCCATGTCAACGCATTGGTGACAACGCCTGCTTTAGACAAGCGTGCGCACACCGTTCGGACCACCCAGAATCAGCACATCCGCAGGGCGGATCGCAAACAGGCCGTTAGTCACAACACCCGGAATCTGGTTAATACGGTTTTCCAGCGCCACCGGATCGGTGATTTCCAGCCCGTGAATGTCGAGGATAATATTGCCGTTATCCGTGGTGAAACCGGCACGCAACACCGGCTTGCCGCCCAGCTTGATCATTTCACGCGCCACCAGCGCTTCTGCCATCGGAATGACTTCGATCGGCAGCGGGAACTTGCCCATCACCTTCACCAACTTGGTGTCATCGGCGATGCACACAAACTTCGCACTCGCACCCGCGACGATCTTTTCGCGGGTCAAAGCACCGCCACCGCCCTTGATCAGGTTGAGGTTTTCGTCGGACTCATCCGCGCCATCCACGTACAGCGACAGCTCCCCGGCTTCGTTTAAATCCAGCACGCGGATACCGTGGCTTTCCAGACGCTGGGCGCTGGCGATGGAGCTGGCTACCGTGGCTTCCACCTTATGCTTGATCCCCGCCAGCAGGTCGATGAAATGGTTGGCGGTCGAACCTGTACCAATCCCGACGATCATGCCCGGCTGGACATAGGCTAATGCGGCTTCTGCTGCCGCTTTTTTCATAGCATCCTGACTCATAAACTTTCCTGTGATGTTGCAAAAATCTTTCTCAAGCCCGAGTTTGCAATATACTAGCGCACACGTAAAGGCACAGCCGCAAAAGTTGGAACCATGAACAAATCGCTGATCAAACGCATCCTCACCGCCCGCGTCTACGACGTGGCTATCGAAACCCCACTGGATCGGGCGCGTAGCCTGAGTTCACGGCTGGGCAATGAAATCTTCCTGAAGCGCGAAGACTTGCAGCCAGTGTTCTCCTTCAAGCTGCGCGGCGCATTCAACAAAATGTTCCTGCTAACCCCGGAAGAACGCGCTCACGGCGTAGTCGCTGCCTCCGCAGGCAACCATGCACAAGGCGTAGCGCTGTCCGGTTCCAAGCTCGGCATCAAGACCACCATCGTCATGCCCAAGACCACCCCGGAAATCAAAGTCAACGCGGTCAAAGCCTTTGGTGGCAATGCGGTATTGCACGGCAACTCCTACGACGAAGCCTACGCCCACGCCCGCGAACTCGAACGCGCACAGCACATGACCTTCGTGCACCCCTTCGACGATCTCGACGTGATCGCCGGGCAAGGCACGATTGGCATGGAAATCTTGCGCCAACATTCCGACCCGATTGACGCGGTATTCCTGTGCGTCGGTGGCGGCGGCCTGATTGCAGGCGTCGGCAGTTACCTCAAATACCTTTACCCCGACATCAAAATCATCGGTGTAGAACATGAAGAAGCGCCCACCCTATACACCTCCTTGGCAGCAGGCGAACGGGTACAACTCGCACAAGTGGGTACGTTTGCCGATGGCGCGGCGGTAAAGTTGGTTGGCGAAAACACCTTTGAAATTGCCCGACACGTTGTCGACGAAGTAATCTTGGTCAGCACCGACGAAACCTGCGCCGCCATCAAGGACGTGTTTGAAGACACCCGTACCCTGCTAGAACCCGCTGGCGCATTAGCCGTGGCAGGCATCAAAAAATACGTCGCCCGCGAGCAAGTGCAAGGTAAACACCTGATCGGCATTGCCAGCGGCGCGAACATCAACTTCGACCGCCTGCGCCACGTCGCCGAACGTGCCGAGTTGGGCGAAGGCCGCGAAATGTTGCTGGCAGTGACCATCCCCGAACGCCCCGGCAGTTTCCGCGAATTTTGCCACGCCATCAGCAACCGCACCATCAGCGAATTCAACTACCGCTATTCGGATGCGCACGACGCTCAAGTCTTTGCCGGAGTGAAGATTTCCGGCGGCAAGCCAGAACGCGAAACCCTGTTGCAGGACTTACACACACGCGGCTACTCCTTCACTGACCTGACCGATAACGAAGTCGCCAAACTACACTTGCGCTACATGGTCGGCGGGCATTCCAGCGGCGCGAAAAACGAAGTACTGTACCGCTTCATGTTCCCGGAACGCCCCGGCGCGTTACTGCACTTCCTCACCAGCATGAGCGCGGGCTGGAACATCAGCCTGTTCCATTACCGCAATCATGGCTCGGATTTTGGGCGCGTGTTGGTCGGCATTCAAGTCCCGCCACAGGAACGCGACGAGTTCTGCGAGTTCCTCAACAAGCTGGGGTATGAGTATTGGGATGAGACCGAAAATCCCGCTTACCAGCGCTTCCTCGGATAATCTGATCTGTATTTGTCTGAACCGGGATTCATCGGATTAGCATGATTAGTGTGATTCAGCGTGTGCTCGCATCATAGTTAATCATCTTAATCCGACGAATCCAGGTTCAGAACCTTCCATTCTCCCGGTGCTAGCGCCGCATCCAGCACCCATTCACCAATCCGCTCGCGATGCAGCGACCCCACCCGATTTCCCACTGCCGCAAACATACGCTTCACCTGATGGTATTTGCCTTCGGAAATCGTGATCCGCGCCTGCTGGTCGGGCAGGATTTCCACCTCCGCAGGCTTGGTCAGCCCCTTTTCGCCATGCAATTGCACCCCGGCGCGTAACTGTTCCGCGCCCTCTTCCGTCAGCGCCCATGCCAGCGTTGCCAGATAGGTTTTCGGCACATGGCTTTTCGGGGCAGTAATGCGGTGCAACCAGTCGCCATCATTGGTCAACAGCAACAAACCTGTCGTATCCTTATCCAAACGCCCCACTATCCGCAGCGTCTTGCGGTGCGGATGATCAATCAAATCCAACACGGTCTGATGCTCAGGGTCTTCCGTGGCACTCACCACACCTGCCGGTTTATGTAACATCAAATAAATATCACCCGGCAAGGTAATCAACGCATCATCCAACGTCACTGCCGCTGTTGGGTCAATGTGCGTAGAGGTTTTGGTGATGGTTTTACCCTCAACATCCACCCAACCACAACGAATGGCTTGTTGAGCATCCACCCGCGTAATGGCGGCGGCTTGACTGACGAACTGATCTAAACGCATAGGATTTTACTGCTATAATGGCGGAAAAAATCCATAACAATAAAGGAAAGTACTCATGAAACTCAAAGACTATCTGCGTATCCTCGCCCATTACGACGGTTCCGACCTGTACCTCACCGCCGATCTCGAACCCAAAGCCAAATTCCAAGGCAAACTCAAAGCCCTCGATAAAGTCGTCATGACCCCGGAAATGCTCAAGGACATGGCTTACGAGCTAATGAACAAAGAACAGCAGCAGCAGTTTGAACACAAACCCGAAATGAACCTCGCCATCAGCGAAGAAGGCGTTGGCCGTTTCCGCGTCAATATTTTCAAGCAGCGCCACAAAATCGCGATGGTCATCCGCAATATCAAAACCGACATTCCCAACGCCGACAAACTCGGCCTGCCGCAAGTGCTCAAAGACGTGATCATGGAAAAACGCGGGCTGATCCTGTTCGTCGGCGGCACAGGTTCGGGCAAATCGACTTCACTCGCCGCACTGATCGACCACCGCAATGCTTCGGCTGACGGGCATATCATCACCATCGAAGACCCGGTGGAATACGTGCATCCGCACAAAAAATGTATCATCAACCAGCGCGAAGTCGGCGTCGACACCGACAGCTACGAAGATGCGCTGAAAAATACCCTGCGCCAAGCGCCCGATGTGATCCTGATCGGTGAAATCCGCGCCCAAGAAACCATGGAACACGCCCTAGCCTTCGCCGAAACAGGCCACCTGTGCCTGTCCACCCTGCACGCTAACAACGCCAACCAAGCGCTCGACCGCATCATCAACTTCTTCCCCGAAGAACGCCGCCACCAATTGCTGATGGATTTATCCCTCAACCTCAAAGCCTTCGTCTCGCAACGCCTGATCCCCACCATTGACGGCAAGCGCGTTGCCGCCATCGAAATCCTGCTCGGCACACCGATGATTCGCGACCTGATCATGAAAGGCGACGTGCACGCCATCAAAGAAATCATGGAAAAGTCCGAAGAACAGGGAATGCAAACCTTCGACAGTCACCTCTACAAGCTGTATCTGGCAGGGCAAATCTCACTGGCAGAAACCTTGCGCAACGCCGATTCCCCCAGCAACCTCAAGCTCAAGATCAACCTGTCGGGGAATCTGGCGAAACCACGTCCGACAGCAGCGGCAGCAGCACCTGAAGCCAAATCCACGGCCGCAAGTGCTGATTTCATGGCAAATTTGTCGCTGGAACCAAAACCAGAGGTGGAACTGACGTAAGTTACATCCGCTCCATCACCCCAATCCCCAGCAAACCCAAGCCGGTTTGCAGGGTTTGCGCGGTCAGGTTTGCCAGTTGCAAACGGCTATTACGCACCTCTTCCACCACGCCATCCTTGAGGATCGGGCAGGCTTCGTAGAAGCTCATGAAATTGCCCGCCAGCTCGTACAAATAAGTACACAGGTGGTTCGGCAAGCCTTCTTTCGCCACGCTATCCGTCGCTTCGGTGAATTGCAGCAGCTTCATCGCCAAGGTACGTTCAGCCACTTCATGCAGCGAAATCTTCGCCTCCTCCCCTGATAAGGGGAGGCCGGGAGGGGTTTCTTCTGCCTTTCTGAAAATGCTTTTGATGCGAGCGTAGGCGTACTGCAAATACGGCGCGGTATTGCCCTCGAAACTGAGCATGGATTCCCAGTTGAAGATGTAATCCGAGTTGCGGTTTTTGGAGAGGTCGGCGTATTTAACTGCGCCGATACCGACAGTGCGGGCAATGTCATGGCGTTCGATTTCGTCGAGTTCCGGGTTTTTATCGGTGACGAGGGTGAAGGCGCGTTCTTCAGCTTCTGCCAGCAAATCTACCAACTTGACCGTACCGCCAGTGCGGGTTTTGAAAGGCTTGCCGTCTTCGCCGAGCATATTGCCGAATGGCATGTGTTCGAGGGAAATGGTGTCACTCGCGAACCCGGCTTTACGTGCCAACAGGAACACTTGCTGGAAATGCAGCGCTTGACGGGCATCGGTGAAATACAGCGCACGATCGGCCTTCAACGTGCCGCTACGGTAACGCACTGCCGCAAGGTCGCTGGTGGCGTACAGGTAGCCGCCGCCGGTTTTCTGCACGATGATCGGGGTAATGCTGCCATCCTTGTTCTTGAATTCGTCGAGGAACGCGCACTGTGCGCCCTGATCTTCCACCAACAAGCCCTTGGCCTGCAAGTCGCTGACCACGTTGGCAAGGTCGGCATTGTAGGCACTTTCCGGCATCACATCCGCACGGGTCAGGCTCACACCCAGACGCGCGTAAATGGCCTCACAATGGTGTAGGGAAATGTCGATGAATTGCTGCCACAGTTGCAGGCATTCCGCATCACCCGATTGCAGTTTCACCACGTAATCACGCGCAGCATTGGCGAAATCAGGCTCAGCGTCGAAGCGCTGCTTGGCTTCGCGGTAAAAGGTTTCGAGGTCGGATAATTGCATGGAAAGCTCGCCGCCCTGCGTTTGCAGGCTGACCATGTGCGCAATCAGCATCCCGAATTGCGTGCCCCAATCACCGACGTGGTTTTGGCGAATGACTTTGTGGCCTTGGAATTCCAGTACCCGTACCACAGCGTCGCCGATGATGGTGGAACGTAGGTGGCCGACGTGCATTTCTTTGGCAAGGTTGGGTGCGGAATAATCCACGACGATGGTTTGGTCTGTAGGGGCGTATTGCATACGCCCTCCCCCCAACGCCCCACTCAACCACTCGTTTTTCAGGTGGATATTGATAAAGCCCGGCCCCGCGACTTCGAGCTTGTCGGCGAGGTCAGACAAATCCAGCGTTTCCAGCAAGCGGGTGGCAAGTTCACGCGGGTTGGCTTTCAACTGCTTGGCGGCCGCCATCACGCCGTTGGCCTGATAATCGCCGAATTCGGGGCGGGCGGAAGGTTTCACAATGGCAGTTACGGTAGCCGGTGCGCCGAGGGTGTGCAGCGCGGCGGTCATGCGGTCATCAAGCAGTTGGCGAATATTCATCAGGCTCTTTTCAGGTTTGGGCAAAAGGGGGATTTTAGGCGGCTTGCCTTGTAGAATCCAATATTCTGAACCTTGATTTGCAGGATTATGGGATTCGCATGATGAAAGCACTGACCTTGCCGGACGGACGCACCCTGAATTACACGGTACGGCAATCGGCGCGGGCGAAGTATTTACGGATGCAATTGCACCCCAACAAGGGTCTGGTGGTGACGCAACCAGCAGGCATCGGGTCGCGCCAAGTACACGATTGGGTCAACAGCCAACTGGCGTGGGTGGCGACTACCCTGAGCAAAATCGAGCGCGAAACGCCCCCCGCGACTACCGATTCCCCCTTGCCCGAACGGCTAGAATTGCTGGCAAGCGGGGAAAGTCTGCGGGTTATTTATACGCCGACTGCCCGCAAGAATATTGGGCTGGATTACGTGGCACACCACACCCTGACCCTTTCCGGGGCGATCAGTGACCCGGAACATTGCCAATTTGCGTTGCGCCATTGGTTACGCGGCTATGCGCAGCTCCATCTGGGCAAGCAGTTACAGCAACTCGCGGAAGAAACCGGGCTGCGTTACACCCGTTGCAGCGTCAAGGGGCAGCAAACCCGCTGGGGAAGCTGTTCCTCCAGCGGCAATATCAACCTGAATTACAAGCTGATGCTGCTGCCGCCAGAATGGGTGCGCTATACGCTGATCCACGAGCTGTGCCATACGGTGGAGATGAACCATTCCAAGCGGTTCTGGGCACTGGTAACGCAGTTTTCGCCGGGTTACGAAGCGATTCATGCCGCGATGAAAGGGGCGATGGGGCGCTTGCCGGGGTGGGTGAATGGGGCGTGATGCCTACGCTAGCGGACGTTTGTGGCCATTTTCGTCGATGGCGACGTAGGTGAAATCGGCTTCGGTCACTTGCCAGCGCAGTTCGGTATCGCTGCCGTGCCACAGCGGTTTGACCCACACTTGCAGGTGCAGGGTGATGGAGGTTGTGCCGATTTTCAGCACGTCACCGTAGCAGCACACTACGTCGCCCACGTTGACGGGGCGGATGAATTTCATGCTATTGACCGCCACCGTTACCACCCGGCCTTTAGCGACTTCTTTGGAAAGGATGCCGCCTGCGATGTCCATTTGCGCCATGATCCAGCCGCCGAAGATGTCGCCGTTGGGGTTGGTGTCCTTGGGCATCGCGAGGGTGCGCAGGATCAGGGTTCCGCGTGGGTGGGTGTTGTCGGTGGTCATGGGGTGGCTCCGGTAGCAAGGTGTTGTTGGAGTTCGGCGAGTTCAGGGTCGCGGCGGTGGTAGCCGGTGGCGGTAATCAGACGTTCGGCTGTGGCGATGTGTTCGTGAAGAGCAAGAGGGCGTATACAATACTCCCCTACGTCCGTCCCCTGTAGGGGCGTATTGCATACGCCCTCTTCCTGCTCCGCCAGCATCAACCGCGCCATCTCCAAATGATAATCCGTCAAAAACAGCCGCATCCCGCTGGGTTCGGCGATCTCGAAGACTTCCTGCAAGTCCTGCCGGGCGCGGGCAACGTCGTGCGCGTAGCGGAAAAAGGCAGCGCGGGCGAGCAGACCGCGTGGTAAATGATGTTGCGCTCCCGCTGCCCTCAAACCCGCCACCGCCTGCTCCAGCCACCCTTTGGCTTCGCTCAGGGAGCGGGCAGCGTGCTCTTGCTCCTCCCCTGATAAGGGGAGGCTGGGAGGGGTTTCTTCGACGGCTTGCTGCAAATGCGCCCGTCCGAGTGAGAGTTGATCCAGTGCAATACCCAGCAACCAGCCATTTCGCTTCGCAACTTCAAGAGCAGACTCCGACCGCTCCAATACCGCAGCCGTTTCCCCCTGCACCAGCAGCAGATCGCAGTAGCGGAAACCTCCCAGCGAATACAAACGTGGATAGCCAGACTGGCGTTCCTGCTGCAAGGCTTCGGCCACCTGAAATAGTTCACGAGCTTGCGCTACCTGCCCGACCTGATGCAGGACATCTGCGTGGGTGGTGCATTTTGACATACGATGGAATAGTTCCCCGGATTTATCAGCATACGCCACACTCTGCGCAGCACTGCTGAGTGCCTCAGTGAGATCGCCGAGGGTGAGTTGCAGTTCGCTGAGGTTACTGGCTCCTTTGGCTGCTTCTTTCCAGTTCTCCTGCTGAACCGACATTTCCACGTTTGCCTGCATCGACTCCATCCCCTCACGCAGCCGCCCTAGTGCACGTAACACCGCTCCCACAAAATTTAGCATTAAAGCTTTGTCAGCATCAGCCAAGCCCGCAGCGGGTGTCTGCCACGGTGTGGTGAAGAAATGCGCCACGGTAGCAAGGTCATCGCTGAATGCCCCGAGTTTTTTGACATTATAAAACTCATCCTCGCGCTGGATACGAGGCCAGTAAACCTCATCAAATGCCTGCTGATGCAACCCCGCCGCACACCCATGCGCCACCGCACTGAACAGCGGCTGCATTTCTTCCAGCGTATCGGGCAGTTCCTTCTCCGGCAGGGCTTTGTAGTAGTCGTACAGCCGTGCATGTGCCTGTTGCCATACGTCGGGGTGCTGGGTTTGCAGTTGTTTGCCGAAGTATTCGCGGATCAGTGGATGGCAATCGAGGTCGCCGCCGCCGTCATGCTGTGACAACAGGTGATGTTCTTCGCGCAACCCGGCAATGGCTTCCAGCCAGTCGTCTTCATCAATGCCTGCGGTCAGGTGCGGAATCTGTGCATCCCACAGGACTTGCAGCACGGCCTGTTCAATGGAGTGGTCGAACAAGCCCAGTAAATGCAGCAAAGCCAGTTCCGGTTGATCAGCAAACCAGTCTTCGTAGGCTTGCATGACCTTGAAGGCGTGGCGGCTTTCCTTACTGCCCGTGGATTTGACCAATGCTTTGAGAGTGTCGCGCTTTTGCACATCGCCCTGATAGCGCAGCCGCAACACATTACCCAGCAGGGTGAGGGCGAGGGCATGACAGCCATATTCGCGCACGGTTTTGCTCAGTTCGGTTGGCTTGCCCTGCACACCGAGCGATTGCAGCAGTTTTACCCCATCCACAGGGGCGAGATTTTGCAGATCATGGGAAACCACGGCGGCACGGTCAGCCAGCTCATACACCGCAATCCGCGTGGTGATAATGCACAGGCCGTTACTGTGCCCCGCCAGATTTTTCAGCAGTTGGCGGATGGCGCGGTCTTTGAGTTCGCCGCGCATCCCGTTCCCGGCATGTTGCAGCGGCTCCAAACCATCCAGCACCAACACACAACGCTGGCGGCGCAGCAGGTCGGCGAGGTGTTCGCCCTTGTCTTCCTCCGTTACGAACCGCTCGCGGGTTGAGCCGAGTTTTTCAAAGGCATGGCTGAAAAACGGAGTGGCGGAGGTTTGTTTGTCTTCGCTTGCACCTTGCGAATAGAACGACCACGCGATCAGCGCGTCAATACCGTCAGTGTGGTCGAGCCAGTGGCGCAACAGTTTGGTTTTACCCGTACCGCCAGGAGCGATGAACTGGATGATGCGTGTTTCTTTAGCCCCTCTACCTCTGGGAGAGGGGTTGGGGTGAGGGTTCTCTTCGCCATACCAAGCGTCATTCAGCATTTGCAACTCAGCTTCACGTCCGAAGAAACCGCCTTTGACGGTGGGGAGGCGGTCGGAGTGGATGTGTGGAGCCGCAGAACTTGCATTGACAGGCGGCAGATGCTGTGTCTGCCCCGACATTGGTTTGATTGCCAAGGGTTGCCCGCTCAGGAGGCGCAACAGTTTTTCGTAAGTCTCCGCACGACCCAGGTCGTAATGTGAACCTGCCCGCAAGGGTTTAGGAATAAATTCGAGGTTGGTACTGGTGAAAACTATCGGAATGAATTTCTTGTTCAAACTGTCGTTATCGTAGATGTCTTGATAAGTCAGCAATGATTCCCACTTCACACCCTTGCCAACCCCCGGTTTTTCCTTGCGTTGTACCCGGTTCCAATAGGTTTCGGTGCAGATGACAAGCACATAAGACGCTTCGTTTAGCATCTGTTCCATCCACAGCGGCCAACCTTCTTCCGGTGAACCATTCAGATATTGGTCAATATCGCAATCAACACCGTTTTTATTCAAACGATCGGAAAACGCCAATACGTCCGCGCTGTGTTCCGACGAATCGTGGCTGTAACTGATGAAAACCTTGGTCTTTGGAAGTTCCGACATGTGAGCAAGCCCTGTTCACGTTGATGCAGGCTTGATCATAGCGTTTATCGGGGGGATTTTCTTCCACCAAATTGACCACCCCATTATTTGTTGCTATACATGACAACATGAGCGCAACACAACTGTACAAAGACCGATTTGATTACAATGACGGTTTGACTACTCCCCACGGCTAAAGCCGGGGGATTCCTAATTCACCGAGAACAGGACGACGACACCGAAATGCCATCGCCACTAACATTCTCTCCAAAGGCTAACACCGCCAGCCCGGCGGCTAAAATGTTACGTGCTGCATTCACGTCACGGTCGTGGGTTGTGCCGCATTCGGGGCACTCCCACGATCGCACGTCCAGCGGCATGTTTTCTTTCACGAACCCACAGCAGGAACAGCGTTTAGTGGACGGGAAGAATCTCCCTATCTCAACGTATGTCCTCCCGTACCAGCCAGCTTTGTACGCAAGCTGGCGAGTGAACTCACCCCAACTTGCATCCGCAATGTGCTTGGCTAACGTTGGGTTCTTAATCATGTTCTTCACGGCGAGGTTTTCAGCACAAACCACTTGGTTCTCGTTAATCAGTTTGCGGGACAACTTGTGCAAGTTGTCCGAACGGTCATCGGAAATTTTCGCGTGAACACGGGCGACCTTGCGTTTAGCTTTCAACCGGTTCTTGCTGCCGAGTGTCTTCTTGGCAAGACGGCGTTGGTACTTCGCGAGTTTAGCCGCGTGTTGTGCGGTGTGGCGGGGATTACCGGATTTAAAACCGTCAGAGGTAACGAACAAATCCTTGATGCCCACGTCAATGCCTGCCTTTTTATCGGTGACGGGCAACAGCGTGGGTTCAAATTCACACAAGCAAGACACAAAATAGCGTCCGGCCTGATCTTTGGAAACAGTAACCGTGGTGGGGTCAGCCGGAAGTGCCTGACTCCACTTGATATTCAGCGGTTTATCGCACTTCGCCAGTTTCAATTCACCGTCACGGTAGCTGAACGCGCGGTACGTGAATTCAGCCGATTGGCGGTGCTTTTTAGATTTGAAGACAGGGTATTTTGCCCGACCTTCAAAGAAGTTTTTGAACGCCGTTTGCTGATTCCTCAAGCATTGTTGCAGCGGAACACTGGAAACGTCGTTCAGGAAAGTAGCTTCAGGCAGTTTTTTGATGGCAGTCAGTTGGGAACTCGCTTTCGTGTACCCAACTTTTTCCTGAGCCTGATAGTAGGCATCCGTGCGGTAACGCAAGATGCTGTTGTAAACGTAGCGCACACAACCGAACGTCTGAGCCAGCAACGTTTCTTGTTGTGGGTCTGGGTAGAATCGGAATTGGTAGGCGCGTTTAGTTTTCATTATTCACAAAATATCGTATATTTCGTGAAGAGTCAACAACCGAAGATAGCAAACCAAACGGAGGAGCGAGAAGAGGGTCGGCTGTCGCCGACGCGCTATCCCTCCCCATGCCTAAAGGCAGGGGTATCTCGCGCACGACTGATGATTATCGAAGTGGTGGTATGGTAAGTCCCCCAACCCGTATTGGGCAGTCAGCATCATTACAAATATCGGCTCTTTTACGGTAATGCGGAACATAAACGCGTAATAGGCTACGACAACGAACGTCCCAAAGGCGACCATCGGCATTATGGCGAGCATGAAGAAGCCTACGTTTTCACAACGGTGGAACAACTGATGGCTGATTTTTTCGCGGACGTACAACGTATCAGGAGACAAGCATGAAAACACTGACTATCCGCATTCTGGATGAAGCTGCTGCCATACAGGATATGCAGCAGCGTTTTATCAATACTTGGGAGAGTGGCGAATATGCAGGCGAATTCCTGACATTTGAATCACCTGCCGCGCTGTTCCGCGCCATCACGCCTAAACGCTGGGAACTGATCAGCAAGCTGCAAGGGTTGGGGAAAGTCAGCCTGCGGGAATTGGCGCGACAAACCCAGCGGGATGTTCACCGCATTTACGATGACGTTAATTCCTTGAAAGCACTGGGTATAGTGGAGCAGGATGATAAGGGCATCAGTATCCCCTACCAGAAAATTCATACTGATTTCACCTTGAGCAGTGTAGCGGCTTAAGCCAAATACGCTGTAAACCATGACCTTCACCACCTGGCTTTCCCTCCTCGCCCTCTGCCTGATGGGCGCAATGTCCCTTGGCGCAAGCCTCGCAGTGGTGTTGCGCAATTAGACACTCCAACAGATTAATTTTCACTATTGCTCAATAACCTATTTTTTATGGTATTGTCAGGGCAGACGGCTAAGCAGCAGGGAACCATATGCCGACCGAAATCCGCTTTGGCGCATTTGTGCGCGAAATTACGCTCCAGCAAGAACGCATTTCCTACAATAACCTCACCCCCAAGGTGTGGCATGATGCCGACGGCGCTGAAATCCCCTATCACGCCCCCAAAATTCGCTTGCGTTGGGTGGATGCTTACCGCTTGATCCAGCCCTATATCAGCGCCCGCTTGCTGGAACAGGTGAAAGCGGTTGTGCCACTTGCCGCGTACCTGATGCTGTTTCAGGTCTTCATCCTCCAGCAAGCCGTTGCCGACGCGGGCATTATCACCGGCGGGTTGGTTGCGGTCATTATCGGCCTGATGTTTTTCATGGAAGGGCTGAAAGTCGGCCTGATGCCTTTCGGCGAAACCATCGGCAATACCCTGCCCGCCAAAGCCACCCTGCCGGTGGTGCTAATCATTGCCTTCATGCTGGGTATAGGTGTCACCTTTGCCGAACCGGCCATCGGCGCATTGGAAGCCGCCGGGCAAACCGTACAGGTCGAATCCGCCCCCTACCTTTACGCCCTGCTGAATGACTGGGCGGACATGCTGGTGCTGGGTATTGGCATCGGTGTCGGCGCTGCCGCCGTGCTGGGAACCTTGCGCTTGCTCAACGGCTGGAGCCTGAAACCGCTGATCTACCTGTCCCTGCTTCCCATCCTCAGTCTGACCCTGTACATGCAGCTTGACCCCGAACTCAGCAAAACCCTCGGGCTGGCGTGGGATAGCGGCGCTGTTACCACCGGCCCTGTCACCGTACCGCTGGTGCTGGCGCTGGGCATTGGCATTGCCGCCGCCGCCGGTAAAGGGCAATCGTCGCTATCGGGTTTCGGCATTGTCACCCTTGCGTCGCTGTTTCCGATCCTCAGTGTGCAACTGCTGGCGCTCTACCTCGATTTCACCACCACGCCTGCTGACATTATCGCTGCCGCCCACCATGCCCAGCGCATCGCCCCTGACCCCGCCTGGTACGCGCAAACACCTTGGCTGGAAATCATCAGTGGGGTGCGTGCCATTGTGCCACTGGTGCTGTTTCTGCTACTGGTCATGTGGGTCGTGCTGAAAGAACCCCTTCAGGAACGGGCGAAAATCACCTACGGTATTACCCTCGCCGTCATTGGCATGGTCATGTTCAATCTGGGTTTGAGCTATGGGTTGGCGAAACTCGGCGGGCAGTCCGGCGGGCTGATTCCGGCGGCCTTCATGGGCATAGAGGCGGTGACACACAGCCCGCTCTACGCAGCGGCTCTGGGGCTGTCACTGGCGCTGGCGTTCGCGTGGCTGCTGGGCTTTGGTGCAACGCTGGCAGAACCTGCCCTCAATGCACTGGGGCAAACGGTAGAAACCCTTACCAACGGGGCTTTCCGCAAAGCCGTGCTGATGTATGCGGTCTCCTTTGGGGTAGCGTTTGGCATTGCCCTCGGTGTCACCAAAATCGTGTTCGGCTTCAGCATCGTGTGGCTGCTGGTTCCCGGCTACTGGCTGGCGATTATCCTGACGTATTTTTCCAGCGAAGAATTTGTGAATATCGCGTGGGACAGCGCAGGCGTCACCACCGGCCCCGTCACGGTTCCGCTGGTTTTGGCAATGGGTTTGGGCTTCGGTAAAGCGGTGGAAGCAATTGAAGGTTTCGGCATCCTCGCGATGGCGTCGATCTGCCCTATCCTCTCGGTGATGACCACCGGTTTGTGGATACGCTGGAAAGTCAGCCGCAAGCAACGCTACTATAGCAAACCCCCCACCGCAGCCAAGGTAAACCCTGCATGAGCAAACGTGAAATCGTCGTCCTCACCGATGTCGCCCTGATCACCGCCATCGTCCAGCGCGGCACGGCGGACGAAATCGTCAAAGCCGCGCAGGAAGCCGGGGCGCAAGGTGCCAGCATCCATTACGCCCGTGGGCGCGGGGTACGCGAACGCTTGGGTATCATGGGTCTAGCGATTGAAGCCGAAAAGGAAACCATCAATATCGTGGTTTCCACCGACCAGCTTGACCGGGTATTTGAAAAAATGTATTTGGCAGGCAATATGGATACCCCCGGCATGGGCTTCATGTGGGTCACACCACTAGAAAAGGCTGCCACTTTCATTCCCCCGGAAATCGTCGAGCGCTTGACCCAACGCAAAACGCAGGACTAGGAGCCGCTTCCCCATGCCATCCATCATACCGCCACTGGAACCCCACAAAGTCATTACCTGCATCCTGCCCAAAGGCCGGGCAATGCACCTGATGCAAGCCCTGACCAAAGAACGCGGCCTAACGGCAGTCGATGTGCATTACGCACGCGGCAACGGACGCCTGACCCCGCTACGCTATCGCGGCATCGGCGAAACCTCGGAAAAAGAAGTGCTGACCGTCGCCGTGCCTGCCACGCAAGCCGACGAGCTGTTTGAATACATCTATGAGTTCGCTGAAATCAACCAACCGCATGGCGGGCTGATGTACATGCACGCGTTACTGCAAGCCACCCGCCACGTCTTGCCTGATTTACCCGAAGAGCAGGATTAAGGCCGGGGTCAGGCGAAAATGCCTTCTACTTCCACCATCAAATCAGCGCGGCACACATCGCCTTGCAAGTAGAGCACTTCCACCGGACGTTGGCTGAGCGTAGTCGAAGCCAAATAATCCGTCAGTACCGCCTGAACCGGCGGCAAAATCGCCGGATCATGCAGGTAAACCTTCAATTGTGTCAACTCGCGCACCGCACCGACCGGCAAACCCAAGGTGGTATCGCCATGCCCCAGCAGCGCTTCCAGATTGCGTAAGGTTTCTTCCAGTTGCGCCACCGGGTTGCCGATGTGCAAGGTTTCATGCCCGACGATACTGGTCGTGCCGGAAATATACAGGTGCTTACCCTGCCCCCAATCTTTCACCGTCGCTCGCGAAAAAGCCGGGCTGACGGGGCCATACTGACGCGGATACAGGAATGCGCTGGTCTGGCGCGGATTTTCCAACTGCATCCCCGCACTTTTTGCAGCGATGAAATACAGTTGCAAGCCTGACTGTTGTGTACCAATCGCCGTCGCAGCGGGCGGGGCGTAATCGAAATTGCCCCACACATCCAGCGCATCCTGCCGACCCAAGCAAAACGTCTGGTAGCGGTTGAATTCGCCCTGTTGCGAGACGATGGCGGGGAAATAATTCCACATGCGCAACAAACACGGGTAGCCCGCGTGCTGCAACAATTCAAACACATGCTGGTAAGCCGTCTGGCTGGCAATGCGGAAATCGGGGAAATCCGCTTCTTCCAGCAACAAATGCCCAAACAGCACTGTGCCGTTTTCGCTGTAAGTAATACTGGCGTGCTTGCCGTAGCGGACAGGTGTAGAGCTAAGCCAGCGTTCCGTGCGGGAAGTACCTGCCAGCAAGGGCAAACCGACGCTAAAGATGGGGCGTTGCGCATCCAGAATCGCCGCTTTCTCAGCGAAACCGATAGCTGCCAGCACGTTCTGCCCCTGACCTGCTGCGATGACATCAGCGTCCGGCAACATCGTGACAGTAAAAGGTGGCAAGTTGTGGTGTGGTGTTGCGTCGTTCAAATTAAATGATTAACAATCAATAGGGTTTTAAATTTCAATGACTTACACTGATAGGCATGAAGCAAGTGAAAACCTCGGAAAGCACGGGATTACTGGGGTTGGCATTATACACGCCGTCTCATGTTGCGCAATGTTGCCCTACCCTAGCCCAGCAATTCTCATTTTACCACCCACTGCTCAATCTCATCCGCTTGATGCCGCCGCTCTAAGCCGACGAGCATAAAATCCAGCAGAGCCGTCCAACTTTTGAAGCACAAAAAGGTCGTGAGCGTATTGATGTCATCGAACAAGCGTTCGCGTGACCCCATTTTCTGAAGTAAAGTTCGGAAACGCTCATCCATCAAGTCAATCACGGTATGGACGAGATAAGCCAATAACACTAATGCGGCCAACAAGTTGGCGAGGTGTTGCTGCCCATGCCCGAAGTTGTGTTCAAAGTGGTAGCCTTTGGTTTTCAGGGTGTTGTTGTTTTCGTTCTCAATCTTCCAGCGACACCTCCCAGCCTTCACAAGATCGACGACCTTGCCGGTGGTGATAGGGTGAGAGGTGGCGAAATCTTTATGGTATAAGCACTTACCATCATCACGCACACTCGTGAGACTGAACCAGTTGACACGCAGGGCATCGTCCCCATCACGTAAGGGCATCTGCGTCGCAAAACGGTAGGTATCCGTGACAGAATGCTTTCCCATCCGCCGCTGTACAAGATGGGTGCGTATCGCGCCGATTTTCTCTAGCCCTTCCAACTCTTCATATAAGGTCGTGTGGGACGTGGGTTTGCAGTTGAAAATGAACTGTGCGCCAGCGTCCAGGACTGCTTGGCAAAAGGGCTGGTGACAATACAAATCATCCCCCAGAAACGTGATGCCCAGCGGGATGTAATCCGCGCCCCACTGAGCCAGCCAGCGTTTAGCGGCGTTGATTTCACAATCTTGCTTGGTTTGCCCATCTTGGCGGCTGATGAACTCTGGCGGTAACGGGATCACCTGCGGTTTATCGGGTGCTGTTAAAATCGGGGTCAGCACTTGGTGTGAGTAGGTGACTGTCCCGTTGTGATGCGTCTTCGTCAAACACTGCTCACAATGGATGTGGGATGACGAAAAATGCTGTGTCCCATCCAGTGCCAACAAATAACCGTAGTCATGCACCCGCCACTTATCCAAATAACCATTCTGTTGCAACCCATTGAAAAGATAACGGTAAGCAGGCGCAACGGCTGACGGCGGCACGCTATCCAGCAAATGGCGAATTTGATTGTCGCAGGGAATGGCATGAACACCGAACAACGTCTGTGCATTACTCCGCTCTTGGTTCTCCACCATGCGCCGCTGGTATTCCAGAAAGGACGCACACTGCATGAAAAACACCGAAAAAGCACTCAAACCCGTATCCTCCAAGGTATAGCGGGTATTATTGCCGGGTTTGCGGCAGTCGGGGAAGGCGCGGAATGTATCGCGCAATTGCTCCACGATACCCGCAAAAGTGAGCGGTGCGGTTAGCGCAGCAGCAGTAACGGTTGGGTAGCTCATCGACTTCACCTCCCGGAACAGATCTCAATGGGATAGGTTTAGTTTACGCCATTTTATTGGGTGAGGGGCAAAATGAGAATTGCTGACCCTAGCCAGGACGTTAGAACGGTTTGACATCCGCTTGCCTGCCAGCACTAAAAACATGCTGGCAAAAGCCGCAGAAATCAACGGTAGTACGCTAACAGCCTTGGTGCTAGGTGCTGCGCTGGATGAACCAGCCTGCATCCAAGACGCTTTTAGCCATCGTGGTTTTTGCGAGGCCAGCACTGCTGACGTTGCCAACGAATATGACACCGTGCTGTTGCACCAGTGCGGTGGTGAATTTGTGGGTGTCGTTCTTGCGTTGATGTTTGATCTTGGCATGAATAGCCTTGACGCGCCGTTTTTGATGGGCGCGTTGGGCTTTGCCGAGTTTCACCTCAAGGTTGCGGTAACGCTGCTGGCGTTCCAGCACCGTGCCATCGCTACAGGTGGCCGTGGTTTTTAAGCCAAGGTCAATACCAATCGCGGTTTGGCTTTCATGGGTGGCGACCTCAACTTGCACCACCACATTGAAATACCAACGACCCCGCGCATCTTCGGAAAAAGAACCGGAACGGAAGGCGTATTGTGACAAACCGTGACTGTCCCACACCTTGAAAAAATGCTTGTTATAGCGAACTTGTCCTTCCTTCCAAACCGCCGCACCCGACTTGAAGGGAATCCAGCCCAGCGAACGTTGGGAGCCACCGGAAATCCGCCAGCGCAATTTGTCTTTTTTGAACTGTTTTCGGGCTTTCGCGTGGGCTTCAGTGACTTCTTGCACGGTTTGCGAATGCAGGGTGAAGCCGCGCTCTTTTTTGTACGCTGCCTGCTGTTTGGCTAAGTCGAAGGCGGTGATGTTACTGCGCACCCAACCTACCCCGGGAATGGGAATGTTGCTGTATTCTGCCGTGTAAGCATTGGCGAAATTCCACACCTGATTGCACTCAAACGCCCACTGACGCAACACCGGCGCGTGTTTGTCACGGATGCGGACTTGGAGCGTTTTCAAGGTGGTTGTGGCTGGATTCATGGGGTAGAGTGTAGCGGTATTATGTCAAAAAACTACTGGATGAACGATACTTCATCAGAGAAAGCCGAAGACGCTTATATCCTCGCCCTGAAGGACGAGGTTTTACGCGATTACTGATAAGCAGATGCAGGAAGCGGAACGGCTGGATACAGTGATCCGCAAGAATCTGGCGGTGTTGGGCTATGGGGAATAATCGCCTGCTTTTGTGCTATGTTTGAGGCTAACACAACCACACGGGGAACCGGAAAAATGAGTGCAGCAGAACAGTTACAGGAACGCTACACCTACGCCGATTACGCAAAATGGCCAGAAGGTGAACATTGGGAGCTAATTGACGGCGTGGCGTATGCAATGGCTGCACCGTCACGGCAACATCAGGATGTGGTATTGGAATTAGGTTCGCAAATTTTGCAACATTTACGCGGTAAACCTTGTCGCCCTTATGTTGCCCCGTTTGATGTCCGTCTGCCACGCCAACAGGAAGCCGACGACAAAGTGGATACCACCGTCCAACCTGATATTGCGGTCATCTGTGACCGTAGCAAACTGGATGATAAAGGCTGTCGCGGTGCGCCGGACTGGATCATTGAAGTCGTTTCGCCCTCCTCCGCCATTATGGACATGGAAAAAAAGCGCAAGCTTTACGAACGGCATGGGGTCAAAGCATACTGGATTGTTCACCCAACTGACCGCTGGCTGATGGTGTATACCTTGGGCGAAGACGGCAAATACGGGCAATTCCAACTGTTTGGGCTGGATGAACCGGCGACCGTTGGCTTATTCCCAGAACTGAGTATTGACTGGGCGTTTTTGAATGATGACCAAGGTTAATATCGCAAGGGAGCAAGAAAGACATCAAGGCCGAACTAAAAGTCGATCTGATTATGCTGCTAGCGGAATACGGCTATCCATCCGTTGACCGGGATGAAATTTACAAGGAAATTTTTTCGCAGGCGGAGAACATCAAGAAGTACAGGGGTTAGAGAAAGTTGGACTCCCTGATGGACTCCACAACGGCAAAAAGTAGCGAAAACAAAAAAGGGCTGCACCTGAATGGATGCAACCCCTTAAATGTATTGGCTCCCCGAGACGGACTCGAACCGCCGACCCAATGATTAACAGTCATTTGCTCTACCGACTGAGCTATCGGGGAACTGTTGAAGGCGCGTATTCTGCTAAATTCCATTGGCGAGGTCAAGCTATTTTTTCAAGTGATTCACGTAATAATGCAATTCCAGCATTTTTCTTATGCGCATTCTCGCTAATCAGCCGTCGGAAGGCGCGGGCGCCGGGCATTCCCTGAAACAAACCGAGGATATGGCGGCTCATATGGTTCAGCGCCACCCCCGCCGTCTGCTGCGCTTGCACATAATCCAGAAATGCCTCAAATGCCGCTTTACGTTCCAGAAACGGCGCATCCACCCCATAAATCAGCGGGTCAACCTGCGCCAGTAACCACGGGTTATGGTAAGCCTCGCGCCCCACCATCACCCCGTCGACGTGTTGCAAATGCTGCTGGCATTGTTCCAGCGTGGTAATGCCGCCGTTGATAATGATTTCAAGCTGCGGGAATTCCTGCTTGATCTGATAAACCAGGTCATAGCGCAACGGCGGAAGGTCGCGGTTCTCTTTCGGGCTAAGCCCTTTCAACCACGCTTTGCGGGCATGGATGATGAAGGTCTCACAACCCGCCTGCGATACCGTGCTGATGAATGCGAGCAAACCAGCGTAGTCATCCTGATCATCAATGCCGATACGGTTTTTTACGGTGACAGGAATGTTCACGGCGGCCTGCATCGCGGCAACACAGTCAGCGATGAGTTGCGGCTCTGCCATCAGGCACGCACCAAACGCGCCTTTTTGCACCCGTTCGCTGGGACAACCGACATTGATGTTCACTTCGTCGTAACCGTAACGTTCCGCCAAACGGGCGCATTCCGCCATTTCCGGCGGCTCACTACCGCCCAACTGTAAAGCGACGGGGTGTTCTTCCTGATTGAAACGCAGATGGCGTTCAGGGTCGCCGTGCAATAATGCGCCTGTTGTCACCATTTCGGTGTACAAAACTGCTTCTTTTGTCAGCAACCTGTGAAAATAACGGCAATGACGGTCAGTCCAATCCAACATCGGCGCTACGGTAAATTTCCTGTTCAGCTTAGTCATATAATATTCTTATCTTGAAGTAATCCACATTATTTCGCTTAAAAAACAATCTCAAAAAATAAACAGCACATCAGTAGGGGGCTTTTATGTTGGATACAGAAATCGTTATGTACTTTATGGCTGGGCTAGCCATTATCGGGATTCCATCCTTCCTTTTCTACCGCATCGGTCTGGATATTGGGGTAAATAAAGGCATCCGCCGTCAATTGGTGCGCGAACTGATGGCAAATGGCATTCTCGAAGAAGCCGATATGAGCATTCGGGGGACGCGACGCAACTGACTCAGCGGCAAGCCGCAAGGCGATGCTTCGGCTGCACTCAGCAACCAAGAGAGCAGCACTTCGACTATGCTCAGTGACCGGGATGAATTAATGCTGGCAGAGGGGGCAGAACCAAGTGGAACGCTGCCCTTGAGTGATCTGGACAATCGGATTTTGGCAGACCGCGCACGCCTGCCCAGTTCGATCGTAAACCTTCAGCTCAAGCTGGAAATACCCCGGCGTCCCATCTTCCCGTACAAAATCGCGCAAGGTTGTTCCCCCGCATTCAATGGCATAGGCCAAAATCTGGCGGATAGCTTGCACCAGTTGAAGGTAACGTTCGCGGGATACGCTCCCCGCCGCACAGCGTGGGTCTATCCCGGCTAGAAACAGCGCTTCGTTGGCGTAGATATTACCTACGCCAACGACAATATGCGCATTCATAATGAATACCTTCACACTGACCGTGCGGTTGCGGGATTGCGCAAACAGGTAATCACCATCAAAACCATCACTCAGCGGTTCCGGCCCCAAATCACATAGCAAGGGATGCTGCAACGGATCACCTTGCACCCACAGGAACGCCCCAAACCGTCGCGGGTCGTGGTAACGCACCGCCTTACCGCTTGCCAGCACCAAATCGAAATGGTCATGTTTACGCGGCTCTAAATCTACCTCCACAATCCGCAAACTGCCAGACATTCCCAAATGGATCAGCCCGACACCGGCATCGGTATGCAGCAGAATGTATTTGCCGCGCCGGGTCAACTCATGCACCACCTGCCCTTCCAGCGCGGTAATCGTGTCCGGCACAGGCCAGCGCAATTTAGGCTGGCGAATATTGACCTTGGCAACAGTGTGCCCCTTCAACCACGGCTCGATTCCCCGGCGGGTGGTTTCCACTTCTGGCAATTCAGGCATCGTGCATCCTTTCTATAGTCAAGCTCATGGGGGCTATGTTATACCTTCTGCCTCTAACACGGAGGATCACCTTGACTTCCTCCCCTCCCTAAAGGAAGGGGATTCCTAATTCATCGAGAACAGGACAACGACACCGAAATGCCATCACCACTAACATTCTCTCCAAAGGCTAGCACCGCCAGTCCGGCGGCTAAAATGTTACGTGCTGCATTCACGTCACGGTCGTGGGTTGCGCCACATTCCAGGCATTCCCAAGACCGCACGTCCAGCGGCATGTTTGCTTTCACGAACCCGCAGCCGTTACAGCGTTTGCTGGAAGGAAAGAAACGGTCGATCTCGACATACGTCCTGCCTGCCCAGTGGGCTTTGTACGCCAGTTGGCGGGTAAATTCCCCCCAACTTGCATCCGCAATGTGCTTGGCCAGTGTCGGGTTCTTAATCATGTTCTTCACGGCGAGGTTTTCAGCGCAAACGACTTGGTTCTCGTTAATCAGTTTGCGGGACAGCTTGTGCAAGTTGTCCGACCGGCAATCGGAAATCTTCGCGTGAACACGGGCAACGTTGCGTTTAGCTTTCAGCCGATTCTTGCTGCCGAATTTCTTCTTGGCAAGACGGCGTTGGTACTTCGCCAGTTTAGCCGCGTGTTGGGCGGTATGGCGGGGATTGCCGGACTTAAAACCGTCAGAGGTGACGAACAAATCCTTGATGCCCACGTCAATGCCAGCCTTTTTGTCGGTGACGGGCAACAGCGTGGGTTCAAATTCACACAAGCAAGACACGAAATAGCGTCCGGCCTGATCTTTGGACACGGTGACAGTGGTCGGGGCAGCAGGAAGTGGCTGGCTCCATCGAATGTCCAGCGGCGCAGCGCACTTCGCCAGCTTCAACTCACCGTTGCGGAATGTAAAAGCACGGTAAGTAAATTCTGCCGACTGTCGGTGCTTTTTGGATTTGAAGACAGGGTATTTTGCCCGGCCCTCAAAAAAGTTCTTGAACGCGGTTTGTTGGTTCCGCAAGCATTGTTGCAGCGGAACACTGGAAACGTCGTTCAGAAAAAGCCGTTCGGGCTGCTTCTTGATGGCTGTCAACCGCGCATTAGCACCCAGATAACTGACCTTTTCCTGAGCCTGATCGTAAGCATCCGTGCGGTAACGCAAGATGCTGTTGTACACGTAACGCACACAACCAAACGTCTGCGCCAGCAATTTTTCTTGTTGCGGGTCTGGGTAAAACCGGAATTGGTAGGCGCGTTTTGCCAGCATAACTTACAGTATAGTTCATACCGTGTGATTTCTATGTGTTTAATCAAGATAGCTTAACCAAAAAGAGGAGCGAGAAGAGGGTCGGCTAACGCCGACGCGCTATCCCTCCCCGCCCTGAAGGACGGGGTATCTCGCGCAAGATGGATGAAAAAAGAAACCCTATCTCTTCACGCTGGCTACACGACCGACCCGACCACCAAATCGGTTGTCGTGCCTATCTATCAGACCGTGGCCTACGAATTTGATGATGCCCAGCACGGTGCTGATTTGTTCAATCTGGCCGTGCCCGGCAATATCTACACGCGCCTGATGAACCCCACCAATGACGTACTGGAACAGCGCGTGGCAGCACTCGAAGGCGGTATCGCAGGGCTGGTGGTTAGCTCCGGCATGTCCGCTATCCATTACGCCATTATCAATATTGCGGAAGTGGGCGATAACATCATCGCCACCCCGCAATTGTACGGCGGCACTTACACCCTGTTTGCGCACATGCTCCCCAAATTGGGCATTGAAGTGCGCTTTGCTGAAAATGACAGTGCGGAAGCCATCGAAAAGCTGATCGACGCCAAAACCAAGGCTGTTTTCTGCGAAACCATCGGCAACCCGGCGGGCAATATCGTCGACATTGAAGCGATTGCCACTGCCGCCCACAAACATGGCGTCGCGGTCATCGTGGACAACACCGTTGCTACCCCCATCCTGTGTACCCCGATTGATTACGGTGCGGACATTGTGGTGCACGCCCTGACCAAATACATCGGCGGGCACGGCAATTCACTGGGCGGCATCATTGTGGATTCTGGCAAATTCCCGTGGACGGAAAACAAAGAGCGCTACGCAGCCATCAACAGCCCAGAACCTTCCTATCACGGTGTGGTGTATACCGAAGCCTTTGGAGCGGCGGCCTACATCGGGCGGGCGCGTACCGTGCCTTTGCGCAACACGGGTTCGGCACTATCACCGTTCAATGCATTCCTGATCCTGCAAGGGCTGGAAACGCTGGCCTTGCGCATGGAACGCCATTGCGACAACGCCATTGCGGTTGCCCATTACCTGAAAGATCATCCCAAAGTTGAGTGGGTGAATTTTGCGGCGCTGGCAGATGACCCGTATCATGCTTTAGCGTTGAAATATTTCGACGGCAAACCTGCCTCGCTGATGACCTTCGGCATCAAAGGCGGCTTTGATGCTGGCGTGAAGTTCTACGACCAATTGCAGATCATCAAGCGCTTGGTGAACATCGGCGATGCGAAATCGCTGGCGTGCCACCCGGCTTCCACCACCCACCGCCAGTTGACCGAAGCCGAGCAATTGCGAGCGGGCGTCAGGCCGGAAAGCATCCGCCTGAGCGTTGGTATTGAACACATTGACGACATCATTGCTGACCTCGAACAGGCATTCGCAGTGGTTTGATGCCTGACTAACGAAAACTAACGATTTACCTTACCAACCAAGGAGATTTACATGGCAACGATTACCCTGCAAGGCAACCCGATTGAAACCGTCGGCGAACTGCCAGCCGTTGGCAGCAATGCCCCAGCCTTCACCCTGACCAAAACCGACCTGTCTGAAGTTAGCCTGCAAGACTTCGCGGGTAAAACCGTTATCCTCAACATTTACCCCAGTGTTGACACCGGCATCTGTGCGGCTTCCACCCGCAAGTTCAACGAAGTCGCCAGCAGCAACGCCAACGTTGTCGTACTGTGCATTTCTGCCGACCTGCCGTTTGCGCACAGCCGTTTCTGTGGCGCTGAAGGTCTGGAAAATGTGGTTTCCCTTTCCACCTTCCGCAACGCTGATTTTGGTGGTAACTACGGCGTTACTATCACTACTGGCCCCTTGGCTGGCCTGATGTCCCGCGCGGTCGTCATCGTCAAGGATGGCAAAGTAACTTACACAGAACAAGTGCCTGAAATTGCCCAAGAACCTGATTACGACGCGGCATTGGCAGCAGCGTAACAGCCGTTGTCGGACTAAAGTCCGACCTACACAATGATCTGTAGGTTGGGCTTCCGCTCAATGCTTAAGCATAAAAATCAATCATATACCAGCAAACCCATTCCCCCTTGACTACACTCAGTCTGATGCACTATCAGGAACTGATCATGAAAATCATACCCCACCTGTTGCTCACTCTCATGATGGGCGTGGGTAGCACAGCGGCTTTTGCTGCTGAATGTACCTCCTCGTTTTATTGCTACGGCAACACAGCTAACACTGTTGTTCGGGTAGCCACACGCCCACCACCGATTCCACCGCCTAACCAGCGGGTCGTCCAACAACGGCGGCAAGCACAGATTGCCATGCGCAATAGCACCCCCATCACCCCCCGCATTGCCAGACCAGCCGCTACACCTGCGCCACAAAGGGCTACTACACCCGCACCACCGCGAGTTACTCCACCACAGCGAGTGGTGGTTGCTGCGCCAGTGCCACAGCGGGCTACACCAGTGCCAGCACGTGCCGCACCCGTAGTCGCCAGACCTGCACCACGCGCCACTGTCCGGGTGGCTCCCCTTGCACAACCCAACCGGGTTGTTGGCAATTGCCAAACTTTCTTCAGTCAGGCGAGTGCACTAGAAAGTCAGGCGGTGGTCGCCTCCAAACAGAATAATCGGCAGCGCTCCGTCAGCTTGTTCAAGGAAGCCGCCAAACTTCGCAATAAGGCAGCAGGGATGAATTGCCGTTGAATCCGACATGAATCCTGTAACCCGTTCAAACACGCCAAAATTGCTGGTACACTCCACCTAAAGGAAACAACAGTTATTATCAACGCGCACTAGGAGAGGAACCATGCCACAACTTTTTTCGGCTGACTGGATGAACGAACTCAAGGATCTCTGGAACGGCGATCCTGAAGTCAAAGACAAACTGGCCGCTATCAACTTTAATTCCATCATCGCCTGTGGCCTGAAAGGTGAAGACAAGCCAATAGGTGTATTTGTGGTCGAAAACGGCGAATGTGTCCGTGCTGGCGATTACGCAGGCGAAACCCCGGATTGGGATATGCGAGCCGCCCGCAAAGACTGGCTGAAATGGACCAAAGAACCCATGGGTATGGTCGGTCTGGGAACCGCTTACACCTTCGGTAAACTGAAATTCCTGTCAGGTGATTACGGCGCAATGCTGAAGAACCCGGCGATGGCTGGCCCCTTCGTCAAATCTTTCGCCCTGATGGCTAAGATCGACACGCAATAACACCCTATATTTATGGAATAATTTGCGAAGAAAAGCCATCACTAGATGGCTTTTCTTTTATACCCGCTGAGGAGACATCACATGAACTTTATCCGTAATATCTTGGCCCTGATCGGCTTGGTCGCCATTGTTGGCGGCGCATTCGCTTACACTAAATTTGCCCCCATGATGAGCCAAATGGGTGACATGGACATCGGCGCTGAAAAAGCAGCACTCGACAGCTTCGACCCCAAAGCCAAAGAGGTTTACATGGATATGTGGAAAAAGCTGAAAGAAACCGGCAACTCGGCTGATGCTACCGTCGTTACCTACCCGGTAAAAGAGGGTGTCACCACCGAGCAAGTCGAAGCGGCCATGAAATTCAAAGCCAACGAACTGAATATCAAAGGTGTGGGCGAGTTGCCACTGTCTGAGCAGGTCAAATTGGAAACGGGCAAAGACCAACGCTTCCTCAAGATTTACCAGTTCTGCAACCCGCAAACAGCCATGCGTATGGTCGACTATAGCGATGCATTCTCCGCTTACCTGCCTTGCCGGATTTCCCTGATCCAAGACAAACAGGGCAAATTGAACCTGTACTCGCTCAATATGGACATGATGATCTACGGCGGTAAAACCCTGCCACCTGAATTGCTGGAAGAAGCCAAAGGCGTTCAGACCATTATTACATCCATCATGGAACAAGGTTCAACCGGGGAAGAATTCTAACTTCCAGACTGTTTTCAGGTTCGCCGGTTCTGATCCCGGCGAACCTGACCCTTACTCATCAGGCTGTTCGGGCTGACCAGAACCGAAAATCACCCCCAAGGTTATCAGCACCATACTCGCATACCATAACCAGAAGCCCGCCCCCAGACCGACAATATGCATCTTGATCTCATGCCCCGGAATATCGGTAAACCAGAAAGCATGACCGGCAACAATCACCCCCATCACCGCCAACAGCATCGCCCGGTTCGGGTAACGCGCCATCAGCAAGACACCGAGTAATTCCAGCAAATTCGCATACCACGCAAACTGGAACATCGCAAACCCTAGCCAACCGGTCGCACCGACCCAATAGCCCATCACGGCGCCTTGATCAGTATAAAAAGCAACTTGAGTGAGGGAAACCACCCACAACAACCCCCCGAAAAACAAGCTGAGGGCAGGCGCTGACAGCCAATCCAGTTTGATCATGTGTGACACTGTATGCATTCTGTGTTCCTAAAAGTATCTATGCCTGACAATCATATACTCAAATACACCGGTGGCGAAACGCTTGGTCAAAGGCTATACGCACCTCACCTTTACCACCTTCAATAACAGTGCATCGAAAGCACTTTTTTGGTGCTTAAGGATAAAATTGCACGCTCATAGTGACTTTTTCCCCAAAAAAACAGCTTCAAATCAAAAAACTACTTAACTATCCCCAATTTTGTGCATTCTACTCTAGTCATTGATTAACAAGTGGTTATGATTGTGCATCTTTTATTGGCTCAAGTCGTCGAGGTTACTTGGTATGGAGCAACTTGTTTCCGCGTTGGATACCCTGTTCGTATTAATGGGTGCTGTCATGGTGCTCGCCATGCACGCCGGTTTCGCCTTTCTGGAGGTCGGCACTGTCCGCCACAAAAATCAGGTCAATGCACTGGTTAAAATCATTGTGGACTTTGCAGTTTCCACCATCGCTTACTTCTTTATCGGTTACTACGTTGCCTATCAGGCTGGTTTCTTTGAAAGCGCCAGCATTCTGGCTGAAAAAAATGGTTATGAACTGGTCAAGTTCTTCTTCCTGCTGACCTTTGCTGCGGCGATTCCAGCGATTATTTCGGGTGGTATTGCGGAACGGGCAAAATTCTACCCACAACTGATTGCCACGTTCCTGATTGTCGCACTGATCTACCCCTTTTACGAAGGCATGATCTGGAACAACCTGTATGGCGTACAGGACTGGATCAAAGGCATGTTTGGCTACGCTTTCCACGACTTTGCCGGTTCTGTGGTGGTTCACGCGATGGGTGGCTGGTTAGCTTTAGGCGCAGTCATTCTGCTGGGGCATCGGCACGGACGTTACACCAAAGATGGCAAGCCGATGTCGGCACATCCGCCTTCCAGCATCCCCTTCCTCGCGATTGGTGCGTGGATTCTGGCTGTTGGCTGGTTTGGCTTTAACGTCATGTCAGCGCAAAAAATCGGTGGCATCAGCGGGCTGGTCGCCATCAACTCCTTGATGGCGATGGTTGGCGGTATTCTGGCTGCCCTGATTGCAGGCAAGAATGACCCCGGTTTCGTTCACAATGGCCCCTTGGCTGGCTTGGTGGCGGTATGCGCGGGTTCTGACTTGATGCATCCACTGGGCGCGTTATTTGTCGGCGGCGTAGCCGGTGCCTTGTTCGTCTGGGCATTTACTCTGGCGCAAAACAAGCTGAAAGTGGATGACGTGCTGGGTGTCTGGCCTTTGCATGGCATCTGTGGCGCATGGGGCGGTATCGCAGCGGGCATCTTTGGGCTGGAAGCCTTGGGTGGTATCGGCGGCGTTAGTTTCTGGGCACAAGTGACCGGCACGCTGATCGGGATTAGCATCGCCACCGTGGGTGGTTTTGTGGTTTACGGCATTCTCAAGGTGACGTTGGGCATCCGCCTCTCGCAGGAAGAGGAATATAACGGCGCTGACCTGAGTATTCACAGAATCAAAGCCAACCCGGATACCTAAAGATTATGCACATAAGGTGCAGGAACTGACTTACAATCAACCCCATTGTTCATCACTTTGGGGTTTTTTGTTGGAAAATATCCTGATCGGGTTAGGCATATTCTCTGCCGTGACCTTTGTCTTATCCCTGCTGCTGCTACCGTGGTTTATTGCACGGATTCCAACAGATTATTTCACCCGTCCGCGTGATTCAGACCCGTGGCAGGTGCTGTTGCAACCACGTGCCTTGCTACGTAATCTACTCGGGTTGCCCGTGCTGTTGGCGGGCATTGCCATGTTGGTACTACCGGGGCAAGGCATCCTGACCATCATGATCGCGCTGGGCATCATGAGTTTCCCCGGCAAATTTGCATTGGAAAAATGGCTCATCTCGCGTAAAGGTGTACTCCAAGCGGTGAACTGGATTCGTCAAAAATCACATCATTCACCGCTTGAAGTACCGTGATTTACAGCAGTACTTTCTCGATCCCGCCCTGCACGGCTTTGCCCACAAAGCCTTGCTGCCAATCCTTACCCAGCAAGTAGTGAGCCATTTCCACCACGATATAATCGGTTTCCATCCCGGTATCATCGGCGTAGCGTGACAAACCTTGCTGGCAGGCTGGGCAGGAAGTGAGGATTTTCACATTGCCATTTTGTGCCATGTCACTACCGGTCAATTCCTTAATACCCTCTTTGAGGCTTTCAGCCTTGCGGAAGCGTAACTGGCTGGCAATATCCGGGCGGCTGATGGCAAATGTCCCCGCTTCTCCGCAACAACGGTCGCTCAATACCACGTTGGAACCTGTCAGGGCTTGCGTCACTTTCAGCGGGTTAAGCTGCTTCATTGGCGTGTGGCACGGGTCGTGGTAAACGTATTGGATACCACTGACACCTTCCATTTTCACACCCTTTTCCAGCAGGTATTCGTGGATGTCGAGCAGGCGGCAACCGGGGAAAATTTTGTCGAATTCATACTTCAACAACTGATCCATACACGTCCCGCAGGAAACCAGCACCGTCTTGATGTCAAGGTAACTCAAGGCATTCGCCACCCGGTGGAACAACACGCGGTTTTCGGTGGAAATCTGCGTGCCTTTCTTCAAATCACCACCGGCATTTTGCGGATAACCACAGCACAAATAACCCGGTGGTAATACCGTGGTAGCACCGGTTTCATACAGCATCGCCAGCGTTGCCAAACCCACCTGACTGAACAAGCGCTCCGAACCGCAACCGGGAAAATAGAACACCGCATCGCCACGCTTGTCCGCCGTTTTCAGCGGATCACGCAAAATCGGGATCACGCTATCATCTTCCAGCCCCAACATCGCGCGGGTGGTTTTCGCCGGAAGCCCCTTCGGCAGCGGCTTTTTGATGAACTGAATCACCTGTTCCTTGATAGCAGGCTTGCCCAAGGTCGCGGCGGGCGGCTTGTCCCCACCCAGCAACCCCGTATTTTTCGCCAAGGTGTAAGCAAAACGCTGCGCCTTGTAACCAAACTTGATCATCCCGGTACGCATCAGGCTAATCTGTGTCGGGTCTTTCATGTTCAGAAATTGCATGGACGCCCACGTCACCGGGCTGGTCTTTTTCTTGCCAAGATCACGCAAAATACTGCGCATCCGCACGCTGACTTCACCAAAGTCGATATTTACCGGGCAAGGGTTGAGGCACTTGTGACACACCGTACAATGGTCAGCCACATCATTCATTTCATCGAAATGGCGAATCGAAACCCCGCGCCGGGTTTGTTCCTCATACAGGAACGCCTCAATCATCAGCCCCGTCGCCAGAATCTTGTTACGCGGCGAATACAGCAAGTTGGCGCGTGGAATATGCGTATTGCACACCGGCTTGCACTTGCCGCAGCGCAAGCAATCCTTGATGTCATTGTTCAGCGCACCCAGCTCATTGTGCTCCAGCAGCAAGGCTTCACGTTCCACCAAACGTAACGATGGCGTGTAGGCATTCTGCAAACCAGAACCCTGCAATAACTTGCCCTTGTTGAAGTGTCCGTGCGGGTCGATGTCCTGCTTATACTCGGCAAATTCGCGGATTTCGCGCTCTTCCAGATACTGGAACTTGGTAATGCCGATGCCGTGTTCGCCGGAAATCACCCCATCCAGCTCACGCGCCAACACCATGATGGCATCCACCATGCGCTCGGCTTCGTGCAACATGCCATAATCGTTGGAGTTCACTGGAATATTGGTGTGTACATTGCCATCGCCCGCGTGCATGTGCAGCGCCACGAACAAGCGGCTGGTGCGAATCTTGCGGTGGATTTTTTCCATCGCTTGCATCAACGGCTCCAGCTCACGCCCGGCAAACATTTCCTGCAAGGGGCGAATAATTTCCTTGCGGTAAGAAATCCGCAATTCACGCCGCAACAGCAAATCAATCACCCGGTCTTGCGGGCGCTGTGCTGCAAGTGCCGTGCTATCCAGCAACGCCTGATGATTCGCCGCAGGCTCATCGAAACTCGCCAGAATCTTTTCCCAACGGGTTTTACGCTGCTGAAGGTAATCCACGGCATGAGTGAGTTTGTTCGCCCAGATCGACGTGCGTTCGGCGCTAGCCTCGTAGTCCGCCACGGTGCGCAATTCTGGCAAATCACCGGCAAGGTGTTCCAGCAAACCGTCAATCATGCGCAGCTTGTTTTGCATCGACTGGCGGATATTGATGGTTTCGATGCCTTCGGTATAACGCGCCAGGTTGCGCAGCGGAATCACCACGTCTTCGTTGATCTTAAAGGCGTTGGTGTGTGCCGCAATCGCCGCCGTGCGTGAACGATCAGCCCAAAACTGGCGACGCGCTTCCGGGCTGACTGCTGTGAAACCTTCTGCATTCCGCGCATTCGCCAACCGCACCACTTCGGCAGCCGATTCAGCCACGGCTTTTTCATCGTCGCCTACAATGTCCGCAATCAGCACCATTTTCGGCAACATGCCGCGTGCGCCTTTCGGGGTGTATTTCACCGCTTTGACGTAGCGTTCATCGAGGTGTTCGAGGCCGGAAAGCAGCACATCGTTACGCCCGTCGAGGTAATCTTTCACTTCCACAATCGCGGGGACGGCTTCGTGCAAATCCGTGCCGTAGAATTCCAGACAAACGGTACGAATTTGATCTGGCATCCGGTGCAGAATGAACTCGCCGGAGGTGATCAGGCCATCGCAGCCTTCCTTCTGGATACCGGGCAAGCCGCCGAGGAACTTGTTGGTGACATCTTTGCCCAGCCCTTCCTTACGGAAATAGCGCCCTTCAAACGTGAGAATCTGCGGCTCACCCTTGAGGGTTTTGCCGTCCGGCTGGAAACGTTGTACGGAAAACTGCACCGTCTGCTGATCGTGGATTTTGCCAAGATTGTGGTTCAAGCGTGTCACTTCCAACCAGTCCGCATCCGGCGTGACCATGCGCCAAGACAGCAGGTTGTCGAGTGCGGTTCCCCACAGCACGGCTTTCTTACCACCGGCATTCATGGCGATATTGCCGCCAATGGTGGAAGCATCCTGCGAGGTTGGGTCAACGGCAAAAACCAAGCCGTGCTTGCCTGCCAAATCAGACAAACGGCGGGTAATCACCCCTGCCCCGGCACGTACTATGGCCACGCTTTTATCCACACCCGGTAAATTAGTGCGGTGTTGGACTTCACTGAGGAATTCGAGCTTTTCGGTATTGATCACCGCGCTGCGTGCATCCAACGGTACAGCGCCGCCAGTGTAACCTGTGCCGCCCCCACGCGGAATGACGGTCAGCCCCAGCGCAATGCATTCACCTACCAAACCAGCCATTTCTTCTTCAGTATCCGGGGTCAACACCACGAAGGGCAGTTCTACGCGCCAGTCGGTTGCATCGGTGACGTGGGAGACGCGGGCGAGGCCATCGAACTGGATATTGTCCTTACGGGTCAGTTTTTGCAGACGCTTGCGGGCTTTTTCACGCAAGTCATATTCGTCACGGAAGGTTTCAGCAAACTGCGTCAGCGCGGTGCGGGCAATCTGCATCAACTCCAGCGTCAGGACATTGCCATTGGCGCGTTCCTCGATCTTTTCGACCCGCCCGTTGAGGGTATCCATCAAGGATTGGCGACGTTCACGGGTTTCCAGCAAATCGTCGTGGATGTAAGGGTTACGCTGCACTACCCACATATCACCAAGGATTTCCAACAACATGTGCGAGGAAAGCCCCGTCTCGCGCTTTTCGCGCAAAGCTTGCAGAATTTCCCAAGCGCGGTCGCCCAACAAACGTTGCACGATTTCCTTGTCGGAGAATGAAGTGTAGTTGTAAGGAATTTCCCGGATAGGATGGCTAGCTGTCATGACGTTTACGCGTGCTCTTGTACAAAGATGCCTAGTGTAACGCGCTGCACCATTGAAAAAAACCCGTTATAACAAAGGAGATTATTTAACGCCACAAACGCTGGCCTTGGGCAATTTTAGCAGCAACCTCCTGCTGGAAGTCAGGCGGGCCATACGCAACGGCTTGTTGATCTTTCTGGAACGTGCCATCGACAACTTCCTGCTCCAGATAGACCAAGGGTCGACCGTGTTGTTCGGCGAATTGTTTCAACCAGTTCAAGGCGCGGGGTGGAATACGTTTGCCGACAGGAAGCGCCACATCGACCGGCAATCCACGCCACTGGAATTTGTTGAACAGCACCATGACTTTGGCTTCGCCGGGCTTCATCCAGTCAGGCAACGGGCTATTGGGAATGATCCAGCCACAGTTGAAGTTGTCGCAAGGATCGAGCGGGCGATTGGCGTAATCGTTACAACCTTTACCCGTACTGTGCGGGCAAGGGCAACCGGGGTAGACAGCCGTACCCTTGATGTTCATTTGTACCCAACCGTCACAACAGGCGGTACAGGGCTGGCATTCGCGGTTTGATAACTTTTTCATGCGCTAATCTTAACGAGAAAAGGCTCCCGAAGGAGCCTTTTCTTTAACTGCCAGCTAAAGTCCAGAAGGATCTTAGAATTCAGTAACCAAGCCGATTTGAGTAGCAGTGATCTTGGCAGTACCATCAACAGCATGAGCTTCGTTTTCACGCTCATTCCACAGCAGGTAAGTAGAGGTCTTTTTACCCAGAGCATAATCAACACCAACAGTGGTATTGGTCTCTTCACCACCAGTGTCACGATCGCTTGAACCGTAGCCAGCTTTCAAGGTTGCAGCACCAGTTTTGAAACCACCAGCAACATAAATGTTGGTATCAGTAGAAACGCCACCTGGGAAGCCAGCAACTGCTGGAGCGCCTACACCGTCGCCTTCAACTTGCTCATAAACAACGTTAGCAAAGTGACCAGCTTCGTGCTTATAGCCAAGGCCAACGTTGACATCAGTACCAACGTTATCAACAGCAGTGTAGCCTAAACCAGCATAAATAGGGCCATTGCTGTAGTTAACCATAGCGGTGTTAGCAGGGTTGTTTGCTGCTGCACCCGCGTTATCTGTGTCTTCACCCAGAACGTCAGTGCTGTGAGCTACAGCAAAACCAACAGGGCCAAACTTGTTGATATAAGCAACAGCGTTGTTTACACGATGGCTGTCAGCCGCAATGATACGAAACATTTCAGCTTGATTGTTGTCAGCAAATGCATCCAAACCAGCGGTAGCCAGTTTAGCTGGGGTGTCATGCTTACCAACGCGAACTTCACCGAAGCCGCCTTTCAAGCCAACGAATTGGTTACGTGAGCTCAAGTTGCTTGCAGCATCACCGTCAATGTCCACGCCCATTTCTAAGCCATAAGTAGCAGCCAAGCCGTTATCCAGCTCAGTTGAACCTTTGATACCGAAACGTGAAGTGTTGCTTTCAACAACAACGTCGGCGTCGGTATCAGCACCAGTATCCAATGTACCAACAGTAGCGTGCAGTTTGCCATACAGGGTGGTATCAGCCATTGCAACAGCAGGGGCGATCAGTGCAGTAGCAACTGCGATTACGAGTAATTTTTTCATGAGTCGACTCCTATTAGAAGGTTTGTCCTGTCAATTAAGATTTAATTTCGATTTGTTCAATCTGACGGGAGTATTTATACATCCCTTGCCAGCGTCTTGCAACAGCTTTTTTGCAAATACGCTACAAAGTTTAGAGTAAATGTTGCAAAAATGCCACAGGTTTTGCAAGCTAAAACGGCAGGATACTGACAAGCGGTAGTATTTGTAATTTCAAGACCTTAGATGCAATAAAGCCACAGCGTATTATTAGCTGTGGCTTTATTGATATGTACCCAATTGCTTCCCGGATAACCGGAAAATGCGTTGAGATTAACGCTTGGAGAACTGGGTAGCGCGACGTGCTTTGTGTAAACCGACTTTCTTCCGTTCAACCTTACGAGCGTCACGCGTCAGGAAGCCTTCAGACTTCAGCTCGGCACGCAGGGTTTCATCATATTGCAACAGTGCGCGGGCAATACCGAGGCGGATAGCGCCGGATTGACCTGTAATACCACCACCCGCAACCGTGACTTTGATGTCAAATTTTTCAGCCATTTTAACAGTATGCAACGGCTGGCGAACAACCATGCTTGCTGTTTCGCGACCGAAGAAATCACCCAGTGCTTTGCCGTTAACAGTGATCGTACCGCTACCTGCGCGCATGAATACGCGGGCAGATGAAGATTTGCGACGACCGGTTCCGTAATATTGTGTTTCAGCCATTTCTAATTCCTACCCGATCAAAAGTCCAGCGCTTGCGGCTGCTGTGCTTGGTGGTTATGTTCTGTGCCAGCGTAAACTTTCATTTTACGGTACATGGCGCGACCCAATGGATTTTTTGGCAACATGCCTTTGACAGCGAGTTCAATCACTCGGCCTGGCGCACGTTGTTGCATTTTTTCAAAGGTAAAAGCACGCATGTTACCGATATAGCCGGTATGGTGATAATAGGTCTTGTCTTTGAATTTGTTACCCGTGATACCAACCTTGTCAGCATTGATGATGACGATGTAATCGCCAGTATCAACGTGCGGGGTGTACTCTGGCTTGTGCTTGCCACGCAAACGCCGGGCAACTTCGGAGGCCAAACGGCCTAGCGCCTTACCTTCGGCATCAACGACGAACCAATCGCGTTTTACCTCAGCCGGCTTTGCACTGAATGTTTTCATCTTGCTCAATCCACTTCTTAAATCTGTTTTGCCGATCCGCCCCAAACCTTGAGAAGGTGGGGGAACGAAGAAACGCGGCATTTTAGGGGAATCGCGGCTACTTCTCAAGTGTTAACGCACTGCCACCGACAAAAAAATGCCTCACGCACAACGGGAGGCAAGTATCAAAGAGACAAACACATGAAAAAACGAGCGACTCGCAGGGCATCCACCTCAAAGAAAAAAGCAATAAAAAAACGCGGCTCAGATGAGCCGCGCAATTACCACCAAAGGAGGATGGAGGAGTGTTAAATCGGTAATAAACAATATACGAATATACTAATATTCCAATCTTTCTTTGTCAACATCCTGTAACAAATTTGTCGCATATTTTTCATATTGGTGGTGCATGGGCGCACCCAAAGAGGGCGTATGCAATACGCCCCTACCAATGACCGGGCGTAGGGGCGTATTGCATACACCCTCTTTGCATCCAAAATCTTCCAACCAATACGCTTGCTGCACACTAATCACCCGGCAAACGGCCAAGGGCAACTTCTGATAACGCTTACCCAGCCGGAAACCAATCAGCTTTACCAGGGTTTGCAAAGCAGCCAATGGCAACAGCCAAGCCTTACGCTCATACAAATAACGGATCAGTGAGCGCACGTAGACCCATGCTTCCCGATCTGGCGCACCGACCGCCTTCATCAAAGGCTCTTCAGAGGCATGAAACACCCCAACATCAAAGTAACGCCTGAACATCTGTAATAAAGTGTAACGGTGCGAATGCTCCACGGTACTTTCCGCTGAATACACCGTCTTCCAGCCTGCCAACAGCAACCGCGCCGCCACGTAACTGTCTTCACTGACAATGATATGCTGCGGGAACCCGCCGATACTGCGCAAGGCACTGGCGCGATACACCGCGTACACATCCGATGCAAACGCCGCTCGGTAGCCCATGGTTTTGAAACTTTCACGATCACGCACGGAAGACGTTGCCGGATACGTAAAACCCCGCGCATGACATTCCAGCAAATCAGCCCCGGCACGCGGCAAATGCCGCCCGTACACCATCCCCACATGGCTATCTGCATCGCTATGCTGTAACAGGGTTTCCAGCGAATCAGCCTGTTTGAGGATGGCATCCTGCGTCAGGTACACCAGGAATTCAGCATCAGGGCACAACTCTGTCGCCAGTTGGCGCGTCCCGCCGTGGCTGAAATCACGCGGGTGGATGCGCTGCACCTCCAGCCCCGCCGCGACTGCCAGTTCCGCCGTATGGTCTTCTGAAAGCGAATCAATCACCAGATAGCGCCCCGCCTGCACGGTCTGCTGCCGAAGTGCCTTGATCCATTCCGGCCACAAACGCCCGGCATTGCGGGTCAAAACAATAACGGCCACATCAGGGCGCTGGATTATAGTTGTCATGGTTATACCCCTGTTTACGCAAAAAGCAGCAACGCCAAATTAGTCAGGACGCCCTGCTTGAATAGCCGATGGTGTAAAATATGTTGCCGCCGCCGCCAGCCTTGCAAATAACGCAACCCGGCTAACGCCTCCACCAGCTTATAATCCTGTACTTCCAAACGCTCACCGAAGCGGTGCAGAAAAACTTCCGCTTGCTGGCTCCACGCCTCTACCCGCGCACTCAAGCCATGCAGTTGCGCAGGGGCTGCCCCAATCAGATTATTGTCGTGTTGGCGATACAACAGCAGCGGGTGCGGCAAGGATAAAATCTGCCCAAACCACGCACACACCAACGCCAGCCAACGGTCATGCTCCATCGCATACAGCGGCAGCGGAAACGCCAGCGTCGCAGCCGTGCGATTGAAAGCCGTGGCGCACCCCGTCACCACATTGTTCAACAAATACGCCTGCTTGCGCTGCTCCACATCAAAGTTACGGTAGTCCCAAAACGACACCGCCAGCAATGCCCTAGCCTCATCCACCACCGCCAAGTCGGAATGCACCAGTAACGGCACATCCTCACCGTATTGCGCCTCCATCCGGCGTAACGCGGTGTATTGCAACGCCACTTTTTCCGGGAACCACACATCATCCTGATCACAAAACATCAGGCACGGCGCAGTACTCGCTTCCACCAACCGACTGAAGCTCAACTTACTCCCCAAATGCTTGCCATCCAGCAGCAATCCCGCCAGTTTTTCGGGGTGTTCCGCCTGCCATTTCAGCAAGAGCCGCAAAGTCTGATCGGTGGAACCATCATCCCGGATCAGCAACTGCCAATCCTGAAACGTCTGCTGTTCCAACGATGCCAATAACTCAGGCAACCAGCGCTCGCCGTTCCAAGTGGACAACAGGATTTGTACCCGCGAGGTATCCATCATCCCGCTTCAAACCACCCGCGCCACCATTTTGCTGCCGAACGATCCAGCAACAACAAACGCAAGCGAGCGCCATACCAGACTAGCATCGCCTTGATACCGGGGCTAAAACAACGCCCGCGTCCCGACGAAAACCGGAACGCCAGCGCGTACACGAACAGTCTTATTGGGCTCAAAACCATACCCGCCTCCTGTTATTATTTTTTAATCAGGGGTCTGACCCCCATTACTCAACCATAGGCTGAGTGATTGTAGCCGCGCCCACTGTCCGGCGACTGAATATGGGCATCAACAGACCCTATTGACCATACTCAAATGGATGTACCCAAAGATATTCCTCACGCTACAGGAGTAGCCCGTCATGCCAAGCCCTAATACCTAACCCGCCCTGACAACTATCACACATCACTGTCACTTTCTGACACACTTCTGACACGTCACCGCTCCGCTTACACCAAAAACCACCGCCTATCCCCCAAAATCAACCGTCCACATTCAGTTCGCAGTTGGCACGCCTCCTGCATCATCTACTGGCGTCTCAAGACATTAAATATCCTAACTAATCCTAACAATAAGGAATGATAAAAATGAGTATGAAAACAATGAAATCTAAGGCACAAGCGGGTTTCACCCTGATCGAATTAATGATCGTGGTTGCCATCATCGGTATCTTGGCTGCGATTGCACTGCCACAATACCAAAACTTCATGGCACGTTCACAGGCTTCTGAATCCGTGGTTTTGTTGGATGGCGCACGTACATCTATCGAAGATGAAGCGGTTTCCAAAGGTATCTTTATCGACACCGATGGCCTTACTGCGGCTGGTTCTAACTTAGCAGGTAAATACGGCGACATTACCAGTGCTGGAAACGCCACTGCTAGTAATGGCGATGTTGTTTACACATTCAAGTCTGAGGGCATCAATGACAAACTGAAAGATGCGACCGTTACTTATACTCGTGCTGCTGACGGCACATGGTCTTGCGCTACTAGTTTGACAACACAATATGCTCCAAAAGGTTGCACAGCAGGAAGCTAATGCTTGCTTAATTTGAGCAACCGGAAGGGCTCACAGGAGCCCTTCTCGCATGGAGAACCCACATGATAAAAATACAACAAGGCTTCACTCTGATAGAACTGATGATCGTTGTAGCTATCATCGGGATTCTTGCCGCCATTGCCTTACCGACCTATCAAACATTCATTGCACGCGCACAAATAACAGAAGCTATCGTTCTGTTAGATGCAGCTCGACTCAACACAGAAGACAATATTGAAATTACTGGGTCATTTCCTTCTGATAAGACTGGACTTACTAACCTCAACACTCAAACGAATGGAAGTTATGGAAACATAACGGGAACTGCAAATACTGTTGAGGATAATGCGATTGGTGACATTGTATATTTGTTCAAAAATTCTGGAGCCAATGAGGATATTAAGAATAAGTCTATTTGGTACAGTCGCAACATAGATGGAGACTGGTCGTGCAAAACCAACTTGGCAACTGGTTTTTCACCGAAAGCCTGTATTGCTGACCAAAACCCAGCCCCAACTGGCTCGTAGCTAAAAAATAATAATTATGAAAATCAATAGCATAGACATTGATAATAATAAAAAATCCATAGCCTTGTTTTTCTTGTTATTGATAACCAGTCTAGCACCATTTTCAATGGCGACATCATTTCATGACTCACAAAGGCTTATTGCAACATTAGTTATCACTATCATCTTAATTATTCGTCTAGTTGCGGATACAATCTTCTCAAAAGAAACACTGCGATTTATTTTCACCATCTTGGCATGGGGAGCATATGTCAGCACCCAATCACTTGCTTATGAATGGTCACTTGTCGAAGTTTCTTTATTTTTCAGTGTCTCTTTGACAATTCTAGTGATTTTTAAAACCCCCAGTCTTTGGCTACTAACAAAGCTAGCATTAATATTTACAGCCATACAGCTTGTCTACATAGTAGCAGATTACATCAACTACGCATTGACCCTAGCAATCAGTGAAAAACTTAATGTATGGGAGATCATTGATGGATTCTCGAACATTCGATTCTATGCACAATTCCTAAGCTGGACGCTGCCTTTTCTTATTGGCTTTGTGTCCACTCAAGAAAAACCAAATTTCCAAAAATTCATCACAGCTATTATAATATTAAGCTGGACACTTGCCTTGGTGAGCGGCACCAGAGCTTTTATCTTAGGAATGACGTTTAGTCTATTATCTGTTTTCATTATAACGCCAAATCTATGGAGGCGTTATGCAACATGGACATTGTTGACAGGGCTAGCAGGTATCATAGGATACATAATGCTCGTACTTATATTACCTAACGTCTTTGGATTAGATAATAACGCCGCGCTTAACAGTACCATTGATCGAGATTTTACTAACTCAAGTGGCAGAATAAGAATCTGGATTGATACACTCAATGTTGCAATGAGCCATCCCTATACGGGAATAGGCCCAATGATGACAGCCATGGAAGGTATTTTAGGTAAAGTCGCCCATCCACATAATTTTTTGCTGCAATTGATGGCTGAATGGGGTATTCCATTTACTGTTGGCTTCATGGCCTTGACCATTTATTTATCACTTAAATGGCGAAAACTGATTTCTGAAAATCCTGCTGAAAGAGAGATTTTGGCATTACCCGTTACCGCAGCTATCAGCTCCGCCATTGCTGCCGGACTAGTTGACGGGGTAATGGTTATGCCAGTCAGCTTACTTTATATGACAATCATATTCGGTTTTGGAGCAGCCCTTTGGCGAGCATGGACTCCCCAAGTACAGCGCTTCAGACTCCCAATAGAACTAAGCAGTTTATTGCTTATACCCGTCCTTTCATTGGCTATCATCACAACAATCCAGTGGATCAATATCGCACAATCGAATCAAGGACTTAGCTCTGCATTTACACCACGCTTTTGGCTGAATGGAAAAATCAGCCAAGATAATGAATTTCTCAATCCAACTCAAACAAAACGCCACAACGTGGTTTTAAGGTAATCCTCCGTCGCCTCAAACCCCGGCTCCGTACCATTGAACGCCCGCATCTGCGGAATCACCCTAAAACCAGACGGCGGAAGCTGTGCGCAAGCAATTCGGCGGGTTGTAGAAAAAAGGAATTGGGGGATCGTTCAGGGCGCGATAAATCGCACCCCTACGGTATTTCCCGGTAGGGGCGTGATTCATCACGCCCTCAAAAGTCACACGTTCATTCGCATTTCTGGCAGAATGTCAGCCGCATGATGAGTGAAGACCGAATATGACCAACACGGGCAATCACCTAAAAAGGGTGTTTTGTCCGTTGTTCAAACAGAGTCCATAGCATTGCCGCTACACTCACCCCATGCAAACCAAAGACATCACCAGCAAACAGCTCCTCAAACGCATGGCAGCAGACCTCGCCAACCCGCTGCTCAAGCTCGACATTGACCCGAAAAGCGTGGAACTGCTCAAAATCCAACACCAACGGGGGGAATAATGCCGAGGCGCAACCAGACATACGTAAAATCACATTGCGGACGCCTGAAATTCCTGTTATATGAAGACGAACGCGGTTTCGAGACGACAAAACCATTGCCGAAAAAACCGGCTTACCGGAGGAAGAAGTCAGCAAGCTCAAGCTGCACTGATGGCAGAAAAAGTATTCAAGCAGCTAGTTGCAGGTGGGTTTCAATGCTATCCCAAGGTACACAAACCCGCCCCTCTTCATCCTTCCCGATAAGGCCACACTCCATCAATGCCTTCACATCCGTATGCGTATTTTTGTAATCACGCTTCAAGATTTCCGACAGCTTTTTGATGCTTTGGTGGCCTTGTTGGCGCAACACCGTCAACAATTCCCAACGCTTGGGCGTCAGATAACTCAAAAAACCTGCCATTGACTCAAACGTCAGTTTATTGACCGGCTGTGCAGATTTACCACTTTCCCATGCCTCAATGACATCCACAAAATCATCGTCGATATTGCCGATGCTGATAAAGAGTGTGTTATTTAGCATCTTGTCGTACCTCTTGAATATCAGCGTAAAAATCACTGACTAGCTGCCGAATACCTGTAAATGAATAAGGATACTCAATTCCGCCAATGTGCTTATGGTCGCCCTTAGGCCGTTCATTATCGTAACCGACTATCCTCTGACTATTTTTCCCATAGAAAAAACGGTATTTATAGGAATGCTCACTCCCCAACACTGGCTTAGGCAACTCCCATATCACCATTTCACGAATTGCACCATCGTCGTAGCGGGCTTTACGTTGTAAAATCAGTTTCGCTTTACTCATTGTATGGCAGTCTATACCATACATGAAATACCCGCAAGCTCAAGCTGACTATCAACGGATAGGTTCAGGGTATCGGCGATAAACGCCGCATCCAAGCCTTTGTCAGACAAGGCAAGAATGACCTTGCGTTGCTCCATTCAGTACAAATTTATCCAATCGGTTCTTCTTTCGCTTGCCGCAAACCTTGCCTGTAGCCTTCTTCTCCCGCCGCTTCAATCATGTTTTTCAGGTCTCGGTAGTTTCTTGACATCCTCCCCACGGCTAAAGCCGGGGGATTCCTCCTGCGAGACGGCAATGTCCTGCCGTGAGAATGTTCCGGGCTGCATTGACATCTCTGTCGTGCAGCTCCCCACAGTCGGGGCATGTCCATTCTCTTATTCCAAGTCCTGCTCTACCTTTCGGACTGTTGACGGAAATGCTTCCGCAACACGAACAGGCTTGGGTACTGTACGCTTCGTTGACTTCGAGAAACACGCCTTGCATCGCTTTCGATTTTGCATCAAGTTGTGTTTTCAGCATTGACCACCCGGCATCCAATACAGACTTAGCCATATTGGTTTTGACGAGTGCCTTGCTGCTGACGTTGCCGACAACGATTAATGAATTTTCACGCACCAGCTTGGTGGTGAACTTGTGCAGGTGGTCAGCCCTGCGGTTTTTAACCTTAGCGTGAATAGCCTTGACGCGCTTCTTTTTGTTAGCGCGTTGAGCTACTGCCAGTTGCTTTTCAGCGTTGCGGTAGAACGGCTTTGATTCCAGTTTTAAACCGTTGCTACAAGTGGCAGTGTCTTTCAGACCAAGATCAATCCCGACTTCACCGCGCCCTGCGACTTCAACAACGGGAACTTGCACCACGACATTGAAATACCAACGTCCACGGGAATCCTCGGTGAAAGAGCCAGACCTGAAAGCGTATTGTGACAAGCCGTAACTGTCCCACACTTTGAAAAAATGTTTGTTGTAACGGACTTGTCCGTCCTTCCACACAGCAGCACCTGATTTGAAAGGAATCCAGCCCAGTGAACGACGGCTACCGCCAGACACACGCCAGCGTAGCTTGTCCGTCTTGAATTGCTTGCGGGCTTTAGCGTGGGTGGCAATGACTTCTTGAATGGTTTGCGAGTGCAATGTGAAGCCCCGTTCGCCATTGAAACCCTTCATGACCTTTTGCAGATCGAATGCCGTGAAGTGGTTACGAATCCAACCAACACCCGGAACAGGAACATAGCTGTAGTCTGCGGTGGTTGCATTAGCTTCATTCCAAACTTGGTTACACTCGAATGCCCACTGCTTTAGGACAGCAGCGTGCTTGTCCTTGACGCGGACTTTGAGTGTTTTCAGGATGGTGGCGTCAGCTTCCAACTATGCTTCTGCCCTTGATCTGTTTCACCAATCGGTGAATCCTGTATTGAGGGTCAACCGCAACCAAGAGATGGAAGTGATCGCCGTCCCCTTCCATCTCAAGGATGGTGGCGTTGCGTTCTTCACAAACGTCACTCACTATTTGCTTGAGAGCCACCTCAATTTCTGATGACAGTACCCTGCGGCGATACTTAGTACACCATACAACGTGGTACTTACAGTCGAAAGCGATGTTACCATTTTTTTCCATGTGCAATATTATACAGGCTTAAGCTATCTAGTGCGGCACGTATTTTGTTTTTAGCATAAGACGCTTATATCCCCATGCCTAAAGGCAGGGGCATTACGCGAATTTTGGTAAATTACTTTCGTAGACGTACCGCTCCGCTGGACTGAATTGGTCAACCACAGCATCATCCTGAATCTCAAAGTCGGTCAAGGTTCTCAGCAACTCCATTGTGCGCTTGGCAGACTGCTCCTTGTAGGCTTGTATATCCATCTGTTCACCTTGCACTTTCGATTATCTTTTTCACAACATCCAGCGGCAAAACCAGGTTCTTGGCAATGAACTCAGCATCAAAACCATTGCCAGCAATCGCCGAAATGGAACGCTGCCGCTCAAGATTGATACCTTCATCCAGTGTGGTGTCGATCACATTCTTCAAATCACGGTAATACTTCAAACTGTCTTCGTAAGCTTGACGTTCCGCCGGATTGAAACAGGCAATCTGCGCCGCCTCAAACAACTTGAGAAAGATTTCCCCTTGCAATACAGGCGGAATTTCCTGCAATTCATGCAAGTGCTTGAAGATATAAAACCACTTGTCCTGATCCGTCTGCAACTCTGCTAACGTTTTCTCGAAATACGGCAGCGTCAGGTAAATAAAGGTGAGTTTGTCGTAAAAAACATGCCCGCTTTGATTCTTGAGCTGAATAAAATGCATGACCTGCTTTTCCGCTGCCTCCCGATCTTCCTCAAACGTGAAATCAAGGATGCCAACAGTATACACCGCCGCCAGCTTGTAATCCCAATCACCCCGCTGCGCCTGCTCCTGAATCGGGAACGTGGCGTAATACAAGCTACGGTCTTTGAAATAATTCTGCTTGGCCTTCTGCAATTCGACAATGAAGCGTTCACCCGTCAGGCTAACGCAGCTCAAATCAAAGATAGCCTTACGGTCAAGGATGCTCGCCCCTTGCTGTTCATTACGGGTGTACTGCAAATCCTGAATCTGGTGTTTCTCAGGCAACAAGGTATTGAGAAAACTGATCAACAGCTCCTTGTGCGGCTCCTCCCCAAACAGCTTCTTAAAGCCAAAATCGGTGAAGGGATTGACGTACTTATCCTGCATAACAACGACCACGAATGATGACGATAAGGCAAGTGTAGCAGACCACCCAAAACCATACCGTAAGAACGGTACGTCCCTCATGCACTCGAATAGCTCATGATCGCCACAACGTCGTCTTCAAATAATCCTCTGTCGCCTCAAACCCCGGCTCCGTACCATTGAACGCCCGCATCTGCGGAATCACCTTGGTACGGATGCCCATCCCCCGCGCATCCACATACCCATAATCCCGCAACACTTCCACAATGATCGGGTTACGTGGTGAACGTTGCCCCGCCTTCATCTTCTCGATAGTCATGGAATTCTGCAACGCACCAGGGCTAATGATTTCAAGCCGGTCGGCATACACCCCAACCTCAATATCCACAAAGCGTGTCCAGTCACGGTGGGCGCAAGCGTTAATGACCAACTCCCGCAACGCATTCAACGGGTACATCCACCCCCGATCACGCCGCAAACTATTCGCATCCAACACATCACTTTCGTAAAAGATGAAAGGCCGCAGCACCGACAACAGTTTTTCAACCAAGCCATCCTCAATAATGGTGCGATTGCCTGCCTTGTCGTATTGAATACGCCCCAGCAATGCCACATCCAATGTTTCATCCAAACGCGCCTGATACGTCTTTTCCACCCCATCAAACACCATCACCCGAATACCCGCCTGCCGCAGATAACGACGCGGCTTGATACCAAACAACACCAAGCCCGCAATGGTACACATCACCTCACCCGTCGATGCCTGCACCAAAAACCCCAAGCCCAATAAACGTTCCTGCCAATCGGCGCGTGACTGTGGTACATCAGGGTCATTGATCACGGTTTGGATGTAGTTTTGCAATTTTGCCTGATCCAACGTTTCCATGGAGGTTCCCGGCACAGGCATCACTTCGGTATGCAACATCCCACCCAAGGCATAAAGCCGCGCCTGCTGTTCCCGCGTCGCCAGTTGCGAAGTGCTGCCAACCCGTAGGTAAATATCCTCCCGTCCCGAATGACGCACGACATAAGGCTTAGAAATTCCTTGGGTAAAACTGATCACCGCGACCCGCTTACCACCTTGCAGACTGATTTCCTCATAAAATGGCAGCATCATCGGGTGGATTTTATCCCGGAAAACATTCATCACCCACTCTTCCAACCCTGCCCGCTGGATTCCAGACACCGAGCCATCATCCTCGACCCCCAGTAGAATGCGCCCACCCTGAAAATTCGCCAAAGCCACCACCTCCCGTGCCAATTGCTCTGGGCGAATGTCATCCCGCTTGAACTCCACCCCGGAATTTTCACCGTTGGCTAATAACTCCAATAGCTCATCTTGCCGCATTGTCTTCCTGTTCCCATTCCCACCGATACCGTCCAGTCTAGCCCAACTGTGCTATCCTGTCCCCATGCACCCTGTAGAGCGGATCCACCATGTTGCAAAAACTCCCCGTCGGCATCCAAACCTTTGAGGAAATCATCGGCAAGGACTACTTGTACATCGACAAAACTGAAGCCATTCACCGCTTGATCATGAGTGGCAAATATTACTTCCTTTCCCGCCCGCGCCGCTTTGGAAAATCACTCACACTCTCTACTCTCAACGCCATTTTCAGCGGCAAACGCGACCTATTCAAAGGTTTGTGGATTGAAAATCAGCGGGACTGGAGTGACATTCACCCCGTTATTCACCTCTCCATGAATAAGCTGAACTACCAAGGGCGGGGTTTGGAGGAAGTGTTACGCCAAGCCTTACTGGACTTAGCCACAGAACACGGTATACCCCTCCCCCCCGATATGATGCTCAAGGACGTATTTTCCAACCTATTGAAAGCATTGGCAGAAAAATCGGGCAATGTCGTGCTGCTCATCGACGAATACGACAAGCCGCTGATTGACTACCTTGACGACATTCCACAAGCCAAGGCCAACCAGCAGGTGATGAAAACCTTTTACTCGGTGATCAAGGACAGCGACCCCTATCTGGAATTCTTCCTGATCACGGGCGTATCCAAGTTCAGCAAAGTCTCGGTCTTTTCCGACCTGAACAACCTCTACGACCTGACCCTAGACCATAAAGCTGCCACCCTGACCGGCTACACCCAAGCCGAACTGGAACATTATTTCACCCCCTACTTCCCCGCCGCTGAACAACGCCTAAAACTCAGCCATGACGAATTGCTGGCGAGCTTACGCCACTGGTACAACGGCTACTCGTGGGATACAGAACACTTTGTTTACAACCCCTATTCCATCCTCAGTTTTTTCAGTGCCAATGCATTTCGCAACTTTTGGTTTGAATCCGGCACGCCCACGTTCTTGCCCAAACTGATGCGCCGTGACGGGGTATACCAAGTGAGCGAAATGGAAGTCGATGAACTAGCACTCGGCAACTATGACATTGAACGCTTACAACTTGCCCCGGTACTGTTCCAAACAGGGTATCTCACCCTGAAAAGCCGCGACGAGTACGGCCTCTACCACCTTGACTACCCCAACCGCGAAGTACAAGCCTCCATGTCGATGTACTTGCTAGCGGAATGGGCGCACGAAGAGCCAGCCAACACCACGCCACTGGTGGTAAAACTACACAAAAGTTTCCTGAACAATGACTTACCCACGGTCATCGACATCATCAAAAGCATCTTCAAGAAAATCCCCTCACAGATTTTCCTCAAAGAAGCCGAAGCCTATTACCATAGCCTGATTTATTTGGTGTTTTTTTACCTTGGGCAGTACACCGAAGCGGAAGTTAATGACAGCACCGGGCGTATTGATTGCGTGGTGAAGACACCGACACATATCTACATTATCGAGTTCAAACTCAATAAAAGTGCCAAAGCCGCACTCAAGCAAATAAAAGACAGGGATTACGCAGGCGCGTACCGCACTGATCCGCGCCCCAAAATGCTGTTAGGCATCAACTTCAGCAGTAAAACCAAAACCGTGAATGACTGGCTAACAGAAAGTGCCTGAACACACTTAATGAATAAATTCATTTTATAGACGCTTTCGACGCGCTATCATGCTGATTACAGGTTTAATAACGATACCATAAAGCTGATCCATGATTCCCATGACATCCTCCATCCCCTTGCCGGGGCTAGCCAGACAATTGGTCGTGCAAGACTTGCTCGACAAGGAACTGGCTGCCCAAGCTGTGCAAAAAGCACGGGTAGAAAAAGTGTCGCTGGTCGAATGGCTCATCCGTTCCCGCGTGGTTTCCACTCAAGACGTTGCTTATGCCGCTAGCTTGGAATATGGCTTAAGCATGGTCGATCTCGATCAGGTCAATATCACATCCCTAGTCAACACCCTGCTAAGTCAGGATCAGATGCGCAAACTCAATCTGATCCCCCTGTTCCAACGCGGCAAAAATCTGATCGTGGGTCTGGCAGACCCCACCTACCTGACCAATCTGGATGATGTTAAATTCGCCACAGGGCTGATTCCCGAACCTGTGTTTGTGGAATTCGACAAACTGCACCGCTTCCTAAACGTTGATGATGGCATGATGGGGAGCGCCAACGCCCCCACCTCCGGCAAAACATCATCCTCAGCGGCTAACGCTCCTGCTGCCAAAGAAATTTCCCTCGATGTCCGCGACCTTAAAACCAAGGACGATGAAGACCCCGCCATCATTGAATTCGTCGACAAGCTGTTGGCACACGGTATCAAATCCAAAGCCTCGGACATCCACATCGAAGTTTTTGAAAAAAACATGCGCATCCGCTACCGGATAGACGGCATCCTGCAAGTTGTCGCTACCCCGCCCAACGACTCCGCGCAACAACTGATTTCACGTATTAAGGTACTGTCGCGAATGAATATTTCCGAACGGCGCGTGCCGCAAGACGGGCGTATCCGCTTCACCGTCAGTGACCAGAAAAAGATCGACTTCCGGGTCAACACACTGCCCACTCTCTTCGGCGAAAAGGTGGTCATGCGGATACTCGACTCCTCCAACGCCACGCTAGGCGTGGAAAAGCTGGGGTTCGACCCTAAACAAAAACACGATTTCATGAAGGCGCTGGAAAAACCCGACGGCATGATTCTGGTAACAGGCCCGACCGGTAGTGGTAAAACCGTCACCCTGTATACCGGCCTCGGCATCCTCAATACCCCGGAAAAAAATATTTCTACCGCCGAAGACCCGGCTGAAATCAATATGCCCGGCGTTAACCAAGTCAACGTCAACGCCAAAGTCGGCCTGACCTTTGCCGAAGCCTTGCGCTCCTTCCTGCGTCAAGACCCAGACATTATCATGGTAGGGGAAATCCGTGACCTGGAAACGGCTGAAATTTCCATAAAGGCGGCACAAACCGGGCACTTGGTATTATCCACCCTCCACACCAACAGTGCCCCGGAAACCCTCACCCGTTTGATGAACATGGGCGTACCACCCTTCAATATCGCCTCTTCGGTACACCTGATCATTGCCCAACGCCTTGCCCGACGCTTGTGTGAGAAATGCAAAAAAACATCTGATGTACCCAACGAGGTCTTATTGCAAATGGGCTTCAAGTCTGAAGAATTATCCAACCTAAAATTGTATGAACCCGTCGGTTGCTCGGAATGTTCACGCGGTTACAAAGGCCGGGTGGGGATTTATCAAGTCATGCCAATTTCAGGGGATATGGGGCGCATGATCATGAACGGCAGCAACTCGATGGAAATCGCCGAACAAGCACTCAAAGAAGGCATTCTGGACTTGCGCCAATCGGCCTTGAATAAAGTACGCCAAGGCATTACCTCGCTGGCAGAACTGGAGCGTGTCACCTCAGACTAACAATGCTGGAGGCAGACACTGATAGCCGATTATCCATAGGGCAGTCTTTCCAGCGCTTTCCTGTGTTAGACTTGCCCCTATTATAAAAATAACGCAGAGTCATCGACATGCAGAGCAAAACCCAAAGCAGAACCTTGAACAAGTCAACGCAGACCAAGGCAACACCCAGTGCGCCGCAAGCGGTCTACAGTTGGGAAGGCGTCAACCGCAACGGCGTCAAGATGCGCGGGGAAACCCAGGCGGTAAACCCCAACTGGTTACGCGCGGAACTACGTCGCAAAGGCATTAATCCGGGGCGCATTTACAAAAAACCCAAACCCTTATTCAAACCGGCGATCAAACCAGCGGATATTGCCCAGTTTGCCCGCCAGCTTACCACCATGATGCGCTCTGGTGTCCCGATGGTGCAGTCACTCGAATTGATGGCTTCCGGTGGTGACAATCCTTCGGTGCGTGACCTTGTAAAAAAACTAACCGCTGACATCGAAGGCGGCGCCAGCTTGGGAACAGCTTTGTCACGTCACCCCAAATATTTCGACAAACTGTTTGTGAATCTGATCAAGGCCGGTGAACAAGCGGGTACACTGGAAACTATGCTGGAAAAAGTGGCTACCTATAAAGAAAAAAGTGAAGCCCTCAAAGCCAAGGTCAAAAGCGCCATGATGTACCCTATCATCGTTGTGGTGGCCGCAACCGTGGTATCGGCTATCCTGCTGATCTGGGTTATTCCGCAGTTCAAGGAAGTCTTCAGTGGTTTTGGTGCTGACCTGCCCGCGTTCACCCTGTTGGTCATTTCCTTCTCGGACTGGCTGGTTGCCAACTGGTGGATGCCGATCGTTGCCTTTGTGGCTATTGGCACCAGTTTTAGCCAAGCACGACAACGATCCCCGGCATTCGACCGCTTTGTGGATAAAGCCTCGTTAAAAATACCCATCATGGGTAATATCCTCAACCTGTCCGCCGTGGCACGTTTTGCCCGTACCCTGGCCACCATGTTTGCGGCAGGTGTACCACTGGTGGAAGCGATGGACTCGGTAGCCGGTGCCACCGGCAACGCCCTGTATGAAGAAGCCTCGCGCCGCATTCAGGACGATACCGCACGCGGCGTACAGCTCAATACTGCCATGATGACCACCCAGTTATTCCCCAATATGATGGTACAAATGACCCGCATTGGTGAAGAGTCCGGGCGGTTGGAAGAAATGCTGGCGAAAGTCGCCGATTATTACGAAGCACAGGTAGACGCCTTGGTGGATACCCTTGCCAAACAGATTGAACCGCTGATCATGGCGGTACTGGGCGGTATTGTCGGCAGCCTGGTAATCGCCATGTACCTGCCCATCTTTAAACTTGGTTCGGTCGTTTAGGAAAACACATGGAACTCATTTATTTACTCAACACCAGCCAGGTCTGGCTGGTCAGCGTGGTTGGGCTGTTTTCACTGCTGGTGGGCAGTTTCCTGAATGTGGTGATTTACCGCCTGCCGATTATTCTGGAACGCCAATGGAAAAGTGACTGCAACGAATGGTTGGAAAAACAAGCAGGTGAGGATACCGGGGATTTCAACCTAGTCGTGCCACGTTCACAATGCCCTACTTGCGGTCACAAGATTACTGCACTGGAAAATATCCCGGTACTGAGCTACCTGTTCCTGCGGGGCAAATGTCGCGGTTGTAAAACCCCAATCTCCATCCAGTACCCGCTGGTGGAAATGGCGACTGCGGTACTCTCCATGTTGGTGGCATGGCGGGTAGGCTACAGTTTTGAACTGCTGGCCTTATTGGGTTTCACTTGGGTATTGGTGGCATTGTTCATGATCGACGCCCAAACCATGCTGTTACCCGACAGCCTGACCTACCCGCTGTTATGGGCAGGGTTGCTGCTCAATCTGAATGGCATGATTGTGCCGCTGCCTGATGCGGTATTGGGTGCTGCCTTCGGTTATCTGGCGTTGTGGTCAGTGTTTCACCTGTTCCGTCTGATTACCGGCAAGGAAGGCATGGGTTACGGTGACTTCAAATTGCTGGCGGCACTCGGTGCATGGGGGGGCTGGCAAATATTGCCTTTCGTCATTTTCGCCTCATCCGCGTTTGGCGCAGTGTTTGGCATTTTGTGGATGCTGGTTAAACGCAACAGCGAAAGCCTGCCGATGCCGTTTGGTCCATGGCTGGCAATGGCAGGCTTCGTGGCAATCGTTTGGCGCACGGAAATATTGGCGTGGATGACGCCTATCTTCATGCCCAACTAACATCACGCGCAGTTAGCGGATGTAACGGCACATCGGCGGCGCTTGCCCCACAATACGGTGGATGCGCGGCGGATGTTGTGCCACCGCATGGCGTTGCGGTACGTAATAGGCATACATTTGCACCGGACGGGCGGGCGCACGCACTAAAGGGGTACGCTTTAGCGGTGCTCGCCGCTGGAAGCTGTGCGGCACGACCCGCGCCGAACGTTGCCAGCCACTGGCCTGATTTGCCTGATGGCGACCACGCTGGTAGTTCAACGGACATTGCTGCCCACAGGACGCTTTTTCAACTTCAACGTGATAACGCTGAATACGCACAATCGGTCGGCTTTCATTCGCCCGCATGGTGCGCATATCGTCGATACCACCTGTCCACGCTTGGGCGGATGGAACCGCTAAAATCGTCAACCCCAAACCCGCTATCAACTTTTTCATAAACTGACTCCATGTAGAAATGGCGTTTGCCTGTTACAATGCCTGGAAACTTGAATCACACGGAAGCATGTCGCATGGCAGAACAGGAACAAACCACCCATTTCGGTTTTCAACAAGTACCCGTTGAAGAGAAAGCTAGTCGGGTTGCCGGGGTATTTCATTCAGTAGCCGATAAGTACGACGTAATGAACGACGTAATGTCATTCGGCGTCCATCGGCTATGGAAACGTTACACGATTGATGCAGCGGGGGCGAAGCGTGGTAACCGCGTACTGGATCTGGCAGGCGGCACGGGCGATCTGGCCGCGAAGTTTGCGCGGATCGTCGGGGAAGACGGTGAAGTGATCCTGTCCGACATCAATGCCTCGATGCTGGAACATGGGCGGGAACGCCTCACGGACAAAGGGATTGGTGGCAATGTGCGTTACGTGCAGGCGAATGCCGAATGCCTGCCGTTTGCCGACAACCATTTCGACATTATTACGATAGCATTTGGGCTACGCAATGTGACGGATAAGGATAAGGCTCTACGCTCCATGTACCGTGTATTGAAACCGGGCGGGCGGTTGTTGGTGTTGGAATTTTCCAAGCCGGTACTTCCCGGCCTGTCACCGCTTTACGACCAGTATTCGTTCAAATTTCTGCCGATGATGGGCAAGCTGATTGCCAACGATGCGGAAAGTTACCGCTATCTGGCAGAATCCATCCGTATGCACCCGGATCAGGCCACCCTCAAGGGCATGATGGAAGTCGCCGGGTTCGAGCGTGTCACCTATACCAATATGACCGGCGGTATCGTAGCGTTGCACAAAGGCTTCAAATTCTGAGCCTTCGCCTGTTTCTTGCGCTGCAAATAGGCTTTATGCCACAGCGCAGGCAGGCTTAAACTGGCAAGGAAAAACACCAGAACCACCCATTTTTGGTTATCAGTCAATGCCCACGCGCCCCAACGGAACGGAATGTAGCAATACAACACCACCAAATGGTAAGCAAACACCTGTAAGGAATGTTGCCCCAAAAACGCCAGCCAACGCCCCGGCAATGCCAGCCATTTAAACACATTGTAACGCTGGTGCAGGCTGATTATGCCCGCAATCACCACCACAAACGCTAGGAAATTCACCAACCGTAACCATGCCAAATTGTCACGCGCAATGTGGCGGTATTCCTGAAACCACGCTGCCACAGGCGACAGGTCATGAGGAATATGACCATGGCGTTGCCCATACAGCACCACCACGACTGCAAAACTGACCGACCACATCCAAGCATTCACCCGCAACCACGAGCCATTACCGGTACTCTTGCTACTAAAGCGTAGGAAACCAAGCACCATACCCAGTACAAATATCAGTTGCCACGCCATGAAGTCAAATGCGCCAACCCTGACCATAATGACCTTGGGCAACAACGTCAGCAAATCACGCCCCCAACCATATTGCGCCGCCAGCCAGAAACTAACGCTTCCCAGCAACACCATGGCCACCCCAATAAGCTGGTATTGCAGCATCAAGCGTAACGCAAAGGGGGCTGCCAACATGAAGGCAACATACATGGGTAACACATCTAACATCGGTGGCTGATACACCAATAACAGGCCGGACAGTAAACCCCGCGCAGGTTCCGCCTGCATCTCCTTGGCGAAACTCGTCCAATACGCCCCCGACCATTGCGTCGCTACCGTGAACACAAACACCGCCAACAATACAAGCAAATGGTAGAGGTAAATCGTGCCAGCACGCTGCCAGATGCGCTGTTCCAGCACCTGCCCGCCAACTGTGTAGTAACGGCTGTAGACCAAGGCGATCAGCATCCCGGACAGGAACACAAAGCCCTCTGCCGCGCTCACATAACCGGCAAATTCATACAGATGCTGAAAAACTGGCTCGCCAAAATGGTCGGATGCCATAATAATCAGCATCAAGCCTCGGAGTATATCCAGCGAAACGTCACGGTTCATGTAATGCTATGTCCTCGCCTTGCGGGCTGCTTGTTATTTCGGGTCGAACTATACGACCAAGTGACGGATATGCCAACAATATACCGCTGGACGCAACCTGTATTCTGCACTAGAATTTCTTTCCCAAGTCCCTTGATCACTCTTGGCAATCCACTCAGCACATAGCGTTCCTCGGTATCTCACCATCATGAAATTCAACCTCCCTGTCTGGCTCCTGTTTGTTGCACTGCTAATGCTGGTCAGCCTGTCCGTGCGTGCCGACGACGGCTGTTTCGCACACGCCAAACAAGTGGCGGAACAATTATCCAGCAAACCTTTCGTGCAAATGCCGATGATGCAGGTCGATACCGGACGCATCACTTACGACCATTACCAGCACATCAAGTTCAAAGGGAATCAGACTTTTTGGCGTGATGAAATGTTGCCATTCCAGCTTGAATTCATGCACCCTGGAATGCACTACATTCGTCCTATCGACCTGTCTGCATGGGAAAATGGCGCAGCCACCCCCATCAAGTTTTCCAGCAAGTATTACGATTACACCGAAGTCAAAGACTTACATCTAGAACAGGATGAAGACAAAATGGGTTTCACTGGCTTCCGTATTTTAGCAAAACTGGGCGGGAAAGATTCGAGCTATACCGAGACATTAGTCTTTCAGGGAGCCAGTTACTTCCGTGCTTTGGGGCTGGATCAGAAATACGGTCTTTCCGCCCGAGGTCTTGCTATCAATACCTCGCAGGAAGGGCAGGAAGAATTCCCCGATTACACCCAATTCTGGCTAGAAAAACCCGCCAAGGATGCCACCCAACTGGTGTTCTGCGCCTTGCTGGATTCACCTTCCACCACAGGTGCAACCCGGTTTGTGCTAACGCCCGGCAAAACCACCGCGATGGAACTCGACACCCAGCTTTACCCACGCAAGGACATCAGCGAAATCGGCATTGCCCCCTTGACCAGCATGTTCTTCCACGGCGAAAACTCCCAGCAACACTACGGCGACTACCGCCCGGAAGTGCATGATTCAGACGGCCTGATGATCCAGCAAGACAAAGACTGGACCTGGCAACCGCTGGTGGAAGTGCCTTATTTCAACTTCCAGTCCACCCCGGTCGACAAACTCTCAGGGTTTGGCCTGATACAACGCGACCGCGACTTCGACCATTATCAGGATCTGGAAGCGTGGTATCATGCCCGCCCTAGCGTGTGGATTGAGCCACTGGATGATTGGGGCAAAGGCAGCGTCCAGTTGCTGCGCTTGCACACCGAATCCGACATTGTTGACAATATCGTGGCATACTGGAAAAGTGATGCAGGACAAGCTCTCCGGCATTTCCGCTACCGCTTGTCATGGCGCTCGGATGAACCACCCGCCCACACCCTAGGCAAAGTGGTTGCCACGCGTGCCACCAACAAAGCCGTGGATAGTTTGCCCGGTCACCAAGGCCGCATCCGCTTTATTGTCGATTTCAATGATTTACCAAAGCTGGCAAAACCCCCGGTAGCAGAGGTAATATTAAACGGAGAGGTTCAGACCAAACCTGCCGTCGTACAGGAAAACCCCTATGTACAAGGCTGGCGGGTGATTGCCGCCGTGTTCCCGGAAACGTGTGACAAGCCCATGATGGCAACCATCCGCCTGACAGACGGAGGAAACTCTGTGAGTGAAACATGGTCTTACCCTATTCCCGAGTCATTGTGCAATGCACAGTGACCCAGGCAGTTCAATAACAACAACACAAAACATATTGACGTTAACAACCCTCACGAGGATTGAGACACAAATGACTGAACAACTAGCACAAACCCCATCCAGCCTGACAACGCCAGACTCGGCAGCTTCCAACAACACGTGGGTATTGGCAAAAAAACGCGCCAACGACTACCTGAAACTGCACCGTCTACCCGAAGCAGAACGCGAACACATGCTGGCTCGCATCACCAACAAACTGGCACGCGCCGGGTTGTTTAGCGAGCAAGAACTCATCCAATTGTTCATCAGCACCGCACAGGAAGAACTCGCCCTGATGCAAAGCGACGCCAAAGATGCAGCTTGCTGCCAAGGTAAAAAGCCCAGCGAATCAGCCAGCACTGTCCCGGAAGAACAGGATGCCAAAACCGACCGCACCCAGACCGGCCCGCGCTTTGAACGCAGCAGCATCCGCGTAGCGCCCCTGCAAGCGATTACCCTGCTACCCACATCGCGCCAACGTTTCGGCACTAAATGAGCCAGCACAGCGGTCAAGTCACTTGGCAGGAAACGGCCAAGCGGCGGCGAGTGGCCTTTTTCTCAGCCATTGGTTTGTTAACCGGGTTAGCAACCTTTTGGCTGGGAACCAACCTGCCCAGTGAACTGGCACTTATCTGGCAAGTGCTGGTGCTGCTTCCTTTTGCCGTGCTCTTTTTGTGGCTGGCATTGGGTTTCATGACCGCGATAGCGGGCTTATGGGTATTGAATTTCGGTGGGCAAAACCGCATTGCCAGTGCGCCCAGCTCGCCCTTGCCCCAATTGCAAACGCTGGAAACCACCGCAATTTTGCTACCCATTTACAACGAAGACATTGCCTACGTTTACGCTGGGCTACAAAGCATTTATCAGTCACTGGAAAAGACCGGGCAACTGGAACATTTCGAGTTTTACATCCTCTCCGATTCGGACGACGCCAGTAACTGGCTGCGCGAAGAAGCCGCATGGTCAGCACTGTGCCGCACCGTCGGTTCCACCGAGCGCATTCACTACCGCCGCCGCAAACACCGCACCAAAAAGAAAAGCGGCAATGTCATGGACTTTTGCCGCCGCTGGGGCAAGCGCCACCCGTATATGGTGGTGCTGGACGCTGATAGCCTGATGACCGGCGACGCGCTGGTGCGGCTGGTCGATGCGATGGATCGTAACGAGCGGGTCGGCCTGATCCAGACCCCGCTGTACACCATCGGGCTGGATACGCTCTACGCTCGCGGGCAGCAATTCGTCAACCGCATCTACGGCCCCATTTTCTTCGCCGGGTTGCATTGGTGGTGGCTGGGTGAAAGCCAGTACTGGGGGCACAATGTCATTATCCGCACCCAAGCTTTCATGGGACATTGCCACCTGCCCAAACTCCCCGAAGGCGGCGCATTGGGCGGGGAAATTCTCAGCCACGATTTCGTCGAAGCTGCCCTGCTAAACCGTGCGGGGTGGGAAACCTGGCTGGCCTACGACATGGAAGGCAGTTTCGAGCGCCCACCACCAACGCTGATGGATTCACTCAAACGTGACCGGCGCTGGTGTCAGGGTAATCTGCAACATTGGCTGATCATTTGGGCACATGGCATCCCCAATTTACATCGCTTCCTGCTGCTGGGTGGGATCATGTCCTACATCAGCTCACTGATCTGGCTGAGTTGGCTCGCGGTGCTGACCGCCATTGCAATCTTTTACCCCAAACTGACCCTTATTCCCCTGACAGCAGGCAATACCGCGCTGTTAAGCCTGACGCTCATCCTGCTATTTTTCTACAAAACCTTTGGGATAGCACAAGCCATCCGCAAAGGTACGGTGAAACGTTTTGGTGGAATATTGGGGCTAAGCGGCAGCATCCTCATGGAAACCTTCCTCTCCATGCTGACCGCGCCAGTACGCATGATGTATTACAGCAAATTCGTGGTGCAAATCCTGCAAGGCAAACGCGCCGTGTGGGGAACCCAGCAACGCACGGGCGGCGGGCTGGCGTGGGCAGATGCCGTGCAGGAATACCGCTGGGTCAGCCTGACCGGAGCCGTTTGGGGTTTGGTGCTACTCACCTTCAACCCGATGACCTTCCTGTGGATGTCGCCTGTGATCGCCGGGCTAGTATTGTCTGTACCCTTGGGAATGCTGACCAGCCTGCAAACCAGCTTAAAAACCAACCTATTCCGCACCCCGGATGAGGTTGCACCCGACTTTATCCTGCAAGCCTTTGACAAGAACTACGCGGAAATGCTCGCCAACCCGTGTATGTCCACCCGCGACCTGTTCATCCGTGTACTGGTTGACCCACTCGCCTTCCGCCAGCACATGACCTACATCCCGCAACGTTCCAACGTACCGGAAGGCACCCGTCAGCAACGCGAAGAACTGGTCAAACGCCTGCTGGAAAAAGGCCCCGGCTCGATTTCCAATAGCGAACGGCTAGTGATTCTGGAAGATTCCGAGATGTTGTGCCAGTTGCACACACAAGTTTGGCAATTGCCGGAAACGCAATTTCATGAGCATTGGATGTCGAAGTTGTAGCGTAAATATCAGCCGCGACTACGATTTCTTTTTCCGTGAATACCCACGCCATATCATCATTGATGAAGCCCAAGAAGCCCCTGAATTGTTCCGTCACCTACGCGGTGTGATTGATGCCAAACGGCATGAAAAAGGGCGTTTCATCCTGACCGGCTCCAACTACCCTGAATTGTTACAAAACGCCAGTGATTCGCTGGCGGGGCGCATTGCCATTGTTGAAATCGGCACATTGAAAATGAACGAAGTTCTCCGGCAACCATTGCCGCCGTTTTACCGTATTTTTGAGCAGCCCCTGACGAGTGATACACTGGATTATCTGAAAAACAATCAAAATGCAGTTACACAGAATTCTTTACAGTCTCTCTCTACGTCAGGTCAGGTCGTTAACCTGCGATAAATATCCGCCACCTTCAACGGCAATTTCTTCACATCATCAATTTCCACCCAATTAGCGTGACCGTACATGTGCGGCAAATAATCCTTGCCGCGCTGGTCGATGGTGATGCAAAACGGGTGAATCCCGGTACGCCGCGCTTCAAACAAGGCTTGGCGCGTATCCTCAATCCCATACTGCGTATTGTAGATGTCGAAATAATCTTCCGGCTTGCCATCCGAGAGCGTAATCAGCAAACGGGTTTTGGCATCCACCCCATTCAATTTTTCGGTCAAATGGCGGATAGCCACGCCCAGCCGGGTGTAATCTTTCGGTGTAATCCCCGCGATCCGCGCCTTAGTTTGCGCGTTGTAAGGGTCGTCAAAACTCTTGATGCGGTAAATCTCGCAACGCTTGCGCCCAATCCCCGAAAAGCCGTAAATCGCGTAACGGTCGCCCAGCTTTTCCAGCACTTCGCACAACATTACCAGTGCTTCGCGCTCCGCATCGTTAATCCAGCCCTTGGTGCTGCCGCTCATGTCCACCATGAACATCACCGCCATGCTGCGATCCGCACGGTGCATGTGCTGGAACAACTTATCACTCATTTCGCGCCCATCACGGCTATCGGCCAAGGCTTCCACCAGCGCATCAATATCCACGTCATCGCCCTGCGACTGGCGTTTCAGCAAGCGGTTTTCGTCGCGCATCGCCTCGAAGGTACGCCGTAAATGCTTGATCATGCCCTGATACTTGTCCAGCACCTTATCCACAAACACCGGGTCGCCGGGGCTGATCTCCAGCTCGCGCAACACGCACCAATTCTTGCGGTAATGCTGGCGGGCGAAATCCCACTCACGGTACAGAAATGCGCCATCTTCGTGGTAGATGCCTTTCCAGACATCCTCAATATCTTTTTCTTCTTTTTGGTACAAAGAGGGGTCGTATTCGCCGGGGCCTGCTGCCACCAACATTTCCGGCGGCACATCACCCCAGTCGAGCATGATGGAGGTAATAAGCTGTTTCACCTCTTCGGGCGGCGCAATCGGCTTATCATCCAGCACCAACTCCATGCCCTGACCTTCAGGCACTTCCCGCAACTCAAACTCCGGCGGCGCAACCTCCTTCTTCTCTTCCTCTTCTTTCTTCTCTTTATTATCTTCCCTCTCCCCTTCTTCCTCCCCCCGCATCTCTTTCGCCAACTCCGACAACTTCACCCGCAACAGGATTTTTTCCCGCTCCATCCGCGCCAACCGACAGGCAGTAACGGCTTCAGGGTTTAACTGGGTTTGATAAACTGGCTGTGGAATGGGCAAACCCAGCACCTGCGGCACCAATGCCAACACATCATCAACGGTAGCCGAGGGCGTATGCAATACGCCCCTACACGTCGCCCAAATCCCCTGTAGGGGCGTATTGCATACGCCCTCTTCCTCCCGCACCTCATCCAAGCGCAATTGTTCAATCCGCTGCATATCACGCCACAACCCCGGCAACTCGCGCTCCATATACGCCTCCAGCCGCAGGGTATCGAGCGCATGAAACGCCGCCAACGCCTGCTCCTTATCCGGGTAATCCGTAAACGCCGTGGTAAAATCCACCCGAAAACTGCCAAAGCGCGTTTGCGCCCACATAAACGCCACCTGCGCCTTGCACAGCAGGAAGTTATCCTTGGACTTAACCAATTTCGCAGTAATATTCGGCAAAAACAACGTTTCGCTGTCGGTGTAAACCGTATCACCCTGCGCCAGTTTCAAACGCCGCCCCGACAGGCCACACACGAAAGTCGACAGGATAGACTCCACCTCCGCAAAGGTAATGCCTTCCGCATGGGCATGGGCATGTTCCAGAAAGGCATCGACCTGCTGAATCACCAATAACGCCGGGCGTAAACCTTGCTGGTCAAAGGTATCCGCCGCATGGACTGCCCACGCCTCAATGACACGGCGTTCCAACCGATCCAGCGCTTCGACCACGCGGATAATGAATTCGTGGCTAATGTAGACATTGGTCGTCAACAAACGCATCGCCCAACCAAGGATGAAGTCTTGCGTATTCCGATCAAGGTTGACCAACACTGCTACCAGCGGATCAACTTTCAACCAAGTGAATTCAACCTCGTACAGCTCTTCAAGCCGTTCCAGTAAGATTTCCTGGGAATAGGGTTGTACAGATGCTTTCAAACCCGCCTCCTAGAACAGTGCGCCGATCAGCTCATTAATGGCAGCAATCATGTCGCTGTCATCGGTCAAAGCCAGCGCAATCGCCCCTTGGCACGCTGCCCGTGGTTCAACACCTTTGGCAATGAGTTTGCCCGCGTGTACCAGCAACCGAGTCGACGCGCCCTCTTCCAGACCATTGCCTTTGAGGTTGCGGGTCATATCCGCCAGCTTCAGCAACTTGTCGGTAATGGCCTCATCCAGTCCGGTTTCGTGAATGATGATCTGGCGTTCCAGCGACGGTTTCGGGTAATCAAATTCGATTGCCACAAAACGCTGGCGGGTGGATTGCTTCAACTCTTTCAACACGCTCTGATAGCCGGGGTTGTAGGAAATCGCCAGACAAAAGCTATCCGGTGCTTCCAGCAACTGCCCCAACTTATCAATCGGCATAATGCGGCGGTCGTCTGCCAAGGGGTGAATCACCACCATCGTATCCTTACGCGCTTCAACGATTTCATCCAGATAGCAAATGCCGCCGGTGCGCACGGCACGGGTCAACGGGCCATCCACCCACACCGTTTCGCCCTGCTTGACCAGATAACGCCCTACCAGATCGGAAGTCGTCAAATCATCGTGGCAAGATACCGTCACCATCGGGCGTTGCAGCCGCCACGCCATGTATTCCATGAAACGGGTTTTGCCGCAGCCCGTCGGCCCCTTCAACAACAAGGGCAGATGATTGTCGTAAGCAGCCTCAAACAAGGTAATCTCATTCCCCACGGGGACATAGTAAGGCTCTTTCTCAATAAGATAAGTCGACGGATCGTGAATAAGGGCGGTATTGCCTGAGTTAGCGGTATTCTCCACTTATGACATACTCCTGTGGTTGATGGCATCAGAACGTGTGATCATAACAGTTACAAGAGTTGTACGGGTATTGCCAATAACCACACATCAGGAAAACTGGCAGACAACAGCGTGCAATGGTAACGTCTTGCCCATTCCTAATAAAAATAATAGCGGCTAAAACCATGACCACAACCATGACCACCACAGAAGCAGAGCTTGAATTCGCCCCGCCCGTGCCAGACAAAAACCTCGACATGGTGCGCAATATTCTGTTCGGCGAACAAGCGCGTGAAAACGAAAAGCGACTGGCGAATCTGGAACGTTTCGTCAAAGTCTGGACCAATTCGGTGCGTGATGAAATGCGCAAGAACATGGACAGCCTCAACCACGAAATCCACATGCTGCAAGACTTGCTGGATCAGGAAGCCAAAGCCCGCATGGGTGATGGTGCCACCTTCCGCAAGCATTTCGAGCAAAACAGCAAAGGCATCGAAAACCTGCAACGCCAATGGCAGACCAGTGCAACCGACCTGAACCGGCGCATTGAAGAAGAGACCAAACTGCTCAGCCAGATCATGGAAGAACAACGCCTAGATCTGCTGAACCAGATCAAACAAACGTCAGAACAACTGCGCCAAGACAAGGTAGACCGCAAAATGCTGGCTGCCCTGCTGGATAACGTTAGCCATCAGCTTGCTGGTGACAAGGCGTAAGCCATGCAAGGCACGCCGGATATTGCGCAGCTACGCAACCTGTTATTTGGCAAGGATTACGAAGCCCTGCTGGCCTTGAAAGCGCAATTTGAAGATTCCGAGCAATACAGCGCCCGTATTGCCAGCGTTATTGCCGAAGCCATCACCCGCCGTGAAGCGCATGACGGAGCCATTTCAACTGCCCTGATGCCCACGGTCGAACGCTCGTTGACCCACGCCATCAGCAGCAACCCCAAACGCTTTGCGGATGTGTTATACCCGGTCATGGGTCCCGCCATCCGCAAATCTATCCAGCAAGCCTTGAACGAGGCACTCACGACATTCAACCAGTTGCTGGAACAAAGCCTGTCATTGCGCTCATGGCACTGGCGTTTCGACGCTTGGCGTACCGGGCAAAGTTACGCCCAGATTGCCCTGCTCAACACCCTGATTTACCAAGTGGAACAGGTATTCCTGATCCATCGGGAAAGCGGATTATTGCTGAACCACCTCGTCTCGGAACACGTCCACAGTAAAGACCCTGAAATCATCTCCAGCATGTTGACTGCGATTCAGGATTTCATCAACGACTCCTTTGCCACCGAAGGCGATGGCGATCTGGATACCCTGCAACTCGGCAAATTGACCGTACTGATCGAACACGCCCCCCGTGCAGTGCTGGCCTTGGTAGTGCGTGGCAGTGTGCCGGGTGAATTACGCCACTTGCTCGCGGAAACCTGCGAAACCATTCACCAGCAATACGACCACGCCCTCCAGACTTACCAAGGCGATGCCAGCCCGTTTACAGGCATCGAATCCCTGTTAAACGATTGCTTGGTTAAAAAGCATAAAACCAAGGAAAAGTGCCATCCGTGGCTAGCCTATACCCTGTTGCTAACCCTCTTGGGCGCATTGGCGTGGTGGGTTTACCAATATGAGCAACATCAGGCACTCCTGATCCAACAGGCCGCCGAAGTTGAACAGGCACAACAAATTGCCCTGCAAACCCTGACCCAGCAATTACAGCAGCAGCAAAGTCAGCAAGCTGCCTTACAAGTATCATTGCAAACCTTGCTGGATCAACAGCAGCAACAAACCGCGCAACAGGCCAAACAAGCGGCTGACAACGCCGCCACTATTGCGGCTCTGAGCCAACAGATAGAAGCCGCCAGCCATACCTTTGACAAAGCCCAGACCGATATTGACCCTAAGCACCCCGGTATTGTCACTCTCAGTAAAGACATTCTGGCCTTACTGCACGCTGCTCAACAGGCTAACAAGACCCTACAAGTCATCATACTGGGTCATGCGGATGGTAGCGGCTCCGTCACCCTCAACCAGCAAATGTCGCAGCAACGCGCCGATAATTTGCGCAATGTCCTCATACAAGCGGGCATTCCTGCCTTTGTGCTGGCAGCCCACAGCTCCAACCAAAAAAATGAACGCAGCACCCATTACCGGGTAAGCCTTTACTAGAGAGGGATACGCATGATCCAACAGAAAATATGCCTGCTAGGCTCCTTCTCGGTAGGCAAGACCAGCCTGATCCGGCGCTACGTTGATAGCCTGTTCAGTGATAAATACCTGACCACGGTCGGTGTCAAAATCGACAAAAAAAGCCTGCAAGTCGGTGACAAGGAATATTCCCTCATGCTGTGGGACATTGCCGGGGAAGATGACTTTACCAGCATCCGCACCGCTTACCTGCGCGGCATGGCCGGTTACATTATCGTGATCGACCCTACCCGCCCGCATTCCTACGAAACCGCCTTGTCCATCCACGACATGGTGAAAACCAACGCTGGAATCTTGCCTGCCGTCTTTGCCCTCAACAAGGCCGATCTGAAACCGGCATGGCAACTGGACATTCCCCAACACCAGCACCTGCACCAACTCGGCTACCCCGTGGTCGAAACCAGCGCCAAACAAGGCTTAGGTGTTGAAACCCTGTTCCTGCAATTGCTCCAGCAAGAGGGGCGTTCACATGGATAAGCTGCTCTCCAGCATTTGCTGCTCCCTGAACATCGCGGTATTTTCGCGGCAAAATACCACACAGTTCCACCTGATCTCCGGCACACCTGACTGGCTGGTGTTTTTCCTTGGACAATCCTCACCCGAGCATTGCTCCCTGAGCGACACCTTCCCCTACCTTACCTGCTTCACGGAAGATGCCGAAGCGCATTGGCAAGCCCAACAAACCACCCCGCTCGCTTCTGGCGTGTGGATCGAAACCGACGAACTCGGCAATGAAGTGGCGCTCGAAGCCAGCGTCCTCTGGGTCAACGGCGAAGCCATCCTGCTGTTGCAAAACCTTGGAGAAAGATACCGACAAGAAGTCAGCCACCTGCAACAATTGCGCGAAGGCTTGCTCACTCAGGAAAAACTCGAAAACGAAGTGCAAAAGCGCACCCTGAAAATCAAACAACGCGAAGAAGAAATCGCCATCAAACTGGTCAGTCTTACCAGCTATCGCGATGAAGAAACCGGCGCACACGTCAAACGCATTGGCTTGTACGCCGCCGCCATGGGCAAAGCGCTGGGTTGGGAAGCACAACAGATTGACGACATCCGCATCGCCGCCCCCATGCACGACATTGGCAAGATCGGCATTCCCGACCGCATCCTGCTCAAAAAAGGCAAACTCACCGAAAACGAATTCGCCATCATGAAGCGCCACACCGAAATCGGTGCAAAAATGCTGCAAGACTCCAATATTCCGGTACTCGACATGGCCGCCGACATCGCCCTATGCCACCACGAAAAGTGGGACGGCTCCGGCTATCCGCGCGGCTTGGTGGGTGAAGAAATCCCCGAATCCGCCCGTATTACCGCGATTGTGGATATTTACGATGCACTGGTACACGAGCGTGTCTACAAAAAAGCCATGTGCGAGCAAGAAGCCCTAACCTTGATGGAAAGCATGACAAGTTCGCATCTCGACCCCAACCTGTTCAAGATTTTTATCGGGCTATTGCCGGTGATGCGACGTATCCGTCTGGAAGTGAACGAGATCGGGGATTTGCTGGTTTCTTACTGATGTCATGTCCCATAGGTCATGACAGCTACCCTTTGTTTAAAGCACGGGTTATCCTTGGAGGCATATTATCAACCCTTGCTCTATCGGGACTTGACACTTAATGATTCAATCAAAACATGATTATGATTTTTACCTGGAATCGGACAAGGTTGCTTTGAACATTCCAGAGACATCTTGGAGTACAGAGAGGTATATTGATGAAAAATACATAATATGGAATTTTGAAAAATTATTAAGAAAATTAGAATATTACATGAACTGCAAACCACTTCAGAAATCCTATATCCAATACCTTAAATGGAAATTCTACAGAATGGGGCGGCAGCTTGGATTTTCCATACACCCTAACGTTTTTGGGCCAGGTCTTTCGATTGCCCATACCGGAACACTCATTGTTAATGGCAATGTCAGGGTCGGTGAAAACTGCCGAATTCACAACTGTGTCCATTTGGCAACACAAGCCGGTTCCGATAACGCTTGCCCAACGTTGGGGAACAACATATTCATTGCCCCAGGAGCCATCGTATTTGGAAAAATCCAGATCGCTGACAATATCGTAATAGGCGCAAACTCGGTCGTTAATACCTCTTTTCTGGAAGCAGGCATCACCATTGCCGGAAGCCCAGCTAAAAAGGTCAGTAACGCCGATTCATCCCAATATTTTGGCCACGCCACAAAGACCATCAGAGCCAAAGGCTCTGCGCAAATACTGGAATGCTCGAGCAGCCATCTAATAGTCCAGAATACAGGCTCCCACTCATGGACTAAAGATACGTTCTTGCGAATCGGGGTAGTCTCAGATCGTTTATCCCATTGTTACCATCACAGTTGGATAAATCAGAATCGCGTTGGCACTTTCCGTGAGCAAACCGTGCCACCCGGCGGTACTGCAACTTTTATATTTGAGATGTCCCCAGGTTCCGAGACCTTTCAATTGGTCATGGAACATATATGCTGGGTTCAAGGTACTCAATTCACAGTAGAAAAGACCAGCGAATGATTAATTATTGCTAGCAAACTCGCCAACCCAACGCTTCCGCCCGCGCCGCCGCCTGTTGCGGCACATTAGTCGCCACGAAGTGATGATGCAAAATCTGCACACCCAGCAGGTGATTGATAATCGCATCCATCTGTACCTTGTCGGCCACCGTGGTTTCCGGCTGATCGTGGCGGGCAAATAGCGCTTGCACCCCGGCCTTGTCCAGCAAACCAGCCGCGTCAATCGCTTCATCTGACAGGTACTTATCCGCCAGTTTCATCATTTGCTGCCACTTGGTGTCGTCGGTGTGTGCCGGTGGAGCCATGAAGGCGAATTTCTCACGTTTGTAGAGCACTTCCGGCAACAAGCCTTTCATGGCTTCACGCAGCACGTATTTCTCGATCTTGCCCTTGATACGCAATTCGGGGGGAACCTGCACCGCGACAGCCGCCAGATGATGATCGAGGAATGCCGGGCGGGCTTCCATCGAATTCGCCATGTCGACGCGGTCGCCACCCCAAGTGAGGATTTGGCCTTCCAGCATGGTCTTGATCCACACGTATTGTGCTTTGTCGAGGGCGTGGCGGCCTTCGAGTTGTTCCTTGTCGAGGGTAGCAGCAATGGCTTTGCCCGGCTGGTAATCCTTGAGGGTTTCGCGGTATTCGGGGTGCAATAGCGCGGGAACCAGCGGGCTGCACGCCAGCCACGGTTGCAGACAGCTTGGGGTGAAACCGACCACCTCATCCAGATATTCGTCGTCAACCTGATCTTTTGCCAACATTGCACCCTGCACCAGTTCGTTGCTCTGTTGCAGCAAGGCTTCCCATTCGGCGCGGTCTTCCGGGCGCATGTCTTCCAGACCGTGCAAGAACATATCGCGGCGGAAAGCGGGGTAGCCACCGAACAGTTCATCCGAACCTTCGCCGGTCATCACTACCTTGTAGTTCACTTTGTTGACGTGCTGGCTCATCAGGTATTTGGCGACTGCCAACGTGTTGTAGACAGTGCGCTCGGTATGCCACAGGGTTTGTTCCAGATAACCGTAGAGTTCATTGCCGGAAAGCCGCATCACATCTTGTTGTGCATCAGTCGCTTCCGCCATTGCGGTGGCAATCGGGGTTTCGTCGTAACGGGCGTCGTCAAAACCGATGGTGAAGGCTTTCACCGGATTCTGGCTGACGGCAGAGGCCAGCCCGAGGATGGCGCAGGAATCAATCCCGCCGGACAAGTAGCAACCGACCGGTACATCCGCCACCATGCGTGCTTCCACTGCCTGCAACAGCGCAGTGCGGATATTGTCGATGTGTTCGTTTTCGTCCCACTCGGTGGGGCGTTCACTTTTTTTCGGGAAATCCAGATCCCAGTACTTCCATTCGGACACAGCCAGCGTGCCGGTGTTACGCTGGATTTTCACCACGTAACCGGGTTTGACCTGATGGATGCCTTCGAATGCAGTCGTGCCGGGAACCATGGTCTGCATCAACTGGTGGTACAAACCTTCCGCGCTAAATTGACGTTTCACCACCGGGTGCGCAAACAGTACTTTCAGCTCGGAACCGAATACCACGCCCTCATCGGTCAGCGTCCAGTACTGCGGTTTGACGCCGAAACGGTCGCGCACCAAATACATGGCATCTTCGGCGCTGTCGTAGAGGGCGAAGGCAAATTCGCCACGCAGCTTGGGCAAGGTTGCTGCCAGCCCTTCGCGCTGATACAGGTGCAGGAGGATTTCGGAATCGCTCTTGCTGGTGAAACGCGCCCCACGAGCGGTCAGTTCAGCGCGGATTTCCTGAAAGTCGTAAAATTCACCGTTGTGCGCCATCAGCACCTGCTTATCCTGCGACACGAACGGCTGCCGCGCGCGATTTTCATCCAGATCAATGATGGAAAGCCGCGCATGGCAAAAGCCGACGCCCCTGCCTTCCAGCGCTTGATAGCCGAAACCATCCGGCCCCCGGTGATACTGGATAGCCGCCATGTTAACCAGCAGTTGCGAGTCGATTGCCTGTTGTGGATTGCTGTGAAAAATTCCGCCGATACCGCACATAATGCCTTCCCCCTCAGATAACGTCCATGACCCGTTCACCGCGCTGTACCATGTAGGTTAGCAGCGCCTTGCGCACAAATACTGCCCCGCGTGCCTGCGAGAAATACCAGTTGTGCGGGGTGGCATCGAGGTTGGTTGACAATTCTTCCCCTCGCGCCAACGGGTGCAATACGATCGCACCGGCTTTGAGCGGTGACGCCTTGCTCAGCTTGAAGCGGTTGCCGAAGGTTTCGTAGTCGTCACCCATCCACGCAATCGCGTTGATGTAGACCACATCCAGCGCCGGTAATACTGCTGGCAAATCAGTGTAAGTGGTGATCTTCAGACCCGCCGCTTCCAGACTTTCGCGCTGGCCTTCGGCAAAAAGGGCTTGCTCGCGCTTGTCGTGAATGATGCTGACTTCGCTGAGCATATCCGGGAAATGTGCAATGATTTTCAGCAAGCTGCGCACGGTACGCATTTTGCCGGGCACACCGATAATGCCGATGTGGATGCGTTTTTCCGCTGGCAAATCGCGCTCGATCAACTCAGGTCGCCATTTGAAAATGGTGTACAAATCTGCCATTGCTTGGGTCGGGTGTTCATCAATCCCGTTGCCCGCATTGATGATGGGGATGCGCAAGGTGTTCATCATACGGTGTACGGATTCCGCCTGTGAATCACGCAACACCACACAGTCGCCGTAGTTGTTGAACATTTCCGCCACGTCTTCCAGCGATTCACCCTTGGCGATGCCGGTGCTGGAACGGTCGGTAATCGACATAATGTCGCCGCCCAGCCGATGCCAAGCACTTTCAAACGACAAGCGGGTGCGGGTACTCGGCTCGTAGAACGCACTGATCAGCACCTTGCCCTGCAAAGCAGCGCTGAAACGCTCAGGGTTACTTTCGTACTTGGCTGCCAGTCGGAACAGTTGCAGCAACATCTCGGAGGAAAACTGGTCGATGGAGACCACATGCTGATTTTCCAGCGGCTTGAGAAAGGCACCATCTTCGTGAATGGCTTTCAGCAATGCCTTCGGGTGAGCAGCACCGTAAACATCGGGACTATGGCGCTCAAAGTTGACTGTGCTTACCATAATGTTTTCCTAATGAAAGACGCAACGACCGTTACCCAAAAGGTCACGTTAACCAGTGCGGTCAAGGCTGAAATAGAAAGAGGGAGGTTTTCACCCCAAGCTAGCTGGAAGTAACAGCTTTTTTTGAAAAATATCATCACAACATTGCTCAGCAGCCATACCATTTTAGTGGCAAGCCAATGATTCCTATATATTTTCTAGAAAACAGGTGGAAGTAATTTTTCACACCCTAACAGGTCTTCCCCTGAAATTCAAAAAATCAAGGGCATATTTAAGGCATATTTGAAGAGCGCAAACCGCAGAATTAAGCCAGTTTTACCGTCTCACCGATGACTTCATCCGTCGTCAAAATCCGTGCATAACGGTCACGCATGGTCGTTACGGTCGCGTGTTCCAACTCTGGCGTCACCGTCGCCACCCCATCCGACACAATCGTGACGTAAAACCCCAGATCACAAGCATCACGGGTAGCGGTGGATACACATTCGTTGGAATACACCCCACAAATTACCAAGGCAGTCACCCCCAGATTACGCAGCACGTATTCCAGATTGGTGGAATTGAACACCCCGCTGGCGGTCTTGTTGATAATGATTTCATCGCCAATCGGCGCAACTTCTTCCAGAAACTCAGCCTCTTTGGAACCCGGTGCCGCGTGCAGCCCCAAGCGCCGATGCCCCGGCCCCCGGTCGCGCCCATTCTTGGTCAATGACTGGATGCGGGTGTGAATGACTTCCAGCCCCGCCTCACGGAACGTATCCTGCAAACGGCGGATATTGGGCAACACCATGGTTTCCAGCCGCCCGAAATAATACTCCTGCGATTCAGGAGGCAGACCCGCCATATCATCGTCACTGAATAGACCGTAACCGCGTTTCGCATCCAGATACTGCACGTCGATCACCAGCAGCGCGGTGTGGTGCTGGCGCAAGGATTCGATGAAACCTGATTTTTGGGTAATGGTTTCGCGGTAGCTTCCGATTAAAGGGTCAGGAAAAGCCGCTGAGGGTTGCTTGCTATCAGTCATATCAACTCGCTAGTTTGATCAGGGTATTCAACAACAGGTTGGTGCCTGCTTCGATGTCTTTGAAGGCCGTCCACTCATGGGGTGAATGGCTTTTGCCGCCTTTACTGGGCACGAAAATCATCCCCGCGTGGGTCACGCTGCTGATGGTCTGGCAGTCATGTGCCGCGCCGGAAGGCATTGCATGATACGCCAGCCCCAATGCTTCCGCCTGCTGACGGACGGTTTCCACTACCCATTCGCTGCACGGCGCGGGTGGCAGTTCACTGAGGATCACGAAATTTTTCACCAAGTCGTGCTTGCGGGCGACGGCGAATAGGGTGCGCTGGAAAGCATCGCCCAATTGCTTCATGACCTCCGCATCGGTATCGCGCACTTCCAGCGTAAACACTGCCTTGCCGGGTACGACGTTGGCTGCACCGGGGAACACTTGCAGCTTGCCGATGGTGGCGCGGCTGTGGCAGGTTCCGTATTCATCCAGCACCCGCTGCAACTGGCTGGCGAAGTCCACCACGCCTTGCAAGGCATCGCGGCGCATGTTCATTGGCGTGGTGCCTGCGTGGTTGCTTTCGCCTTCCAGCGTGATTTCCCACTTGAACAGGCCGGTAATGGCTTGCACCAGACCGATGGGGCAATTCATGCTGTCCAGCACTGGCCCTTGCTCGATATGCAGTTCAACGAAAGCGTGCAGGGTTTTGCGGTCACGTTCCGCCAGCGGCATTTGTTGCGCGTCGAAACCGGCAGCGGCCATCGCGTCAGTCAGGGTGACGCCGTTGAGGTCGCGGGCGGCGAGAATCACGCCGGGGTAAAGCTGCCCTGCCAGCGCCTGCGAGCCGAGCATTCCACCGAAACGGCCTTCTTCATCGGTGAAGGCTATCGCTTCCAGCCCGTGCTTGAGCGGTATGTCCAGCTCCTTGATGCGCTCGACGCATTCCAGCGCGGCAAGCACCCCGAGTGCGCCGTCCAGATGACCTGCGCCGGGCACGGAATCGAGGTGGGAACCGGACAGGACGCGGGTCGGCAATTCAGGTTTCCAGCAGGCGCTGATATTAGCGGCGGGGTCGGTGCGCAGTTCCAGCCCAGCAGTGGTGATTTCATTGCCCAACCAGGCGCGGGCTTCGAGATCGGCGGGGCTGAGCGCCATGCGGTAAACGCCGCCGTCACCCTTGCGACCGATGTCGGCAAGGGTCTGGATGCGGTGTTGCAGGCGGTTGGAGTTAATCGTGTGTTGTGCAGGCATGGTTATTCTTTATGAATGAAATCAGTTTTTACCATACCGGAGGCTGGGAGAATTTGCCAATTTGCAGGCATGACAGAGGCATCTACACTAAAAAATCCACACCCTGCCCTGACGTCAGCAAATTGAATACCCGCGTCTGTTTCACCTGATGGGTTTGCTCGCCGTTATACAACACCAACGCATCTGGCAGACAATCGGGGGATGTCGCCCGGAACGACTCAATCCCCTTCAAAAAAGCGCTGGAAAACGTCGCCGACGATTTAATTTCGATGGGTAACAAGCCATTACGCTGACGGATCAGCAAATCCACCTCATTGCCCTGCGAATCGCGGTAGAAATACAAATCCGGGCGCAATCCCCGGTTCAAATGTGCCTTGAGAACTTCCAGAATCATCAGATTTTCGTACAGGTTGCCGCGCAAGGGGTCACGCGCCACCTGTTCCGCTGACTGGATGCCCAACAGGAAAGCAGCCAGCCCGGTATCGGTAAAATACAATTTGGGCGACTTGATCACCCGCTTGCTGATATTCGCAAAAAATGGCGGCAACTCGAACAGGATGTATGACGCTTTCAGCACACTGACCCATTGCTGGATCGTGGTGGATGACACCCCCACATCATTGGAAAGCGAGGCGTAATTCACCACTTGTCCAACACGTCCCGCCAGCAACACCAGAAATTGCTGAAAACGGCTCAAATCTTTCACATTCAGGATTGCCCGCACATCCCGTTCCACGTAAGTCTGCAAGTAACCATTGAAGAAACGATGCGGCTGCAACTGCTGACTATGCAAACGCGGGAATGCCCCTTGATGGATCAGGTCAAATACATCCCACTCCGCCTGTACTTGGCGCACCTCTTCCAATGCCAGCGGCAACAAGGTTAGCAAAGCCGTGCGCCCTGCCAATGACTGACTAACCGCCGTATGCAAATCAGGCTGGTGACTTCCGGTGAGGATGAACATACACGGCTGCTGCGCCTTGTCCACAATGCCTTGAAGGTAAGAGAGCAGCATCGGCACACGCTGGATTTCATCCAGAATGGCGCCGTTGGGCATCTGCGCCAGAAAACCCCGTGGGTCGGTTTCAGCGGCAAGGCGGGTATCGGGGTCTTCCAGCAAATAATACGGCTTGTCAGGGAAACACTGTTGCGCCAACACCGTTTTGCCAGACTGACGCGGGCCAAAGATAGTGACAACAGGGTATTCGCGGCTACTTTCCAGCAGTTCCTGAGTAATACTACGCTTGATCATGGGCATGATTCCGGGGAAACGAGACTTATAAAGCAATAGCTTAGCCCTCATCCTTGCAAATCTCAAGTTAAACCTTTGATTTGCAAGGATGGTATTGACGACTAACTACGCCGCAACATTCCCGGCAACTCCAAACGCCACGCCCCTTTCTTCTGCAACCAACGAAACACCCGTTCCCCCAGCAAAATTGCCAGCAATACGCTGTACAATAACGGCATAGCCAAGCGCGACTTGGATTCTGCTAACCACCAGAAATGCAGCACCCCCAGCATCGTCAGCGGGTAAATCAGCGTATGCAGCCGCTGCCAGTTACGCCCCAGCTTGCGCATAGCCTTTTTGAACGACGTCAGCGCCAACGGTGTCATCAGCAGGAAAGCCAGCATCCCCACCGTAATAAACGGGCGCTTGAGGATGTCTTTCCAGATTTCCCCCCAGTCATAAAACTGATCAAGCCACAGGTAGCTGAACAGGTGCAAAGTGCCGTAAAAAAAAGCGAACAGGCCGAGCATACGACGTAACCGTACACCTTGAACCCAGCCTGTCGCCCGCCGCAGTGGAGAAATCAGCAGCGTTAAAAGCAAAAACCGCAACGTCCACTCCCCCAGACTGCGGGTAATGGTTTCAATGGGGTTCGCGCCCAGCTCATCTTGCCATGCCCCCCACGCCAACCATACCAGCGGCATCAAAGCCAGCACGAACACGGCAGGCTTGAAGACCTTGGTAAAATAGGGTTCGCGGACTTGCATCAGAAATTCTTCCTTAAATCCATGCCGCTATACAGGCTTGCCACCTGATCGTAGCCGTTGAACATCAAGGTCTCGCGCTTGCGGAACTCACCGATCCGGCGCTCACGTTTCTGGCTCCAACGTGGGTGATCCACCTCTGGGTTAACGTTGGAATAGAAACCGTATTCGCCCGGTGCAGAACGCCCCCAACTGGTAGCCGGTTGCTGTTCCAGAAAACTGATTTTGACGATGGACTTAATACTTTTGAAACCGTATTTCCACGGCACTACCAGACGCAACGGTGCGCCATTCTGGTTCGGCAGGTTTTTGCCGTACAATCCGGTCGCCATGAAAGTCAGCGGGTGCATGGCCTCATCCATGCGCAAACCTTCCGCATACGGCCAATCGAGCACGCTACGCTGTTGCCCCGGCATCTGCTTGGGGTCAAACAAGGTTTCAAAGCGCACGTATTTGGCCTTGGAAGTCGGGTTAAAACGTTTCAGCAAATCCGCCAGCGGGAACCCCATCCACGGGATCACCATCGACCAACCTTCCACGCAGCGCAAACGGTAAATGCGCTCTTCAGTGCTGTGGGGTTTGAGGAGATCTTCCAACGTCAGTTTGCCGGGGTTTTCGCATTCGCCATCCACGGTGATGCTCCACGGCGAAGTCTGCAAGGAACCAGCATATTCCGCCGGGTCACTTTTGTCGGTGCCGAACTCGTAGAAGTTATTGTAAGTAGTCACATCTTTGTAAGGCGTTTGCTCCTCATCAGTCGAAAAGGTGGACTTGGCTTGTGCCATCAACGGCAAGCCACTAGCCCCCAGCAAAGCGATGCCCCCCAAGGTTTTGAGGAAATCACGACGACGCTGGTAGATCTCAAAATCAGTCACATCGTTATCGGTCATATCGTCTGGGCGTTTGATTAACATGATTGGCACCTTCGGCATAAAGTTATTATGTATAAAGCCATTACGCACCAAGAAGCGGTTTGGATGCAAATAACCTGTAAGAAAGGTATGCTCTCAGCATACTTTGAGAGGAACCTGACATGCTATTCGCCGCTCTGACCGCCACCCTTGAAACCGCCTTCAATACTTGGCTAACACTGGACAAAGCCAGCCACGGCAACGCACTGGCACGCTTACAAGCCATGCAGGGTAAGCTCATTTGCCTGCACATCAGCAACCCTGACCTGAAACTGTATTTTCTGCCCACGGCGGACACTGTGCGCGTCACCACTGCGTATGACGCCGCGCCAGATGTCACCATTCAGGGTTCCGCTCTAGCTTTGATGCGGCTTTCCACCAGCGAAGACACCGGCAAAGCCATGCTGGAACAAGGGATTAAAATCGACGGTGACATGGGGTTAGGCAACCGTTTCAGCCAGATTTTGCGCGAAATCGACGTGGATTGGGAAGAACTGCTCTCACGGGCGGTCGGCGATGTCGTAGCACATCAGATGGGGCAATTGGCACGCGACACCAAAGGCTGGCTGGACAGTTCCGCCCATGCCATGCGTCTCAATACCCGCGAATATTTGCAGGAAGAAGCACGGCTACTCCCCGCTGACGCCGAAATCCGCAGGTATCTGGATGCAGTCGATACGCTGCGGATGGACGTGGATCGGCTCGATGCCCGCCTCAAGCGGCTGGAAAACTAAGCTACGCGACCGGCGGCGGTCACTGCTGGCACTTCCACCAGCTTGCCGGTTTTGCAGTCGTAGATGTAGCCATAAATGGGAATATCCGCCGGAACCATCGGGCTGTTGCGGATGCGTTGCACATCTTCCAGCACGCTTTGCTCCTGATTGCTGATGGTCAACCACTGGATGAATTTACCATCATTCGTGCCTGCCCCAACACCACTGTCGTGCCAACCGGACGCATCCACACTCGAGGTTTTCAGGCTGCTCGCCAGCAGATTGCCCATAATGTCATTGTTGAAGGTTTCCATCCCGCAATCGGTGTGATGGATAACGAACCATTCCCGTGTTCCCAGCAATTTGTAGGAAATCACCAGCGAACGGATCGCATCATCGCTAGCCCTGCCACCCGCATTACGGATGACATGCGCATCGCCTTCTGCCAAACCTGCATACTTCGCAGGGTCAAGCCGCGCATCCATGCAAGTCAGGATAGCGAAACTCCGCCCCGGTGGCATCGGCAGATTGCCTTTGTCTCCAAAATCAGCCACATAATCTGCATTCGCAGCCAGCACTTCTTCTAGCACCTTGCTCATCGTCATCTCCTCCTTCGGTTGTAAAATCTTTTAAAAGACTATAGACCGAAGTAGCGTGCCTCACTAGAAAACACGCAGAGATTGCTTGAATATCTTAGCGCTTGGGCATTTTTTGAATGCTATCAATGGAAACATGCACGATGGAAGCCTTACCCACCGCTGCCGCCGGATTCGCCGCCTTGACCCCTTCCTGCTTCTCCACATGGAAATAACGGTGGCCATTGATCATGCCCGAAATCGCCGCACCCTTGCCCTTCAAATCGTGCAGGAATGCCGCCAGCACATGCGCCACGGTGAGAATCAGAATGATCCCCGCCAGCCCACCATGCAGCTTGAACATCGACATTCCCAGCAAGGTACTCGCTGAATTATAAAACAACCCAATCACCGCCGTGACGATCAAGAGCAGCAACCATCCAGGGTAGAGCAGTTTCCAGAAAGGGTTATGCGCATACCAGTTCGGCAGCGGAAAACGCGCAAAACTGAGGTAAAACAACAGCATCTGCTTCACCCCTTCCCATTGCGCCTTATCCGGCAAGAAAGCACTCCAGTGGGCGCTACCCGGCAACAGGAACATCAGAATTACCCGTGCCACTACCGTGATCAGCAGCAACTGCCCCACAATCATGTGCCAGTCACGCCAGAACTCATAATCGACATTGCCGTGCTGGATAGCCCACGCACTGGCAAATAAGAACAGCACACCTGCCGCCATCAACCAATGCGTTAAACGTACCCAACCTGACCAGACCAACACGTACCGTATATTTTCTTGCTGCATTTCAGCCTCGCTCATGCACCCATTGTGGAAAATCAGTTTATCAGGAATCCAAAATAATAGTGGCATTCAGCGGGCGATTAGCCTAACCTCGCCATAGCTACAGATATTATCCTGGCAGTTTCAATAGTTCCCTCCGGTTACTTCACGAATACCTCCCCATTACCTGTAAGCACCAATGCATCTATATATACCTGTTTTTAAAGGAACACACTCATGGCTACAGGCAAAGTAAAATGGTTTAACGACACCAAAGGCTTCGGCTTTATCTCTCAAGACGACGGCGGCCCAGACGTATTCGTACACGTCAGCGCTATCCAAAGCCAAGGTTTCAAGACGCTGGCAGAAGGTCAACCCGTCAGCTTCAATGTAGAAAAAGGCCAAAAAGGCCCGCAAGCTACTAACGTCGTTCCCCAATAAGCTTTCAAGCCTATCGCTTATTCAATATCCGGGCTGGTTTCCCTCCGCTAATTGCGGGAACAGGACGCCAGCCCGTTTCCATTGGGCTTTCGCTTTGCCCACTCCTGCTATCACGCACCCACACCATTCGGGAATCATAACCATGAAAACACTCTTCATCGGCAACATCGCGCCCCAAACAACTGAAAAAGAACTCCGTGCTTTGGTCGAAGAATACGGCACTATCCGCAAGCTCGAAATGCCGCGTGACATCTTCACGGGCAAATGCAAAGGTTTCGCTCTGATCGACATGGAAGGCCACGAAGCGCGTGCAGCCATGGCAGGCTTAACGGGCAAAACCTTCATGGACAACCTGTTAAAAGTCACGGATGATAAGCCTAAATCTAAGGGTCGGGGACGCCGTTAATATCAGGAGGCAATAATGTTGGCAGTCGATCAAGAATGGAAAGCCTGGTTGGATGAAAATTTGGCGCGTCGCTGTGACCCCGCCGAGTTGTACCGCACGATGCGCACCCACGGCTTTACCGTTACTACCATTCAAGCCTTGATGGGGGATGCCTACCCCACCGGCATTGATAGCACCGAGCCACCTCCCCCAATGGATTATCAGGCCATCGCAAACGTCTTGGCACGCGAGGGCGCACAGCCGCCCGCGCAACGTTTTGACACCGACCTGCTTCAGTTGTACACGATTCCCGATTTCCTCACACCCGAGGAATGCGAACGTGTCATTGCCATCGCCAAAGCCAGCTTGCGCCCCTCTCTCGTCACGCACTCCAATGGCGATGACGCCTTCCGTACCAGCGAAACCTGCGATCTGGACAGGAGTGGCGATGCTTTCGTCAAGTACATCGACGAGAAAATAGCCCAGCGCTTGGGAATTCGCGTGCCTTATTCTGAAGCGATTCAGGCGCAACGCTACAGCATTGGGCAAGAATTCAAAGCCCACCATGACTATTTCTCACCCTATCTAGATGTCTATGAAAAATTTGTCGGCGACGCAGGGCAACGCACCTGGACGTTCATGATCTACCTCAACGACACCCCCAAGGGCGGCGGCACGCACTTTTTGCACCTTGACCACACCTTCTACCCCAAGCAAGGCATGGCAGTCGTCTGGAACAATCTCCAGCCCGATGGCACGCCCAACCGCAATACCATGCACCACGGTATGCCGGTGGAAGCAGGTGAAAAAGTCATTATTACCAAGTGGTTCCGCGAGAATGCCTACGGGCCGATGTTTTACGACTGATCCCAGTGAGCTGCTACCCGCAAACACGCTGACAAATGGTATACTCTCGCCATCATTGTTCACCGGATGGATTCCCACATGGCATCACTCAAAGACCAACTGCTCAACGCTGGCCTGATCGACAAATCCAAAGCCGACAAAGCCGAACAGGAACTGCGCAAGCAAGCCCACCAGAAAACCGCCAATGCACAGAAAAAAGCTAAAAAAGCGGGCGAAGTCATCGTCGATGAAGCCAAATTACTCGCCGAAAAAGTCTTGCAGGAAAAAGCCGAACGCTCCCGCGAACTGAACCGCATCCAACGCGAACAGGCAGCGCAAAAAGCCATTCAAGCCCAAATTAAGCAACTGATCAGCCTGAACCGCATCGACCGCCAACGCGGCGATATCGCCTACCAGTTCGCCGATGGCAGTAAAATCAAAAAGATATACCTCACGACAACGCTGCAAGACCAACTGGCCTACGGCATTATCGTGCTGGTCAAATTTGGTGATGGCTACGAACTCGTACCTAAACAGGTCGCCGAGAAAATCGCCCAGCGCGACGCCGCCTGCATTCTGGTGCAAAACGCGGGTAGTACCGAAGCATCTGCCGTAGAAGAAGAAGATCCTTACGCGGATTACAAAATCCCGGATGATTTGATGTGGTAAACTGCGCCGCTTTCCCCTGATTGATCTAAACGCATGAAATCCATCACCCGCCTGTTGCGCCTGTGGACCATCAACCGTGTCTTTATTCGCCACGGGTTGGATGAACTCATCTTCAATATTCCCTTCCTGCGCCCGATTGCGTTCATTTACCACCTCTCACCGTGGAACTGGGGCAAACAGGAAAACCGCCCACGCGGGGAACGCATCCGCCGCGCACTCGAAGATTTAGGGCCGATCTTCATCAAATTTGGGCAAATGCTATCCACCCGCCGCGATTTGCTACCGGACGACATCGTGACGGAACTCACCCGTCTGCAAGACCGCGTGCCACCGTTTTCCAGTGCAGAAGCGCGGCGCATGATCGAAAAGGCTTACGGCAAATCCGTCACCGAAGTCTTCCAACGCTTTGAAACCGACCCGATGGCCTCCGCCTCCATCGCCCAAGTCCATGCCGCGCAATTGTGGGATGGCAAAGAAGTCGTCGTCAAAGTACTGCGCCCCGGCATTGAAAAAACCATCGGCCAAGATGTTGAATTGATGTACATGATGGCGGAATTGCTGCAACGCTACTGGAAAGAAGCCCGCCGCCTGCGCCCAGTAGAAGTGGTCGCCGAATACGAAAAAACCATTTTCGACGAACTCGACCTGATGCGCGAAGCCGCCAACGCTAGCCAGATTCGCCGCAATTTCGAGGGCAGCACCACCCTGTACGTGCCCGCCATTTACTGGGACTACACCCACCCCAACGTGATGGTGATGGAGCGGATTTACGGCATCCCCGTCGGCGACATTGAGCAGCTCAAAGCCCACAATATCAACTTCAAGCGCCTCGGCGAACTGGGTGTGGAAGTGTTTTTCACCCAAGTATTCCGCCACAACTTTTTCCACGCCGACATGCACCCCGGCAATATTTTCGTCAACGCCACCGACCCGCAAGAACCACAATACATGGCGGTGGATTTCGGTATCGTTGGTACGCTGTCCCCTGCCGACAAACGTTACCTTGCGGAAAACTTCTACGCCTTCTTCCAGCGTGATTACAAGCGGGTCGCAGAATTGCACGTGGAATCCGGCTGGGTTCCGCCGAGTACGCGGGTAGACGAATTTGAATCGGCGATCCGCTCGGTGTGTGAACCGATTTTCAACCTACCGATCAAGGATATTTCCTTCGGGCAATTCTTGCTGCGCCTGTTCCAGACCGCGCGGCGCTTCAATATGGAAGTGCAACCGCAATTGGTGCTGCTGCAAAAAACCCTGCTGAACATCGAAGGGCTGGGGCGTCAGCTTTACCCCGATCTGGATTTGTGGTCGACCGCCAAACCCTTCATCGAACGCTGGATGGATGAGCAAGTGGGGGTACGCGCCCTGTTCAACGGCGCAAAAGTCAACCTGCCCAAACTGCTGGAAAACCTGCCGTACATGCCGAATATGCTGCACGACATCATGCAGCAAACGGTACAGCAAAAACTCAAAATGCAGTGGGAATCGCAGCAACTGGAAGCCTTACGCAAGGAAATGCGCCAATCACAACGCAGTAACCGGCTGGCAATTGTCGGCGGGAGTTTGCTGATTACGGCAACGTTGACTGCTGGTTCGGCGCTGCTGCCTGCGGTGCTGGGCGTGTCGTTGTTGAGTTGGGGGATGGGAACGGCGGGGTTGGGGTTGTTGGGTTATAGCTTATTTGCCCGATAAATAAAAAATTTTAACTTATCATTCAAATAAGTTATACTTTTAATGTCAATTGGCTACCTTGGAGTTTATTCCCATGCCTTGTTTTATCCACCGCAACCTGTTACGCCCAGCCAGCTTGCTGCTAGCCAGTGCCCTGTTGATAACCGCCTGCGGTGGCAATAGCAGCCCTACCAGTACCACCGATACCAGTACCACCGATACCAGTACCACCGATACCAGTACCACCGATACCAGTACCACCGATACCAGTACCACCGATACCAGTACCACCGATACCAGTACCACCGATACCAGTACCACCGATACCAGTACCACCGATACCAGTACCACCGATACCAGTACCACCGATACCAGTACCACCGATACCAGTACCACCGATACCAGTACCACCGATACCAGTACCACCGATACCAGTACCACCGATAGCCTGCCTCCCATCCCGGTACGTATCACCAATGCACGCGGCGCTCTACTGGACGGGCAACTGGTCAAAACTAATACTGTGCAGGAAAGCACTGCCGCGCTCAGCGACCCGGCAGCGAAAGCACCCGCAGTTATCCCCGTCTACGATGTCAAACAATACCGCGTCACCTATCAGACGCTGGATGGTGACGGCAATCTGAGCACCGCTTCCGGCATTATCGCTGTCCCGCAGAAACCGGCTGGGGCGAAAAGTCCGCTGCTAAGTTTTCAGCATGGTACGGTATTCCACAATATCGAAGCGCCCAGCAATGACACCGTTGCGACCTCGCCGGTCAATATTATTGCCTCGCTCGGCTTTGTGGTCATCGCTGCCGACTACATCGGTTACGGCACATCGCAGGGTAAAGATCACCCCTACCTGCAAAAAATCCCGTCTGCCGCTGTTGTCACTGATTTCATCGTCGCCGCCAAACAATGGCTGGCTGAACAACGTCAGCCGCTCAACGACCAACTGTTCCTGACGGGCTATTCTGAAGGTGGTTACGTTACCCTCGCCGCCCAACAGGCGCTAGAAGCGGCGGGCACGCCGATTACCGCCAGCGTTGCCGGAGCCGGGCCTTACGACCTGCAATACACCCTCGATGAATTGCTCAACCCCAAAGCCTTGCTGGCAGCCGCTGGTGGCGCACTCGGTTTAAGCCGCCCCGCCATTGCTGCCAAATACCCCGGCAAAGTCGACGAAGCCACCGTAGACTTGCTGATGTACATCCTCATCCCCAAAGAAAGCGACATCAAGTTCAGCAAAACCTTCCTGATGGACTGGATGGCAAACGACTATGACACCATGAAAAACAACAGTCTGTACGACTGGCAAGCCAAAACCCCCACCCGCCTGACCCACGGGCGTGACGACGTAACCGTACCGTTTGGCAATTCCACCCGCGCCCTCGACGGAATGCGGGCAAAAGGCACGGCTGACATCGAACTGGACGAATGTTTCGCCATTCCTGCCGACCATACCGGTTGCATCAAACCTTACGCACAAGTCATGACCCAATACTTCAGCACCTTCGCAAAGGATTTGTAGAAAGGCATTTATCTTGAGTGGAAACTGGCGCATAATGCCCGGTTTCCTCCTCACCGTAAGCCCCATGTCCTCAGAAACCAATACCATGCCCGCGTTCGCCGAATTCGGCCTTGCTGCCCCCGTGCTGCAAGCCGTCCTAGATCTCGGCTACGAAACCCCTTCAGCCATTCAAGCTGAAACCATCCCTTATTTGCTGGAAGGCCGCGATGTCCTCGGACAAGCACAAACCGGCACAGGCAAAACTGCCGCCTTCGCCCTACCCCTGCTCTCACGTCTGGACATGAGCAAGACCGGGCCACAAATTCTCGTCCTCGCCCCGACTCGCGAGCTGGCGATTCAAGTTGCCGAAGCGTTCCAAAAGTACGCAGGCAAGCTCCCCGGCTTCCACGTCATGCCGATTTACGGCGGACAAGATTACCGTACCCAATTCCGCCAACTGGAACGTGGCGTACAAGTCGTGGTCGGCACACCGGGTCGCGTCATGGATCACCTGCGCCGTGGCTCGCTCAAGCTCGATGGCTTGCAAGCACTGGTGCTGGATGAAGCCGATGAAATGCTGCGTATGGGTTTCGTCGATGACATCGAGTGGATCATGGAGCAAACCCCGCCAACGCGCCAAATCGCGCTGTTCTCGGCGACCATGCCACCTGCGATTCACCGCATTGCGCAAAGCTATTTGACTGACCCTGCCGAAGTCAAAATCAAGGTTAAAACCACCACCGCCGACACCATCCGTCAGCGTTACTGGATGGTCAGCGGCTTGCACAAGCTGGATGCGCTCACCCGCATTTTGGAAGCCGAACCGTTTGAGGCCGTCATCCTGTTCGTGCGCACCAAAAACGAAACCGTGGAACTGGCTGACAAACTGCAAGCGCGTGGTTACAACGCTATCGCCCTCAACGGTGACATTGCCCAAAACGTGCGCGAACGCACCATCGACCAGTTGAAGAAAGGCAAAATCGACATCCTCGTCGCCACCGACGTCGCCGCTCGCGGTCTGGATGTGGAACGCATCAGCCACGTCATCAACTACGACATCCCGACCGACACCGAATCCTACGTTCACCGTATCGGGCGAACCGGGCGTGCCGGGCGTAGCGGTGAAGCCATCCTGTTCGTTTCCCCGCGTGAACGTCATTTGCTGCGTAACATCGAACGCGCTACCCGCAAACCGATTGACCTGATGGAATTGCCGTCCACGGAAACCATCAACAACCTGCGGATTGCCCAGTTCAGCCAACGCATCACCGACACGCTGGCAGAAGAAGGTCTGGATTTCTTCTCGCAATTGCTGGAAGGTTACGAGCGCGAACACGATGTTCCCGCCATCGAAATCGCCGCTGCTCTTGCCAAACTGCTGCAAGGCGACTCGCCTTTGTTGCTGGAAGAAAAGCGTAACCACCCGGCCTACAACCCCAATGCAGAACGCGAACGCGATCAGGATCGCTCTGGCAAGCGCAAATCCAATGCTGCCAACTCCGCTTTCAGCAGTGATGAAGACACCATTCCGATGGAACGCTTCCGCATTGCCGTCGGGCGTACTCACGGCGTTAAACCGGGCAATATCGTCGGCGCGATTGCTAACGAAGCCGGTCTGGATAGCCGTTACATCGGTTACATCGAAATTCAGGACGATTGCAGTCTGGTAGACCTGCCCGCAGGAATGCCCAAAGACATCCTGCACGAGTTGCGTACTGCACGGGTTGCCGGGCAAATGCTCAATATCGAACCAGCCGGTGAAGCCGCTGCCGATTACTCCCCGAACCGGAGCAGTGGCGGCGGCGGTGGTGGCTCACGTGGTGGTCAACGCCGTGATGATCGTCGCCCCCCTCAGCGTCGTGATGGCCCACCGCCACGCCGTGACGGTGCTCGCAGCGGCGAACGCCCTGACCGCCGCCCACGCAGCGAAAAGGAACGGGCCCCGTTTGCAGCCGGTGAAAAACCACGCTTTGCCGACGACAAGCCCAAGTTCGGCGGTGATAAACCACCCGCCCGCAAGCCCACCATCAAGAAAGCAGCACCGAACAAGGACAAGGGCAAACCCAAGCGCCCTGCGCCCTAAGTAACGCTGATGAAACGCTGTGCCTTTCTCAGCATGGCAAGCCTGGAGCAATTCGTCTGCTACGACGAATTGCTCTACGCCCCACTGCAACGCTACGGCTGGCACGTTGAAGCCGTCGACTGGCGCGATCACAGCATCGACTGGAACCAGTTCGATGCCGTGATTATCCGCTCCTGCTGGGATTATCAAAACGACCCCGTACAATTCCTCGCCGTCCTTGACACCATCGAACATTCCACCGCCCGGCTGGAAAATCCACTGAACGTAGTACGCTGGAATCTAAGCAAAACCTACCTGCGCGAACTGCAAGCCAAAGGCATCCCGATAGTCCCAACGGAATGGCTGCATGGGCTGGAACTGACAGCACTACCAACACTGTTTACACGCTGGCAAACCGATGAAATCATTATCAAACCCGTGATTAGTGCCACCGCACAAGACACGTTCCGCCTGACACCGACTGCCCTTGAGCAGCAATTCCCCTACCTGCAAACGCTGTTTCAGGAGCGTGATTGCATGGCGCAACCTTTCATCCCCAGCATCGTTACCGAAGGTGAATTTTCGCTGTTCTTTTTTGGGAATGAATACAGCCACACGATTCTGAAAACCCCCAAGTCGGGCGATTTTCGCGTGCAAGAAGAGCACGGCGGACACTTACAAAGCGTCGAGCCGGAAGCTGTATTACGGGAACTGAGCCGTGCTGCGCTTGCCGCCATCCCCGCGCCGACGCTTTACGCTCGCGTCGACTGGGTGCGCACCGCAAACGGTTTTGCGCTGATGGAGCTGGAACTGATTGAGCCGTCGCTGTATTTCAATATGAATGCGACAGCCGCCGAACGCTTTGCGCGGGTGTTTGCACATTGACATCCTCCCCTCCCTGAAGGAAGGGGATTCCTACTGCATTCAGCTAGATAGCTGACTGACTTCGGTGGGTTCCTGCTTCACAGAGCGGCTTAAAGCCGCATCTCCACAGGCTAACAAGCGGTATCCCCGCTCTAAAACATTGATCGCGCCGACATGATCGGCGTGATTTTCATAGTGACATTGCACACACACAAACCGCGCTTGCGTCTGACGATTGTCCGCCGCTACATGGTGACATTCGGGGCATTCCTGACTGGTATAATGCGGCGGCACGGCAAACAACATCCCGCCCTTCCATACCAGCTTGTAGTCGAGTTGCCGTCGAAATTCGCCCCAACCTTGATCGAGAATGGCTTTGTTTAAGCCGGATTTCTGGGCAACGTTCTTGCCGGGGTTTTCTGCCGTGCCTGCCACTGACTTCGACATATTACCGACCTGCAAATCTTCGATGAACACGAGCGCGTGGTTTTGGCTGAGCGTGGTCGTCGCCTTGTGCAGGAAATCGCGGCGGGCATTGGCGATTTGCGTGTGAATTTTTTGAACGTTGGCTTGTGCTTTTTTCCAGTTGTTGCTGAACTTTTGTTTGTGCGCCATGCGCCGTTGATATTTGGCGAGTTTGGCGGCTTTGGTTTTGAAGCTGTTGCTCGGTTCGAGGTACGTACCGTCGGAGAAGGTGGCAAAACGGGCTATACCCAGGTCGATGCCGATGGCTGTCGTGGCTTGAGAGGCGATTTTTTCCACTTCCCGCTGAGTTTGGATGCTGACAAACCATTGGCTACCCTTGCTGGAAACCGTGACATTGCGCAGTTCTCCCAGCACATCGCGGCTGTTGCGGTAGCGTATCCAGCCGAGTTTTGGCAGAAAAATTCGGCTATTGCCTGGGTCGAGCTTGATTTGTTTGGGGTCGGGGTAACGGAAACTGTCACCGCTGCCTTTGCGCCATGCTGTCAGGTGCTTGGCCATTGCCACGTAACCGATGAATTTTTCACCCGCTTCATGATTGGCTTGCTGCAACGCTAACGCCCTGTTGTACACGAAGCGACCCGAACCCGCGTAACGGCGCAGATGACTCTGCGTCTCACCATTGGGCATGAGTTCGTATTTGAAGGCTTGTAGTCGTTGCATCTTCGGAGTGTAGCTAAACAAGAGCGGCTTGAGTGGGTATTCTGCGTTAAACTGCGCGGATTATCCGACAAAACTACCGAACATAGGGCGGCTTCGCCACCCGCGCTATCCTCCCCGACCTGAAGGACGGGGTTTGCCGCGCAACCTGATCAAGGGCTCGTCCAGTTCAGGACACCATCAGCACTTAACTGTGGGGCAATCTGGTGGGTAAAGGTATAGGCAGCAGCATTATTACCTTCCCCAACAGTGCCATTCAATTGCGTCTGGGGAATAGCGCCATCATCACGCAAGGTGCCATTAGAGTACCTCCCTGTGGAAGTAATGCGCCCGGTGTAGTCAGGTGACATCAGGGTAAAGCCTGTGTCGTAGGTGTTACGGGTTGCGCTGACCGTCAAATGGGCATTATCCAGCGTAGCGGCGGTCGTTTTGCCAGCATTGTTGACCCGTGCGTCGTAACTGCCCAAGGCAAAGCTAACATCGCGCTGCTCCGGCAAAAGTACCGTTTGCTTCTGCTCGACACCAATGACAGGCAAGCTGGCATTGGACTGTTGGAGCAGTTGCGTGTAACTGCTGTCAACTTGTTCGCTGAAAGAGGTTGTGCCATCGACCATTACCGCTGGGTCATATTTACCCCAGTTGACGGTTGGTGTCGCTGATGCCACAACAAGCGCTGGCTTTGTTTGTACCACTCGCTGTACCACTGGGGTGGACGAGATGACTGCAAGGGGCGCGGACACGGCTGTCGTTGATATTACTGTTTTGGGAGGGTCTGGCACAACGGTTACGGTTTCAGCACGCGACGGTACAGCAGCAGGGGTTACAGCGACGGTTGTTACTACCCTTGGAGTTGCTGGAACGGGTTCAGCACGCGACGGTACAGCAGCAGAGGTTACGGCGACGGTTGTTACTACCCTTGGAGTTGCTGGAATGAGTTCAGCACGCGACGGTACAGCAACAGGGGTTACGGCGACGGTTGTTACCTTGGTGTTTTCGGGTACGGTTTCGGTAGCTGGTATCACAAAAGTAATCGCGGCCACTTGGGATTTTTCTGACACCACTGGCTCAGGGTTAATCGCAACCGGGGGCGTTACAACGGCTGTTATCGCTTTAGGTTTTTCTGGCGTTGGTTCAACGACGACGGGTGTTATAGTGGTGGGCGTTGCTACAGCAGGTGTTATCTCGGTGTTTTCGGGTACTGGCACAACAGCGGGCGTAGTGGGTGTGACCGGTGACGTAACCGGCGTAACCGCTACGCTGTTACTGGACGACACCAAACTTTGCTCGGCGTTGGTAGTCGTCGTGGTGGTGCTTCCTGTTGATTCTGGCACTTGACCAAGCAGGGATTGTTGTGTGCTTTCCAATGTAGCAGAAGCGACCACTGTAGACGAAGCAACACTTTTTGGTTCAGACATAACGGTTGGTGCAGACGTAACCGTTGGCGTAGTCGCAACGGCTAGGCGGGTATCTGCTGATGGGACAGCACTGGCTGGCGTGGATTCGACGGTACTCACCGTTTTGTCGGGCAAAATAGCATCCAGCGGGTTACGCTCATCTGCGGCTACCGTGCTTGCTACCGTAGTGCTGTTTTGCGACTCAGATTCGGTTTTAGTGGCTGTATTAGAGGCGTTAGTAGACTCCGCAGGCTTTTCCGGTGATGTCGCTGCTTGCTCAGATTTTTCTGACGTTTTGGTGTCTTTTGCTTCTTTTGCTGGTGGTGCTGCTACTTTGTTTTCAGTAACAGGAATCGCCGTGGCGGGCAGCAAAATCGGTTTTGGCGCATTAGCCCGCACGACCAATGCTAAACCACGCTGCCCTTCCGACAAGTGTTCGCCACCCGCACAAGCACCCAAGCTGAAACGCTGGCAACTGCCGCCCAACTTAGCAATGGAAATCTCGCCAGAATGTACGGTCACCCACGTTTCGTCATTGCTAACCTTAACCGTGTATTCCGTACCCAATACCGCAATTGCCGCCAGCGGTGAGTTCAAACGGTAGTGTTCTTTAGCAGCTTCGCCGCCGCGCCCGGTCGTGCTCGTTACTTCGCCATCCAGCAAAGTTTTGCGTATCTCGGTTGCACTGGGGTCGTCAGGGTCGTAGGAATATTTATTAAAGATAAAAACACTGCCGGGGCCGAGCTTCTCAATACCACCGTCAATCATCATCAGGTTGATTCGACTGCTCTCTTTGACCTGTATACGACTGCCGTCAAAAATCTCCATCGATACCGCTAAGGGTAAGACGCTGCCATCCGCTGTGGTGACCTCGGCCTGACCTAAGAGATAAGTCACTTTACCAATCACATGTGGTGAGTTGACTTCATCCGCATATGTATAGGAGGGTAACGCCTGTATCCCCAGCAGTGCTAACGCACACACCAGCCATACTAGATTTCTTATACTGATTTTCATCCATGTCTCTACATAATAAACACTCCGGCATGAGCATTTCATGACATTTAAACATGGTAAAAATCCTATTTGAAAATCGTATTTATTTATTACCTATTTTCTATAAGGAAAGCTAAGGGCATTAGAAATTGGTTTCAAAACTAATCCCTACGGAATTCCCCGCTGGCTGGTCAAATAACGGCACTTCCTTGTCCTGCGTTTGACCATACTGGTAACTGACTTGCAGCTTGTTGTTACCGATTTTCTTGCCCAAGCCCAGCTTGATGCCTTTGCTCAACTGAGTCCGGGTGCTTTCACCGTACAGTTTAGGGTCAAACGGTTTAGCATCGAGCTTGTATCCGATACTAGCTCCCACACTAGGCTGCCAGTCCGCCAACAACGGCTTGCCCTTCCACTGCCCTGAAAGCTCCACTTCCCGCCGATCACCACCGGGGCGTTCATCCAGTGCATGGTCGATTTCCAGGCGTGCCCGCACACCGACTTCGCCCCCCTTGGGCAACGGTTTACGGTGTTCCAACGCCACATTGGCTACCAACGCACTATAAGCGGCGCGTTCAGGATAAGTAACGAACTCCAGCCCCGTGATCCAATCTGTCTTGCTTACACTAGCCGGATTACCCATTTTTTGTGGCACACTGGCTGCCAACGGCTGGTAATGCGTCGCACCGATACGTTGTTCCACATCCCCCGCATCATTACGCACCATACTCAAATAAGCGCTAGCCACTTTACCCGCTGCTAAAGCCTCTTGCCCAGTAACGGCAAAACCCGTGACGCTAAAATCGGGTTCATCGGTATATTCCTGACGGGAAGCGGTCAGTGCCAATACCTTGCGCCCACTCTCATGAGCAATCCGGTAGGTTCCCTGCACACCGACAAAGGCTGAAGACAACGGCAAGTTACGTTCATCCAGCCGTCCTTCCACCCACAGACCGTTGAAAGGGCTAATAATGCTAATACGCTCATGGCGGCTGCCCTGATTCACATTATCCAAATAACCGGCGGACACCTGTACGTGCGACGTTTTTGTGGTTGCAGAAATGGTTAATGGCTGTGCCGCATCACTGTTCGCAGCAACAGGCGGGCTGCGGCGATTACTGACCGCAGATTTCTTCCCCGGCTGACAAACACCGGCCTGAAACAAGCCCAGTAACTGATTGAGAAAGGCTTGTTGTGGCTGCAATGCCGGTTGCTGCGCCAACGTGCGAATTTGCTGGCTAAGATTATCCAATCGCGTGCTATCACCTTGCATACACGCGCTTTCTGCCTGCTGAAGCAAACCCTCAATATTGATCTCTGTCGGAGCTGCCACTGCGGCTACCGTACTCAATACCCAGCCAGCCGTCACACTACAAAAACCCGTGATGTACTGTTCACTCTTCAGCCGTATTGCCATCCTGCTCGCTCCTGTTATCGTGGATCAGCGTATAAACGCCCACTGTCTCCTGTCTTCCCTTCAGGGCAATATTACCACGACTCACCAAAGGCCATTGCTTAGTCAATAGTTCGACTGTCTGTTTACTGACCACCAAATATTCGTGCAGTTCCCGCGCCAGTGTCTGCAAACGTGCGGTCACGTTCACCGCATCCCCAATCGCGGTATAAGCATGGCGGAAGCGGGTTCCCAAATCCCCCACGACTACATCACCCGTATGCACCCCGATACGCACCTCAATCGGTTCACCTTCCAGCAAACTACTGCCTTCCGTGTTGAACTGCTCAATGGCTGCCATCATACCCAGCGCTGCCGCCACGCCGCGATCAGCATGGTCAGCCTGTGGAAACGGTGCATTCCAGAACACCATCACCGCATCCCCCATGTATTTATCAACCGTGCCCTCGTGCTGGTGCGCTACAGCGGTGAGACGCTCCAGAAGTTGCTGGGTCAACTCAGCCAATACTTCCGGCGAAGTGCGCTCTGCCCGCTGGGTAAAATTGGCAATATCGGCAAACAGCAACGTCAGACAGCGCTTGCTGGGCAACATCAAGTCACTGCGGTTGTCAGTCACGATGTGCTCGACCAGTTGCGCTGGCAGATAATCCTTAAACAGCTTGCGTAAGCGCCCGGAGGTACGTTGCGCCATCCACCATTCCAGCGGCACCTGAATCGCCAGAAACGCGAGGAACAACGCCGCCGGGTGCATCGGCACAAACCAGCTCTTGTCCACCCATCCCCAGAATCCAAGCCCCAGCCAGCCAACCGCTAGCAACAGTGGCACTAATACCACTGTACCTGCGCCTACACCGTACACCAACAAGAAATACAGCCCGGCCAGACCACAGAAGCCGATAACCCATGACCACACGTCCAACGAAAACCCCGGAATACCCGCCTCTTCTGACAGTAACCATTCCAGCATTTGCAGGTGGACCGTCATGCCCGCCGCATTCGCTTCCAACGGCGTCGGGTGCTGGTCTCCCAACATGGGCGCATTACCACCCAAGACCACCATACTATTCGGCAAATACTTGGCAATACCGGGGAGGACTTTACGCTGCAAAACATCACTCGCTAGAATCGCGCTAATATCTTCACGATTTACTCGGTAAGGGACACGCCACAACCCGGCTTTGTCCAGCAAGAACTGGACATCCCCACCCTCGCCCATCAAATCACCCAAGCGCAAAGTCTGCCCATTAGCACTAGGTGTCACCGCTACCGTATAACTACCATCCATTTGGCAACGCAGCATTTCCAACGCCAAAATGGGGTACAGCCGCCCGGCATACCGGATGAGTGGCGGCACTTGCGTCACCATACCCGATACCGGATCTTTTACCGGGGTGACGTGCCCAATACACTTGGTCTTAACCAATTGATCATTCAGCCCAGCATAACCATTCGCCTCCGGTAACACGGCTGCGGCCGTTGCTTCAGACGGCGCAATGCCAGCAGAAATATTGCCCGTCACCAAGGCATTTTTAAGTGGTGAGAAATCGAACGCTTGTGGAAGCACCAGAGGGTATTGCTGTGACAAGGCCAATAAAGCGTCATTACCTTCCTTATCACGGGAATACGGCATGGCAATATCCACGCCCACGACACCGACTTTATAATCTTCAAACAGAATTTTTAATAAATCAGCATAACGTTGGCGTGACCACGGCCACCCCTCACCGTATTCTTTCTCAACAAATTCAATGCTTTTGTTATCAATCTGCACCACAAACACCAAGGGAGCTTTCGGCTCAGCGATAGCGACACCCCAGCGTTGGTAGGCATTCCAGACACGGTTTTGCCAACTGCTGTACACCTGCAAGGGATCATGCTGTTGTACCAGCAGCAAAACGGCGGCGATACCCAACAGCACCAGCAGTCGCCCACTTTTACGCACCAGCGCAAGTAACCATTTGGGGAAAAGATCAGTTGCCAACAGTAACCACCTCAGGCATAACCACCTCAGGCATAATCACTTCAGGTGTAACCACCACTGGCTCAGCAGCCAATGTTCCTGCCCAACTCAACGCGCCACTTGCACTTAACGTCGGGTCAATTTGGTGGGTAAAGGTGTAAGCAGCGCCCACCTTCTCACCCAATACGCCTACCGCACCGTTAATCGTGGTTTGTGGGTTCGTGCCATCATCTTTCAATAGGCCGGTGGCTCCCCCATACGTCCCCGTGGCTTTCACAGATCCCACATACTCGGGTGAGTTCAAGGTAAAGCCAGTATCAAACGTATTGCGGGCTGAACTAACATTCAAGGTAGCATCCGTGATGGTGGCGGTCGTTTGTGTGCCAGCAGTGGCGTTACGTACACTCGCCTCATAGCTATCCAACAGGAGTGACACATCACGCTGCTCAGGCAGGGTAGGACTAGCCACTTTCAGACGCTCAATGGTGTTATCACCAGCCACAGTACCCGCGATAAGCTGCTCGTACTGGCTGCTGACCAGATCGCCCAAGGTGGCGGAATCCCCGACGATGGTAGCGGGGTCATATTTGCCCAAACGCACTACCGGCAACGACGTACTAACCGCTGGTTCAGGCGTGACGACGGGTGGCGGTGTCACCACAGGAATCACTTCACCAGCATCCGTTGTAACGGTTGAACCGCCCTTGTTGGACTCCAGCAAGTCATTACTCGCACCGCCCAATGACGTGCTTGTGCCGGTACCTGATGAAACCAGCAAGGAGCTGCCACCAATGGGAGATGAGCTGATGACAGACGTTGTTACCGGCGTTGTTACCGCAGACGTGCCTGTCGTCAATACCTTCCCTGAGTCACTCTCCAGAGTGGATGTCGGTGTTTGCAGTGTCGTGTTACCAGAGGCAGAGGCAAGGGTATTGGTCGCTAGCGGCGGCACCGTTGCAGCGGGCACAGCAGGCGTTGCAATACTTGCGGGTGCAGATGCCTTTATTTCGGCAGACACAATAGTTGCCGTGGCCAACGCATCACGCTCATCAACTTGGGGCGTCACAGTGGGTGTTGGGGTGAGCGGCGCGGGTGTGTTGGAAGCCGTTTTTGTAGTGGTATCCAACTCAGCCAATGCATTACGCTCATCAACCGTTTGGGTCACTTCTGCCGTCTTGGTATCAGTCGTTTTATCCTTGGTTTTGTCAGCAACCACTTTCTCAGCAGTTGTTTTGTCCACCACTTTTTCTACCGTTTTATCAGCCAATTTCTCGGTGGTTTTTTCAGTCGTTTTTTCCGTCGACTTGTCTGCAACTTTTTCCGCCGCTTTTTCGGTGGACTTTTCAGTCGCTACTTCCGTTGCTTTCCCATCAGACTTGGTGGAGGCTTCAGCAGTTTCCTGCTTGTCAGCTTTCTTGTCGGCAGCCGTTTTATCGGCTTTCGCATCGGCTGTTTTGCTGGTTTCTTCCGCTGGTGCAGCTTGTACCTGCGTTTTGCTCTTGGGTGGTGGCTCAGAAACAGGAATCAGGATAGGTCGTGGTTCATCCTTACGCACAACCAAGGCCAAACCGCGCTGGTCTTCTGACAACCGTTCACCGCCCGAACACACCCCCAGCCCCGAACGCAAGCAGCTCCCGCCCAGCTTGGCCATGGAAATTTCCCCGGCAATGACCGTTACCCGCGTTTCCCCCTCACTCAGTTGCACGGTGTATTCTGTTCCCAATACCGCAATCGCTGCCAATGGTGAGTTCAAACGGTAACGCTCAGGAGCATAGTGGCCTGCCGCCCCTGTTTTGGTTGTGATCCCACCTTCGGTGAATTCTTTGCTGACTTCACTCGCACCCGGATTGTTTGGGTCATATTTGTACTTGGTGAATGTCAGGGTGCTGTTCGCTGGCAGTTTTTCGGTTTCGCCATCCACCATCAGCAAGTTCAACTTGCTGTGGTCTTTTACTGAGACGGTGCTGCCTTCAGAAATCTCGGTTTGCCTAGTGATGGGTTCGACAATACCATCAGCCAGCGTCAATTCTGCCTGTCCCAGTAAATACGTAACTTTACCGATAATATTCGGCGCTGCTGCCGTAGTAGTCGCTGTAGCGGTTTCTGTTTTGGTTTCTGTTGTTTTGGTTTCATCCGCCAAAATGCTGTGCGAGGGAAGCATCAGTACGCCGACTAACGCCAAAGCCCCAAAGAGTGACATTGTATGTTTCATGCTGTTTGCCCGTGAATTTGCCCGAACGCGCCCTGATGATCTTTGATCAATTTTAAGCCCACTGTTATTATACATCCTTATGATAAGTTACGCACACACATATCTTGAGAATGATGACACAGGTCTATTTAGCTGGGAGTAAATGACGCCATTGCGTCTCTGCCATCACATAACGTACCCCTGAGACAATATTCGCCAAAACGAGTTCCCCATCACTCGATAATAAATCCAACACGATCTGACTGCCGTCATCCAGCGTCAGGGTGATTTGGCCTTTACTCATTTCCCCCGCATACGCTTCAACCCGGATAGCGTCTGCCGATTGCCAATTCTGGAGCACATCCGCAGCCTTGGCGTTGAAACCTTCCGGCAAGGATACCGCCTTCACATTACGCCCTTCCGGCACCAGTTTGTTGGCAAGCAAGGCTGTCGCCTCCCCCGTCAATAAACCAAACACCGCTTCTGATACCAGTTGGATTTTGCCTGCGTGCAGCAGGTAGCGGCTGCGGGAAATCGGGTTTTCCGTACCAAACAACACGGTTTGGTCGTTGAAGGCCACCCTGACCTCGCCCGGTTCCAAGCCGTACTGCTTTAAATCCTTACCTGTAGCATCGTAGCTACCCGTCACGGTTTCATCCAGCAAGGTAAATAACTGGCTGATGCGCACAGGGTTGGTATCCCCCTGTTTCGGCTCCAGCATCCGCCAGCGTTCCCCCTCGCGCGCCAGCCGGATAATATCGGGCTTGGCACTGCCCGGCTCACGGGTAATTGTCACGCGGGTAATGTCTGCCCGCGTCAAGCTCAGCAAGGTTTCCGGCAACTTTACCGGCTGGTTGGACTGCCACCACGCCGCAGCGCCCAGCCCCCCCACCAGCAGTAACAGTGCCAAATTAAGCCATAAACGCCGCGTCTGTGTGGTATGACTCATTTCAACGTCTCCGCCTGCGCCACCAAATCCACACACCAGCCAGCAACAAGCCGAGCGGCAGTACGAACAGGAAAAACGTCCCCAACACAAATCCCCCCGTTTCACTCAAATCCAGCTTGGTATCGGGAGCGCGGATCACTGGCACTTCCAGCAAATTGTCATCCGCACTCAACCAGTTGAAGGTATTGGTAGCCAGATCAAGGTTTGCCCCAATCCCAATGAAGCTGTTAAGCATGAAATCGCTGTCGCCGATCACCACCACCCGTTGGCTGCGCGTAGCCGAAGCCAACTCACGGGTCAGCGTGACACCAAGCGGAATCGGCCCTTCCTCATCGCCACTGCCCTCCTCAAATCTCACCGCACCTTCCAGCACCCCACTGCTTTCCAGCCAACTGCCCGGCAAGGTATTGAGGAATTCTTCTGCCTGCCAGTCCAACGCGCCATCCTTATCCCCCGCATTAGGCGCACGGGCAACCATGGTCGCAAACGGAAAAATAGTCTGTTTACCGGCCATCTTTCGCACAATTTCAGATTTGCCGTAATCCACCACCGGCACGACTGCCGGATGATTAATCCCCAGCAAGGCTTGTAATTGCTCGTTGGCATCAATCACCGTGCCATCATAGATTTGCAGGCCAAGCAATTCCTCCAACGGTTGCAAACCATGCAAACCGCCGGGGTCTTGCAACCACAACAAGTTACCGCCCTGTTCCAGGTACTTTTTCAGCACCTCCACTTCACCGGGCAGAAAATCCTGCTGGGGCGCTGCAATCACCACAAAACTGGCATTCTGCGGCAGCATCTGGGTACGCACCAGATTGTAGGGCTGGATCAGGAAACCGTTGCGTTGCAGATTGGCCACCAATTGCGACATGCCGGTGGACTGGTCAAGCAAGGGTTGGCGTTCGCCGTGCCCTTCCAGAAACACCACCAGACGTTCCCCGCCCCGGCTCATGCGTTGGATAGCGCTGCCGATGGTGGCCTCACTGGCGGAATCCATCACTTCACTACGCTCACCGAGGTGAATGGCAAGCTGGCCTGCGTGATCAATCCCGTCCTGTTTTGCCCGCGCCGGGTCAAGGTCGGGGTTAACAAATTCCAGCACAATATCCGGCCTGACCCGCTGATACTTACCCACTAACTGCTTAAGTTGCTCCTGCAAAATGGGGTTATCGGGAATATAGGCAATGAACTTCAGCGGCTGATCCAGCGTTTTCAACAAGGTCTGGGTCGGCACTGACAAGCTGTTACGCCCATCATACGTCCAGTCCGCCGCGAACTTGAATTCGCGCCCGAAAAAGCCCAGCAAGCCGATGACCACCACGAATAACACGTAGAAAATCGCATTTTGCACCCCCACCAAACGGTGGGCATTCTTACTCATCTTCATCAGTCGTGCGCGAGATACCCCTGCCTTTAGGCATGGGGAGGGATAGCGCGTCGGCGACAGCCGACCCTCTTCTCGCTCCTCCGTTTGGTTTGCTATCTTCGGTTGTTGACTCTTCACGAAATATACGATATTTTGTGAATAATGAAAACTAAACGCGCCTACCAATTCCGATTCTACCCAGACCAACAACAAGAAACGTTGCTGGCTCAGACGTTCGGTTGTGTGCGCTACGTTTACAACAGCATCTTGCGTTACCGCACGGATGCCTACTATCAGGCTCAGGAAAAAGTTGGGTACACGAAAGCGAGTTCCCAACTGACTGCCATCAAAAAACTGCCTGAAGCTACTTTCCTGAACGACGTTTCCAGTGTTCCGCTGCAACAATGCTTGAGGAATCAGCAAACGGCGTTCAAAAACTTCTTTGAAGGTCGGGCAAAATACCCTGTCTTCAAATCTAAAAAGCACCGCCAATCGGCTGAATTCACGTACCGCGCGTTCAGCTACCGTGACGGTGAATTGAAACTGGCGAAGTGCGATAAACCGCTGAATATCAAGTGGAGTCAGGCACTTCCGGCTGACCCCACCACGGTTACTGTTTCCAAAGATCAGGCCGGACGCTATTTTGTGTCTTGCTTGTGTGAATTTGAACCCACGCTGTTGCCCGTCACCGATAAAAAGGCAGGCATTGACGTGGGCATCAAGGATTTGTTCGTTACCTCTGACGGTTTTAAATCCGGTAATCCCCGCCACACCGCACAACACGCGGCTAAACTCGCGAAGTACCAACGCCGTCTTGCCAAGAAGACACTCGGCAGCAAGAACCGGTTGAAAGCTAAACGCAAGGTCGCCCGTGTTCACGCGAAAATTTCCGATGACCGTTCGGACAACTTGCACAAGTTGTCCCGCAAACTGATTAACGAGAACCAAGTGGTTTGTGCTGAAAACCTCGCCGTGAAGAACATGATTAAGAACCCAACGTTAGCCAAGCACATTGCGGATGCAAGTTGGGGTGAGTTCACTCGCCAGCTTGCGTACAAAGCTGGCTGGTACGGGAGGACATACGTTGAGATAGGGAAATTCTTCCCGTCCACTAAACGCTGTTCCTGCTGTGGGTTCGTGAAAGAAAACATGCCGCTGGACGTGCGATCGTGGGAGTGCCCCGAATGCGGCACAACCCACGACCGTGACGTGAATGCAGCACGTAACATTTTAGCCGCCGGGCTGGCGGTGTTAGCCTTTGGAGAGAATGTTAGTGGCGATGGCATTTCGGTGTCGTCGTCCTGTTCTCGGTGAATTAGGAATCCCCCGGCTTTAGCCGTGGGGAGTAGTCAAGCGTGCTTACCCCTGTAACCGATCATTGTCGAGCCTACGAATAGTCAGGATCAAAAACCCGCCAATAAACAGCAAGTAGTAAACCAGATCACTGCTATCAAACATGCCGCCCACAAACGACAGGAAATGCCCAAAGGCTGACAAATAGATAAACAACTCACTCGACGCCCCTTGTGAATGCCCTGACTGATAAAACACTTCCAGCAACAGCAAGAAACCAAAGGTCGTGACTGCCGCAATCACTGGCTGCCGCGCCAATGACGACAGAAACAAACCTGCCGCTGCAAACGCCGCCAACAACAAAGTCAGCCCCAAGGCCGCCGCTGCCAGTTGCCCCCAATCAAGCTGGGTCGACAAACTCAATGACATCGGCATCAACGCCAGCAAAGCGACGAACAACAACACAAACCCCAACACGCTAAAATATTTCCCCAGCACAATCTGGGTATTGGAAAGCGGCGAAGAAGTCAGCAAGGTCAAAGTCTGGTTCATGCGCTCTTCGGCAAACAGGCGCATGGTAATCAGCGGCATCACCACCAACATAATGGAAGCGGCGGTGGAAAACAGGAAAGGAATCAACGCCTCGCTAATTCCCGCAATGTCCTCTTGCCCAACCGCAGTGGCTTGTATTTGCACGGTGTATTCATTCAAACCCAACAGGAACATCCACGCGAGGATGAATTGCACCACCGCCAGAATGCTCCACGCCAGCGGCGACAAGAACATGCGGCGGAACTCGGTACTGGCAATCGCCCAAATTGCATTCATGCTGTCACCTCCTTGACTGGCGCTTCATCAGCGTCAGCTTCGCGGAAAATCAGGTCGAAAAACACTTTTTCCAGCGATTCCACGCCTTCCAGCGTATCGTTGAATACGGTTTTGCCCCGGTTGAGGATTTGCACCCGATCACACACGGCCTGCACTTCCGGCAAGATATGGGTGGAGAGGATAATGCCATGCTCCTTGCCCAATTCGCGGATCAGGCGGCGGATTTCACGAATCTGGATCGGGTCAAGGCCAACGGTGGGTTCGTCGAGAATGACGACTGCCGGGTTGTGCAAAATGGCTTGCGCAATCCCGACCCGCTGGCGATAGCCTTTGGAAAGATTGCCGATCAGGCGTTTGCTGACATCCTGCAAACCACAGCGCTCGCTGGCACGCTCCAGCGCCTCTTTGCGCTGCGCTGCTGGCACATTACGCAAGCGGGCGCAGTAATGCAGGTATTCCGCTACCGTCAGATCGCGGTAAACCGGCGGTTGTTCCGGTAAATAGCCAATTTGCTGCTTGGCTTTGCGTGGCTCATCCAGCAGGTCAATGCCGTTTATCTGAATTTCACCCGCGCTGGGGGATAAATTTCCTGTCAACATCTGCATGGTGGTGGACTTTCCCGCACCATTTGGTCCCAACAAGCCCAATACTTCGCCTTTGTGCAAAAAAACATCTACATTATTTACCGCGCAATGCTCGCTATAGTAGCGTGACAATCCTGTTGCATTAATGAGCCTATCTTGATGATTTATCATGTAACTTGCCCTTGTCGGTTCAGAATTCATTAATAATTATGAATTTTTGATAAAAATATTCTATATTCATAAGGGTTGAACTTCTGAGTATATCGAATAGACTCAGAATATTGTAACGCTGTGTGACATGTAGATACTTTCTAGGTTTGGGGATTTGGTAAGTGGAGCGTCAGCAGCAATTTTAGTTGGGCTTACTAAAGGTATTACATTATGAGTGTCGAAATGAATGTCGAAACCGACAGGAATTGGTTCTTGCTGACCAGCAAACCACACAAGGATGAAGTCGCAGAATTTCAACTCCGCAACCAAGGCTACGACGTCTACCGTCCCCTCGCCAAACGCTTGCGCACACATCGCGGCAAAATCATCACCAAAATCGAATCGCTGTTCCCTCGCTATATGTTTATCCACCTCGATGATGGCGTGAATGACAACTGGGCACCGATCCGCTCCACCACCGGCATCAGCAGTTTTGTGCGCTTTGGCACAGAGCCTGCCCGCGTTCCCGAAGCGCTGATCAGGGCGCTGCAAGAGCAGGAAGCCATGCTGGGCGAACGCGCCATTGACCTCGACAGCTTCCACACCGGCGACAAAGTGGTGATTACCGATGGGCCATTCCGGGGTCTGGACGCCATTTTCCAGAAATATGACGGGCAGGAACGGGTCATTGTCTTGCTGGAAATACTCCACAAACAGACCAAGCTAGCCCTTTCCCCGGCACAACTGTACGCCGCGTAAGTTTCAATGGTTTAGCAGCCGCCCGCCATCTACCGGGATAACTTGCCCGGTAATGTAATCGGCGTCACGCACCAAAAACAGGATGGTTTTGGCAATATCGGTGGGGTTGCCCTCACGTTGCAGGGCAGTTTTGGCGAGTATTTCGGCGTGCATCGCGTGGTTTTCCACCATTTCAGGCCAGAGAATCGCGCCAGGTGCTACGCCATTGACGCGCACGGCGGGCCCCAAATCCCGTGCCAACACTTGGGTCAGCATCAGCAATCCGGCTTTTGCCACGCAATAGGCCGCATAACCTTGCAAGGGGCGTAAGCCGTGAATATCGACCATATTGATGATGCAACCGTGATTGGCCTGCAAATGCGGTGCGGCGGCTTGCGCCATGAATAGCGGTGCTTTCAGGTTGGTGCCGATCAAGTCGTCGAATTGCTGTTCGGTCACAGTTGCCAAGGGTGTGGGGTAAAAGGATGAGGCATTGTTTACCAGAATATCCAGCCTGCCCGCTTGCGCCACCGTGTCGGCAATCAGTGCCGGAATCGTCGCCATGTCCAGCAAATCACCCTTTACCAGAAAACAGGAATCCTCACGCTGCTGGTTCAATACTGCCTGTAAGTGTTCAGCATCCTGAGAGGAATTGCGGTAGTGGATTACCACCGTTGCACCTGCTGCGTGTAACGTGCGAGCTGTTTCTGCGCCAATGCGCCGGGCAGCACCTGTGATCAATGCTACCTTACCTTCCAATGTCGCCATGCCATACCTTCTGTTAAGCTTTATATTTTTCATTATCATAACCCGACATGCGCTTTACTGACACATTACCCACACCTTCTGCTGAGGCTTTGGCACATAGCGCCCAGCTCGCCGAACGCATTCGTATTGCAATAATCGCCAATGGCGGCAGCATCCCCTTCCGGGAATTTATGCGCATGGCCTTGTACGAACCGGGCTTAGGCTATTACGTCGCGGGTTCGCGCAAAATCGGCAAGGATGGCGACTTTATTACCGCCCCCGAAATTTCCCCGCTGTTTTCGCAATGCCTCGCCAACCAGTGTGCGCAAGTACTGACGGAACTCGGCGGCGGCGACGTGCTGGAACTGGGCGCAGGCAGCGGCATCATGGCGGCCGATATGCTGGCACGGTTAGAAGCCCTCCATTGTCTGCCCGAACGTTACCTAATACTTGATCTCAGCCCGGAACTGCGCGACCGCCAACGCCAGACTTTGCAACGGCATGTACCGCATTTACTGGCACGAGTGGAATGGTTGGAGCGTTTGCCAGAAACACCCCTGCGCGGCGTGATCGTCGGCAATGAAGTGCTGGATGCCATGCCGGTGGAATTATTCACCTTGGTCGATGGAGACAGGGTGATTCGGCAGGTGGAAATACAAGGGGATGGTTTTGATTTAGTCCCCGTAGAAGGTCATTACACCTCCGAATTCAACCCCAATCTTCCCGGTTGGATGCGAAGCATGGCAGATTCGCTAGCAGCGGGCGTTTTGCTACTGATCGACTATGGTTACGAACAGGCGGATTATTATCGCCCCGACCGCACACAAGGCACACTGATTTGCCACTACCAGCACCGCGTGCATGACAATCCGCTGATTTACCCCGGCCTGCAAGATATTACCGCGAGCGTGGATTTTACGGCGGTTGCCCATGCTGGGCTGGATGTGGGCTTCACGCTCGGCGGTTACACCACGCAAGCTGCTTTTCTTGCGAGTAATGCACTCGAAACATTGTTCATCGACGCCTTACAGACAAATCCTGCTGATCAATATAAACTCGCCCAGCAGATACGCACCCTCAGCCTTCCAGCCGAAATGGGGGAGCGTTTCAAAGTAATCGCCTTTAGTAAAAGCGTTGCCGCTGAGCTACAGGGCTTCAGGTTTGCCAGCCAACAACAACACTTATAACCAAAAGGATTCTCTTGATGGATATTTTACACGCCATTATCCTAGGCATTGTTGAGGGGATAACGGAATTTCTGCCTGTTTCCTCCACCGGTCACATGATTGTCGTGGCCGACTGGCTGGGCATGGATCGCAATGCCCAAAACACCGCGTTTGAAATCATCATTCAATTTGCCGCCATTTTCGCGGTCATTGCCAACTACACCGACAAATTTCACCCGCGCCACCTGAATTTATGGGTAAAGGTCTGCATCGCATTCCTCCCCATTGCTGCCATCGGCTTCTTGTTCAGTGACCTGATTGAAAGCCTGTTCAGTGTGCAAGTCGTGGCTTGGATGTTTATCGTCGGCGGCATTATTTTTCTAGTGGTCGAGCATTTTTACCGTGAAGAATCTCACCGGGTAAAGCAGATGGAAGACCTAAGCTACCAACAAGCGGCATGGGTAGGCTTTGCACAACTGTTCGCCCTCGTGCCGGGTACAAGCCGCGCAGGGGCAACCATTATCGGTGGCATGTTGGCGGGCTTGGATCGCAAGTCCAGTACAGAATTTTCGTTTCTGTTAGCGCTCCCCGTGTTAGGTGCAAGCTCTGCGTATTCCTTGCTGAAACATTACGACGAATTCGCCAGCACCAGCTTTATGCCACTGATCATCGGCTTTGTGGTAGCGTTTTTGGTGGCATATCTCACCATGAAACTGTTTATCCATTTTCTGGAGCGTTTCACCTTCCGGGCGTTTGGCATTTACCGCATCCTGTTCGGATTAGTGCTGCTGTGGTGGTTGGCATAACCGGCACAAACGCTGCCCTGCCGCCGTCAACCCCCGGATTTGCACGGCGGAACGGCTACCGCTGGCGGTATCCTTGCGGTGCCCAACCCGTGCCAGCACGAATCCGGCACGTTCCCAAAAGCGTAGCAGTTCCGGGGTCATCGCGTAGCTGACACCGATGTAGTCTGCACAGCTATCCCCAGCATGGCTCACCAGCTTTTCCAGTAATTGTTTTCCCAGCCCTTGCCCTTGCAGCGAGGGCTGGACAGCAATGCGCATTACCCGTTCGCACACCAGTTCTGCCGCGCCCGCCATCCCAGCATGGAAGGTCAAGGTCTGCGGAATCGGATGCCCGTGCGGGCGGCGTGTTCCGGCATGAATGGCAGCCGTCAGCGCCGCATCCAACCCGCCTTCGCGGGACAGCAGCGCCACCGCGAGAATCGTTTCACCCTGCTCCAGCACATGAATGGAAATATCCGGCGCATCCAGCATCTGCCGCAAATCAGACGGCCGTGTCTGGTAATGCGCCGTCACCAGCAAGCCGAAGAGTTGCCGCAACAACGGCTCATTGGCGGCAAGTTCATCCCGGTCTAATAGGCGGTAACGAGGGCGTATGCAATACGCCCCTACGACCTCCTCGCCCCCAACATCCAACAACAACGCCTGATTGATGAAATGTTCCAACGGATCATTCTCAGCCCAACGAATCGGCTGCTGTAAACGCACGGCTTGCCAACCGGGCGCACGCACCTCCAGCGCTTTCTGGAAACGCAACGCAAACCCGCGCCCACTGCCCTCATAGCCATGCAATGTCGTTGAAAATACACAACGCGGATAATGTTCCAACATCTTCAACAACAACGGGACGGGAATAGCAGCCGCCTCATCCACCAGCAACACATCGCCTTGCGGCAAGGTTTGCAGCAGATCATCCGGCGCAAAGAATAGCGGCGGGTTTTCGGCATGTTTGAAAACAGCCTCAACCGTCGCTCGGGAAGGCGCCGTCAATAACACTCGTTTGCCCGCAGCAAACAACTGGCTGGCAGCCATGCCGAGTGCCGCCGACTTACCACGCCCCCGGTCAGCGGTTAGCACCACTGGCAGAGGGACTTGCAAAATGCTCTGGATGGCATTGATTTGGTCATGAAGAGGGCGTATGCAATACGCCCCTACGGTCGTTGGTAGGGGCGTATTGCATACGCCCTCCCGCTCTTCCAACATCCCCACCAAACGCCGCAAAAACCGCCCGTCCACCGCCTCAGGCTGATGCGGGTACGGCAAAAACCGTCGGTAATCCGGGTCAGGAAAGGTCGCCCAGTCATCCAATGGAGGGGTCAGCAAAAATAAGGTTCCGCCCCCACACAACGTACCACTCACTGCTGCAAACGCATTCACATCAAAGCCGCTGTGGGCATCAAATACTAGGGCAGTGCATTCCTGACCCAACAAGGTATGCGCTTTTTTCGCAGCTCCTGTTACCCAGAATACCTTGCCATCCGCAGGCAACAGGCTTTGCACCCGTTGCACACACTCGGCTTGCGTCCCGCTCACGCGTTGCAGCCGACGTGGCAGGTTATTTATACAGCGTCCCGCCCGCTTTCACCGGTACGGATGCGGATAGCTTGCTCGATTGCCGAGACAAAAATCTTGCCGTCGCCAATCTTGCCGGTATGCGCCGCTTTCTGCACAGCCTCGATCACCGCATCGACCTGCTCTTCCTTGACCACGATTTCCAACTTGACCTTCGGCAGAAAGTCGACCACGTATTCAGCACCACGGTACAGCTCGGTATGGCCTTTCTGACGCCCGAAGCCTTTCACTTCGGTAGCGGTCATCCCGGTCACGCCAATCTCGGTCAGCGCCTCACGCACGTCATCCAGCTTGAAAGGTTTGATGATGGCCTGAATCAGCTTCATGCTTGCTCCTTTGGGGTTTTGAAGGGTAAATTTTTACGCCAGGCAGACGTGATCGGGTAACGCCAGTCCTTACCGAACCCGCGTCCACTGATCCGCACACCCGGTGCAGCCTGTCGCCGTTTGTATTCGCTCAATAGTACCAGATTCACTACACGGCGCACGATTGCCGCGTCAAATCCATCTGCCACAATCTCATCCAGTACTTCATCGTTCTCAATGAAACGCTGCAAAATGGCATCCAGCACCTCGTAAGGTGGCAAGGAATCCTGATCCACCTGCCCCGGTGCCAGCTCTGCGGATGGCGGGCGCTCAATCACCCGTTGCGGAATCGCCTGCCCCAGCGTATTGCGGTATTCCGCCAATTGGTATACTTGCAGCTTGTAAACATCTTTCAGCGGTGAAAATCCGCCTGCCATGTCGCCATACAGCGTCGCGTAACCCACCGCGCTTTCGCTCTTATTGCTGGTGGACAGCAGCAAACTCCCCAGCTTGTTGGACAATGACATCAGCAACACGCCCCGGATACGTGCCTGCAAATTCTGCTCGGTCACATCCACCGGCCTGTCACCAAATTCTGGTGCGAGCAAACCCGTGAAGCTATTGTAAATATCAGCAATCGGCAGATTACGGTAATGTACGCCTAACCACGCGGCCTGCTGATAGGCATCTTCCACACTCATCTCGGAGGTGTAATGGAACGGCATCATTACCGCCTCAACATTTTCCGCGCCTAAGGCATCCACCGCCAACGCCAATACCAGCGCCGAATCAATCCCGCCCGACAAACCCAGCAATACACGGGAAAAGCCATTCTTGTGCACGTAATCGCGAATGCCGGTGGTAATGGCTTGGTAGATCAGGGGTGTAAGATCGGAGGGCGTATGCAATACGCCCCTACGCACACTCTTCACATCCCAGTCCTGCACAAAGACGCCTTCGACAAACGCCTGCGCCCGGAACACGATATTCCCCACCGCATCCAACAGCATGGAATCACCGTCGAATACCAGCTCATCCTGCCCACCCACCACATTCACATACGCCAACGGGCAACCCGTGGTAGCAGCCTGGCGCTGCAACAATTCAGTGCGCTGCGCCTGCTTGTCATAGCTGAACGGGGAAGCATTCAGCACACACAAGGCTTCCGCGCCTGCGATGACCGCTGCCTTTGCCGGGGCATCTTCCCAAATATCCTCACAAATCAGCAGGCCGAGTTTGACACCCGCGACCTCAATAACCAGTGGCTCAGTGCCCGGTGTAAAGTAACGTTTTTCGTCGAATACCCGGTAATTGGGCAAGCATTGCTTGGCGTATTCAGCCAGCACCTCACCATCACGCAGCACGCAAGCCATGTTTTGCAACAGCCCTGCTCGCTGCACTGGCGCACCCAGAATGACCGTGATGCCTTGAGTTTCTGCCGCCAATGCATCGACCCCCGCCTGCATCTGGGCAATAAAATCGGGGCGGAACAACAAATCCTCTGGCGGATACCCCGCCAACACCAATTCCGGGAACACCACCACATCGGCCTGTTGTTCACGCGCCTGATGGATAGCTTCGCGTACCTTGCGGAGGTTGTCTTGCACATCCCCCACGCAAACATTCAATTGAGCCAATGCGATGCGTAATGTCTGATTTTTCTTTTGCACAGTGTCATAAAGCGGTAAGGTAACAATCTGAAGACTATACCTGAAAAGGCTGTAACACATCATGTCCCGTATTATTTTTATCCTTGTTTTGCTCGTAGTTGGGTTTCTTCTGTTAAAATCTTGGCAGCGCAGGCAAAGTCTGGGCGGACAACACAAAAAAACGACCGGGAAAATGACTAATAACACCCGCATGGTGCGCTGCTTGCAGTGCGGCTTGCATGTCCCGGAACACGAAGCGATTTCCCAGGGGGGGAAACACTTTTGCAGTCTGGAACACGCCAAGCTACATCTGACGAAAAACTGATCCCGGTCTTCCTGCACGAAGACCCGTGGAATTTGCTACGCCTGTACCATGTGTACCGTTTCACCCTTGCGGGTGCATTCCTGATTGCACTGGTCATGGCAGACGGCAACGTCAAACTCGGCAGTTATGACCCCACATTATTCGTCTGGTTGACAGGTGCTTATTTGGTACTGGCGGTGGTCAGTAATTTGGCGTCCTATTTCCAATGGCCTGACCTCTCGGTGCAAACGGTGCTGTTTGTACTGCTGGATATTGCCCTGCTGTTGGGGTTGCTTTATTCCAGCCGGGGCATCGAAGCCGGGTTCGGCATTTTATTACTGATTCCCGTGCTCATACCCCACCTTGGCAACCCCGGTCACGTCTCACTGATGCTGGCCACCATCACGGGCATGTTATTGGTTTCCCTACAGGTCTGGTTTCAGTCTCAAGAGGTGGCGGATCAAAGCAGCGTCATGCACAGCGGTCTGATTGCCCTTTTCATCCTGCTGATCAGCATTGCCAGCAACCGCTGGATACGCAAAGCCAGCGCCGTCGCCACCCTCGCCCAGCGGCGCGGTGTCGACCTTGCCAACCTGTCGCAGCTTAACCAGTCCATCCTCGACAAACTCGAATCCGGCATCGTCGTGGTAGAAGGTTCCGGCGCCATCCGCCACATGAACGAATCCGCGTGGGACATGCTCGGGCAACCCGGTAACTGGCGCAGCAAGCCGCTGCAACAATTTGCCCCCGAACTCGACCACCACCTGCAACACTGGTTACATACCATTTGTCCGCGCATTGCGAGTTTCGACGTGCGCCACCAGAACACCACCGAAATGCGGGCACGCTTCTCACAACTCGGCAACCAGTCGCGCCGTGCCACCATGATCAATCTGGAAGACACCACTGAACAGCGTGAAAAGCTGCAAAGCGCCAAACTCGCCTCCCTCGGGCAATTGACTGCCAGCATTGCCCATGAAATCCGCAACCCACTCGGTGCCATCAGCCACGCCGCGCAACTCATGACCGAATCCCAGAATCTGGACAAAGCTGACATCCGCTTGCTGCAAATCATCCAGTCCAACGCGCGGCGCATGAACTTGACCATCGAAAGCGTCCTCAACCTATCGCGCAAAAAAACCCCCAACCGCGAACGCCTTGCCCTCAAATTGTGGCTGCACGAATTCCGTAAAGACTTCATTTTACAAAACCAACTGCGTGAAGATCAGGTCAACCTGTTTATCGAACCCGCCGACACCGTGATCGAGTTCGACCCCGCCCACTTGCACCAGATTATTTGGAACCTGTGCCGCAACGCCTACAAATACGCCCACGAAGCCCCCGGTAAATTACAACTCGACATCCATGGCGGCAACCCGACACATACCCGTGACATCATGCTCAATATCATCGACAATGGGCGTGGCATGACTGAAGCCCAACGCCAGCGCCTGTTTGAACCGTTTTTTACCACCAGCACCCAGGGAACAGGTCTGGGACTATTCATGTCGCGCGAACTATGCCTTACTAATGGGGCGACCCTCGATTATGTCGCCTTGGCGACAGGTGGTAGCTGCTTCCGCTTGGTGTTCTCCCACCATCGTTAAAAACAGATAAAACAACAAGATAACAATCATCATGACCGAACAAACTGTACTGATCATCGACGATGAACCTGATATCCGCGAATTGCTGGAAATCACCCTGTTGCGCATGGGGCTGGATACCGTCACGGCGGGCGACGTACAAACCGCGCTCGACAAAATTGAGCAACACCAGCCCAACCTGTGCCTGACCGACATGAAGCTGCCCGACGGCAACGGCATCGACATTGTGCGTTACCTGCAAAAACACCACCCGCACATTCCGGTCGCCGTGATTACGGCGTTTGGCAGCATGGATACCGCCGTGGAAGCCCTCAAAGCCGGGGCTTACGATTTTGTATCCAAACCCGTGGACTTGCCCAAACTGCGCGAACTAATCCAAACTGCACTGAAACTGTCAGCGGGCAAGGCACACCAAACCGTGCCTGATGATGACAACAGCGCCACTCACGGTAGCAGTATTCTGGGGAATTCTCCCGCCATGCAGCAACTCAAAGGCACCATCCACAAACTGGCACGCAGCCAAGCACCGGTGTACATTCACGGCGAATCCGGCAGCGGTAAGGAATTGGTCGCGCACCAGATCCACCAGCAAGGCTCCCGCGTCAAAGCCCCGTTTGTGCCGGTTAACTGCGGTGCTATTCCCGAAAACCTGATGGAAAGCGAATTTTTCGGACACAAAAAAGGCAGCTTTACCGGCGCAGTCGCCGACAAACAAGGCTTGTTTCAGGCCGCCCACAAAGGCACCTTGTTTCTGGATGAAGTCGCCGATTTACCGCTGACCATGCAGGTCAAACTCTTGCGGGCGATTCAGGAAGGTGCTATCAAACCCGTCGGGGGTTTGGAAGAAACCGCCGTGGACGTGCGCATCCTCAGTGCCACTCACAAAAGTCTGGAACATGAAGTGGCAGCAGGGCATTTCCGCCAGGATTTGTATTACCGCCTGAACGTCATCAAGCTAAAAGTGCCGCCATTGCGCGAACGTCAGGAAGACATCCTGCTGCTGGCAGATTTTTTCCTGAAAAAGATTGCCAAACGCTGGCAAATGCCGCCGATCCGGCTCTCGCAGGCAGCACGCGATGAACTGGCCAGCTATGCCTTTCCCGGCAATGTGCGCGAGCTGGAAAATGTGCTGGAACGGGCGAGTACCCTGTGCGATAACAATACGATCCAGCCGGATGATTTGCAGTTGCCGACAGCAACGGCTGATGCCATTGTTGCTCCTCATCCCTCGCTTCGACTGCGCCCAGGGAACGACGAGGGGATGGAAGACAAGAAGGGAAAAATAGAGGTGGAGACGCTGCCTGCGTGGAATCCGGTGGATGAGGAAGCAGAACGCGATTTGATCCTGCGAGCGCTGGAGCAAACCCGCTGGAACCGCACCAAGGCAGCGGAAGTGCTGGGGATGTCATTCCGACAATTGCGCTACCGGATTCAGAAGTACGGGCTGGATGAGGGGTAACAGCCAAAAACCCGCTATAATGCCTTTAGCACCCACAAGGCAGGTTTCGGCACATGAAAAAGTTACCCATCGGCGTTAGTACACTGGCAAAAATCATGGCGGATGATTGTGTGTACGTGGACAAAACCGCCTATGTCCATGAGTTGGTCACTAACGGTAGCTATTACTTCCTCTCGCGTCCGCGCCGCTTTGGTAAGTCCTTACTGGTGGATACCTTGCACCAGTTGTTTGCGGGCAATGAAGCCTTGTTCCGGGGTTTGCACATCCACCCGCATTGGGATTGGGCGGTGCAATACCCGGTAATTTCCATCAGCTTTGCCGGAGGTGTGCTGGAAAGCCGGGAGGCACTGGAGCGGCGTATCCAACAAATTCTGGAGTTGAATCAGGAGCAACTCGGTGTCAGTTGCCGTCACAAGGAAGATTCCGCAGCTTGCTTTGGTGAGCTGATCCGCAATGCCAAAGCCAAGTACGGGCGCAATGTAGTGGTGCTGGTGGATGAATACGACAAGCCGCTTCTCGACAACATCACCAAGCCTGCGATTGCGGCGGAAATGCGCAATGGCTTGCGCAACCTGTACTCGGTAATCAAGGGGCAGGATGCCAATATCCGCTTCGCCTTCCTCACCGGGGTGAGCAAATTTTCCAAGGTGTCGCTGTTCAGTGGCTTGAATAACCTCAATGATATTACGCTAGATGTGCGTTACAGTGCCTTATGCGGTTACACCCAGACCGAGCTGGAGCGGCATTTTGGTGAACACTTGCAAGGGGCGGATATGCCGCTAGTGCAACGCTGGTACAACGGCTATAACTGGCTGGGCGAGAGTGTTTATAACCCGTTTGATATGCTGCTGTTTATTGATGGCGGGAAAGAGTTCCTGCCCTATTGGTTTGAAACCGCTACGCCGTCGTTCTTGGTGGATATTTTGCGCAAACGCCCGTTCCACCTGCCCGACCTTGAAGCGGTACGCATGGATTACAAGGCGTTGGGGGATTTTGATATCGAGCGGATTCACTTGGAAACGCTGTTGTTCCAGACGGGCTATTTGACCATCAAGGATAAAAAGTTGCCGTTTGTGGGTGGCTTGCCGGAATACACCTTGAGTTACCCGAATAATGAAGTGCGTTATAGCCTGATGAGTTATTTGCTGGAACACTATTTGACGGATGAACGGCATGAACGCGGCTCGGTTTATGATGCTTTCCTTGCGAATGATTTTGCGGCGCTGGAACGGCGTTTCCGGGCATTGTTTGACGGTATCGCGCATCAGAACCATACCAAAAATACGCTGGCAGCATACGAGGGCTATTACGCTTCAGTGATGTATGCGTTTTTGTGTTCCCTGAGTCTGGAAACACGTGCGGAAGAAAGCAGCAGCAAGGGGCGGGTGGATATGGCCCTGCGTTTTACGCTACCGGATGGGCAAAAACAGGTGATTATCTTTGAATTCAAAATGGTGAAGGGTACGGAAGGTGACGGCAGCGCCATGCGCCAGATCAAGGAAAAGGATTACGCCGCGCCGTATCGCGATGGGCAGCACCGCATCTTTTTGGTGGGGATGGAGTTCAGTGCCGAGGTACGGAATTTTGTGCGGTTTGAGTGGGAAGAGGATTGCTCATAGCAAAAAGGCTCCCGAAGGAGCCTTTTTGGTTTTTTGCGGACTCGTCGAAACTCAGTGACCGCGAGCTTTACCGATCCGGTGCAGCATTTCGATCTGCGCCTTCGCCGCTTCTAGCTCGGACTGGATCGCCTCATAGTCGAGGTCTTCCGGGTCTTTGCCTTGCAGCGCGTCTTGGGCTTGCTTCATCGCTTCGCGGGCGGCGGCCTCGTCGAGGTCTTCCGCACGCATCCCGGTGTCAGCCAATACTGTCACGACGTGTGGCTGAACTTCCAGTACACCGCCAGAGACGAACAGCGATGCCATCCCGTCTTCGGTTTTGTACTGTAATTCGCCTGCACGCAGCTTGGAAATCAACTGCGAGTGACGCGGCATAATGCCTAAGTCACCCATTGCACCCGGTGCAATCACTTCTTCGACAGTGCCAGAGAACAGGGACTGTTCTGCTGTCACCACATCCAAATGAAATGTCATCGCCATGATGCCCTCCTATCAGAGCTTCGTAGCTTTCTCGATCACTTCGTCGATGCCACCAACCATGTAGAATGCCTGTTCTGGCAAATGGTCGTATTCACCGTTAAGGATCGCCTTGAAGCTGCTCAACGTGTCTTTCAGGGTAACGTATTTACCCGGTGAACCCGTGAACACTTCCGCTACGAAAAACGGCTGGGACAGGAAGCGTTGGATACGACGCGCACGACCGACGACTTGTTTGTCTTCGTCAGAGAGTTCGTCCATACCCAGGATCGCGATGATGTCCTTGAGTTCTTTGTAACGTTGCAGGATGCCTTGAACGCCACGCGCAATGCTGTAGTGCTCTTGGCCAACAACCAGCGGGTCAAGCTGACGCGACGTGGAATCCAACGGGTCAACCGCAGGGTAAATACCCAGTTCCGCGATATTACGTGACAATACCAGTGTCGCATCCAAGTGGGCGAAGGTCGTTGCTGGGGATGGGTCAGTCAAGTCATCCGCAGGAACGTAAACGGCCTGGAATGAAGTGATAGAGCCAGTTTTGGTGGAAGTGATACGCTCTTGCAGTGCGCCCATTTCTTCCGCCAGTGTTGGCTGATAACCTACCGCTGACGGCATACGACCCAACAGTGCTGATACTTCCGTACCCGCCAGTGTGTAACGGTAGATGTTATCAACGAACATCAGAACGTCACGGCCTTCGTCACGGAAATGTTCCGCCATGGTCAGACCAGTCAACGCGACGCGCAGACGGTTGCCGGGTGGTTCATTCATCTGACCGTAAACCAGTGCTACCTTGTCGATAACGCCGCCTTCTGTCATTTCGTGGTAGAAGTCGTTACCTTCACGAGTACGCTCACCAACACCGGCGAATACAGACAGACCACTGTGCTGTTTTGCGATGTTGTTGATCAACTCCATCAGCGTTACGGTTTTACCTACACCCGCACCACCGAACAGACCGATTTTACCACCCTTGGCGATAGGCATGATCAGGTCGATAACCTTGATGCCTGTTTCCAGAATGTCGATACCGGATGACAATTCATCATACGCCGGAGGCGCACGGTGGATTGGCATTTTCTTGTCGTGAACGATGTCGCCAGCGTTATCAATCGCTTCGCCCAAAACGTTCATTACGCGCCCCAATGTCCCTGTTCCGACTGGAACAGAGATTGGTGCACCTGTATTCACCACTTGCATACCGCGTTTTACGCCGTCAGACGTACCCATCGCGATAGTGCGTACAATGCCGTCACCCAACTGCTGCTGGACTTCCAGGGTCAGACCCTGGTCGGCTACTGTTAACGCATCGTAGACCGCTGGCACAGCGCTGCGTGGGAATTCCACGTCAACAACCGCGCCGATGACTTGAACGATGTTTCCAGTACTCATTATTCAGTACCTCACTAAAATTTAAAATCCGTAACAGCCTTAGACCGCTGAAGCACCCGCAACAATCTCGGAAATTTCCTGAGTGATTGCCGCCTGACGCGCCTTGTTGTAGATGAGCTTCAAATCATCAATCATGGTTCCGGCATTGTCGGAGGCGCTCTTCATGGCGACCATCCGTGCTGCCATCTCGCAAGCCACGTTTTCAACCGCGCCTTGGTAAATGAGTGATTCAATGTAACGCTGCATCAACGCATCAATGACTTCTTTCGACTCAGGTTCGTAGAGATAGTCCCAATGGTGCTTGATTGAATCCACCGATGCAGCAACCACCGGGATGAGCTGTGTCACCTGCGGTTTTTGCGTCATGCTGTTGACGAATTCATTCTCGACCAGGAAAAGGCGATCAATTCGGCCTTCCTCGTAAGCATCCAACATCACCTTGATGGTGCCAATCATGTCCGCCACTTTTGGGGCATCGCCCATGTGGGTTTTCTGGGCAACAATCCCGTAACGACGAAACGCCGCCGCAGCTTTGGCACCAAAGACGCAGATGTCGACTTCGACATCCTCTTTCCTCCAGTCCGCAATGCTACGTAACGCTTGCTTGAACAAGTTGACGTTCAAACCACCACACAAGCCCCGGTCAGAGGACATGATGATGTAGCCAACCCGTTTCACGGTTTCGCGTTCTTGGGTATAAGGATGCTTGTACTCAAGATGACCATTCGCCACGTGACCTACCACTTGGCGCATTTTGTCAGCATAGGGACGACTAGCTTTCATCCGGTCTTGCGCACGGCGCATTTTGGATGCAGCAACCATCTCCATTGCTTTTGTGATCTTCTTGGTATTACTAATGCTCTTGATCTGGCTTAGTATTTCTTTACCACCTGCCATAGGATTAACCTCCCATTACCAAGTGTTTTTAGACTTGAAAGTTTCCAGCGCGGTTTTCATCGCACCTGCAATCTCGTCGTTGAAATCACCTTTCTCGTTGATCTTGTCCAGCAGTTCCTTCTCGGAAGTACGCAGATAGCTCAGCATGGCTGCTTCAAAATCCACGATCTTGTTCGCGTCGACGTCATCGAGGAAACCCTCGTTGGCGGCAAACAAGGAGAAAGCCATTTCTGCTACAGACAGCGGGGAGAATTGTGGCTGTTTCATCAGTTCAGTAACGCGCTTACCACGATCCAAAGACTTACGAGTGCCTTCGTCGAGGTCGGATGCGAACTGTGAGAACGCTGCCAATTCACGGTACTGCGCCAGCGCCAAACGTACACCACCACCGAGTTTCTTGATGATCTTGGTTTGTGCAGCACCGCCTACGCGGGATACTGACAGACCTGCGTTGATCGCAGGACGGATGCCCGCGTTGAACAGGTCACTTTCCAAGAAGATCTGACCATCAGTGATCGAGATAACGTTGGTCGGAACGAAGGCAGAAACGTCACCACCTTGGGTTTCGATGATCGGCAGTGCGGTCAATGAACCGGTTTGGCCTTTCACTTCACCTTTAGTGAATTCTTCAACGTATTCTTTATTAACGCGGGAAGCGCGTTCCAGCAAACGGGAATGCAGGTAGAAAACGTCCCCTGGATACGCTTCACGACCCGGTGGGCGGCGCAGCAACAGGGAAACTTGACGGTAAGCCCAAGCCTGCTTGGTCAAATCGTCGTATACAATCAAAGCGTCTTCGCCACGGTCACGGAAGTATTCACCCATGGTGCAACCCGCGTAAGGCGCGAGGTATTGCATGGAAGCCGGATCAGCCGCTGTTGCAGCCACGATAACAGTGTATTCCAGTGCGCCGTACTCTTCGAGTTTGCGTACTACGTTGGCAACGGAAGATGCTTTTTGACCAACCGCGACGTAAACGCATTTCACGTTTTTGCCTTTTTGGTTGATGATCGCATCGACTGCTACCGCCGTTTTACCGGTTTGGCGGTCACCGATGATCAGTTCGCGCTGACCACGACCGATGGGTACCATCGCATCCAGTGCTTTCACACCGGTTTGCAGCGGCTGGTCAACCGATTTACGTTCAATAACGCCCGGCGCCATGCGCTCAATTGGGGCGTAACCGTCGTTTTCTACCGGGCCTTTACCGTCAATTGGGTTGCCCAGTGCGTCAACGACGCGACCCAGCAAACCACGACCGTGTGGCACTTCCAGAATACGACCAGTACATTTTACGGTGTCGCCTTCAGTGATACCTTTGTAATCACCAAGGACAACCGCACCGACGGAATCACGCTCTAGGTTCAAAGCCAGACCGTAAGAGCCGTTGGAGAATTCGATCATCTCGCCAGACATTACATCGCCAAGCCCGTGAAGGCGGACGATACCATCCGTAACGGAGACAACCGTACCCTCAGTGCGAGCTTCAGCACCGGACTCAAAGCTGCTAATGCGCTTTTTGATCAGGTCACTGATTTCAGTTGGGTTAAGTTGCATATGCTATTCCTCAATATATCGGCTGGGCTTAGCGCCCCAACGCCGCCTTCATATCTTTCAGCCTGCTCTGGATTGAGCCGTCAATCACCAAGTCACCCGCGCGAATTACCGCACCACCCATCAGGGTTGGGTCAACTTTAGTGACGAGCTTAATCTCACGTCCCAAGCGTTTTTGGAGTGCCGCAGCAATGGTCTGCTGCTGGTCATCGCTCATTTCCTGTGCAGAAATGATTTCCGCCTCAATTGCACCTTCTGCTTCCGCCTTCATTTGCTCGAAGAGGGTAGTAATGTCAGGTAGCAAGGTAAAACGGTCATTCTCTGCCAGTGCCTTGAGCAGATTGCGGCCTTGGTCGTCGAGTGCATCACCTGCAATCTCACCGAATACGTCCGCTTTCTGTTCTTTGGTCATGCGAGGATGAGCCAACAAGGCAGATGAACCTTCAGCCGCGACGACCGCAGACATGGCTGCCAGTTGAGCAGACCATTCGGTCAGCTTTCCGGCTTCCTGCGCCATCTCAAACACCGCTCGGGCGTAAGGACGGGCAGCGGTTGTCAAATCAGACATGGTTCACCACCTTAAATTTGCGCAGCCAGTTCATCCAATGCTTTAGCGTGAGCTTTGGCATCAATTTCCTTACCAAGAATTTTCTCCGCACCCGCTACTGCCAAAGCAGAAACTTGAGTACGCAGCGTTTCACGCGCACGGGAAACCTCCTGTTCGATGTCCGCTTGGGCTGCGACTTTCACGCGGCCTGCTTCTTCGATAGCAGCATTCTTGGCTTCGTCAACGATTTCCGCTGCACGCTTTTGGCCTTGTGCAACGATTTCGGCAGCTTCGGCTTTAGCTTTTTTCAGCTCATCCAAAGCGTGCTTGCGAGCCAATTCCTCTTCGTGCTTGCCTTTTTCGGCAGCGGCAAGACCATCGGCAATACGCCCTTTACGGTCTTCCAGCACTTTCAGCATCGGTTCCCACAATACGCTCTTGACGAACCAGACAAGGATCGAAAAGACGATCATCTGACCAATCAGGGTTGCAGTTACGTTCATGTTAACCTCCGAATGTTAGTAACAACGTTTAACAATCGGGGAATTAACCAGCACCCATTGCAGCTTTGGCAGCGCCAATGAACGGGTTGGCAAAGATGAACCACATAGAGATACCCAGAACGATCATTGGGAATGCTTCCATCAGACCACCGGTAAACAGCATCTGACCAGTCAATTGCGCGCGCATTTCAGGTTGGCGAGCAATGCCTTCGATAAATTTGGAACAGATCATACCCCAGCCCAGTGCGGAACCCAGACCAGCAGCCGCCAAGATAATACCAACGCCTACAGCCGTGTAGGAATAGATCATTGCAATTGCATTTGCATCCATTGTGAAGTCTCCAAGAAAAGTTAAAAATCAAAAAATAAAACTAAAAAATCATTTCATGGGGCGACCGATGGTCGCCCCTGCATCTATTAATGGTCTTCGGCGCTTTGGCTAGCCAATCCCAGATATACGATGGTCAACAGCATAAAGATAAAGGCTTGCAATGGCACAACCAGCATGTGGAAAATTGCCCACAGCGTACCCAGTGCAATCTGTGCAGGCATTGCCCAAACAGAGAACGCCAGCAATGCGATCAACAGGAACAGTAATTCACCGGCGAACATGTTTCCGAACAAACGCAGGCCGAGACTGACAGGTTTTGCAACCTCTTCAATCGCCGTCATCACGATGTTGACTGGCATCAGGTAAGGCCCAAACGGGTGGAACAGGAATTGCTTGACGTAACCCCACACACCCTTGTGCTTGATATTGTAGAAAATAATCAGGGCGAATACGGATAGAGCCAAACCGAATGTGGTATCGAGGTTCGTGGTTGGTACCACTTTCAGGTAAACATGGTGCGGATCAGCCCCAAACAAGCCAGCAACACCGCCGAACAGTGCAGGCAACAAGTCTACTGGCAAGAAGTCCATTGAGTTCATCAGTAGAACCCACATAAAGATGGTAATTGCCAGCGGGCCGATCAAGCCATCCGCATTCGGGAAAATGTCTTTCACTTGTTGATTGACGAACTCAACAATGGTCTCCGCGACGTTTTGCGCCCCGGTAGGTTTATCAGGATTCAAGTTTTTGCCGATTTTCCAGGCAAAAAAAGCAAGCAAACCTGCGAGTAGCACACTGAACAAAAAAACATCGACGTGAAATACGCTGAAGTCAACGATCTTGACTTGCTCACCGTGTTCAACGCCAACGCTCCAGTTGGTCAGATGGTGCTGGATGTACTCAACAGGACTTGATATTGCTGGCGCGTTAGATTCGCTCACAATTCACTCCGTACACAAAGTTAAAAACTGTTTTGCTGACATCACCCGACTTGGCGGGTTCCCATCAGCATGTAGGCCAGTTGCGCGACCATAAACGTACCCAATAAAGGAACAGGGGATAACTTTAGATAGCCCAAACCGAACCCTAGCGCAACCAACACAAATACAAATCGTTGTACCACACCAAAATACAAAGCATTCACGCTCTGCTGTGGACTGGTTTTCGCTATCTCTCCGGCTTGTGCCACACGGCGGGACAGCAATAAAGTGTTCGCGAGTGCAATCGCCCCGCCATAACAGGCAGGCAACAATGCTGCTTCACCCTGATGCCATAATGATACTGCTACACCAGCCAGCACTAGGATGAATTGAATAATAAGTATGCTTCGCATCTGCTCCTCTGGAGAAGGTTTAAGCATAACCTCCTCTCTCTGAAATCCCGATGGAGTATAAATAGATACTAATATACGGTCAACTACTCGGGCTAACCCTGACCCATTAGGAAACAGGCAGACATTATATATCCCTTTTGGTATATCCCGCCACAACAAAATCACCTATATTTTGTCTATAAAGCCAGAGAATAACCGGGGCTTTATCCCAAAGGAGGATAATTTTATGCAAATAAATCAACCACTGACCACCATCGCACTACTTGGCTTATTACTACTGAGCACGCTAACCCACACCGGATTTGCCGCAGAGAGCCTACAGGATGCACATGATTTTCGTGCATTGCAACAAGAAATGCAGAACAAGAAGCTGCCGCTACTGTTGGCATTTCGTGCTGACTACTGTGGATTCTGCAAACGGCTGGAAGCCGAATACCTGCAACCGATGATCACCAGCGGCAAATATGACTCGCGTATTCTGATCCGTAGTTTCGACATGGGGGATGAGGCGAGTGTGATTGATTTTAACGGCGACAAGATTGATGTGGATGAATTTGCGGCTCGCCATAAAGTATCGCTCACCCCTACGCTGGTGTTTTTGAATGCACAAGGGGAAGAAATCGCAGAACGCTTGCTGGGCTACAACAGCCCTGATTTTTATGGCGCGTATCTGGAGAACGCTATCGACGCCGCACAACAGGCAGTGAAATAAAAAAAGGGGCGCGAATACTCACGCCCCTAAACAGGAGAAACGAACAGTAATAAATTAACGGTTACGCACGAACCGACGCACTTCCGCCAAATGGCGGCGGCTGACTTCCAGTTGGTCCTTGACGTTATCCAGCACAATCTGGGTACGCCCGACCGACGATTTGGACAAACCAGCAATCGCAGTTTTAGAGACCAACGCATTGCGATGAATGCGGATAAAGCGATCAGCCAAATCGGTTTCCAGAGACTTCAGCGACTCTTCAATAATGACCTCACCCTTCTTGTGGCGCACCGTCACATATTTCTGGTCGGCTTGGAAATACACCACATCTTCGATTGGAATCAACTCAAGGTTGCCACGCATCCGCGCACAAATGTGTTTGCGTGACAACATGTTGCGCCCTTCACGGTTTTCCAGCGCCTCCATACGTTGTGCACGGTTCAATGAGCGGGCTTGTTCCAGACTTTGTAATAATTGTTCTTGTCTAATAGGCTTCATAAGATACCCTGTTGCTTTTGTTGAAAAGGCTTCTAAAGCATATTCTCCATACGCTGTGGTGAATATGACGGCTGGTGGGCTATCCATGCCCGAAATGTGCCGTGCCGCTTCTAAGCCGTCCATACCCGGCATAGAAATGTCCATCAGCACAATGTCCGGCTGATAACGTTCTGTCATCAGCACTGCATCCACCCCGTTTTCGGCTTCTGCACAAACGCCGTAATCGACCTGGCTTGCCAGCAACCCCTTGATACGGGCGCGGGCATATTCCTCGTCGTCTACGATTAAAATTTTCAATGTCATAATTCTTCTACTCCTTGGGGATGGAAAACGAGACCCTGTATTGTTGTACGCTCTTCTGGATTTTCAGGTTGGCACGGTCGCCATAAGCAAGATGCAAGCGGTTCACCATATTTTCCTGAGCAATATGATTGCCCTTGGTATGGGTGCTCATGCCCGAAGGGGGCAGAGGGTTCGTCACCGTGACATCCAGCCGATCACCCGCGTCATACAGACTAACAGTTAACAAGCCACCATCCTGACGCGGCTGGATACCATGGTAGACAGCATTTTCCACCAGCGGCTGCAACAGAAAAGGCGGGATCTCCATATCCAACGGCAGGCTGTTCTGATCCATGTCGAGCTTAACGTTCAAACGTTTTGCACCCAAACGTAAGCCTTCCATACGCAAATACGCCAAGGTCAGGTTCAACTCCTCTTTCAGGCTGATACGTGACCGCTTATCAAGGGTAAGACGCATAATATCGGCTAAATCCAGTAACGCTTCTTCAGCCTTATTGGCATCGATATGCACCAGATGTGCAATGGTATTCAGACTATTGAACAGAAAATGCGGACGCATGCGCGCTTGCAGCGCATCGTACTTGGCAGCCGAGTCTGCCTCGACGGTCTCTTCCCACTGCCCGTGGATATAAAAATACCGCAGCAACACCAGCGTAATGACCAGGCTGATGACCAGATTCTTGAAAATGAACAAGGCACTGGTAAGCACATCACTGACCCATTCACCGCCAGCCGACATCAACAACCCCAGAATGGAGGCGACTAGGGTAAAACTGGCAACCGTTCCAAATACAATCGCAGATGCCTGAAATACCGATGGCTTGCTCAGAAAGCGGCTAATAAAACACAGGGTAAAAATGGAGGCCAGCGTCACCCACAACACAAACAGCGAGTGCAGCCCAAGATTGACAAAGAAATCCCGCAAATCGGTTGCCACTACCAACGCCAGTATCATTGCCAGTAACTCAGCAGCCAGCACAGCACGCAACAGCGCCTGCGGCATACAGAGATTGGGCAAATAACTTAAGGTTTTTCCATTGAGTGACGGCATTTTTTGCTCTCAGTCGGTAATACGACGCACAACAAACCTGTTGCAACGTTCTATTCCGACCCAGTTGTATGTTTATATTTTTTATAATTCCCTGACCTGACATAGCAGGCTGAGCATTTCCTTGTATACTATTGGCAACTACAGTTGCATGTATACAGCATTGAGAATTGCGTTTTTTTATTCTTCCACAATGTGATAATGTTTGGCAACTCCTTTTAGCAACCTGATGAAAATTCAACATTAACCCATGAGCCAACAGCAACCAGATAGCGCCAAGGATAAACCTTGGGGCGGACGTTTTAGCGAATCCACCGACGCATTTGTCGAAGAATTCACCGCATCCATCCTGTTTGATCAACGCCTGTATCGGCACGACATCCAGGGATCACGTGCCCATGCCCGCATGTTGGAGAAAACAGGCTTATTAAACACCATTGAAGTTGAACAAATCCTGAGTGGACTGGACGAAATCGAGCAGTCCATCGAAAAAGGCGAATTAAAGTGGCAAATTTCGTTGGAAGATGTCCACATGAACATCGAAGCCCGCCTGACCGACCGTATCGGCATTGCTGGCAAAAAACTCCACACTGGTCGTTCACGTAATGATCAGGTTGCCACCGACATACGTCTGTGGCTACGTGATCAAGTAGACGGTATTAGCCACGAACTACGTCGTTTACAACACGCACTGGTTGAATTGGCGGCACGCGAAGCTGACACTATCCTGCCAGGTTTCACACACTTACAAGTTGCCCAGCCGATAACGTTCGGGCATCACATGCTCGCATGGTTTGAAATGCTGCAACGCGACTTCGAGCGTTTGCAGGATTGCCGCAAGCGTATCAATGTTATGCCTTTGGGTGCGGCAGCACTGGCGGGCACAACCTACCCTATCGACCGCCAGTACACCGCTGAATTACTCGGCTTTGATCACCCCGCGCGTAATTCACTGGATGCTGTCAGCGACAGGGATTTCGCCATTGAATTCACGTCAGCAGCGGCGCTCATCATGATGCACCTGTCGCGCTTTTCAGAAGAACTGGTGTTGTGGACTTCCGCACAATTTGACTTTATCCGCCTGCCAGACCGCTTCTGCACCGGCTCCTCCATTATGCCGCAGAAAAAAAACCCGGACGTACCCGAACTGGTACGCGGCAAAAGTGGGCGAGTATTCGGTCATCTGTTCGCCCTGTTGACCCTGATGAAAGGCCAGCCACTGGCTTACAACAAGGACAATCAGGAAGACAAGGAACCGCTATTTGACACCGTAGACACCCTGCTCGGCAGTTTGCGGGCATTTGCCGACATGATGCCGCACGTCCAGCCCAAACCGGAAAAAATGCGCAAAGCCGCCATGCAAGGTTTTTCCACCGCCACCGATCTGGCGGATTATTTGGTACGCAAAGGCTTGCCGTTCCGCGATGCCCACGAAGTTGTTGGCAAAGCGGTTGCACTCGGCGTGGAAACGGGGCGAGACCTCAGCGAAATGCGCCTGGAAGAGTTACAGTCATTTTCCAGCAGCATCGACCAAGATGTGTTTGAGGTATTGACGCTAGAAGGCTCAGTCGCAGCACGCAACCACTTGGGAGGCACGGCACCGGAACAGGTGAAGCAGCAGGTTCAAATGGCACGCAGCCTTCTGAACGCTGCGTCATAAGATGAGAAACGACCATGATGGCAGATCATCACCATCATGGTCATCTCTTAATCAGGGCTCAAGATCAGACGTAAACAAACTCAGGAAGACCAGCAGGACTGCCCCGCCGGTAATCGCCATGTCCGCCACATTAAAAATGGCGAAATGGTAGTTTTCCATCACGAACGGAATATCAAAGTAAACCGACACAAAGTCGATGACCTTGCCATACAGCACGCGGTCAATCAGATTACCAATCGCCCCGCCCAGTACCAAGGCCAAGCCCAAAGCCGCCCAGACCTGACGCTTTTTCAGCTTGCGCATCCAGTTAATAATAAAACCGCACACAATGACAGCCAAGCCCGCAAAAAACCAGCGTTGCCAGCCATCCTGATCACCCAAAAAGCTGAAGGCTGCGCCAAAGTTATAACTCAAGGTCATGTCCAAGTGCGGAACCACTGCATACGGCTGCCCCGGCTCCAAACTGGCTTCCGCCATCCACTTGGTCAACTGGTCAAGCGCAATCACCACGGCGGAGACCCACAACCAACCCAGCATCCCCGTCTCGGCGGAAAGAGAACGAAAACTACGCATACTCGCGCACCTCACCCGCACCTTCGATATTGTCGATACAACGCCCGCACAATTCGGGGTGTTGCGCATGGTTGCCCACATCCTCACGGTGATGCCAGCAACGGGTACACTTGCCGTGTTCGGAACGGGTGACACGCACAAACACCTGCTCCATCACCTCTACTGCGTCATCCGGCACACCCGCCAGATCGTGCAACTGCACACCCGACGTAATCAGCACAAAACGTAATTCATCACCCAGCTTTACCAGCGGATCAGTACCGGGTTCGCGGCTATCCTTGCGGTAGTAAATATCCACTGCCGCATCCAGACTCGCACCGATCTTACCTGCCACCCGCACTTCTTCAAGTTGCTTGCTGACCAGTTCGCGCAAGGTAAATACATAGCTCCACTCACCAGCGGACAATTTATCCGTTGCATCCAACCGGAATAAACCTTCATACCACTGGGTAAACAGCACATATTCTTCTGGCTTCTTACCCGGCATGGCCTGCCAGATTTCCTCGGCGGTAAAGCTCAGCACCGGATACAACCAGCGCACCATCGCATTCAAAATGTGCCATGCAGCGGTTTGCGCGGAACGCCGCCCCTGACTGCCCGCTTGCATGGTGTACTGACGGTCTTTGGTAATATCAAGGAACAAGCTACCCAATTCTACGGTACAGAAGTTAAGCACTTCCTGCGCAATCAGGTGGAAATGAAAATGACCATAAGCAGCCAACACCTTGTCTTGTACTTGCGCAGCCTGATCCACCGCCCAACGATCCAACGGCAACATCTCAGATGCGGGAACCAAATCCGTTGCCGGGTCAAAATCATTCAGGTTTGCCAACAAGAAACGCGCGGTATTGCGAATACGGCGATAAGCATCGGCGGTGCGTTTGAGGATTTCATCCGAAACCGACATTTCACGGCTGTAATCCGTCGAAGCCACCCACAAACGCAGGATGTCAGCCCCCAAGGAATCGGTCACTTTTTGTGGTGCAACGATATTGCCCTTGGACTTGGACATTTTCTCGCCCTTGCCATCCACCGTGAAACCGTGGGTCAACACTGTGCGATAAGGTGCAACCCCGCGTGTGCCGATCGCCGACAATAGCGATGACTGGAACCAGCCACGATGCTGGTCAGAACCTTCCAAATACACATCCGCCGGGAAGCGCAAATCCGCACGACGCTCCAACACCGACGCATGGGTCACACCCGAGTCGAACCACACGTCCAGCGTGTCGCCAACCTTGTCGTAATTAGCCGCATCCTTACCCAGCAAGTCAACCGGCGTCAGGCGGAACCAGGCATCAACACCTTCCCGCTCAATACGCTGTGCCACCGCCTCGATCAGCGCTTCTGTTTGCGGGTGTAACGCCCCGGTTTCCTTGTGGATGAACAACGCAATCGGCACACCCCAGTTACGTTGGCGCGAGATGCACCAATCCGGGCGGTTTTGCACCATGCTCTCGATCCGAGCCTTGCCCCAATCGGGAACCCACTGCACGCCCTGAATGGCTTCCAGCGCTTTAGTGCGCAAACCATTCTGCTCAAGACTGATGAACCACTGCGGCGTTGCACGGAAAATCAGCGGGGTCTTATGCCGCCAGCAATGCGGATAGCTGTGGCGCAACTTGTTGGCCTTCAACAGCTTGCCGTGCTCAGTCAGCACTTCCAGCACATGCGGGTTAGCCTTGTGGACAGATTCGCCCGCAAATAACTCGGTATTCGGCAGGAAACAGCCATCACTCCCCACCGGGTTATCCACCGCTAGGCCGTATTTTTGCCCGACCACAAAGTCTTCCTGACCATGCCCCGGCGCGGTATGCACAGCACCTGTACCGGCTTCAGTTGTTACATGATCCCCCAGAATCACCGGCACATGACGCGCATAGAACGGATGTTGCAACAGCAAACCTTCCAGCTTGTCACCCGTGCAACGCGCAAGGATGCGGTAGTCGCTGATGTCGACACGTTTCATGACCGATTCGTGCAAAGCCTCTGCCAACACCAAACGTTCGCTGGCCGTTTGCACCACCACGTATTCCAGTTCCGGGTTTAGGGCAACGGCTTGGTTGGCAGGCAACGTCCACGGCGTAGTCGTCCAGATCACCACGGCAAGCTCACCCTGCCCCGCTGCTTCCGGCACACGCTTCAACCATTCGGCTTCATCCACCACCGTAAAACGCACATCAATGGAGAAGGACGTTTTATCAGCGTATTCCACTTCCGCCTCAGCCAACGCCGAGCCACAATCGGTACACCAATGCACCGGCTTTGCGCCCTTGTGCAAGTGCCCATTGGCGGCGATACGCCCCAAGGCACGCACAATATCGGCTTCGGTCTGAAAATCCATGGTCAGGTAAGGGTTTTCCCAATCACCCAACACGCCCAGACGCTTGAAATCCTTGCGTTGCAGGTCGACCTGTTCGGCAGCGTACTCACGGCACGCTTTGCGGAACACAAACGCATCGACCTTATCACCCGCCTTACCGAGTTTTTCCTCTACTTTTAATTCGATTGGCAGACCGTGGCAGTCCCAACCCGGCACATAAGGCGCATCAAAACCGCTCAGGGTTTTGCTTTTTACAATAATGTCTTTGAGCACCTTGTTGACGGCGTGACCGATATGAATATTGCCGTTCGCATATGGCGGGCCATCGTGCAGAATGAACTTGGGGCGACCTTGTGCTTTTGCACGTAATTGCTGATAAAGCTGCTGGTTTTCCCAGCTCGCCAACATCCCCGGTTCACGTTTCGCCAGATCGCCGCGCATGGGAAACGGCGTGTTCGGCAGGTTGAGGGTGTGCTTGTAGTCCGTCATCATTCGATCCTATAGTCGTCTTGGGGCTTGCGCTGTGCCATAAGTGCCGAAGAATACCAAGTTTTACCTTAAAAACCGATAGATTACCGTCAGATTAAAGTGTTTTCACTCGACCGATGGATACGCTATAGTCCCTTAATTATTTCTGCATCGCTCTCAGGGCTGTTATTATTATTTCAAACGGGACTTTTAAAATGCAAAAAACAACCATTATTACCAGCACGTTATTGTGCCTTGGCCTTGCCAGTTCACCTAACCTGCTGGCTGAAATCAGCATTAATCCACCACCAGTTGCGCAACCTGCAACACCAGTGACTGATGGCAAGGTGGCTCCACAAAGCCACGTAGTCCCACCAACAGCAGCAGCAACAACAACACTCGGCGCGGCCGCCTCGGTGGAAGCGTCCATTGCTGCTGACGAAATCGCGCTAGCCGCGCCACCAACAGCAGCCCCTCAGAACGCCAATGACCCGCGTGAAAAAATCAAGGATGCTGTCGTCAAAGTTTATATTGTGCAGCACACTTACGAAACCATGTCTCCTTGGAACTCTGATTCTCAGAAAGGTTCAGGGTCTGGCTTGATCATTGCGGGCAACCTGATCCTGACCAATGCCCACGTGGCGGCTGACTCGACGTTTCTGGAAGTCCAACGCCACGGCGAAACCAAACGCTATGAGGCAGAAGTCGTCTACATTTCCCACGAGTCCGACCTTGCTCTGCTGCGCACCAAAGACGTTAACGCTTATAAAGATGTCACCCCGTTGGAACTAAGCGACCTGCCTAAAATGCAACAGCCAGTAGAAGTCTACGGCTTCCCGATTGGCGGCAACACCTTAAGCGTCACACGCGGCGTGGTTTCACGCATCGAAAAACAAAATTACGTCCATACCGGCGAAAACCTGATTGCCGCACAAGTCGATGCTGCCATCAACTTCGGCAACAGCGGCGGCCCGGTCATTTCTGGCGGCAAGGTAGTGGGGGTTGCCATGCAATCTGGCTTCCTCACTGATAATATCGGTTACATGATCCCTACCCCGATTATCCGTCACTTTCTGAATGACGCCACAGACGGCAAAATCGACGGTTACGGCTTCCACGGCTTCCTCACCCAGTCGATGGAAAACCCCGCCATGCGCCACAAATATGGCCTGACGGATGACCAAACCGGCATGTTGGTACACAAGGTTTACAAAAACTCCCCGGCCGATGGCAAAATTCAAGTCGGCGACATTGTGACCGAGATTGATGGTCATAAAATCGAGAATAATGGCACGGTGGAATTCCGCCCCGGCGAATTCATTGACCACACCCATTACATCGACATGCACCAGATCGGTGAAAACATCAAATTCAAGATCATCCGCAATGCTCAGCCACAGGAAGTGTCTTTGCATCTGGATAAACCCGGCAAGGAATACCTGCTGGTCAAGCCCAACCAATACGACAAGCAACCCACTTACTTCATTTTTGGTGGGCTGGTATTCATGCCCTTGAATCAGGACGTGATCGACGGTATGGATGGCACGCCAGCCCGTATCGGCGCACTCACCTACGAATCACCGGATGAAACCCGCAGCGAAGCGGTCATCATGACTAAGGTGCTGCCTGCCGACATTAATAAGGACTACCATCACGACAACGATTTACTGATCGAAAAGGTTAACGGCGAAAGCATCCACAACTTCCGTGATTTCTATCAAAAAGTTCAAGCATCCACCAGCGACTTCATCACCCTGCAAGCGGCTGATGATTACCAACTGGTGATTGACCGCAAAGAAGCTATTGCCCGCCAGCCACAAATTCTGGCGCAATACGGCGTCAATGCTGACCGCTCAAAAGACCTGCAAGCGCTTGCGCTTGACCAGCCAAACACACCAGCAGCACCCAGCAGCGCCGTAGCACCTGCCGCTCCCACCGCCCCGGTTGTTGCAGCTCCCGTCGTCGCCACACCAACACCCGTGCCAACGGTCGCCGTCGAAACTGCTCCAGCACCAGCGCCAGTACCAGCGCCGACACCGGCAGCAACAGCCCCTGTCGTCGCAGCGCCCCCAGTGACCACAGAATCTGCTCCGGCAGTCGGAGGCTCACACCCCTGATGCCCATCCGCCAGCTTCCTGCCCACCTTATCAACCAGATCGCAGCAGGCGAAGTGGTTGAACGCCCTGCGTCGGTGGTCAAGGAGTTGCTGGAAAACGCGCTCGATGCCGGGTCAACCCGCATCGAGATCGATATTGAGCAAGGTGGCGGCAAACGCATTCGCATTCGCGATAATGGCGGCGGCATTCCCCAAGCCGAATTAGCCCTCGCCCTGAGCCGTCACGCTACCAGCAAAATCGCCAGCCTTGACGATCTGGAACAAGTACGCAGCCTCGGTTTCCGGGGGGAAGCCTTGCCCAGTATCGCCTCGGTATCGCGCCTTATTCTCAGCTCCCGCCACAGTGAAGCCCAGCAAGGCTGGAAACTGTTTGGCGATGGACAAGAAATTTTCGACGAACCAGAACCCGTCGCCCACGCAACGGGCACGACCGTGGATGTCGTCGACCTGTTTTTCAACATTCCCGCCCGCCGTAAATTCCTCAAAACCGAAAAGACCGAATTCGGGCACATCGAAGACATGGTACGCAAACTGGCGCTGAGCCGCTTCGACGTGGGTTTTGAGCTGAACCACAACCAGAAAAATACCCTGCGCCTGCGGCCGGTCGATGACCGTAGCGGCGCAGAACGGCGTGTAGCTGAAATCTGTGGCAGTGCTTTCGTCGAGCAAAGCCTGTACCTGGATTACGAAGCCGCTGGATTACGACTCTGGGGCTGGGTAGGCTTACCGACCTTTTCACGCTCGCAAGCAGACCTGCAATATTTTTACGTGAATAGCCGCAATGTGCGTGACAAACTGATTAGCCACGCAGTGAAACAAGCCTATCAGGATGTGATGTACCACGGGCGACACCCCGCTTTCGTGCTGTTTCTGGAACTAAACCCGCAACTGGTGGATGTGAATGCACACCCCACCAAGCAGGAAGTACGTTTTCGGGAAGGACGGCTGGTACATGATTTTCTGTTTCGCACGCTGCATCAGGCATTGGCGGATATTCGACCGGGGGATGAGGCGGGTGCGCCGACGCAGCTTCCGGTGCAAACACACGAACCTCCTGCTTCGCCGGAAGAAAATCCCCCTCAATCCCCCTTTTTCAAAGGGGGAGGTGAAGAGCGGCGTCCAGTTTATCAGGCGCAGTATCAGCCGCGTTTGCAGATGCCGGTACGCGAACAGATGGCGGCTTACCAGCAGTTGTATCAGCCGGTGGTATTACCCAAGGAAGAGGCAGAAGCGAGGGAGCTGAAGCCCGACCTACCTGTGAATACACCAGATAGCGAGGACATGCCGCCGCTAGGCTTCGCTATTGCCCAATTGCATGGCGTTTACATCCTTGCGCAAAACGCGACTGGGCTGGTCGTGGTGGATATGCACGCCGCCCACGAACGCATTACCTACGAATACCTCAAGCAAAGCATGGCACAAGACGCCATCCGCTCGCAGCCACTGCTGGTTCCCGGCAGCCTGAATGTGAGCAAAAAGGAAGCGGATCACGCTGAGCAACATGCCGACACCTTCCGCGCCCTCGGCTTTGAGCTGGATCGTTTAGGGTTGGAAAAACTCACCATTCGTGCTGTTCCCAGCCTGCTGAAAGAGTCGGATACTGAAGCACTGGTACGCGACGTGCTCGCCGACCTGATTACCTATGGCGAAAGCAACCGCATCCAGAATGCCATGAATGAAATCCTCGCAACCATGGCTTGCCACGGCTCAGTACGCGCCAACCGCAAACTCAGTATCACCGAAATGAACGCCCTGTTACGTGATATGGAACGCACCGAACGCAGCGGACAATGCAATCATGGACGACCCACTTGGACACACATGTCACTCGACCAAATCGACAAACTGTTCCTGAGAGGAAGGTGATGAGCAAAGCCATTTTCATCATGGGGCCGACCGGAACGGGTAAGACGGATCTTGCGGTTGAGCTACGCAAACACTTTCCGATTGAAATCATCAGCGTCGATTCTGCCTTGGTTTACAAAGGGCTGGATATTGGTAGCGCTAAACCCGATGCGGCCACATTGGCCGAAGCTCCGCACCGACTGATTGACTTCCTTGACCCGTCGCAGCCCTACTCCGCCGCTGAATTTAGGGAGGATGCTTTGCACGAAATGGCTGATATTACCGCACACGGTAAAATCCCCTTGCTGGTCGGTGGCACCATGCTCTACTTCCGCGCCCTCGAATACGGCCTATCAGCCTTGCCTCAAGCCGACCCTGCCATTCGTGCCCGTCTGGAAGCCGAAGCCTCGACCCACGGCTGGCAAGTACTGCATGACCGGCTGGCGAGCATTGACCCAATAGCCGCGCAACGCATTCACCCCAATGACCCCCAACGCTTGCAACGCGCTTTGGAAGTTTTTGAGCTGACGGGGCAATCACTCACCGAATTACAGCAAGCTGAATGGCATGATGCCTGCCCCTATCAGCTATTAAAAATTGCCTTGATACCTGAAGATCGCGGCTGGTTACACGCCCGTCTTGTACAACGCTTTGACCAAATGTTACAACAGGGCGTTGTCGACGAAGTGCGCAAACTCTTGGTGCGCGGCGACTTGGACACCCACCTTCCCGCCATACGGGCTGTGGGTTACCGACAAATTTGGGATTATTTAATTAATGAAATAGACTACAATCAAATGCGCGATCGTGCTATTGTCGCAACACGACAGCTTGCTAAACGTCAAATGACGTGGTTGCGTTCGGAAAAGGATGTGTCTTTGTATAACCCCCAAGAACTCAACCTTTCATCGGTCATCAGCAACGTCTCAGCGTTTATTGGCGGATGAACGGATACGTCCGACAAACTGGCATTCTTGCGAGACGATAAAACTGATAAGCTTTTAGGCGTCGAAGGAAACAAACGACTGGCTCACGACCCCCCCCTAGCTTTAGGTGTGAGACCATAACAACCACAAACCCGAGAATATTTTTAGGAGAAGCTCATGTCGAAAGGGCACACATTACAAGAACCCTTCCTTAATGCTCTGAGAAAGGAACGGATTCCAGTCTCCATTTATTTGGTCAACGGCATCAAATTACAGGGGCATGTCGAGTCATTTGACCAATTCGTTGTACTATTGGGGAATACTGTTAGCCAATTAGTCTACAAACATGCCATTTCCACGATCGTGCCTGCTCGCCCGATCAAACTGGCGCTGGCTCCCGAAGAATAAGCCACCAAACCTTAGGAAGATTGCCGATTGGAACTATTTGAACGCCCCGGCGGCGGTGAAAATGCTGTCCTTGTTCAGATCAGTTTCAATACGGCAAAGTCTACGCAAGACGAAAAGGAATTCGCCGAACTCGCTGATTCAGCCGGTGCCCAAGTGGTCGGTTTTATCAGTGGGTCGCGGCAACGCCCTGACCCACGTTATTTCGTCGGTACGGGTAAAGCCGAAGAAATTCGTCAGCTAAGGGAAGCGCGTGATGCCCATCTGGTCATTTTCGATCACTCCCTCTCCCCTGCTCAGGAACGTAACCTCGAAAAGCTGCTGCAATGCCGCGTGCTTGACCGTACCGGCCTGATTCTGGACATCTTCGCCCAACGCGCCCGCAGCCACGAAGGTAAACTTCAGGTTGAACTCGCGCAATTGAAACACCTTTCCACCCGCCTCGTGCGTGGCTGGACGCATCTGGAACGCCAAAAAGGCGGTATCGGGATGCGCGGCCCCGGTGAAACTCAGTTAGAAACCGACCGTCGCCTGATTGCTGAACGCATCAAGCAAATCGACAAGCGTCTGGAAAAAGTCCAGAACCAACGCGAACAAGGCCGCCAGTCCCGCAAAAAAGCTGAAATCCCCACGGTTTCGCTGGTCGGTTATACCAATGCAGGTAAATCCACCCTTTTCAACGCCCTGACCCAAGCTGGGGTGTACGTCGCCGACCAACTGTTTGCGACCCTTGACCCCACGCTGCGGCAAGTACAACTGCCCAACCAGCAAGAAATCATCCTCGCAGACACAGTAGGCTTCATTCGCCATCTGCCGCATGATCTGGTCGTCGCCTTCCGCTCCACCTTGCAAGAAACCATTGATGCTGATTTGCTATTGCACGTCATTGACAGTCATGACGAGCAACTGGAATTGTTCCGCGAACAGGTCAACAAAGTCATTGCTGAAATTGGTGCCGAAAAAGTACCGCAAATCGAAGTCATGAATAAGATTGACCTCGGCGGACAAACCCCGCATATCGAAGAAGGCACCGGCACCAACCCCACCCGCGTGTACGTTTCCGCCCAAAACAATCTGGGGCTGAAAGGCCTACTGGTGTATCTGGGTGATTACTTCGCCGGACACATGTTCCGGGGCAAACTGACGCTTCAACCACGCCATGCACGCTTACGCGCCAAACTGTACGCAGACAAAGCGATTCAGCAAGAAAGCATCACGGATGAAGGTAATTTCGACCTAGAGGTGGTCATTGACCAGCGACGGCTGGATCAGTATTTGCGGGAAGAAGGCTTAACGCTGGAAGATCTATAGGGCTTAGGGGCGTATTGCATACGCCCCTATAACCTTAACCGCGACGCATCACGTCGAAGAATTCGCTGTTGGTTTTGGTCTTGGAGAGCTTGTCGAACAACAGTTCCATCGCTTCCAGATCGTCCATACCGTGCAGGAATTTGCGCAGTACCCACAAGGTTTGCAGCTCGTCTTGCGTGGTCAGCAACTCTTCGCGACGCGTGCCAGAACGGTTGATATTGATCGCAGGGAAGACGCGCTTTTCAGCAATACGGCGATCCAGATGGATTTCCATATTACCCGTACCTTTGAACTCTTCGTAGATAACATCATCCATTTTCGAGCCGGTTTCGATCAGCGCGGTGGCGATGATGGTCAGGCTACCGCCCTCTTCAATATTACGTGCCGCACCGAAGAAACGTTTCGGACGGTGCAGCGCATTCGCATCGACACCACCGGTCAATACCTTGCCTGAAGAAGGTACGACCGTATTGTAAGCACGCGCCAAACGGGTGATGGAGTCCAGCAAGATAACCACGTCACGTTTATGCTCAACCAAACGCTTAGCTTTCTCGATAACCATTTCCGCAACTTGTACATGGCGGGCAGCGGGTTCGTCGAAGGTCGAGGAAACGACTTCGCCCTGCACCATGCGTGACATTTCTGTCACCTCTTCCGGGCGTTCGTCGATCAACAACACGATCAGGTAGCTGTCCGGGTAATTGGAAGCAATGCTTTGCGCAATATTTTGCAGCATGATGGTTTTACCGGCCTTCGGCGGCGCGATAATCAGACCACGTTGGCCCTTACCAAACGGCGCTACGATGTCGATGACACGGGCGGTAATGTCTTCACGACTGCCATTACCGCGTTCCATGCGCATCCGGTCATCGGCGTGCAGTGGCGTGAGGTTTTCAAAAGCAATCTTGTTACGGGCGCTTTCGGGAGGTTCAAAGTTGATCGTATCGACTTTGAGCAGGGCGAAATAGCGTTCGCTGTCCTTGGGGGGGCGAATCTTGCCTGACACAGTATCGCCGGTGCGCAAACCAAAGCGGCGGATCTGACTGGGGGATACATAGATGTCATCCGCACCCGCCAGATAGCTGGAGTCATCTGAGCGCAAAAAGCCGAAGCCATCCTGAAGGATTTCCAATACACCATCACCGTGGATGTCGACATTATTGGCTGCATTGGCTTTCAGCAAGGCGAAGACGATGTCTTGTTTGCGGGTGCGTGAGATGCTCTCGATACCCATAGCTTGCGCCATTTCAAAGACTTCGGCGGCAGATTTCTTTTTCAGTTCAGACAGGTTCATATGATGATGTGTTGGTGGGGAAATTAAAGCTATCGCCCGTTCCAGCCTTTGCAGGAAAGTGACCAGGGAAACGAGACAGGATGCGTCAGAATGAATCTGGATGCAGACTCAAGTGTATTTACACTAGCACGCCAGTTTCACAGAGTCCAGCAAAATTATGCGGGAATGCCCCGTGGCAAGAAAAAGCTCCCCACGGGCATTGCTAACTGTTTTAGAGGTTCTGATTCAGAAACGCCGTCAATTGTGATTTGGATAAGGCTCCGACTTTGGTTGCCGCCACCGCGCCGCTCTTGAACAGCATCAACGTAGGAATACCCCGGACACCGTAACGTGGTGGCACCTCCTTGTTTTCATCAATGTTCAGCTTGGCAACTTTCAGCTTGCCTTCAAACTCGACAGCAATGTCATCCAGCAAGGGCGCAATCATTTTGCATGGCCCGCACCACTCAGCCCAGTAGTCAACCAGTACTGGCACAGTGGATTTCAGCACTTCCTGCTCAAAAGTAGCATCGGAAAGGTAGGTAATATCGTTACTCACAGAATCGTTACTCACAGAAGGGTTCTCCCTGATTTTCGAGGTTTCACAGACGCTATTCTCTAATATTTCGCGCCATCTTTGTAGTCTAGCATTTCAGAACCAACATGGCTTACTGTAGTCTAATCAAGTTAATGGCGTTTAACCAGAAGGATAACACAGTTGAAACATTTCATAATCGCAGCAAGTCTGGCATTACTCACCTCAGTGGCAAGCGCCGCACCCGATGCTTTTCAGGCCAGTTACACCGTCACCGCCAAGGGGCTGGACATGGGCGTCATGACCGCCAGCCTGCGCTATAATGGCAATGACTATACCTACCAAAAGCTCACCAAAGCCAATGGTTTGGCAGCCTTGTTGAGTGGCGACACCCTCACGGAGCGTAGCACCGGCACCAAAGATGGCGATGCCCTGATTCCCGCCAACTACCTGAATCACCACAAAAACCGGCGCAAGGACAAAAAAGATGAGTTCAGTTTTGTGACGCCCACCCAAATCAAAGGCATCTTCGACGGTAATGCTTACGAGTTGAACGTTCCCAAAGGCACGCTCGATATGGCCACCCTCGAACTGTATTTGATGGATGCACTGGCATCGAACCAACCCTTAAATTACCCTATTGTCAGTCGGGGTAAATTACAGGATTACCGCTTCCGTAAACTGGGCAAAGAAACCATCACAGTGCCTGCTGGCGAATACGAGTGCGAAAAAGTGGAAGTGGTACATAACGATACGGAGCGCCAAACCACGTTATGGCTAGCCCCCAAGCTGCACTACGCCATCGTACAGGTTCGTCACAAGGAAGACGGCGACGTAATCGAAACCCGCTTGAAGCAGTACCATTAAGCCATACACCGCCCGACAGGAGGGAGCGCGGTAAACCCAATATTACCGCGCCTTAAATACGTTGAGTTACACGCTAATGATACTTTTAGACTTTTGCCCGCCGAGCAACTAAAATGCCCCACAGTCAGTGTCCAACGTATTAATTTTTGAGAAAAATGCCTCCTACAATACCAAAAAAAACCACATCACACGGACGGCAGATGTTGCTTGTCGATGATGATATTCTTCTGCATCAGTTGCTGGAAGTGTATTTGTGTGAGCATCATTATCATCTGGACTGGCTGTGCTGCGGTGAAGACATGGATGAATTCCTTCAGCACCAAACACCGGATCTCATCTTGCTAGACATCATGCTACCAGGCAAAGATGGCCTGCACTGGCTGTCTTGGCTTAAGAACAACCACAATCATATCCCCGTGATGCTGCTATCCGCTAAAAAATCGGCCGAAGAACGCCTGCAAGGGCTGGAATTCGGCGCAGAAGACTACCTCACCAAACCGTTCCACCCCAAGGAACTCCTCATCCGCATCCGCAACATTATGCGCCGCCCGCCCCAACCCCATGAGCATGGAATTTACCGGATCGGCAACAATCTGTTTGACCTAGTACATGAACAACTGGAACGCGACAACAAACTGATCAAACTCACCACGCAAGAAAGCAGCCTTTTACAGTTTCTCTGCCAACATGCAGGGCAAATATTGACGCGGGATAGTATCTCCCACGCTATCAACGGCAATGAACACCAGCCGCTAAACCGCAGCATTGACATGACCATTAACCGCTTGCGCAAAAAACTGGGGGAAGACACCGCCTCCCCCCGCCACCTATGCACCGTATGGCGAAAAGGCTACCGCCTCACCCTAGCACCATGACTATACCCGCCTCACTGGAAACCCTGCTTGAAATACTCGGGCCGGAAAACACCCAGTGCTTTCTCACCTTTGCCCAGCCAACCATCCAGCAATACCAGCACGAACTCGCCGCCAGCCTGCAACAACAGGACTGGGAAACGGCATCAGCCCTCGCACACCGCTTCAAGGCTACTGCCCACCTGTACAGCACCGCAACCCTGCAACACCAGCTAGAAGGCATTATTGCCAAAGACATTGCCACGCTACAGCACACGGATTTCTTGCCACAACTCATGACGGAATTCCAGCGCATTGAACGGGACATCAATATCTTTCTGAGTAATTTTAAGTCATAAAAGCCAAGTCTGTTACATTTTTTTACAATTTTATGCGTTACAAAAACACATTAAACCGTTAAGCTGGCGGACAGATAATCATAAAATAGGATGTTTAATGTCATGAAAAACAAAGGCTTTTCAGTTTCGGTGTGCCTGCTTGCCAGTATGCTAATGACTTCACCAGCCACGGCTTTGTCCGCCAAAGGCATACAGACAGCAGCAGTGCAAGGCTCTGAGAATACCCCCGTCACCAGCATTACAGTAGAACAGGGAAATGCCCCCGCCTCCTTGCACGGTTTTATACCGGATATGGTTGACCCACGGCTGTACCTGTATTTGCTCCAGTCAGACCAATTCATCACCCTTCAGGGGCTAATTGACGATTACCAAGAAAACAATATCATAAAAAATAACCCTTAAGCCTCCTTACTCAGCCCGCTGGACTGCGCCAAATTATAAGGTGGGCTGATTTTCCGGCTCTGTCTGCTCCCCTGTAGGCAGGGCCGCTTTTTTAGGTGGTCAGATACTCAAAAACGCTTGCCGATTTCCAATCGCGCTTCTCGTCTGCCACCAAATCCCGCACTGGCATTCAGATACACATCCTTGCCCAGCAAGGTCTGGTAGCCTGCCCGATACGCGAGTTTCTTGGCACTTTCCCCATTAACCGTTGCAGAAACTGCCCCGAAACCGGGCAAATAAACCGTTCCAGCGTAATCAACCTTTACCTTCTGGTAAATCAGGCCGAGGTTGAATAACCCAACATCCGTCAACACCCCGACTGTCGGTAACAAGGTATCAACCGAATCACCTTCGATATCGCCGTGAGTATCTGCAAACGTATGAATATACGTCAATGCTCCAAGGTAACGGTCACGCTTTCCGCTGACGGTTGCCCCCACGTTATACAGTTGCCCTTTGGCGTTAAACGTCATGTCCGACAACCCGAGCCCTGGAATCGCCGACAAGTTGGCGATAGCTTTTCCCCTCACCTGCGCCACTTCGCCAAAGACATTGAGGTTAGGCTGCACCTGATAATCCAGTTTCACCCCCACGGATTGCAGCTTATTTTTCACCTTGACGACTTCCTTGGTATTGGCAGGCAACAACCCCGCCAAGACAGGATTTTGCACCGTAAAGCCTGTTACCTGAATATCCTGATCCTGTGAATGCACCGTCAGGCCAATACCCCGTGATTTCAGCGGCGTATCCGCATCCGCCCATGCTAGTTGAAACACGCACGCAAGCACACACACGCCTGCTGATACAGGCAAACACTTCAGCATAGCACCCTCGCTTTTGACAACTTTGTGAAAAATTCAGCAAATTATGACACCAAATAAAAGATAGCGGCTAGACTATGGTGAAATCATAAGCATTACATTCAGCGTACCACGTTGTATTCTTAAGCATAATCTGCACCTAAGGAAACCGCACCCTTGCCCTTGTTCCGTCTCTCCCTATTCCTGATATGCTGCCTTATGCCTGCCAGCGCAATAGCGCAGCTCCTGACACTGACGGATACAACAGAATCACTCTCTGCCTCTCCTTTCATCTCATTACTGGAAGACCCCACCCATACCTTGCAGATTGAACAAGTGGTATCCACTGAATACACCCAACGTTTCCAACCGAATTCTCACCCAGACCTGAATCTGGGGCGCAGTCAATCCGTTTGGTGGCTCCGACTGGACATCGAACAACACAGCAGCCATATCTGGCACCTACTCATCGACTTCCCCGGCATAGCCCAAGCCAATGCCTTTGCGGTTAACCAAAGTACACAGCAGATTATCCACCTCGGGAGCCTGTTGAAAGAGCAAGCGGGGCAACGACTGCCGATAGTGAGCCTCCCCACGCAACCGGGGCGTTTTTCACTTTATATTCGTGCTTCCAATAACGGCAAGGGGATCTTGACCCTCCCCATACAACTCCTGTCAGCCGATGCCCTAATCCAAAAAACCGCCAAAGATTACCTATTTTATGGTAGTATACTGGCAGGATTAGGCGTGTTAGCCCTTTACAATTTTTTCCTACTCATCAATTTGCGTGACTGGAACTACCTGACCCTAATCGTTTTCCTGCTAAGTTTGGCCTTGGTCTTACAACGTACCACCAATGTCATCCCCTACTTATCACCACTGAGTAACCCAACCACGGTTTACTACCCGATCACCTTTCAGGTGGTCATCATCAGCGCCACACAATTCTGTCGAAAACTGATCGATACTAAAACGCTCTTTCCACGAACAGACCAAGTACTCACAGCCGTCCTGATAGTTGCCAGCGGCCTCACCCCTTTCGTCGGTCTACTGCCCTACACCGATTTGTGGAGCTTTGTCCTGAGTGCTGGCCTAACTCTGATTGGCAGCGTCTTAGGCTTCCTCGCCTTACGGCAAGGCTCGCGCATCATGCGTAGTTTTGCGTTGGCTTTTTTTGTGTTTCTAGGCAGTGCTACCCCCCTTGTCATCTGGGGAATGGGTTTCCTCAAAAACGTCCCAACCACGATGCTGATTGATCTTTTCCATATTGGCTCCCTACTAACCGCTATCCTGCTGTCATTAACCTTGGCAGAACACACCCGACAACTGCGTATTCAAGCAGAACGCGCTACCGCAGAGAGCCAAGCCAAGGATAATTTCCTCATCACCATGAGCCATGAGTTACGCACCCCGATGAACTCGGTAGTAGCAGCTACCACCCTGCTCCAACAAGAAAAACTACCCCCGCACCAACAGGAATACGTGACCTGTATGCAAACAGCCGCCCACCACATACTGGGGCTGATCGACAATATCCTTGACCTATCAAGCATGGCACGGGCTACTCCACCACTCCTGACCCTTAACGCCTTCCACCTACAAACCTTACTGGAAGGCTTGCACCAAATGCTGGTCATACAAGCGAATGCGAAAAATCTGCACCTGTATCAACCTGCACCACAAGAGCTGCACTTGCTGGGCGACCACAAACGCCTCTCTCAGGTACTGATCAACCTGCTGGGCAATGCCATCAAGTTTACCGAACACGGCAAGGTAGCATTGCGGGTCAGGCAAACCAGTGCCACCAACAACAACTCGATCAGCTTGTATTTTGAAGTAAGCGACACGGGTATCGGCATCTCCGCCACCGACCAGCAACGCCTGTTCCAACCCTTCACCCAGTTAGCCAGCCATCGAGCACGGCAACACACAGGTTCCGGCCTTGGCCTTGCTATCAGCCATAAGCTGGTGGAAGCGATGGGCGGCAAACTGGAACTGGAGAGCACACCCGGCAAAGGTAGCCGCTTCTTTTTCACGCTACAATTCCCATTATATCTACCGACTGAAGAAACCTCACTAAAACCCATCCCTCCTAAGCTCCCCCAAAACAAGCACATCCTGCTAGTCGATGACGAAAAAATAAACCGGTTTTTCGGACAGAAATTGCTGCAAACCCTAGGCGTCACCGTCAACAGTGCCGCCAGCGGCGCAGAGGCCATCCAACAGCTTCAGCAACAGCATTTCGATCTGGTATTCATGGATGTGAGTATGCCGGGAATGGATGGTTATGAAACCACCCAGCGCATTCGGTATGACTCTCGCTTTACTGACCTGCCCATCATAGCCCTCACCGCGCACGCAATTGCTGGGGAACGTGAACGCTGCCTAGCCGCTGGGATGAACGACTACCTCACCAAACCATTTGCTCTGGACGAGATTTGCGCAATTATTTACCAATGGACAGCAAGCACTCCGTGAAACCCGCGCCAATGATGCGTATAATCACCACCCACATTACCCGGATAGAAAAAGGAACCCCAATGAGGCCAAGCGCACGCGCACCCGACCAAATGCGAACCGTCAAGTTCACCCGCCAATACACCATGCACGCCGAAGGCTCGGTACTGGTGGAATTCGGCAATACCAAGGTGCTGTGTACTGCCACCGTGGAAGACCGCTTACCCGGCTGGTTAAAAGGCAAAGGCCAAGGCTGGGTCACGGCTGAATACGGCATGTTGCCCCGCGCCACGGGTTCACGCACGGCTCGCGAAGCGGCCAGAGGCAAGCAAGGTGGGCGCACCATGGAAATCCAGCGCCTGATCGGGCGTTCCCTACGCGCGGTGGTTGACCTTGAAGCCCTCGGCGAATTCCAGATCACCATCGACTGCGACGTACTGCAAGCCGATGGCGGCACACGTACTGCCTCCATCAGTGGTGCTTACGTCGCGCTCTGCGATGCGGTAACGTGGCTACAAAAGAACCGCCGTCTCAAGAAAAACCCGCTGCATGGGCAAATTGCCTCCATCTCCGTCGGCATTTTCGACGGCGTGCCGGTGCTCGATCTGGATTACGCCGAAGATTCCAAAGCCGAAACGGACATGAACGTGGTCATGAATGAAGCGGGCCAATTCATCGAACTGCAAGGCACTGCCGAAGGCCACGCCTTCCGTCGCGATGAACTGGACGCGATGCTGGCACTCGCCGAAAAAGGCATCCGCGACATCATGCAAGCACAACAGGAAGTCTTGGATGCCTAAGAACCCTCACCCCCTAGCCCCCTCTCCCTTAAAGGGCGAGGGGGAAAAGAAGATCGTATTAGCCAGCGGTAACGCCGGAAAATTACGTGAGTTCAACGCCATGATGGCAGACCTGGACATCGAATTCGTGCGCCAAAGCGAATTCGGTGTCAGCGATGCCGTCGAAGATGGCCTGACCTTCGTCGAAAATGCCCTGATCAAAGCCCGCCACGCCGCCAAGCTTACCGGAATGCCCGCGATGGCAGACGATTCCGGTATCGTGGTGGATGCACTCGGCGGTGCGCCGGGGCTGTATTCCGCGCGTTTCGCTGGGGAACACGGTGACGATGCCGCCAACAACGCCAAGCTATTGGCTGAACTGCAAAACGTGCCGGATGCGCAACGCACCGCGCGTTTCTATTGCTGCATCGTTTACCTGCGCCACGCGGACGACCAGTTACCCATCATTGCCGAAGCCAATTGGGCAGGTGTCATACTGCACCAAGCCAGCGGCGCGAATGGCTTTGGTTACGACCCGCTGTTTTACGTGCCGACCCACGGCTGCTCGTCCGCCGAATTGCCGCCGGAAGAAAAAAACCGTATCAGCCACCGTGGACAGGCACTGCGCAAGCTGCATGAGTTACTGGAGAAGGCCGGGTGAAACTCATCATTCTCGACCGTGACGGCGTGATTAATGAAGATTCCGACGCCTTCATTAAATCGGTGGAAGAATGGATTCCCATCCCCGGCAGCCTTGAGGCGATGGCACGGCTCTACAAAGCGGGTTACACCTTGGCGATTGCCACCAACCAGTCAGGCATTGCGCGGGGCTATTACACGGTGGCCACGCTGGATGCCATGCACACCAAACTGCGTCAATTGCTAGCAGCATACGGCGCTGAAGTCGCTTACATCGCCTATTGCCCACACCTTGGCGAAGACCATTGCGAATGCCGCAAGCCCAAACCCGGCATGATGCTAAGCATTGCCCAACACTTCGACATCGACCCGACACAAACGCTGGTCATTGGCGACTCGTTGCGTGACTGGCAAGCTGCCGCAGCGGTGGGCGCGGGGTATGTGCAAGTTCGCACCGGCAAAGGCGAACGCACCCTCGCAGACGGCAAATTACCCGCCGATATACCTATTTTCGATAATCTGGCAGACTACACCGACTCACTGTTAGGGGCTGATACCGCATGAATGCATTGAACACACTGCTGCTAGGCGCTCGCGCCACCCTGTTCTGGGCTGGCTCGATCCCCACTACCTTGCTGGCAGGCTTGTTAGCCCCCTTGGCGTGGTTATTGCCCCCCAAGTACCGTTACCCCGCCACTACCTTGTGGAACTGCTTCAACCGCTGGTGGCTGGAAATCACGTGTGGGGTGAAATATCAGGTATTAGGGCGTGAAAACATCCCCACCGATGGCGCGTTCATCATCATGGCTAATCACCAGTCAACGTGGGAAACGTTCGCCATCCCCTGCATTTTTCCGCAGCAACTGAGCTGGGTGCTGAAACGTGAATTGTTAAACATCCCGTTTTTCGGTTGGGGTTTACGCCTGATCCGCCCGATTGCGATTGACCGGGGCGCAGGGCGAGCCGCTGTCAAACAGATTTCCCACCAAGGCAAAGCACTCTTGCAAGAAGGCGTTTGCATCGTGATCTTCCCGGAAGGCACACGCGTCGCCCCTGATGTGAAAGCAGACTACAAAATTGGCGGGGCGATTCTCGCCTCACATTCTGGTTTCCCTGTCCTCCCCGTGGCGCACAATGCGGGTAAAAGCTGGCAACGCCACGCTTGGATCAAGCAACCCGGCACGATTACGGTCAGCATCGGCCCGGCTTTCCCGACCACAGGTTTAAAAGCAGACGCCATCAACCAACAAGCACAAGACTGGATCGAAGCCGAAAAAGCCCGCTTACCCCCCATCAAAAAATAAGCAAGCTAGTCAAACACCTACAGTTCATCCGCTCTTCTATACCTCGCCTTCCTGATGCGGTAATAATACCGTATCAGCGGAGGGAGAAAACATGAGTAACGAAGTCATTACCGTGGCAGACGCGGCGGTGGGCATTTGCGACATCGACGGGCAACCGATGGTGTTTCACTGCAACCACTACAACCGCACTTTGCAAAACACTATTGAAAACTGCCGTCACATCGACAATAAAAAAATCCTGATCCACTCAGCCGCAGAAGTCAGCTTTCTCGGCCTGCAAGCCCATTTCCGCCAGCACCCGGAAATGTCGCTGGGAGATCGCCTGCATTACGCCGAAACCTTATACCGCTTTTGCGGCTTCGGCCTGTTGCCTCTGGTGAACAGCGTCAAGCAAGCTGTCGGGCAAAACGAATTCAACCTCAGCACCCATTCCTCGCATTACGGGCGAGCGCTGGCGCTCAACTTTGAAAAACGCCGGGGAGCGGGGGAATATTTTGACCTTGGCTTTGCCATCGGCGCACTTTCCGCCGCCTTCGGGGAAGCCTTCAGCGGCGAACTTACCAAAGAAGCCATTTCCCTTAAAGGCAAACAAAGCACCTTCCATATTTATGTCGGCGGCGATGAATTTGACTACCTGTTTGGGCTGGAAAGCGGTACATCCGCCTATCAGGAAGCACCCGGTTTAACCTCTGCCATTCCTGAACGCAACGTCCCCAGCAATATCGACGAAATTGCCGTCATTGCGGGAGTCAGCCAAGCCCCGCTATACGGCAACCAGTACGGCCTGATCCCTGCCTTCGGGGTGGAACTCACCCGCCACTATGCCGATTACTACAATTTGGTTGCCTACCGTTTCGAGCAGCAACTCAGCGACGCGCTGGAAAAACGCCCAAGTTTGGCGGATTTGCTGATCTACGATTACCCCGCCCTGTTTTATTACAAGCAATACATCAATCTGGAAGGCATGAATTTGTCGCGCACCCTGCTGACCGAAGCCGGGCACATCTGTGGATTCAATACCATGGGCGGCATCATGAGTTCGGAAGCATGGAATGGCTTGGTCATGCCCATGATTGAAACCCGCGAAGACTGGCTGCACGGCATCGTCGCCGTCATCAATGCGTTGGGCTGGGGCATCTGGCGCATCCACGCACTGGTTCCGGGGGAAAAACTGGTGTTGCGGGTGTGGCGACCTTACGAGTCACTGGGGCATTTACGCTGGTTCGGCTACAGCAAGCAGCCGGTAGATTATCTGGTCATGGGCGTGGCAGCTTCCCTGATGAACCTGCTGTATGAAGGCGACATGACCCAGCACCCTGCGTTGACGCCTGACTATTACCAGCGGATCAACCGTTCCCCCAACTCATTTTGGGCAGAACAAAGCCAGTGTGTCGCCATGGGTGATGAATATTCAGAAGTGACCGTCACCCGTCGTCAACGCGGCTAACGTATAAAAAAAGCCGGACGCGAACATCCGGCTCAAAATAAATCTCAAAAACCAAGTCTACAAGAAAAACTCAAAAATTATAGTGCAGGCCAACGGTAGCCGTGCTGATACCGGTATCGACAGTACCCACCTTACCAGCTTCGATCAGCTTGGACTGTTCGCCCATGCTGAAGAAATGGTCTATACCAGCACGCAAGCCGAAATGGTTACTGAAATTGTACTCAGCGCCAACACCGACGGTTGGCGTAACGCCGGAATCTTCAGCATTACCCGCACTAGTCGTCACTTTGCTTTTCCAAGCAGCACCGCCTACCTTGCCGTAAACACCTAGATTTTGCGCCAATGGCTTACGCGCAATAGCGCTTAAGCCTAATGCTTTAGATTGCTGTTCACCTGTAACAGTGCTGGCATCTTGTGCGAGGCGGGCGGTGTAATCGAAGTCGGTATAACCCGCTTCCAAACCCCAGGTAGGGCTAAGCTGATAACCAGCATAAGCGTTAACTGCTTTATCGGTATCACAGACTTCACGGCAGGCAACACCATTCACACCACAAACAGCATTCAGGTCATTGTCATCAATTGATGTATTCAAGCCAATGCCCGCGCCCACGTAAGGCCCTTTCGGTGAACCCGCAAACGCCACACCACTACACACCAAAACCATAACACTTACCAAAGGCAAATATTTATTCATCCAATTGTCCTCATTTATGTTTATGCTCCACTGAATTTAGCAGAACTGGCGGAAATTGTTATTTATTTTTTCTATGAGGATAAATATTTATCAGCCCGCCTGATTGCGCATGTGATCCCCCACCTTGGCGAACGAGGACTTCAACTGAGTCTTCAATAATTCATCGTTAATTTGCTCATCCAGCGCCATATCCATACACAGCAACCACTGGTCACGCATCTGGGTATTCACCGGGAACGGCGCATGACGCATCCGCAAGCGCGGGTGTCCGTATTCCGCTTCATACAAACCCGGCCCACCGAGCCAGCCGGATAAAAACTTAAAGAGCCGGTCGCGGGCATTTTGCGAATCCTGCGGGTGAATCTTGCGCAACTCCCATGCTTCCGGCAATTCATCCATCAGATCGTAAAAACGATTCACCAAACGCAGCACACCTGCTTCGCCACCGAGCATGTCATAGTGGGTTCTGATCGGTAATTCCATGCATAACCTTGCTTTTCAAGAGATAAAGCCGAAAGTCTACGGTGTTTTTAAGCTCATTCGCATGTAATTTCGCAAATACATTAGAAAATTAACATATTGTCAGTATAATCGCGCCTTTCATGAATTCATTGAGTACCTTAGCTGTGATCCAGAATCTGCGAAACATCGCCATCATCGCCCACGTTGACCACGGGAAAACCACCCTGGTTGATAAATTGTTACAACAGTCCGGCACGTTAGGCGAACGCGCCGACGTAACCGAACGGATGATGGACTCTAACGCGCTGGAGAAAGAGCGCGGCATTACCATCCTGGCGAAAAACACCGCCCTGCGTTGGACCAACCCTGCTGATGGTATCGAATACCGTATCAACATCGTCGACACCCCAGGGCACGCGGACTTCGGCGGCGAAGTCGAACGTGTACTGTCCATGGTTGACTCCGTACTGCTACTGGTTGACGCAGTTGATGGCCCGATGCCACAAACGCGCTTCGTGACTCAAAAAGCCTTCTCCCACGGTTTGAAGCCAATTCTGGTCATCAACAAAATCGACCGCCCCGGCGCTAACCCGCACCGCGTGATGGATCAGGTCTTTGAACTGTTCGACAACCTCGGTGCTACCGACGAACAGCTCGACTTCCCGGTAGTGTACGCGTCTGCCCTGAACGGCTTTGCCGGTCTGGAAGAAACGGTCGACAGCGGCGACATGACCCCGCTGTTCCAGACCATCATCAACAGCGTAGCCGCACCAGACGTTGACCCGAATGCACCGTTCCAGTTGCAGATCAGCCAATTGGACTACAACTCTTACCTCGGCATTATCGGTATCGGCCGCATCAAGCAAGGCCGCGTCAAAACCAATACCCAAGTTAAGGTCATCGATACCGAAGGCAAAATCCGCAACGGTCGCGTACTGAAAATCCTCGGCTTCAACGGTCTTGACCGCGTGGAAGTCAACGAAGCGCAAGCCGGTGACATCATCGCCTTCTCCGGGATGGACGAACTGCACATTTCCGACACCGTGTGTGACCCGGAAAGCGTCGTCGCACTGCCAGCGCTGACCATTGACGAACCGACCGTCACCATGACGTTCCAGGTCAATACTTCACCGTTTGCAGGCAAAGAAGTCAAAACCGGCACCTCTTCACGCCGCCTGAACGAACGTCTGCATCAGGAACTGCTGCATAACGTCGCCTTACGTGTTGAAGAAACCGATGACCCTGAGAAATTCAAAGTTTCCGGTCGTGGCGAACTGCACTTGGGCATCCTGATCGAAAACATGCGCCGTGAAGGCTATGAACTCGCGGTTTCCCGCCCGGAAGTTATCATCCGTGAAGTCGATGGCGTAAAAATGGAACCGTTTGAAAACGTGACCGTTGATATCGAAGAGTCTAGCCAAGGCAAAGTCATGGAAGCACTGGGCGAACGCCGTGCTGAACTGAAAGACATGGCACCGGATGGCAAAGGCCGTGTGCGCCTGGAATACCTGATGCCCGCACGTGGTTTGATCGGCTTCCAAACCGACTTCATGACCATGACTTCTGGTACTGGCTTGATTTACCACGTATTTGACAGCTACGCACCGTTCAAAACCGGCGCGATTGGCAACCGTCACAACGGCGTATTGATTTCCAACGGCACGGGCAAAGCACTGGCTTACGCCCTGTTCAGCCTGCAAGATCGGGGTAAATTGTTCGTTGGTCACACCGAAGAAGTGTATGAAGGTCAGGTCATCGGCATCCATACCCGTGACAACGATCTGGTGGTTAACCCACTGAAAGCCAAGCAGTTGACCAACATCCGTGCTTCCGGTACGGATGAAAACCTGATTCTGGTTCCCGCGATCCGCATGACGCTGGAACAGGCGATGGAATTCATCGACGACGACGAGCTGGTTGAAATCACCCCGAAGAACATCCGTATCCGCAAGCGTTTCCTAGTTGAGCATGAACGCAAGCGTGCGGCGCCGAAGAAAGAGGCGTAAGCCCAATAGAAAAAGGGGTCAACAAGACCCCTTTTTCTATTTAACCTTGAGAGAAAAGGCTTCATTATGAAAAGAATTTTACTCGCGTTAACACTCACCGGATTACTGCAAGGCTGTGCCGTACAAATGGCGAGTACTGCCGTGGGCGTAGTCGCTGGTACTGCGATTGGCGTGGCAAAAGTCCCCTTCCAGGTCGGTGGCGCTGTCGTTGATGTCGTCAGCGGCGACTAATCTCACCCCCTACCCTTTGATCAGTTGCAGGAACTCCTGCCGGGTGCGGCTGTTTTCGCGGAATTCCCCCAGCATCATCGACGTTACCGTGGATGAATGCTGCTTTTGCACCCCACGCATCATCATGCAGAAATGCTGTGCTTCCAGCACCACACCGACCCCGGCTGCGCCAGTGACTTCCTGAATCGCATCGGCAATCTGCTTGGTCATGTTTTCCTGAATCTGCAAACGCCGTGCATACATATCCGTAATCCGGGCAATCTTGGAAAGCCCCAACACTTTGCCTTGTGGCAAGTAAGCGACGTGCGCCTTGCCCACAAACGGCAGCAGGTGGTGTTCGCACAGGGAATAGAACTCGATGTCCTTCACCACCACCATTTCATCATTACTGGAATCAAACACCGCACCGTTCACGATGGCTTCCAACGACTGCTGATAACCTTGGGTCAAAAAGCTGAAGGCTTTTGCCGCGCGTTCCGGGGTTTTTTGCAACCCGTCACGGTTAATATCCTCGCCAATGCTGGTGATGAGGTCGGCGTAGAGCTTGCTAGCATCTGTCATTGTTATTGTCCTGCCTGAATGAATAAAGTCAGACGCAAGGGTAAGCCCTACGCCAACACCTGACAAGTTAAGCCAGCAAACGGAGTGGTATAGGGGCGGTCTACTGTACAATACCGTCTCACTCTCTTTTGTGATTGGCGGGCATAGCGATGACAGGTTCAGCAGAAAAAACTGGGAAAAGTAAATTTTGGAATCGCGAACAAACCTTGGTGGCACTGAATTTATACTGCCAATTACCTTTCGGAAAATTGCACCGAGGCAATCCACTCATTATCAAGACAGCCAAGCTCATTGGGCGCACACCTGATGCCTTAGCCATGAAACTCACCAATTTAGCCAGTCTCGACCCACAAATTACAGCATCTGGCAGAAAAGGTTTATCCGGCTGTTCCAATCTCGACAGGGAAATCTGGGCTGAATTTCAGGAAAATCCTGATACCGTTGGCTACGAAAGTCAGCTACTGATAGACCAATTAGCCCAACAAGACCATGATATTGATGGCTTATCCAGCGAGTCCATACCAAATGTCTTACTACCCAACTTCTTCGCAGAAAATGCCACCGCAACCGTACAAGTCCGCGTCAAACAATCCTTTTTCCGCAAAGCAGTGCTGAGTAGCTATGAAAACCGTTGCTGCATGACTGGCCTCTCCGACCCAAGATTGCTGATCGCAAGCCACATTGTGCCTTGGAGCAAAGACGAACATAACCGTCTGAATCCCCGCAATGGCCTGTGCTTATCCGCGTTACACGACAAGGCTTATGACCGTGGGCTGCTATCAGTAACACCCGATTTTATTGTGCGTGTATCACCCCAGTTGCAAGCGTGTGAAGCCAGCCCTTTCGCACGAGATTACTTGCTGAAATTAGAAGGGACAAGCATTCAACTGCCCAAGAAATTTGCGCCAGTACGTGAGTTTTTGGAACATCACTACACGAAGATCTTCTTGGCGTAACCCACTATCCATAAATCATTTATTGAGTAGTCTCAATGCGTGGACTACACTAGAAAAAAAGGAGCAATCGTCATGTATGCAACCAATGTCCGCGAACTCAAAAAGAACCCATCAGAAGCCATGCGCCAAGCAAGGCAGGCTCCGGTGTTGATTATGAAAGGTGATCAACCAGACTCCCTGCTGGTACATTTGGATGAATCCCTAACCCAGACAGTATCTGGTTTACGCCCCGCTTTGGCTGCCAGCCTGTACCGTGAAGGTCTCATGTCGTTGGGAAAAGCATCCAAGCTCAGCGGTTTGGCAATGAGTGATTTCATCCGACACTTGGGGCACTTGGGAATTGAAATTGTAACGGTTGATGAAACGACCGCCTACGAGGTAAAGGACTTGTCTCCGTGGTTGTCATAATCAGCGATACAGGCCCCTTGCTGGCACTAGCAGGGGTTGATCAGCTCAATATTTTGCAGGAATTATTCAAAACAGTATTGATACCCGAAGCCGTGCAATCAGAATGTATTGCCAAACAAGATAGTGCTGCACAACACATCGAAATAGCCATCCAACAAGGTTGGTTAGAGGTCCGCCAAGCACCATGCCCACAGGATTTTCCCGTCAGTCTTGGGGATGGGGAACAAGAAGCCATGCAATTAGCTACACAACTTCAAAATGCCATGCTGATTATGGATGACCGACTCGCCCGACGTGAAGCCCTTCACCGTAACCTCGCATTCGTTGGTACAGCAAAAATTCTTTGGACTGCGCAACAACGCGGCATTATCCCCAGTGCTGCGTTACTCATTAATGCAATGGCGGCAAACGGCTACCATATTTCTGCCAAGTTACTGGAACAATTCCAGTGACAGGGACACAGGTCAGTCAATTCCCATGTCCCTGCAAATTTAGGCTTTTTCGCGTGCCACCGCACGATACCCAATATCATGGCGGTAATACATACCCTGCCAATCAATCGCCGTCACCAGATCATAGGCTGCGGCCTGCGCTTCCGTGACCGTATTGCCCAAGCCCACGGCACACAGCACCCGCCCCCCATTGGTGACGACCTTGCCATCCTGCTCCGTTGTTCCGGCATGGAACACCTTGCCATCCAGTATCGCCGCCACTTCCAGCCCCACAATCGCATCACCTTTGCGGTAAGCCTCCGGGTAGCCACCGGCAGCGAGTACCACGCCGAGTGACGCACGGCTATCCCATTGCGCCGTTACCTGATCAAGCCGCTCATCCAGCGCCGCGTCCAGCAAGCTGACGAAATCGGATTGCAAGCGCACCATGATTGGCTGGGTTTCCGGGTCGCCAAAACGGCAGTTGAATTCCAGCACTTTTGGCACGCCTTGCGCATTGATCATGACACCCGCGTACAAAAAGCCGGTGTAGGGAATGCCATCCGCCGCCATGCCGCGCACGGTGGGGTAAATCACTTCATTCATGATGCGCTCGTGCATCGCGGGCGTGACCACGGGTGCTGGGGAATAAGCGCCCATGCCGCCGGTATTCGGCCCCTTGTCGCCGTCATCACGCGCCTTGTGGTCTTGAGAACTTGCCATCGCCAGCACATGCTCACCATCCACCATCACGATGAAACTGGCTTCTTCGCCGAGCAAGAATTCCTCGATCACCACGCGGCTGCCCGCTGCACCGAAAGCATTGCCCGCCAGCATGTCATTGACGGCCGCAATCGCCTCCTCTTCGGTCTGCGCCAGAATCACGCCCTTACCCGCCGCCAGTCCGTCAGCCTTCACCACAATCGGCGCACCCATTTTGCGGATGTAAGCCACTGCGGGTTCAATCTCAGTAAAATTGGCGTAATCCGCCGTGGCAATGTGATGCCGTGCCAGAAAATCCTTGGCAAATGCCTTGGAGGATTCCAATTGCGCCGCCTGCTGGGTTGGGCCAAAACAGCGCAAACCTGCCGCGCGGAACTTGTCCACAATGCCCTTGGAAAGCGGCGCTTCCGGCCCCACCACGGTCAGACCGATAGCGTGTTCCTTGGCGTAAGCCACCAGCGCATCCACATCTTCCGCCGCGATCGGCAGGTTGCGCATGTTCGGCTCCAGCGCCGTACCCGCATTGCCGGGGGCAACCAGCACCTCGTTTACTTGCCCGGATTGTGCAATCTTCCATGCCAGCGCATGTTCGCGCCCGCCGCCACCAACTACCAGAACTTTCATGCTTGCTCCCGTTAACTCTTGAAAAATGTACCATTAAAGCGGGATTAGGTAGCCGTTTCAAGCGCTCATGCGTTTAATTAACTGAAGTTGAGGCCGGAATACTCCGTTGAGGCCGGGAAGATAAGGAAATCCGGGAATTGACTTCCTCCCCTTCCTAAAGGAAGGAGATTCCTAATTCATCGAGAACAGGACAACGACACCGAAATGCCATCACCACTAACATTCTCTCCAAAGGCTAACACCGCCAGTCCGGCGGCTAAAATGTTACGTGCTGCATTCACGTCACGGTCGTGGGTTGCGCCACATTCCGGGCATTCCCAAGACCGCACGTCCAGCGGCATGTTTGCTTTCACGAACCCGCAGCCGTTACAGCGTTTGCTGGAAGGAAAGAAACGGTCGATCTCGACATACGTCCTGCCTGCCCAGTGGGCTTTGTACGCCAGTTGGCGGGTAAATTCCCCCCAACTTGCATCGGCAATGTGCTTGGCTAATGTTGGGTGTTTAATCATGTTCTTCACAGCGAGGTTTTCAGCGCAAACGACTTGGTTCTCGTTAATCAGTTTGCGGGACAGCTTGTGCAAGTTGTCCGACCGGCAATCGGAAATTTTCGCGTGAACACGGGCAACTTTGCGTTTGGCTTTCAGCCGATTCTTGCTGCCGAGTTTCTTCTTGGCAAGACGGCGTTGGTACTTCGCCAGTTTAGCCGCGTGTTGGGTGGTGTGGCGGGGATTGCCGGACTTGAAGCCGTCGCTAGTGACGAACAAATCCTTGATGCCCACGTCAATGCCCACCTTTTTATCGGTGACGGGCAGCAGCATGGGGTCAAATTCACACAGGCAAGACACAAAGTAGCGTCCGGCTTGATCTTTAGAAAGGGTAATGGTGGTGGGATCAGAGGGAAGTGGTCGACTCCACTTAATGTTCAGCGGTGTAGCACACTTCGCCAGTTTCAGCTCACCATCACGGTAGCTGAACGCGCGGTAAGTGAATTCAGCCGATTGGCGGTGTTTTTTGGATTTAAAGACAGGGTATTTCGCACGGCCTTCAAAGAAATTCTTAAACCCCGCTTGTTGGTTGCGCAAGCATTGTTGCAGCGGGACACTGGAAACGTCGTTCAGGAAAAGCAGTTCGGGCAGTTTTTTGATAGCGGTAAGCCGCGCATTCGCATCCAAGTAACTGACCTTTTCATTGGCCTGATAGTAAGCATCGGTACGGTAACGCAAGATGCTGTTATACACGTAGCGCACACAACCAAACGTCTGCGCCAGCAACGTTTCTTGTTGTGGGTCTGGGTAGAATCGGAATTGGTAGGCGCGTTTTGCTAGCATAACTCACAGTATAGTTCATACCCTGTGATTTCTGAGTGTTTAATCAAGATAGCTTAACCAAAAAGAGGAGCGAGAAGAGGGTCGGCTAACGCCGACGCGCTATCCCTCCCCGCCCTGAAGGACGGAGTATCTCGCGCAAGATGGATGAACATTATGTACTGTGGACTCCTGCTCATAGCAGCCCTGTTAGGTGGCTGTGGGCAGAAAACATCCCTACCAGTGGTGGACTTACCACCCAACCGTTTAGTAGCAACCGTGTATGCGGTACAAGCTGATGCAGGTAGCATCCCCTGTTACCGCGCCGCGAGCGCCGTTGCGCCCATTGTTACCCACTTGCAAAACCAGCAACACGTTGAGATCGCATCAGCGTCAGGCGGCCTGATAAAGCAGGGTGCAGAATACTGGCTGCGCGTTTACCCACACAGCGGGCAGCCCCCGGCTTGCTACGTCAACATACACCATCTGGTGCCGGTTTCCTGATGCTCTGCTATCCTCAGGGTTTTGCAAAGCAATCAAGACGCATCACCATGAGCAAAACTGTACAAGCCAATAGCCACATCCGTTGGCATTACCGACTGTTCCTTGCCGACGGGCACTTGGTGGAAGCCAGCGAAGACCCCGCTGGCGACATCCTGCAACTGGGGCACGGTGAGATTCACCCCAATCTGGAAAATGCCCTGCTGGGTTTGCCGGAAGGTGAAAAAATTCGCCTGATCATCCTTGCTGATCAAGCCTTCGGGTTTCCCGATCCCGAGGCCATTCAAAGCGTACCGCGCATCCAATTTCCTACCGAACAAGCATTAAGCGAAGGGCAGATCATCAGTTTCAGCCTACCCTCTGGCCAAGAGATTCCTGGGAAAATTTTGGCACTGACAGCCGATAGCGTCAGCGTCGATTTTAACCATCCCTTGGCAGGTCACAATCTCACCTTCGAGTTGGAAATTATGGAAATTGCCTAATAGCGCATCGGCTCAAGTGCAAGATAGAGTAGAAAATCGACGTTAAAACCACTATCGTGGCACCTACCTATTTGTTGCCACACGACGGGAGTACCCATGAGCCTTTCAACCTTGACCCTAACACGCCCGGATGACTGGCATTTGCACTTACGTGATGGGGAAATGCTGGCGGCGGTACTGCCTGATACCGCCAAACGCTTTGCTCGCGCTATTGTCATGCCCAATTTGAATCCGCCGGTACGCACTGTAGCGGATGCCGCCGCTTACCGCGAACGTATCCTTGCCGCACTGCCAACAGGGGTTACGTTTGAACCACTCATGACGCTATACCTGACGGATAACACCCCCCCGACAGAAATCATCAAAGCCAAAGACAGTGGTTTTATCCATGCCGTCAAATACTACCCAGCAGGGGCAACCACCAACTCGAACTCCGGTGTCACGGACATTCGCCGAGTAGAGGCCGCGCTAGAGGCCATGCAAGAAGTGAACTTGCCACTGCTACTCCACGGCGAAGTCACTGATGCCAATATTGATATTTTTGACCGTGAAGCGGTATTCATTGAACGCATTCTTGAGCCACTGCTACAGCGCTTACCGCGCCTACGCGTGGTACTTGAACACATCACCACCAGCCAATCGGCTGCTTTTGTGGCGCAATCATCCGCCAATATTGCCGCCACCCTGACCGCCCACCACTTACTGTATAATCGTAACGCCATGTTTCAGGGCGGCATACGACCTCATGCTTATTGCTTGCCGGTACTTAAACGCGAAACCCACCGTCAAGCACTGATCGCCGCTGCCACCAGTGGCAACCCGCGCTTTTTCCTTGGCACAGACAGTGCTCCGCATCCTCGTCATGCCAAGGAAGCAGCGTGTGGCTGTGCCGGTATCTACAGCGCCCACACCGCTATTGAGCTGTATGCCGAAGTATTTGAGCAGGATGCAGCACTCGACAAACTGGAAGCCTTTGCCAGTTTCCACGGTGCTGACTTCTACGGCCTTCCGCACAATCAAGAGCGCATCACCTTAGTGAAACAACCTTGGACAGTGCCTTCCTTATTGGGCGAGGGCACAGGTGCGATTGTGCCGTTACGGGCAGGTGAGAACATGGTGTGGCAATTAGCTTAATGCCTATCTAGTGTCTGACCGGAAACCCTAAAACCCTTTTCCGATCAAGATGCTACGCCCGTTTTCCTTGCCCTAAGATTTCCCGGAAGCAGGCCAGAAAGCTGCAAAAGCGCCCAAAATAGGGCAAAATAGGGCATCCATCCGCCAAACTTCGCAGGAGACACACGATGCGTGAAGTGATCGCCCGCCAACTTCGCCTGGGTCACGCTGACATCGGCAGGCTGACCTTCAACCCACGTTCGCGGGACGACATCCCGCAGGTGTTGCAAGGGCTGCAATACATTTATGTGACAGACGAACTGCGTGAGGCGGTGTTTGCGGTGCTGGAAAAGCGGGTTCCGGCGGAGGTGGACGCCAGCCGTGGACGCCCCGGCATGGATCTGTGGAATGCGCTGGTGCTGGCGACATTGCGGGTGAACCTGAACTGGGACTATGACCGGCTGCTGGAGATGGCGAACCAGCACCGCAGCATCCGTCAGATGCTGGGGCATGGTTTCTGGGATGATGACGATGAGTACAAGCTGCAAACGGTCAAGGACAACGCCGCTCTGGTGGACGAAGCCAGCCTGCAACGCATCAACCAGTTGGTGGTGGAGGCCGGTCACAAGCTGCTAAAAAAAAAGCCGCGCCGCTGAGCGCCCGTTGTGACTCCTTCGTGGTGGAAAGCAACATCCACTACCCGACCGACATCAACCTGTTGTACGACGCGGTGCGTTGTTCGGTGCGCACGGTGGCCGATTGGTGTGAAGGGCACGGCGACAGCCGCTGGCGGCAATGGCAGTACAATCTCCGCCAGGTGAAGAAAGCCTGCCGTCATGCGCAGAAGCTCAAGCACTCCAGCTCCCAAGACCCGGACAAGCAGGCCACCCGGCAACAGGCCATCCGTGACGCCCACCACACCTACCTGGGCCTGTGCGCCGCGCTGTTGTCGAAAGTGGAGGAAACGGTGGCTGACCTGCCCCTCAGCCTGCTGGACAGCCGGTCGGGCAACGACCTCCAGCGCTGGCTGGGGTACGGGTGGCATCAGGTTGACCTGGTGCGGCGGCGGGTGCTGGACGGGGAAACCATCCCCACGGCGACAAGATCTTCTCCCTCTTCGAGGATTACAGCGAATGGCTCAGCAAGGGCAAAGCCGGTGTGCCGGTGGAGCTGGGCCTGAACGTGTGCGTGATGGAATCGGCTGACGGCTTCATCCTCCACCACCAAGTGATGCAACACTGCCCCGACAGTGAGATTGCCGTGACCATGGTTAAGCAAGCCAAAGCGCTGTTCCCCTCCCTGAGCGCGTGCAGCTTTGACAAGGGGTTCCACTCACCGGCCAACCAGCGCGAACTGGCCGAACTGCTCGACCGGGTGGTGTTGCCGAAAAAGGGCCGCTGGAGCCAGGCGGACACTGCCCGTGAAACCGACCCGGCGTTTGTCCAGGCCAGACGCCAGCACTCAGCGGTGGAATCCGGCATCAACGCACTGGAAGTCCATGGGCTGGACTATTGCCCCGACCGGGGGCTGGAACGCTTCAAGCGCTATGTGGCACTGGCGGTGGTGGGCAGGAACCTGCAAAAGGTCGGGGCCATTTTACAGGCCAGGGCGTTGGAGGCCTTGCAGAAGGATGAACGCCGACGACAGCGCCAAGCCGCCTGAACCACCCCACAACGCCGACCGATGAGGGAAAATGCCGGGAAGGCAGGGCAGCCCCTGCACCGAAGGCAAGCCTGCGCTGCCAGCCATGCCTTGAAACCCAGCGTTTTACCCTCGTGCTTGCCAGAAGGTGGCGGGGAAAACGGCTGCATGGACTAAAATTGGGCACTCGTGGCGGCAGGAAGGCTTTTTCGGTCAGACACTATCTAGTTAATTTTTAAGGCATCAATTCTAAAAATTTCCTGTTTGCCAATATTTGGTTGATGATAAGCCTTATCAAAATCAATAACCAAATTGGTACTATGACAACCATTGCCCATATTTCCGACCTGCATTTTGGCTGTGAAGCACCCATGGTGCGCGAAGGCTTGCTGGAAGCGTTACACCAAGTCAACCCGGACTTGGTGGTGATCAGCGGCGATGTGACCCAACAGGCCAAACGCCGCGAGTTTCAGGCTGCTCATGCCTTTCTCGCAGCACTGCCCTACCCCCATCTGATCGTACCCGGCAACCACGATCTTGTCGAAAACAACTTGCCGGAACGTTTGCTGTTCCCGTGGAAAAAATGGCGGCACTACATTTCCCGCGAACTCGAACCGGTGAAGCAGGATGAAGACTATGTTGCGATAGGGATCAATACTGCCCGCCGTGTCAGTTTGCACCCTGACTGGTCGCGCGGCAGCATCAGCCGTCTGCAAGTGGCACGCATCCAGCGACAACTGCGCACCACCCCGGAAACTAGCCTACGCTTGCTCACCGCACACCACCCGTTCTGGTTACCGCCACTGTTTGCTCATCGCGAACTGGTTAAACGCAGCCAACCGGCTTTACAAGCCTTTCAGTCGCAAGTCGACATTATTCTCAGTGGACATGTACATCTAGCCTACGCGCAAGTGACGCAAGGGGTGATTGTCTCACACGCGGGAACCACACTGTCAAACCGCTTGCTACTGCATCACACCAACAGCTTCAACGTGATTCGGGGTGATCGCGAACGCCTCAGCTTAGAATTGATGGAATGGGGCAACCAACGCTTCCGACTATCACGCCAACAAGTATTTCAGCGGCTGGATGATGGCTGGCATCAGCAGCAGTAGTGGTATGATAATCACCCGATTACCACGACCCTTAAGCGCATGAAACACACCAACGCCACTTACATCGCCCAGACCCGTTGCTGGCTGGAAAACGTCGTCCTCAAGCACAACCTATGCCCGTTTGCCCATAAGCCGTTCAAGGGCGGACAAATCCGTTTCGTTGTCACCGATTCCGCCCGCCCGGAATTCCTGCTGGAAGATTTGCAACACGAACTCGAACAGCTCCGCGCTACCCCAGTGGAAGAAGTGGAAACCACCCTGCTGATCCACCCCGGTACGCTGGAAGATTTCCATGATTATAACGACTTCCTCGATCTGGTGGATGCGCTGCTGGTAGAAGGTGGGTTTGAAGGCGAATTTCAGGTGGCCAGTTTCCACCCCGACTACCAGTTTGACGGCACACGCCCGAAGGATGCGGAAAACTACACCAACCGTTCACCCTGGCCGATGCTGCACCTGATCCGTGAAGACAGTTTAGAGCAAGCTGTTGCCAGTTATCCTGATGTGGATGCTATTCCCGAGCGTAATATCGACACCATGAATACGCTGGGGACAGCACACCACCGCAAGGTGCTGGAAACTTGTTTGCAAACTGGAAAAGCGACTGAATGAAAGACCACATCCACCGTATTCGTGACGAATTACCCGCTGTCCTGCTGTTTCTTGCGGCTATTTGGGGCGTATTCCTGCTGGATCGCGTCCTACCACTGGAACGTTTCGGGCTAATTCCACGTGACTGGGGTGGTTTGATGGGCGTGGTAACCATGCCCTTTTTGCACGCCGATTTCACCCATTTGCTCAACAATACCGTGCCGCTGGCGGTATTGCTGACCTTGCTGGCAGGCTCACGCGCCAATTCACGCACGGCAGTGTTACTGGTCACGGTGTTGGGTGGCGTGTTGCTGTGGCTGTTCGGGCGGGGGCATTCGCTGCACATTGGCGCCAGCGGGCTGGTCTTCGGGCTGGCAGTTTTTCTGATCGTCTCGGGAATTCTGGAAAAGCGCACCGTGCCGCTGCTGGTGAGTATCTTCGTAGCATTTACTTACGGCACGACCTTGCTGGCAGGCATACTACCGTGGCAGCAAGGCGTCTCGTGGGATGGGCATCTGTTCGGGGGTATCGCAGGCGGCTTGGTCGCCTGGTTACTGTTTAGACCGGTACGCCCGACGCGCCAATAGTACGCAAGGCTTTCAGCACATCCAAGCGGGTAATCACCCCAATCACGCGGTTATCATCCAGCACCGGGTAACGGCGGTAGTGGTCATCCATGAACATTTTCGCCACATCAAGGATGTTTTCGTCAGCATCCACGGTGCGGATGTCACGCGACATGCGTTCCCCCACCGTACCGCGCCAACCGGAGTGATAACCAGAACGCAAAGCCACATCAATACAGTCAGTGACAGAAAGGATTCCCACCAGATTCCCAAGGTTATCCACCACCGCGCCACCGAACAAATTACGTTCAGTGAAAATTTTCACGGCTTCACGCATATCCTGCTTCTCATTCAGGGTTGCGAGACGGTTTGACATATAGTCCCGTACCGACAGCGACACATTTGGCATAAATCCTCTCCTCCAAGGTTATTTTGGCATTATTGCTTGAGCATTTGTTTTCTACGCTTCTCACAAGGATTAGAACAGGAACAGTCGCTCTTTGCTATACCGGGAATACTGGAAAGGCCTCCGCAACTGCCTTTTAACACTTTACTGTTAAACAACCAGCCGATAGCCAATCCCAAGACTGCCAACAAAAAAATCAAAAAGGTTAAAAGGAAAATTTCCATTACTATTTACCGTTAATCTTAGTAAATCCGAATATTATCATGCTGCACTGCAAAAATATTTCATCTTGGTGACTTTTAAGATACTATTGCGCTGGGTCATATCTTTGACCCATTTCCTCCTAGCGGTTCGGGGTGGGTATTCCACCCCGCTCTTTACAAGAGAATCAATCACTTGTACTAACCGCCGAAATCATCCAGCAAAATATTTTCACGCTCTACACCAAGATCCAACAAAGTGCGCACCACTGCTGCGTTCATCATTGGCGGGCCACACAAATAATATTCACACTCTTCTGGAGCCGGGTGATCCTTTAAATAATGCTGATAAAGTACGTCATGGATAAACCCAACATACCCTTTCCAATTATCTTCCGGCTGTGGTTCCGATAAGCCCATATGCCAAGTAAAGTTCGGGTTTTCTGCGGCTAACTGGTCAAACTCGTCGACGTAAAACGCTTCACGCAAACTCCGTGCACCATACCAAAATGACATTTTACGGGTACTTTTCAAGCGGCGTAATTGGTCATAAATATGTGAACGCATGGGCGCCATTCCCGCACCACCACCAATGAATACCATTTCATTATCGGTCTTACGGGCGAAAAATTCCCCGAATGGTCCAGAAACCGTCACCTTGTCACCCGGCTTCAGGTTGAAAATATACGACGACATTTTGCCTGCTGGCACATCGTTCTTGCCCGGTGGTGGTGTCGCAATCCGCACATTGAGCATCACAATGTCATCTTCTTCCGGGTAACTGGCCATCGAATAGGCACGCAACACGGGTTCTGTCACATGCGACTCAATATCCCACAGCTTGTACTTGTCCCAGTCATCGCGGAATTTTGGCGGAATATCAAAGCTGGAATACTTCAGGTCATACGGTGGGCATTCGATCTGGATATAACCACCCGCGCGGAAGTCGATCTTCTCGCCCTTGGGCAATTCCACCACCAGTTCCTTGATGAAGGTCGCCTTGTTATCGTTGGAACGCACCGTGCATTCCCACTTTTTCACGCCGAACACATCTTCAGGGACTTCGATCTTCATGTCCTGCTTGACCGACACCTGACACGCCAAACGCTCACCTTCTGCTGCCTGACGACGGTTAATGTGGCCTTCTTCGGTCGGCAGCAACGTACCGCCCCCTTCCAGCACCTTGACACGGCATTGTGCGCACGTACCGCCGCCGCCACAGGCCGACGACACGAACAGCCCTTTTTCCGCCAGCGCCCCCAGTAATTTGCTACCGGGTTTCACCACCAGATCCTTTTCGCCATTCACCAAAATGTGAATATCACCAGTAGCCACCAGCTTGGAACGTGCAAATAAAATGCCGTACACCAAACCAATGATCATCAGGGTAAACAACATTACCCCTAATAAAACGGTTGTCATTGCCCCACTCCTACAACTGGATGCCTGAGAAGGACATGAAGCCCAACGACATCAGCCCTACGGTAATGAAAATAATGCCCAAGCCTTGTAAACCGACTGGGACATCGCTGTATTTGAGGCGTTCACGCACACCTGCGAGCACCACGATAGCCAACATCCAGCTAAAGCCGCTGCCGAAACCGTAGACCACACTTTCGACGAAGGTGTAATCACGTTCCACCATGAACAGCGTACCGCCCAGAATCGCGCAGTTCACTGTAATCAAGGGTAAAAATACCCCCAAGGCTTGGTAGAGGGCTGGCACGTATTTATCCAGCACCATTTCCAGCACCTGCACAATCGCCGCAATCACCGCGATATAACTGATCAGGCCGAGGAAACGCAGATCCACCCCTTGCAACAAGACGCTATCTTTCAAAAATACGTTCAGGATCAGGTTATTGGCAGGCACGGTAATCGCCTGCACAATCACCACGGCAATCCCCAAACCCACCGCTGTTTCGATCTTTTTGGAGATGGCGATGAACGTACACATCCCCAAAAAGAAGGTCAGTGCCATGTTCTCAATGAACACGGACTTGATGAATAGACTTAATAACGCTTCCATATCAACGATTCCCCAAGCCATGTTTCTCGTGAATCTTGAAGTCATGGACTTCGCACTGTTCCGGGTGTTTGGTGCGGATAATCCAGATCAACATCCCGATGATAAAGAAGGCGCTAGGCGGTAACAGCATCAGGCCATTCGGCACATACCAGCCACCGTTCTTGGTCAGCGCAAGGATTTCATAGCCCAGCAAAGAACCAGAACCGGACAGCTCACGAATCACCGCCACCACGATCAGGATCAGGCTATAACCCAAGCCATTGCCAATACCATCGAGGAAACTCATCCCCACCGGGTTCTGCATGGCGTAAGCTTCAGCACGCCCCATGACGATACAGTTGGTGATGATCAGGCCGACGAAAACCGACAACTGTTTCGCCGTATCAAAGGCATAAGCTTTCATCAACTGGTCAACCACAATCACCAGCGAGGCAATGATGGTCATCTGTACAATAATGCGGATACTGCCAGGAATGTGGTGGCGAATGGCACTGATGGAAGCATTCGAAAATGCCGTGACCGTGGTCAACGCTGCCGCCATCAACAAGGCGGTTTTCAGGGAACTGGTGACAGCCAGTGCTGAACAGATACCCAGAATTTGCAAGGTAATCGGATTATTCGCCACCAAAGGGCTAGCAATCACATTACGGACTGCACTGTTCATGAAGCACCTCCCGGAAGACTTGTGCGGAATTGTTGCAGGTAAGGGCCAAAACCGTTCTCACCCAACCAGAAGTGCAGCAGGTTATCCACCCCACGGCTGGTCAGGGTTGCACCGGAAAGCGCATCCACTTCATGTAACGCTTTCGGGTCGCCATCGGGAGCAGCACCTTTCATGACGCGAATGGCCACTTGCCCGTCAGCATTGAAAACCTGCTTGCCCGGCCATTTGGCTTTCCATGCCGGATTATCGACTTCACCGCCCAGACCGGGGGTTTCAGCGTGTTCATAGAACCCCATGCCCACGACGGTATTCGCATCAGATTTCAGTGCGAGGAAACCGTACAAGGTTGACCACAAACCGTAACCGTGGATCGGCAGGATGACTTTTTCTACCTTGCCTTGCGGGTCTTTCACCAGATACACCGTGGCGTATTTGGCGCGGCGCTTGATCGAGGCAATATCCTGTTCCTTGGTCAGCACCACGTTTTGCTTGGGGTCTACCGAAGCCGCACGCGCATCGAAGGTATTAGGATCAATGCCATCCACGTATTGCCCGGTTTGCAAATCGACTACTTTAGCTTCCACTTGTTTGAAAGCCTCTTCCACCGACTGACCGGGTTTCTCCAAGCCTGCGATTTGCAGGATATTGCGTTTTTTGTACAGCAGCTTGTTCACATCCTGTACCGGCTTCAAAGCCACCGCCGCCGTGGATACCGCAATGGAACACACCAAACACAATACCAAAGCAACCCCAATGGTTTTCACCTTACTGTCATTGGGCAATGCCAGAAATTGCTGAACCTTATTCATGATTTAGCCTCCCCAGCAGCCTGACGCTTGAGGCGGCGCTTGATATTGGCTTTCATCACCGCGTAATCCATCAACGGCGCAAACATATTGGCAAACAGGATGGCAAGCATCATGCCTTCCGGGAACGCCGGGTTGACCACACGGATCAGGATAACCATCACGCCGATCAGCACCCCGTACCACCAGCGCCCGCTATCGGTATGCGCCGCTGTTACCGGGTCAGTCGCCATGAACATCATACCGAATGCAAACCCACCCGTGACCAAATGCCAGTACCACGGCATCGCAAACATCGGGTTGGTGTCACTGCCAATGGTATTGAACATAATCGTCGTCATGATCATGCCGAACATCACCCCGGACACAATTCGCCAGTTGGCAATTTTGGTGAACAACAGGAACGCCCCACCAATAAAGATCGCCAGCGCCGAAGTTTCACCCAAAGAACCGGGTTCGATACCGATGAAAGCATCCCACCAGCTCAGCCCGCTGTTTGCCACGGCTTGCATACCGCCGGTCGCGGCGGTTGCCAGGGTGGTTGCACCGGAATAGCCATCCACTGCCACCCATACCGAGTCACCGGACATGAAGGCCGGGTAAGCAAAGAACAGGAACGCACGCCCTGCCAGTGCCGGGTTAATGAAGTTTTTACCCGTACCCCCGAACACTTCCTTACCAAGAATAACCCCGAAGAGGATACCCATCCCCACCATCCACAACGGAATGTCCGGCGGCAGGATCAAGGAATACAGAATCGAGGTGACAAAGAAACCTTCGTTGACCTCATGCCCACGCACCAGCGCAAACACCACTTCCGCGATCCCACCCACAATGAAGGTGGTCATGTACACCGGCAGGAAATACAGTAACCCGTGAAAGAAGTTATCGAAAAAGCTCTTCGGGTCGTAGCCGATCATATCCATGATCACCCCACGCCAGCCTTCCGCGTGTTCCAGCCCCATGCCTTGCATTGCCAGATTCGCTTGATAGCCTGTATTGAAACAAGCCATGAACATCACCGGGAAAGTGGCTAGCCATACATACCCCATCACCCGTTTCAGGTCGAGTGCATCGCGCACATGCGGCGCACCGATAGTACGGTTGGGTGGGCTGTACAACAGGGTATCGACCATTTCAAACAGGCCGTAGTACTTGTGATATTTACCGCCACGGGCGAACTTGGGTTCGACCTTATCCAGTAAGCGGCGCAGTTTATCTGACATGGTTACTCCCCCTTTTCCAGCATTCGCAGGCATTCGCGCAAGGCGGGGCCGTATTCGTATTTGCTGTGGCACACAAACGTACACAGCGCGAGGTCGTCCTCATCCAGTTCCAACGCACCAAGCTGTTGCGCCATCACCGTGTCACGTACTAGCAAGGAACGCAGCAATTGCGTCGGCAAAATATCCAGCGGCATCACTTCCTCGTAATTGCCCAGCGGCACCATTGCCCGATGGCTACCATTCTGCGTGGTGGTCATGGCAAAAGACTGACCGCGCAAACTGGGGCGCAAGAACACATTAAACAGGGAAAACTGTTTTAGCAGCGGATTCAACCAGTGCATAAACACACGCGACTGGCCTTCCGCCACCACCGCCACTTGTACGGTGTAACGCCCCAGATACGCACTCCAGCCCGCTGCACGGAAACCCGACAGCAAAGAACCGGCGATGACGCGGCAAGCTTGGCAATCCAGTTGCCCATCCACAATATCATCCGTGCTCGCTCCCATGCGGGTACGAATCAGACGCGGCTTCAGCACCGTGGGTCCCGCCAGGGAAATAATGCGATTCACGTACAGCTTACCGGTGGTAAACAGTTTGCCAATAGCAATCACATCCTGATGGCCGATATGCCACACGGTTTTGTGCTCGCTTACTGGGTCAAGGAAGTGGATGTGCGTACCCGGCAAACCTGCCGGATGCAGCCCCGCAAAGCCGGTGTAGGTCACATTACTGGCTTCAAAACGCGGTATGTCCGCACCGTCCTTGTAATTGACGAATACCTTAGGCGCCAGCTTGCTCAGCAGTTGCAAACCTTGCTGGAAGGCTTCGCGTTCCTCACTGATAACCACCATCGGGTCGGCAGCCATCGCATAAGTATCGATAGCGGTGACGAAAATGGAAGCGGGTGTACTGTCAGCTTTAGGAACTTTGCTGTAAGGGCGAGTACGGAAGGCAATCCACTGCCCGGAATCCAGCAATTGCTGCCGAATAGTAGCGGCATCGAGAGTCGACAATTGTGCGGGGGTATAAGCGGGGAAGGTAATGTCTTCTTCATCATCATCCAGCGCAATGACGACCGAGTTCAACACCCGTTTCGCCCCCCGGTTAATCTTTTTGACCACACCGCCGCCCGGTGAGGTGAAATTTACGCCCGGACTCTTGCGGTCAGTGAACAGGACTTGTCCACGTTTTACCCGATCCCCTTCCTGAACCTGCAACGCGGGGCGCAAGTCGTGGAAGTCTCGCCCCAATACGGCAACCGTCTGGGGGGCAGGATGTGCATAAACCGCTTGTTCCGGCTTTCCCGCGATGGGTAAATCCAGACCTTTACTGATTTTCATGTGCTGCAACAACGCTCTTGAGGAGAAATGCGCCCGCACCCTAAGCAGACGCTAAAGATTGCGAATTATCATTAAATGTCGACAATGTTGCAAGCGAACACGCGAAATAATGCCATATTCTGCATTTGCGTATCAGTAAGTGTCAGCACTTTACACTAACGGGCGCAGCACAAAGCACGACAGCAAGGACAATTGCAATTACCAGCGGCCTGTTACACACTTTGCGGCACTTTTTTCTGGAATTTTACGGTACTGTCACCCATGCCCATGCAAATCGACGCCAATACCTTCATGCCCATGGAAATCCCCGCCATGACGCAAGTGCACGAGGAAGAACGGGTCATGCTCAATGACATTTACGCCCTGCTTGCGCAAGCGCAACCTGATGCGCCACTCATCGACGCCCGGCTGGATGCGTTAATCCACCACACCACCGCGCACTTCGAGCAAGAAAACCGCAATATGCTACTGATCAACTTCCCGCCATACCCGGTACACAAGGAAGAACACGACATCGCACTGGCAGGCATGAAAGCCGCCTTCGACCACTGGAAAACCAGCCGCGACCTGCCCGCCTTGCGCCAATACCTCGAAACCGACTTGCCCGCCTGGTTGCAACAACACATTGCCACGATGGACATGATCACTGCCCGCTTCCTGAAAATGCATCAGGACAAAGGTGGCGCACTCGACTTCGCCTGAGAGATGACCTTACTGACGTTGCATTGCCACCCGGCGACACCTTGCACAGCGGTGCATTCGCTACAAGTCACACTGAAACGCGGGGTGGACGGCAGCTTGCACCTGCAATACATCCTGCGCGGTGATCTGGCACACATCCGCATCCCCGCCCTGCAAGCCCCGGCAGCGACCGATGGCTTGTGGCAACACACCTGCTTCGAGGCATTCATCGGTGTGCAGGGTGACAGCCGCTATCACGAATTCAATTTTTCGCCGTCGCGCCAATGGGCGGCGTATGCCTTCAGCGGCTATCGGGAGAGGTTGGCGTGGACGGGGCATGTTTCCTCACTTCCTGACTGCCAAGCCATCATCCCCACTGCCGCTTTCCCCCCAAACCCGCAAGAAAAACCCTTGCAGCTAGCCCTGACTGCCGTCATCGAAACCATAACAGGCGAAAAATCATACTGGTCGTTGTATCATCCTACTGAACACCCGGATTTTCACCATCGTGATGGATTTACACATGAAATTTGGCCTTGACCGCTTCCTCGAAGACACCACTTTGCGCACCCCACTCGCTGGCAAACGTATTGCCCTGCTTGCCCACCCTGCTTCCGTCACGCCCGACCTGACACACGCGCTAGACGCTATCGCAGCCTTGCCTGACATCACCCTGAGCGCTGCTTTTGGCCCCCAACACGGCATCAAAGGCGACAAGCAGGACAATATGATGGAATCGCCCGACGTCATCGACCCGCAGCACGGCATCCCGATTTTCAGCTTGTATGGCGAAGTGCGCCGCCCCACCGATGCGATGATGGATACCTTTGACGTGCTGCTGGTGGACTTACAGGATTTGGGCTGCCGCATTTACACCTTCATTACCACCCTGCGCTACGTGCTGGAAGCCGCCACACAACACGGTAAATCCGTGTGGGTGCTGGATCGCCCCAACCCGGCAGGCCGCCCGGTGGAAGGTTTAACCTTGCGGGCGGGCTGGGAAAGTTTCGTCGGCGCGGGAGCCATGCCCATGCGCCACGGCTTAACCATGGGCGAACTCGGCCTGTGGTTCATCCATGCACTCAAGCTCAATCTCGAATACCGCGTGATTGGCATGGAAAGCTGGCGACCGAACAACGCCCCCGGCTACGGCTGGCCGCTGGGAAGGCGCGAATGGGTCAATCCCAGCCCCAACGCCCCTAACCTGTCGATGGCACGCTGTTACGCCGGAACCGTGATGCTCGAAGGCACAAGCCTCTCCGAAGGGCGCGGCACCACTCGACCGCTGGAACTGTTCGGCGCACCCGACATTGATGCCCGCGCCGTGATCCACACCATGCAAGCGCTTGCCCCACACTGGTTGCAAGGCTGTATCCTGCGCGAATGCTGGTTTGAGCCGACCTTCCACAAGCACGCGGGCAAACTGTGTGCCGGAGTGCAAATCCACGTCGAAGCGCCCCATTACGATCATGCTGCCTTCCGCCCGTGGCGTGTCCAAGCGCTGGCCTTCAAAGCGATTCGCCAGCTCTACCCCGACTACGCCCTCTGGCGCGACTTCCCTTACGAATACGCTTTCGGCAAGCTACCCATCGACGTTATCAACGGCTCGCCGCTACTGCGCGAATGGGTGGATGATGCGCAAGCCGTGCCCGCTGATCTGGATGCGCTGACCGTGCCAGATGAACAGGCATGGGAAGTAACCCGCCAGCCTTTCCTGCTGTATTGAACGGACTATCGCTATTTGTCAGCCCCAATCAACTGCGCGATATTCCACAAGCTCGGCACGTACTCCGTCGCTGCCCGTAGCGATACATCGCCGGGATTAGCTTGGTGGGCGGCGTACAAACGGTGGTAGAAATTGGCAAAGTTGGCTTCAACACCTTCGCTTTCCATGTCAGCGATCATGCGTTTCACATTGCCCGCCCCCCAGTTGAAGGCCGTAAAGGTCAGTAACCACGCATCACTTTCCGAAAACTTGGCAACATTGGCAAAATAGAAATGGTAACGGTGCAAATGCACTTGCGCCGCCTGCGTGCTGAGGCTGGCATCGGCACGCAATTTGTTGATATGGGTGGTTTTGAGGATAGCAGGCACGTAATCCAGCGACTGGATTTCCTTCAACACCTCCGGTGTGAGCTGCCAGTAGCCGTAATCGGCCGATTTTTTACCCTTTTTACCGTGCCACTGCGATTCCAGATACGCGATCAGCAGGATGCTGTCGGGCATTCCCTGCAAATCCACCGTGGCGGCGAACGGGTAAGAGCGCACGAAAGCCTCATGGTAAATGTTCGTACCGCTGCCATTGCGCCACATGATTTTGTTTTTGACGCGCTGGCTAACCGCTTCAAAATCCTTTTTGCCCTTCCCGTGCAAGGCATTTTTCACAAAAAAGGCAAACAGCTCGTGGTGCTTGTGTGCCAGATGGGTCAGCGGAGATTCCGCCACTGGAACCTGATAAACCACCTTGTGCCATGCCGGTTCATTGGCGTGCGCCACGCCCATGCCCGTCACAGCAATCAGTAACACTAACAGCAAATGCTGCACAGGGGGATAAGGAAAAAAAACCGGTAGTGGGTTAGACCTGAGTTTTAGCATGAATATCAATTCCGAATTCCACTTTGTTGATGAGCCATCCAATCATAAGAACCCCAGCCATCGGTATAGTAACGGGCAATCCCAAAGGGATCAAGAAGCACTGTTAGCTGCTTAAAAAGACATCTTTTCGTCTTCCAAATACATAGGCAATAACCGTATTGGTCGCATGGTCGCGAACATTTTTAGAGGGTTACTTATCGGGTTTGATTCAGGATGCTCGACATGATTTTACACCATTCGTCAATGCGCAAGTCTTATTAAGTTAAAAAAACAATATAATTACGTATTAATATCTAAAAAAGATTAAGAGGAGGAAAAAATGCCAACTGCTGTCTTTATTAAAACCCCCAAAGGTGTTGAGGAAGTGGAAACCAAAGCGAATGGCTTATCCATGATCCAGCGCTGGGTGCTCATTTCCATTGATGGCAAGCGTACCTTTGAAGATCTCAAGACCTTGCCGCGCGTGAATGACCTGAGTGGCATCCTTGTCTTGCTGGAAACCGGCGGCTATATCACCCCGGTCAAGGCTCCCGTCAATTTAGCCCCTCCCGTCGCCAACCTTTCTCTCTTTCGTGCGTTACCTGCAACCTTTGACCCCAAGACGTTTAGCATGGCAAAGCACTTTATGATCAATACCTTAAATGCCTTTAAGGGGCCTTATGATGCAACCAGTCTGGTGAGGAATATTGACCACTGCCAAACCCATGAAGAACTTCGTGCCCTGTTTGAGCAGTGGCATGAGGAGATTGGCAATACTCGCCAAGGGCAAAAACAGGGTAAGGATTTGCAGAAAAAGCTACTGGATGTGCTTTGAGCCGAGCAAATCTTGGCATTCCGGGTCTACTTGAATACCACGGTTTTGTTGCCATCCATGAATACGCGGCGTTCGATGTGCAGGTGCACGGCTTTGGCGACCCAGTTTTCTGCGGTCATGCTCGTGATGCCTACGCCGCCCGTTTGCATCCGTGCAGCCAGCAGGCTGACGAAGAGCACTGCTTCTCAACAGAACCCTAACGTTACAATGGCCAAAACCACAATATCACCGGAATGGATACGCACCCTGCCAGAATATTCATCGGAATACCGATCTTCAAATAATCCATCACCCGATAACCGCCGGGCCCATACACCATCAAATTGGTTTGGTAGCCAATCGGCGTCATGAAACTGGCGGAAGCCGCAAACATGATGGCAATCGCAAACGGCATAAAATTCACCCCCATCTGCTCCGACACGGCACTGCAAATGGGGAACATCAACACGGCGGCCGCATTGTTGGTAATAACTTCGGTAAACAGCGAAGTCATCACATAAACCATCACTAAGGCCATCAGCGGGGTGAGATGCCCACCGGACATCAAGCCTTCCGCAATCCATTGGGCAGCTCCGGTTTTATCCATCGACTCACCCAGCGCAAACGAAGCACCGACGACCGTTAACACCGTAAAATCAATGGAACGGCGTGCTAACCCCGCATTCAGGCAGCGGGTGACTAACATCACGCCTGCCGCCAGCCATGCTGCTTGTAAAATGGGAATAATTTCCAAGGCACTGAGCACCACCATTGCGGCTAAAATGCCCAGTGCCAGTTGGGCTTTCTGAAAATTGGGCGGGCTGGAATCTTCCAACGCACTGACCAGCAGAAAATCCTTACGGAAGCTGTACTGTTTGGCGAACTCTTTTCCCGCCTCCATCAACAGGGTATCGCCCACTTGCAAATGGGCGTTCAAGCCCTTGTCAGGCAAGGTATCGACACCGCCGCGTGAAATGGACAGTACCACCGCCTGATAAGAGCCGAGGAAATCGCATTCTTGCAAAGTCATCCCCAGAAACGGGAATTCAGGGCCAATAACGGCTTCCACCAAGCGGCGTCTGAAATGCACAATACCGAGTTTGTGGATGTCTTCATTGGCAGGCTTCAAGCCCTGAATGCTGCGCAATTCGTGGGCGCAACGCGGTGCGCCAATGAACGAGAGCCGATCACCCGCTTGCAGGATGAAATCCCCCGGCGGACTTTGAGTCACTTCATCGGCGCGTTCCAGTTCTGCCAAATAACCGTAGCCGAGGTTGCTCAAGCCCGCCACGGATAAGGATTGCCCATGCAATGCCCCGTCTTCGACAATCATTTCGACGTGGTATTCACGCACTTTGTCCAAGCCTTCTGCTACGCCCGCGCTGTCGGGCAACAGGCGATTGCCGAAGAGCAACAGGAAGCCGCCACCCACCAATAAGACGATCAGCCCCACGCCGCTAATGTCGAATACGCCTAAGCCCTCGTGCCCGCTTTTTTGCAGCAAGCCATTTACCACCAGATTGGTGCTGGTGCCGATTAGGGTGCAAGTTCCCCCCAGAATGGCGGTATAACTGAGGGGTAACAACAGTTTGGAAGGCGGGATTTTCAAACGTTGACACCATTCCTGAATGGCAGGAATCAACATCGCCACCACCGTGGTATTGTTCAAAAAAGCACTCAAGGCCGCCGTCGGCAATAACATGCGGAACTGTGCCCCGCGCACACTCGACGGTTGCCCCAGCAAGCGCCGGGTAATGCACTGGATAGCGCCAGTTTCCCGTAACCCCGCAGCCACAATGTACAGCGCGGCAATCGTCATTAATCCTGTATTCGCAAAACCCGCAAAGGCTTCTTCCGGTTTGAGTACGCCGCTTACCATCAGGATGATGAGTGCGGCCATCAGGATCAGGTCGGGGGAAATCCGCGACAGCGCCAGAAAACCCAACACGCCCAATACCAAGCCAATCGCTAGAATCCCTTCCCAACCCATGCTTGATCTCCTTTAGCCGACCATTCCGGCACCGACTGTATTATTCGTGCTCTCATCAATCACGATGAATGCACCCGTGCCACGATTATCCGCATACGCATCCACAAACAGCGGTTGTGCCAGCTTGAAGGTGACGTTGGCAATGTCATTCATCGCCAACTGGTTCACTGGCTGCTTATCCAGCGTATTCACATCCACGCGCCAGGCAATATCGGCGACTTTGGCCTTGGTGTCGCGGGTGGTATGGCGGATCAGGTAAGTACGCGCCCGATCCAGCGGGCTTTCCGCTAACCAGCAGACGGTGGCGTTCAGTTGCTTGGTCTGCGTGGGCAAGTCAGTGGCTTTCACCAGCATATCGCCGCGTGAAATGTCGATTTCATCCGCCAATAATACGGTGACGGATTGTTCGGTTTCCGCTGTGGTTAACGGTGTTCCACCCAATTCAAGCGCTTTGACCGTGCTAGAAAGGCCGGAGGGCAATACCGTCACACGCTCGCCCACACTCAGGCTGCCGGATTCCACTCGCCCCATGAAGCCCCGGTAATCATGCAACTGTGGATTGCTGGCATCCTGCGGGCGGCACACGTACTGGACGGGGAAACGGAACGCCGCTGCGTGGCGTTTTTGCGCACTTGGCGTGGTTTCCAGAATATCCATGAGTGTTTGGCCTTGATACCAATCCAGCTTGTCGCCACGCTCCACCACCATGTCGCCATTGAGGGCGGAAAGCGGCATGAATTGCACGTCACGGATACCCAATTGTTCGGCAAAATCCAGATAATCCCGCTGGATTTCCTCGAAACGCGCCTGGCTGTAATCCACCAAATCCATTTTATTCACCGCCACCAGCAAATGCGGAATCCCCAGCAGATGCGCCAGATACGAGTGCCGCCGGGTCTGGGTTAAGACACCTTTCCGCGCATCCACCAGAATGATCGCAAGGTTGGCGGTGGAAGCCGCCGTCACCATATTGCGGGTGTATTGCTCATGCCCCGGCGCATCGGCAATGATGAATTTGCGCGTGCCGGTGCTGAAATAGCGGTAAGCCACGTCAATGGTGATGCCCTGTTCACGTTCGGCTTGCAAACCATCGGTGAGCAGCGACAGGTCAACCTCCTGCATTCCGCGCCGTTGCGAGGTTTTGGTGATGGCACTCAAGGTGTCCGCCAAAATGGCTTTGGAATCGAACAGCAAACGCCCGATCAGGGTACTTTTACCATCGTCGACACTGCCGCAGGTCAGCAGGCGCAACAAGCCGTGGTCTTCAAGCGGATGTGTCATTAGAAATAGCCCTCTTTTTTACGTTGTTCCATCGCGGCTTCGGAGGCTTGGTCATCCAGCCGGGTAGCGCCGCGTTCGGTAAGGGTGGTGGTCGCGGTTTCGGCAATGATTTTTTCAATTGAATCTGCATCAGAAATCACGGGTGCAGTGCAGGTAATGTCGCCGACAGTACGGAAGCGTACTTGCAGGTCGATGATTTCCTCACCCGCTTGCGCCGGGGTAATGTCGGTCACGGGTACGATCGAACCTTGGCGGTACACAATCGGGCGGGTGTGGGCAAAGTAAATGCTGGGTAATGCCAATCCTTCGCGCTCGATGTATTGCCACACATCCAACTCTGTCCAGTTGGAAATCGGGAAGGCGCGGATGTTTTCACCCTTATGGCTGCGGGCGTTGTACAGGTTCCAGAGTTCCGGGCGCTGATTTTTCGGGTCCCATTGCCCGAATTCGTCGCGGAAGCTCATGATGCGTTCTTTGGCGCGGGCTTTTTCCTCATCACGGCGTGCACCGCCAATGCAGGCATCGAAACCGTGTTCTTCAATGGCTTCCAACAAGGTGACGGATTGGTGCTTGTTACGCGATTCCGTCGGTGATTTGAGCACGACCGTGCCGCGCAGTATAGAGTCTTCTACGGAGCGCACGATCAGGCGTTCACCGATGTCAGCGGCTTTGCGGTCACGGAAGGCGATGACTTCGGGGTAATTATGCCCGGTGTCGATATGCAGCAAGGGAAAGGGGAAACGTCCGGGGCGGAAGGCTTTTTCCGCCAGACGCAGCAGACAGATCGAATCTTTGCCACCGGAAAACAGCAAAGCCGGATTACTGCATTGCCCTGCTACTTCGCGTAGGATGTGGATGGCTTCAGCTTCCAACCAATCGAGGTGGCTGAGAAGCCGCCGCTGTGGTTTGAGTGTGTTGAGGAACATGGCGTTATATCCTGAGTAAACGTGAATACGGCGTAGTATCCGGGAACTTCTTAAGTTAAAAAAACGATATAATTAGATGTTAATATCTAATAAAAAGATTAAGAGGAGGAGAAAATGACAACTGCTGTCTTTATTAAAACCCCCAAAGGCGTCGAGGAAGTGGAAACCAAAGCGAATGGCTTGGCGATGATCCAGCGTTGGGTGCTCATTTCCATTGATGGGAAACGCACCTTTGCAGATCTCAAGACATTGCCGCGCGTGAATGACTTAGAGGGTATTCTGACTTTCTTGGAGACAGGTGGTTATATTACCCCGGTCAGTACCCCAACAAGCGTGGGTTCCGACATGGCTAAGCAAGCGCCTAATACAGCCCTTTCTATCTTCCGACCCTTACCGGCCACCGTTGATCCCAAGACGTTCGGCATGGCAAAGCATTTTATGATCAATACCTTAAATGCGTTTTGTGGCTCGTATGGCGCCACTGCCTTGGTAAGAAGTATTGACCAGTGCCAAACCCATGAGGAGCTGCGTGCCCTGTTTGATCGCTGGCATGAGGATATTGCTAATACCCGCCAAGGACAAAAACAGGGCAAGGATTTGCAGAAAAAGCTACTGGATGTGCTTTGAGGCAAGGTAGCCTTTGCGTACTACAAAATCCCCAAACGGTTCACTTTCGATGCGTTTGGCGGCGAATTCAGCCAGCAAACCATCCAGTGTGTTGAGGATAGCGGCTTCATCCAGATTCTCGCGGTACAGCGTGTTGAGCCGATCACCGTTGAAGCTGGCACCGAGATAAAGGTTGTAACGCCCCGGTGATTTGCCGATCAGGCCGATTTCACCTAACACTGAACGCCCGCATCCATTGGGGCAGCCGGTCATGCGGATTTTGATTTCATCATGACGCAAGCCGTGTTTATCCAGCGACACTTCCAGTTTGCTGATCAGTTCTGGCAAATAACGTTCGGCTTCGGCCATGGCTTGCGGGCAGGTATTCAGTGCCACACAGGCGATGGAGTTACGCCGCAAGCCGGATAAGTGGCTGGCATCTGAGGCATAGCCGTGCGTTTGCAGAATACTTTCCACCGTGCCGATGTGTTCTTCGGATACTCCGGTCAGGATCAGGTTCTGGTTGCCTGTCATGCGAAAACCGCAGATATTTTGCGCGGCGATTTCTCGCAAGGCTGTTTTCAGGTGATGGGTGTCATTATCCAGCACGCGCCCGTATTCCAGCCGTAAACCCAGGTGCCATAAGCCATCGGTGGTGGAACGCCAGCCGAAACGGTCGCCCGTGGTCTCAAATTCAAACGGACGTACTTTGCCCAGTGCAAACCCCAGACGGGTATTCAACTCCCGCTTGAACCAGTCCAGCCCGTGCCGGTCGAGGGTGTATTTGAAACGCGACAGTTTGCGGTCTTGGCGATTGCCATAATCACGCTGGATGGCCACGGTGTGGAAACACACGTCCAACACTTGTTCCGGCGTGCAAAAACCGATGGTGGATGCCAAGCGTGCGTAAGTATCCTCGCGCCCAAACGTAAACCCCAAACCGCCGCCGACCGCGACATTGAAACCAGCCAGTTTGCCGTTTTGTTCAAGCGCTATCAGGCCGATGTCGTTGGCGAACACATCCATGTCGTTGAATGGCGGAATCGCAATGGCAATCTTGAATTTGCGCGGCAGGTAATGCTTGCCGTACAGCGGCTCGATTGCTTCCGCTTCACCGCCTGCTACCAGCGTTTTGCCTTGTTCCTCGTCCAACCAGATTTCGTGGTAGGCACGCGAACGCGGCAGCAAATGGTCGCTGATCTTTTGCGCCCACGGGAACACTTCCTCATGCAATGCCGACAGCGTGGGGTCGGGTGTACACATCACATTGCGGTTCACGTCGCCACACCCGGCAATGCTGTCCAGCAAAGCTGCATCCATCGCCTTGATGGTGTTCTTCATGTCAAACTTGATAATGCCGTGAAATTGCAAGGCTTGGCGCGTGGTAATGCGCGAGGTGCCATTGCCGTAACGGTTGCTGATGTCGTCGAGTTTGACCCATTGCTCAGCGCTCAAATCGCCGCCCGCCACCCGCAGGCGGATCATGAAGGAGTACGCCGGTTCGAGCTTTTTATCCTGCCGATGCAGGCGCACATCGCGGTTATCCTGCATGTACGAGCCGTGGAATTTCACCAGTTGTACATTGTCTTCGCTGATCGCGCCGGTGATCGGGTTGTGGAAATCGTCCACCAGATTGCCGCGCAAGTAGTTGCTGCTATCCTTGATGTGTTCGACCGCAGACCCGTTGGGGGCAAGCGTGTTGAGGGGTTTGGGTGTCGCTGTATGTTCCATTAGGCTGCCTTTTTCAAGGGGTTGCGTGTGCCATCGTGCAGGCCGCATTCCTGATTGTGGGATTCCCACCACCAGCGCCCGGCGCGTTCATCTTCGCCGATTGCCACGGCGCGGGTGCAGGGGGCGCAGCCAATACTGGGGAAAAGCTCATCATGCAGCTTGTTGTAAGGGATGTCGTATTGGCGGATATAGCCCCACAATTGCGCGGTGGTCGTATTCAGCAGCGGGTTGAATTTCACCAGATCGCGTTGTTCATCGCGCTCAAACAAACCCATGTCAGCACGGAAACTGGATTGTGTTGCCCGTAACCCCGTGATCCATACCTGTGCACCGGTGAGTGCGCGGTTGAGCGGTTCAATTTTGCGGATGGTGCAGCATTCTTTGCGATTGCCGACCGATTCGTAAAGCGCGTTGATGCCTTTGAGGGTGACGTAATGCTCAATCGCGGCGGTTTGCGGGTAAAACACTTTGATCGGCTTGCCGTATTTTGTGCGGGTTGCGTCAAGTGTGTCGTAGGTTTCTTTGAAATTGCGCCCGGTATCCAGCGTGAATACCTCGATGTCGAGATCGTTACGGAAGATGGCATCAGTAATCACCTGATCTTCCAGCCCCAGACTGGTGGAAAAAGCAATGCGTCCGTCGAAGCGTTGGCGCAGGGCAAGCAGGGCTTCATCCAGCGTCAGGTCGTGGAAATCGGCGTGCAAGGTTTGCAGCGGTGCGGTTGTTAATGTCATGGTCTTGTGCCTCATGGAAAGTGGATGAGGCGCAGTATCCCTGAAACGTTAAAGCGAAAAAAACGATATAATTCGATATGAATATCTTGAAAATGGATTTGTTTAAAAGGGGGTATTGAAAGTGAAAAGATTCCATCTTGCGCATAATGATTGCTATAATTAACATTAAGTCAGTTTGAGTCTGTTATATATGGCAAAATTACTCAGTCTATCTACCCGTACCCAAACGGTGCTGCAAGTCTTTGCGGGTATGATCCGTGCGGCGCGGCTGGAACGTAAAATGCCGCAACAAGACTTGGCAGAACGTTTAGGCGTGAGCCGTCAGACCATCAGTGCTATCGAAAAAGGGGATGCCAAAGTTGCTATCGGCACGGTATTTGAAGCGGCTGCTATTGTGGGTATTCCGTTATTGGCGGAAAGCAGTCGTGACTTGCAACGTTTATCCACCACGGTTGCAGGGCTAACCAGTTTGTTACCAGAACGCGCCCGTGTGCCGCAAGTGGAGCTGGATGATGATTTCTAAGTCACAATCTGCTGATAATGCCTATGTTTGGGTTTGGCTACCCCAACAAGCTGAACCCGTCGTTGCTGGACGTATTGTCAAACAGGGGAACTTGCATCACTTTACCTATGGGCGTAGCTACCGTGAACGCGAAGATGCGATGGCGCTATCAGCGTTTGAGCTACCGTTGCGCAGCGGTACTTTTCAACCTGAGGGGCTGAACAACATCCATTCCTGTCTACGGGATGCCTCCCCGGATGCGTGGGGGCGGCGGGTTGTCAGTTATCAGTACACGGGTTTCACCCCGGATGAGCTCGATTATTTGTTATTGTCTGGCAGCGACCGAATCGGGGCGTTGGATTTTCAGCACAGTGGCACTGTTTACCAACCGAGGCAGACGCAACAGGCTGATTTACAGGAGTTGCTATTGGCAGCAGACCTGATCGAAAAGGGTAAGCCATTACCGCCTGAACTGGATATTGCTCTACGTCACGGTACCAGCGTCGGCGGAGCACGCCCCAAGGCACTGATCAGGACGGAAATGCACAGTTACATTGCCAAGTTCAGCACTTCGACGGATTACTATGACATCGTGAAAGCTGAATACGTCGCTATGCAACTGGCGAAGCAGGTAGGGTTAAGCGTGGCTGATACACAATTGGTTTCAGTCATGGGTAAGGATGTGCTATTGGTGGAGCGGTTCGATCGTATTCACCAGGCCAGCCAGACCTATCGCCGTCTTTTGTTGAGCGGTCTGAGCCTGTTAGGGCTGAATGAAATGGAAGCACGCTATGCAAGTTATCATGATTTTGCTGACTTAATCCGCCAGCAATTTGCAGACGCCACGGCAACCTTACATGAGCTCTTTCAACGCCTGGTGTTCAACGTTTTGATCGGTAATACGGATGATCATGCCCGTAACCATTCCGCTTTCTGGGATGGGAAAACCTTGCAACTCACCCCTGTCTACGACCTTTGTCCACAACTGCGTTCAGGGCGTGAAGCGACCCAAGCCATGCAAATCGGTGGTGTTCAGGGTAACTTTTCAACGCTAGCAAATGTTTTGTCTGTTTGTCCTGTGTTCCAACTGACAACAGCAGCCGCGCAAGAAAAAATTGACCAACAGGTTACTACCATCCAACAAAACTGGAAGGAAACCTGTGATGCAGCAGGTATGGGAGAGGTGGAGCGTAATCGTTTGTGGCAACGGGCAGTGTTTAATCCGTTTTGTTTTGATTGGCCTTATTAGCTCTTTTTAAGATATTCATATCAGATAATATCACTTTTTTCGCTCTAACGGTTCATGGATACTCGGCGGCATTCATCACTTTTGAAGGAGTGGCACACATGCTGCTAAGCCCACAACAATTCCAGCAAGTATCCGGTGCTGTCCGTGATCTCACACCCACGCAACTGGCTTGGGTCAGCGGTTACCTCTCCGGTTTAACGACCCAGCAGGCATTGCCGACCCCTGCTATTGCCGCCCATACCCTGAAAACCACCATCCTTTACGGTAGTCAGACGGGGAACGGCAAGCGGGTTGCCGAGCAGTTGTATGCCCGCTTGCAAGCCCAGACTGCTGAGGTGGCGTTGTACGATGTGAAAACCTATCGCCCACAGCAACTCAAGCAGGAACAGCGTCTGATTCTGGTGATCAGTACCCACGGCAATGGTGAACCGCCGGATGATGCCCGTGCGTTTTTCCAGTTTCTGCACAGTGAGCGTGCACCACGCTTGGAAAAGTTGGAATACGCCGTGCTGGCCTTGGGTGACAGCAGTTATGAGGATTTTTGCCAGACCGGCCTGTTATTGGATCAGCGTCTGGCGGAACTGGGTGCAACCCGTTTACTGGAGCGGGTGGATTGCGATGTGGATTTCAGCACCACAGCCAGTACGTGGCAGCAGGCCGTGCTGGAGAAAACCCCCACTGCTGCTGCCGATAACAGCATTCACTTTGCCCGTAACCCGTTGGCAGCCGCGATTGCGCCTGTGTCTGCGCCAGCGTACACGGCGGAACACCCGTTTCAGGCTGAAGTGCTGGGGCGGGTGGTGTTAACCGATGATGATTCCGCCAAAGAGGTGTTGCATCTGGAATTGTCGCTGGAAGGTTCTGGTATCCACTACCAACCCGGCGATATTCTGGCGGTCAGCGTGCCGAACCCCCCGGATTTGGTGGAGAAGGTCTTGGCTCTCAGCGGTTTGCACGGCGGTGATGCGGTGCTGGTGCGGGGCGAAACAAGGACGCTGCAAGAGGCTTTGCGTGGGCATTACGAACTTTCCCACCTGACTCGGCGGCAAGTGCAAGCCTATGCCAAGTTGATTGCCCACTCGGCATTACAAGCGGCGGCAGAGGATAAAACGGCCTTGCAAGCGTGGCTGGCAGCGGCTGATTGGGCGGATTTGCTGCACGAATTTCCCGGCAAGCTGGCGGCGCAAGCGCTGGTGGATGTGCTGCGCCCCTTGCAGGCACGCCAATATTCGATTGCTTCCAGCCCTGTCGCGCACCCGGATGAGGTGCATTTGCTGGTCAAGCGGGTACGCTACGATTTTCAGGGACGTACCCATTGGGGAACCGCATCCAATGCGTTAGCGGGCTTGCAAAGTGGTGATGCGGTGGCAGTGCATTGGTTGGCGAATCCGCATTTCAAGTTACCGACGGACTCGGAGACACCGCTGATCATGATTGGGGCGGGTACAGGTGTGGCACCTTTCCGCAGTTTCTTGCTGGAACGTGAGGTGCAGGGGCTGCGTGGCAAAACGTGGTTGTTTTTTGGGGAGCAACGTTTCCGCAGTGATTTTCTGTACCAAACCGAATGGCAGCAATTGCTGGCCAATGGCACGCTGGAACGCCTGAGCGTCGCGTTTTCGCGGGATCAGGCGGAAAAGCAGTATGTGCAACATCGGCTACGCGAAGCAGCGCGTGAGGTGTATCAGTGGTTGCAAGCCGGGGCGCACGTGTACGTGTGTGGTGATATGCACGGCATGGCGAAGGATGTACATCAAGCTTTGCTCGACATTGTGGCAGAGCAGGGTGGGCTGACTGCCAGTGCCGCCGCTGCCTTGCTGGAACAATGGATAGGCGAGCGACGTTACCAGCGGGATATTTATTAAGCGTTAGGGCTTATTTGAATACCACGGTTTTATTGCCATCCATGAACACGCGGCGTTCGATGTGCAAGCGCACGGCTTTGGCGAGGGCGCTGTTTTCCAGATCGCGACCGAGGGCGGCGAGGGCTTCCGGCTGGTAGCTGTGGTCGACGCGCTCGACGGATTGTTCAATGATGGGGCCTTCGTCAAGGTCGGAGGTTACGTAATGCGCGGTTGCACCGATCAGTTTCACGCCTCGATCATAGGCTTGGTGGTAAGGGCGTGCGCCCTTGAAGCCAGGCAGGAAGGAGTGGTGGATATTGATGCATTTGCCGGTGAGTTTGCGACAGGTGTCGTCGGACAGGATTTGCATGTAACGCGCCAGCACGACCAATTCGGCTTGGGTGTCGGCGACGATTTCCAACATGCGGGCTTCCTGTTCGGCTTTGTTGGTTTTGTCGACGGGCAGGCAGATGAAGCGGATGCCTTCACGTTCTACCAGCGAGCGCAACTCCATGTGGTTGGAGACCACGCAGACCACGTTCATGTTCAGGTCGCCCTTGTTTTTGCGGTACAGCAAGTCCACCAGACAGTGGTCGGCTTTGGATACCATCAGGATGACGCGAGTCGCACGGGTGGCGTTGGTAATGTGCCATTCCATCGCGAAGTTGCTGGCAATCGCTGTAAATTGCTGGCGCAGTGCGTCGATTTCAGGCGATAACGCCGCAGCGGGGCGGAACATGATGCGGCAGAAAAACCGTTGGGTCATTTCATCATCGTATTGCGACATTTCGGTGATGTAGCACTGCGATTCCGCCAGAAAGCCGGTGATGGCGGCGACAATGCCGGTTTTCGCCGGGCAAGTGACGGTGAGGATATAGGTTTCTGCTGTCATGGTCTTGATGCCGTTAGGTTATTTTCTTGTAGAGTAAATCCCAGACGCCATGCCCCAGTTTTAAGCCCCGATTCTCAAATTTAGTCAGGGGGCGGGTATCAGGGCGCGGTGCGTAAGGCGGTTCCGGCGCAAGATTAACAAAGTCGGGGCTGGTTTGCATGACCTCAGCCATGTGGACGGCGTAGTTTTCCCAATCAGTGGCCATGTGGAATACACCGCCGGTTTGCATCCGCGAGGCCAGCAGGCTGACGAAGGGCGCTTGCACGATGCGGCGTTTATTGTGCTTGCTTTTGTGCCAAGGGTCGGGGAAGAACAGTTGCACCCGCTCCAATGAGTTCAGCGGGATGCGCTTTTGCAGGATCTCGACCGCATCCGAATTCAGCAGGCGCAGGTTTTGCAAGCCTTGTTCGCTGATCAGTTTCAGCAAATGCCCGACGCCGGGGGTGTGAACTTCAATGCCGATGAAGTCACGTTCCGGCGCGGCGCGTGCCATTTGTGCGAGGGAATCACCATTGCCAAAGCCGATTTCCAGCGTCACCGGGGCAATCCGCCCGAACAGGCTGGGGAAATCCAGTGGCGTGTCGGCGGTTTCAATCCCGAAGACTGGCCATAGGTTGGTCAGGGCTTCTTCCTGCGCCTTGGTGCGGCGACCTTGGCGCAAGACGAAACTTTTAATGGTACGTGGGTGTTCTGCTGATTCCATGATACTGCCCGTTGCTTAGAAAAACGTACCTTCCAGCGGGGAAGACGCGGATGCGTAACGCTTACGCGGCATCCGCCCTGCCAAGAAGGCTTCACGCCCGGCTTCAATGGCCTTTTTCATCGCGGAAGCCATCAGCACTGGGTTTTTCGCACCGGCAATCGCAGTGTTCATCAGCACGCCGTGGCAACCCATTTCCATCGCAATCGCTGCGTCGGAAGCAGTGCCGACACCTGCATCGACAATGATCGGCACTTTGGCATTTTCAATGATTTCTAGGATATTGTACGGGTTGCGGATGCCAAGGCCAGAACCAATCGGTGCGGCCAGCGGCATAACGGCAACACAGCCGATTTCTTCGAGTTGGCGGGCAATCAGCGGGTCATCGCTGGTGTAAACCATCACGTCGAAGCCGTCTTTTACCAGAATTTCAGCCGCTTTCAGGGTCTGGATGGTGTCTGGGTAGAGGGTTTTGACATCGCCGAGCACTTCCAGCTTGACCAGATTGTGGCCGTTGAGCAGTTCGCGTGCCAAGCGGCAGGTGCGCACGGCGTCGTCGACGTTGTAACAGCCTGCGGTATTCGGCAGCAGGGTGTATTGGTCGAGCGGGATGACATCGAGCAGGTTGGGTTCATCCTTGTTCTGGCCGATATTGGTACGGCGGATGGCAACGGTGATGATTTGCGCACCACTGGCTTCCGTGGCGGCTTTGGTTTCTGCTAGGTCTTTGTATTTGCCAGTGCCGACTAACAGGCGTGAAGAATATGCCTTGCCTGCAATGGTGAGGGTGTCATTTTGCATAATGGGTGCTTCCTTGTTTAGCCGCCGCCGATGGCGTGGACGATTTCAACCGTATCCTGAGGCTGGAGGATAACGTTGTCAAATTGGCTGCGCGGCACCAGTTCTTGATTGACTTCCATAGCCAGACGCTTGCCTTGCAAGTCAAGAATGACCAGCAATTGCGCCACTGTCGTGCCTTCCGCGATGAGGTGCGGGGTTCCGTTGACGAGTATTTCCATGCTTAATAGGCTCCGCCGCCGCTCTGGCCTTTGGGGAGTTCTTCCAGCAGCAGGGATTTACCGCGCATTCCGTCTGGTTTGGGCAAGCCCATCAATTGCAGCACGGTGGGGGCGAGGTTACTTAAGCCGCCTTCGGTGGACAAGCGCCAGTTGGATTTGTCCATAATCAGGCAAGGAACGGGGTAAACGGTGTGCTGGGTATTGGGTTCGCCGCTTAAGGGGTCAATGTATTCGTCACAGTTGCCGTGGTCAGCCGTCAGGATCACGGAATACTCATGGGCAACGGCGCTATCCAGCACACGCCCAACCTCACGGTCGAGTGCTTCTACCGCTTTGATGACCGCACCCGGCACGGCGGTGTGGCCTACCATGTCGCCGTTGGCGAAATTCACCACGATGAAGCAGTATTTGTTGTGTTCAATCGCGTTGATAATGGTATCGGCAACTTCCTTGGCGCTCATTTCGGGTTGTTCGTCGTAAGTTTCCACATGGGGGGAAGGGATCACAATGCGCTCTTCACCCGCGTAAGTGCGTTCGCGCCCGCCATTGAAGAAGAAGGTGACGTGGGCGTATTTTTCGGTTTCCGCACAATGCAGTTGCTTCAAACCAGCGAGGCTGATGGTTTGCGCCAGATTGGTGGCAGGGCGTTCCGGTGAGAAAATAACCGGAGCCAGCAGGCGCTTGTCATATTCGGTCATGGTGGTGAGCGATACTGACTCGAAATCACCCCGGTTGAAATCACTGAAGTTTTCATCCGCCAAGGCTTTGGCCATCTGACGCGGGCGGTCATTGCGGAAGTTGAAGAACAATACCGTGTCATTGCTCTGGATGAGTTCGGCATTCGGCATAATGCGCGGCTTGATGAATTCGTCAGCTTCCCCGGCGGCGTAAGCATCGTCAACGGCTTGCAAGGCACTGCTGGCGGGTGTGCCCATACCGCGCACCATGGCATTCCAGGCCAGTTGGGTGCGTTCCCAACGGTTATCACGATCCATTGCGTAAAAGCGCCCGGTCACGGTAGCAATTTCGCCGCCCGTCATTTCCATCACGCTCTCGATTTGCTTAATGAATTGCTTGGCGATTTTGGGGGCAGTATCACGACCATCGGTAATGACGTGCAGCACAGGTTTGACACCGTGTTCCATGCAGGCTTTCAGCAAGGCGATGATGTGCGTCATGTGGCTGTGGACACCACCATCGGAAACCAGACCCAACAGGTGCAAGGGGCGCTTATCAGCTTTGGCACTACTTAGCGCATTCAACAGGGAATGGTTTTTGTAGAAACTGCCGTCTTCGATGGCGTCTTCGATGCGCACCAGATCCTGGCGTAAGACCGAGCCACAGCCAATGGTCATGTGCCCGACTTCGGAATTACCCATTTGACCGTCCGGCAGACCCACTGCCCGCCCGGAGGCTTGCAAAGTAGTGTGCGGATATTGCCCGAAATAGCGGTCAAAATTGGGTGTATCGGCTTCATGTACCGCGTTGAAACGTTTGCTCGGGTTAACCCCGAAGCCGTCGAGAATGACCAGAATGGTTTTACGGCGTGGAACGTTTGGGTGTCTTGATCTCACTGGTTGCCCTCATTAATACAGTCCGTCGTGAAGTCGCGCATTGTAGCAGGTAATCGGTTAATTTTGCTTGTGGAATTGACTTTCAGATATTTTTACGATAGTAAATGAACTATCACGTAATCGGTTAATCATAGCAATAACAATAACTTTACTGAAAAGGGCTACCCCATGAAAATACAGTTGGTTGATTTTCGCCGTGCATTCATCTGGCTGGGTGCGGGCTGGTACGCATTCAAAACCAGCTTGGGGACGTGCTTGGCACTCTCTATTACATTCCTGCTGGCGGTGATGTTGCTAGGCATGTTGCCGTTTGTAGGCATTCCGCTGATCGCCTTGTTTATCCCCTTGTTATTGGTTGGCTTGCTGGTGACGGCGCACAAATCCCTGACCGGGGCATTGGCACAGGTTGAGGATGGTTTGCTCGGTTTCAACGATCCGCGTTTTAGCAAACCCTTGCTGCTGTTGGGGGCGATGATGGTGGCAGGCTTATTGTTATTGTTTGTGGTGTTGTATCCCTTGAGTGGAGAAATATTCAAAGCCCTGTATTTGCCGGGCAGTGAAACCAGTGTGATAGTGACACTAGCGCAGATGGCAGAATCTTTCCCCTTGGGTTTACTGCTGCAAGTGGGACTGGTAACGGTGTTTTTGATGGCTTTTTTCTATGCCACGCCCTTGGTGGTGTTTGAAGGGCAAGCACCGCTGGAAGCGGTATCCGCGAGTTTGCTGGCTTGCTTGCGCAATATCGTGCCCTTAACGCTGTTTGGCATTATGACGCTATTGTTGGGAATACTGGCATCGTTTGTGTTTGGCTTGGGTTATCTGGTGCTGATCCCGGTACTCACGGGAGCCAGCTATGCCAGCTTCCGTGATGTGTTTGACCCGGTGGAACCCGGTGAGAGCAACCTGTTGGATGCTTCCTCAGTCTGATTTACCTTTGTCCTGCTTGTCTTGTTCTTCCTTGCGGAACTTGTCTTCCATACGCTTGAACTCCTCATCCATGCGCTCCAGCTCCGCTTCCATTTCCTCATCGGTCAGGGGGTGGAAAGCTTCATCGTCAGTGGATGGTGTCGGAGTGGTTTCCTCGAAAATGTGCCGGTCGTTTTCCCATGCGCTAGTGTCATTCGAGGTTGCGCCTGTTGTAGTGGTGGCGGCACTGGATGTAGCAGGAGGTGGCGGTGGTGGCTTAATATCGTGTTGGTCTTCCGCCATGTCGCGGGCATCCCTTGCGGCACTGGCCTGTTTTAGTTGTTTCTCGAACAGGACACTGGCGAGCAAGCCCACTTCAAACAGTAACCACATCGGTACTGCCAACATTACTTGTGACAAGACATCCGGCGGGGTCAGGAACATGCCAATAATAAATGCACCCACGACGACATAGGGGCGTGACTGTTTCAGGGTTTCGCGGCTGGCAATGCCGGTGCTGATCAGCAGCAGGGTGGCAACGGGCATTTCAAAACCAATACCAAAGGCCATGAACATCATCATCACAAAATCGAGGTATTCGGCAATATCGGGGGTGACATCGACATTGCTGGGGGCGAAGTTTGGCAGGATGCTGAACATCATCGGTAGCACGACGAAATAGGCAAACGCCATGCCGAGATAAAATAAGGCAACACTGGAAACCAGCAGCGGTGTTACCAGTTTCTTTTCATGCTGATACAGGCCGGGGGCGATGAAACCCCACAACTGGTAAAGCACGTAAGGCAGTGCCAGCACAAACGCCACCATCAGGGCGAGTTTGTAAGGGATAAAGAAGGGGGAAGCTACCCCAACCGCAATCAGTTTCTGGCCTGCGGGCAAGTGCCGAACCAATGGGTCGGATAACAGGTTGTATAAGTCCTGTGCGAATGGCATCAGGATCAGGAATACAATTCCAATCGCCAACACCATGTGTAACAGGCGGTCACGCAACTCAAGCAGGTGCTGGAGGAAACCCAGTTCCTCGCCTTCGGGGGAAGGAGGGTTAGTGTTTTTCGTCATGTGGCTTGGTGGCGTCTTCGATGCTGTGGCGAACGTCAGTGGTGTTTTGTTGCATCAGGTCACGCAGGGCGCGAATTTCATCTTCCTGTTTGTTCAACATGCTGCGCATTTCTTCGGTGCGCAACTCACGTTCAAGGTCGGTGCGGGTGGTGGCAATGAATGCCTTTGCTTTGCCGAGTAGTCGCCCAGCCTTACGCGCCAACCCCGGCAAGCGCTCAGGACCAATGACCAGCAGGGCGACAACCCCTATCAGCAACATTTCAAAGAAACTGGTTTCAAACATGGCGTTTACCGGTTGTCAAAGGGTTAAACCTTGTCTTTTTCTTTGGCTTCGGCGTCGATCACGCGCCCACCGGGTGGTGGTTGCTGTTGAGTCACTTGTTCGCTGCTTGTTTCTGCTTCACCGTCTTTCATGGACTTTTTGAAGTTTTTGAAGGTTTCACCCAAGTCGCTGCCCATGTTGCGCAGGCGTTTGGTGCCGAACAATAGTAAAATGATAGCTAGAATCAGTAATAATGACCAAGGGCTGATGCCACCTAAACCCATTTCGTTTCTCCTTGAAGTTAATCGTTGCGGTTGGCTTTTTCCACCAGACCTGACATACCGAAGCGGCGTGCGAGTTCTTTCAGCACATCGTCGGGGTGCAGGTTCTGCTGCGCCAATAGTACCAGCGTATGAAACCACAAATCCGCGACTTCATACACAATTTTATCTTTTTCGCCGTCTTTTGCGGCCATCACAGTTTCGGTGGCTTCCTCGCCGATCTTTTTGAGGATGCTGTCCAAACCCTTGGCGTAGAGCTTGGCAACATAGGAACTGTCCGGTTCCGCTTGTTTGCGGCTTTCCAGCACCTCGGCGAGTTGAGTGAGTACGCTATCGTTCATCATGGGGTCAGTATACCTAATTCAATTGGTGTGCGGCGACGGGTGAATGTGTTTCGGTAATGTTTGGTAATAATGACGACATTTTCCATTCAGATTGTTGCGCCGCATCGTCCAGCAGCTTGCATAGCAAGTGTAGCAGGTCGTGTGTCAGGGTAAGGTCTACGCCTTCTTCGGCGACATTTTTCAGCGAAAGTTGTAACGCGCCATTGGCTTGGTGGCGGAACCCGGCTTTGGACACCAGTAGCGGGTCTTTTCCCAGTGGCAGCTTGTCAGCTTCGCGGAAAGGGTTGTTGAACTGGGCTTTGCTTTGCGCCTGCTCGTGTTCAAACGCCATGATCGCCTGACGGGAATGGATGTCGCTGTGCTGTTTTACCGCAGGGGATGACATGAGCGCCTCCTGCAACACCGGCCACAGGCGTACCAGAAAGCGGTGTGTCAGCCAGAAGCGGTATTCCTCTTCGGCGAGGGTATTCATGCGCATCAGGATGCGGTCTTCTTCCTGAATGTAACGAACCTGGACTTGTGCGGGTGCTGCCATAATCTTATAACCTCTCTTTACAGCCTCATCTCGATGCCTTGCGCCGCCATGTAACGTTTGGCGTCGCCGACGGTGTATTCGCCAAAGTGGAAGATGCTGGCGGCCAGTACCGCATCCGCCCCGCCCTTGAGCACACCATCTGCCAAGTGCTGCAAATTACCCACACCACCCGAGGCAATCATGGGAATGTTTACCCGGTCAGTAATGGCGCGGGTTAACCCCAGATCGAAGCCAACTTTGGTGCCGTCCCGATCCATACTCGTGACCAGCAATTCACCTGCGCCGAACTGTGCCATTTTTTCAGCCCACGCAACTGCATCAATACCGGTGCGCTTGCGTCCGCCGTGGGTGAAGACTTCCCAGCGGTCGGGTTCGCCGGGTTCGTTGACACGCTTGGCGTCGATGGCGACCACGATGCATTGCGAGCCGAAATAGTCGCTGCACTCGCGTACCAAGTCGGGGTTGGTGATGGCTGCTGTGTTGATGCCCACCTTGTCGGCTCCGGCATTCAGCATTCGGCGCACGTCTTCTGGCTTGCGGATGCCGCCACCCACGGTCAGCGGGATGAACACCTGCGAGGCGACCGCTTCCACCATGTGGACGATGGTATCGCGGTTGTCGGAACTGGCGGTGATGTCGAGGAAAGTGATTTCATCCGCGCCCTCACGGTTGTAGCGGGCGGCGATTTCCACCGGGTCGCCAGCATCGCGGATGTCGACGAAATTCACGCCTTTGACGACGCGACCATTGTCCACGTCAAGGCAGGGGATGATGCGTTTGGCTAAACCCATTATTTCTTTTCCACAAAAAGCGTAAAGTCAGTATTACTGGTTGTAAACAACGGCAATGTATGGGTGTTTGATGGTGTATTCACAAAATCTCCCATACGTTCCGTACCCACTTCAAAACGGCGCAACATGGTTTTGATGGCCTCATCGCTACGGTCAACCCCGATCCAGCGTCGCCCAAGGCTTGCTGCGCTTGCCAAAGTAGTACCAGAGCCAGCATAACAATCCAGCACGAGATCACCGGGGTTGGAGGATGCTTCAATAATACGTTCCAGCATATCAGGGTTCTTTTCTGTTGGATAACCCGTGATATGGATATTCTGGTTATGGGCATCTTTCATGTCTAGCCAGATGTCTTGTACGGGAATGCCCGCGCTGTTTTCAAGGGCGACAAGCATCGCTCAGGATGTCGGGATAATATTCGCCCGTTGCTAGCGTAATCCAAGCGGCTGCTTCGTGTTTATAATCACGGAAAGTGCGTTCATCTGGCATCGTGCTTTGTCATGGCCTGTGTCGTTAGTTTGACATCCCCCCCGCCCTAAAGGACAGGGATTCCTCCTGCGAGACGGCTATATCCAGCCGCGAGATGGTTTCTAGCCGCATTGACATCTCTATCATGCAGCGTCCTACAGTCAGGACATAACCATTCCCTTATTCCAAGTCCTGTTCTACCTTTCGGACTATTGATGGAAATACTTCCACAATCCGAACAGGCTTGGGTACTGTACGCTTCGTTGACTTCGAGAAACACCACTGACCGCGCCATCGCTTTGTATTTCAGTTGGGTTTTCAGCATGAACCAGCCTGCATCCAGGACACTTTTTGCCATCTTGGTTTTGGTCAGGGCGGAACTGCTTACATCGCCGACAACGATTAATTCATTCTCACGCACCAGTTGGGTGGTGAACTTGTGTAGCGCATCTTTACGCCGATTTTTGATCTTGGCATGAATCGCTTTCACACGCTTTTTCTGGTTGGCGCGTTGAGCTATGCCTAACTTGGCTTCGAGTTTGCGGTAGAAATCACTGCGTTCTAGCTTGTCGCCATTGCTGCATGTGGCGGTTTCCTTCAAGCCTAAATCAATGCCAATATGGGCTGTGCCGCTGGCTTTCTCTACAGCGACTTCGACTACCACATTGAAATACCAGCGTCCCCGCGCATCCTCCGAGAATGAACCCGCACGAAAGGCATATTGTGACAAGCCGTGGCTATCCCACACCTTGAAATGGTAGCCAGCAAAACGGACTTGCCCATTTTTCCATTGGGCAGCACCGGATTTGAAGGGGATCCAGCCTAACGAGCGTCTCGCACCACCACTGACTCGCCAGCGCAATTTGTCTTTTTTGAACTGCTTGCGGGACTTGGCATGAACGGCGATCACTTCCTGAACGGTGGTGGAGTGGATGATGAAACCGAGTGCTTGTTTGATGCCCTTGAGCTGCTTTTGCAGGTCGAAGGCGCTGATGTTAGTGCGTATCCAGCCCACTTCCGGCACGGGGATATAACATCCATCGGCGGTTTCAGCGTTGGCAGCATTCCACACTTGATTCGCCTCAAACGCCATGCGTGACAGGATCGCCGCGTGTTTGTCGCGGACTCTGACCGATAGCGTTTTGAGGGTAGTTAGTGGGGTATTCATGATGGCATGATGCCTCGTTTAGCCGCTGCTGACAACCAAGAAACCGTGCCAGTGGTGCAGATTAATGCACTGGCGGGTATTAAGAAAACGTTAGCCAAAAACGCTTACAACCCCGACCTGAAGGACGGGGCTTTACGCGAATACGGGTAAAAACTCAAGCCCGTATCCTATGCTGATTGACCGCTAGTAGGCAATGTTTTGACGTTCATCCTGTTTTGATTGGTTGGTAACACTGGCTTGGTGACAGAGTGCCTGTCAATGGATGTTGATAGGGTGATGAACCCGGACGCACTCCAGAAGTCGAGTACTTTTTAAATCAATGTAAAAGGAATTTACATCATGACTAGCATCTCAAATGTAGGCAGCAGCGCTTGCGCACCTATTACTTCCAGCCCATCACAGGGTTCTTCCAGCAACGGTAGCCAATCTTCATGCAATGGATCCAGCCCGCAAGGCTCATCTTCTGCATGGGGCAATGTTGCTGGGCAGCAATGCGGCAGCATCGGTGGTAGCAAAGGCGGTTCCGGTTCTAGCTCTAAAGCTGGTTCAGGCAAGAGCAGTAAAGCTGGTTCCGGTTCTAGCTCTAAAGCTGGTTCAGGCTCCAAGTCAAGCAGCAAAGCTGGTTCCGGTTCTAGCTCTAAAGCTGGCTCCGGCTCCAAGTCAAGCAGCAAGTGCAAATAACAGACTTGCCTAATGGAAGGAGGGGGAACGTCCCCCTTCTTCCTTTATAGGAACTTGATCATGAGTGATCTTTCTACCCACTTTCCCGATTACCTTGCAGGTTACCGTGAGACGCCCTGTCAATTCTGGTCAGGCAATATTGCGCCACACCCTCTCAAAAATAGCGCCACCACGACACCACCAACGCAGCCCCGACAATGGCAGGATCGCCCGTATTTTTGCGATAACCTTGCCCGCTTGTGTGAAGAAAATCTGGGTGGGCGTGTCAGTGACATCACCTTTCCGGGTGGTGCAGACCGTAGCGCCTGTTTGGTGCGTTGGGAAGACGGCAGAACCGCCATTGCGAGTTTTCGGGGCGAAACCGGGCGGGCGCGGCTGGAAGAGCGTGTTTTGCATCATTTGAATCAATACGCAGCCCCTGTTCCCAACGTGCTGTTTTTTAATGGCATTGTAATGCTTCAGGAAACCTTAGCGGGGGAACGTTTATCTACTTTGCTGGCTGGAGCAGAGGCTGCCCCCCGCTACACCTTGCTAGCCAGTGCTTTGTCCAGTTTGCATCAGATTCACCTTGCCGCTGCACAGGCGGGGATTGATCAAGCCGTTCCCGTTATCGGCGGCGAAGAAGACTGGATTGCCCGCCATATCCGCCAATTGCGCAAAATCGGCGATGCCTTTGACATCCCCGTACCAGCGCTGGATAAAGCGTCTCTTCAAGACATTTTGCTTCCCCTCAAGCCACGCTTGGTGAAATGGGATGCCCGCCCCGGTAATGCGATGGTGGATCCAACAGGCAAGGTGTCATGGTTTGATTGGGAACATTGCGGGGCGCGTAATCGGTTGGACGATCTGGTGTGGCTATTGTGCGATGAAAGTGTGCCGTTTTGCAGCACTACCGAACAAGCCTTATTGACGGAGTTTGTGCCGTTATTTGCCGACGGCGCACCGCCCGAAGTGGCGCATCGCTACGCGGCGGTGGCGGGTGTGCTGCATTGCACTGCCCGCTTGGGGCTGATTTTGCATAAGCAGCAGGGCGAAGAAGGCTGGTGGGATAGGCAGGAAATCCTCGATTACGATTACATCGGCGTTACCTTGCCACAAGCACAGCAGCTTTGTGCGCGTGCCGCTGACTGGGCGAGCCGCGAACCGCTGGTTGCCAGCCTTGTGCCGTGGTTTGCGGATGTGGCGGGGCATATTGAAACGCTGTAGTCAGTACTTGGTGTTACCGTGATAGACCCCTACAATGCTTGCTTAATCCGTTTGCATTAAGGAATTCACTTTGAAACCAAGCCCCGTGACCCAAGCACTTGCCACGCTGTTTATCCTGTCCACCTTGACGGCGTGTGCGTCGACCGGCACCAGTGGCATCAATACGCCGACTACGCCTGCCACAACAGCCATTGGTTCGGGTGCAGCTTCTTCTGATGTCGCTTGTGCGGCGCAATACGTTGACGGTACGCAGCCTGAACTTACCAATACCAAACTGGCCGCGAAAACCCGACCATTATGTTTCTCGGCTTATTCTGTATTGCATTCAGGGGTGACGCGCACGCCATTGTGGGCCAGTGAACACCTGACCTACGCCGGGTTATTGATGAATATTGACCGCAAAGACAATTTCCACGCTGAAAAGTCCTTGCCCGAAGACGAGCGTGCCGAACTGGCGGATTACGCAGGCTCTGGCTATGACCGTGGACACCTTGCCCCAGCAGCCGATATGCCTTCGGTCGAAGCCATGAGCGAAAGCTTTTCCCTCGCAAACATGACACCGCAAAACCCCACCAACAACCGTGGTTTGTGGTCGAGCATTGAGTCAAAAACCCGCGATCTGGCGATGCAACGCGGTGAATTGTATGTGGTTTCCGGTGCTATTTTCGCGGGTGCATCACTCCAGCGCATCAATGACCGGGTATTGGTTCCCACCAGCTATTTCAAAGCGGTTTACGACGCGAATACGGGCGAAAGTGGGGCGTATTGGGTCGCCAATGATGCTACCAAAAACTATAAGATGCTGAGTATCGCTGAATTGACGCAAACGGCAGGGATAGACCCTTTCCCCAGCATTAGTCAATTCAGCAAAAATAGCCTGATGGCCTTGCCGCAACCCTGAGTTAACCCTGATGGACTTTTTCAAGAACGAAGCGGAAACCCGCATATTAAACGAGCTGAATATTGAAAACCGGCTGGATCGGGTATCGCTGTATGGCAGCCTCGATATTACCCACGATGCTGCCGGGCTGGAATTGGCGCTGAAACTGCAAGCCATGCTGGACGGCATGGTGGCAGTATTGCAGGCGGAGCAAGCCAGCGGGACGTTGCCGGATCACATTACCCTTGCAGCGGGGGATGCGGTGGATAATCCGTTTTTGTGATCCATTAGGCGATTGGGGATTCGGGGACACTAGGTAATACTTCCCGGCGAACTGAACATCCCGTTTGCTGATTTGTCATGTCCCATGGGATCATATTCCCTCAAGGAGCTACCCATTATTCAAAGCACGGGCTATCCTTGAAGGCATCTTATCCACCCATGGCTACAAGGCAAAGCGTACATGAAACTGCATCCCGAAGCACGGACAACCCCGAAATTACGGAGTGAAATCAAGGCATCGCCGCTCACACAAGCAGAACTGGCGAAACAATACAATGTCAGCCGCCTGACGATCCGCAAATGGCAGAACCGTGAGGAGATGACCGACAAATCGCACCGTCCCGATACGCTGCACACCACGCTGACTGAGGTACAGGAATGGTTGGTGGTGGAGCTACGTAAGACCCTGCTGCTGTCGCTGGATGACCTGACCCACATCACCAAAGAATATATCAATGCCGCCGCCAGCCGTTCGGGTATAGACCGCTGCCTGCGTCGTCATGGGATCGCCAACCTGGCGGTAATGAAGCGGGAACTGTATGGCGAGGAGCCGCCACCGAAAAAGGTGTTCAAGGACTACGAACCCGGCTATATCCATATTGACATCAAATACTTGCCGAAGATGCCCGACGAAAAGGAACACCAATACCTGTATGTCGCCATCGACCGTGCCAGTCGTATGGTGTGCCTTGCCATTTACCCCGACAAAGCGGCTGCCAGTACAGCGGATTTTTTGGGTAAAGTAGAGCAGCGCTTCCCCATCAAGGTGCAATACGTGCTGACCGACAATGGGAAGGAATTCACCGACCGCTTTACCCGTAAAGGGGAACGTGACCCCACAGGCAAGCATAAATTCGACAAAGCCTGTGAGCGCATCAAGGCTGAACACCGCCTCACCAAGCCACGCCACCCCCAAACCAACGGCATGGTAGAACGCTTCAACGGACGTATCAGCGACTTGTTGCAAACCACCCGTTTCGCCTCATCCAATGAATTGGCTGACGCGATCAAACATTATGAACGGCTCTACAACCACTGCATTCCCCAGAAAGCACTGGGATACAAAACCCCTATTCAAGCACTCAAGGAATGGCAGAAAAAGAAGCCAGATTTATTCAAAAAGAAAGTATATGATCTATCGGGACTTGACACACAAGTTGTCCCGCAAACTGATTAACGAGAACCAAGTGGTTTGTGCTGAAAACCTCGCCGTGAAGAACATGATTAAGAACCCAACGTTAGCCAAGCACATTGCGGATGCAAGTTGGGGTGAGTTCACTCGCCAGCTTGCGTACAAAGCTGGCTGGTACGGGAGGACATACGTTGAGATAGGGAGATTCTTCCCGTCCACTAAACGCTGTTCCTGCTGTGGGTTCGTGAAAGAAAACATGCCGCTGGACGTGCGATCGTGGGAGTGCCCCGAATGCGGCACAACCCACGACCGTGACGTGAATGCAGCACGTAACATTTTAGCCGCCGGGCTGGCGGTGTTAGCCTTTGGAGAGAATGTTAGTGGCGATGGCATTTCGGTGTCGTCGTCCTGTTCTCGGTGAATTAGGAATCCCCCGGCTTTAGCCGTGGGGAGTAGTCAATATGCACATTCCCAAATACTTTGCCGAACACGACCAAGCCGAAATCTTGCACTTCATCGCTGCCCACGCCTTCGGCACGCTGGTCACGGTTGACGCAGGCGTTCCCTGTGCCAGCCACATCCCGTTTTTGCTGGAACAGGGCGAAACGCTGACGCTTTCCGGGCATCTTGCCAAAGCTAACCCACAATGGCAGCACTTGGCCGCAAATCCGCAGGTGTTAGCGATGTTCCAAGGCGCACATGCCTACGTTTCACCGACATGGTACGAAGGAACAGGCGTACCCACCTGGAATTACACCGCCGTACATGTTTACGGCACGGTTCGCGTCATTCACGATACCGCATGGTTAAAAGCGCAGGTGGAACACCTTAGCCATTACTACGAAGGCGATACCCCCAACGCATGGATTCCCGCTTACCCCGACAAAATGTTGGAAGCCATCGTTGGTTTTGAAATCACCATCGAATCCCTACAAGCCAAATACAAACTGAGCCAGAATCGCAGCGCGGCAGATCAGCACAATGTTATGCAAGCCCTCGAAGCCAGCAGCAGCGAAAACGAGCGCAGTGTGGCGGCATTGATGGCACAAAGACTTTGATGTAATAGCTGTAATACTTGCACAGGCTCCGTTTTAACCTAAGATCACGTGTTTGCAGCCAGCCCGGATAAATGATCATGTCAGAAAATCACAGCACCCCCACCGAACCCGAGTGGACAGTTGTCCAACAAGCTGCCGCTGATGACGGTTTACACCTGTTACGGCTGCTGGATGTGGGCGCGAATTTCCCCTTCCGTAATTACCCGGAACGCTTCAGCGTCTTGTGGGAGTTCGCCGAACTCGACGCAGAAGGCTTGCCCAGCGCGGCCGAGCTTACCCGCATGAAAGACTTTGAAAACGCCTTGTGCGCGGTGATGCAAGCCGACCATGCCGCGTTACTGGTGATGGTGTTCACCGAACCTGCTCACCGCGAATTTATCTTGTTGGCGCGGAATAAATCAGCCTTCCAGAACCGGCTGAATTCGGCGGAAGGCTTAGGGGAAAAACTCCCCATCAGCCTCGACCATGAAACCGACGCGCAAGGCGAGTTTTACTTGTCGTATGCGACTAAAGTGCTGAAGCGTTACGGTTAACCCCGCTCACCAAGGCTTTGATGGAGGCGGTAATAATATTGCCGTCGATCCCCACGCCATAGTGTTCGGCGCTGCCATTCACTGGCCGCAACTCGATGAAAGCACAGGCTTGGGCATTGCCCGCCTCGTCGCTAGCACCGATGGAACGTTCCTCGTAACTGCGCACTTGCACGCGGATACCTACTCCCTGTAAGGCATGGACTGCCGCATCAATCGAACCATTACCTTCGCCAGTCAGCTCGTGCTGAATGCCGTTTTGCTCGATCACCAAGCGGATGCCTTGCGCCTTACCGTGCTCAAACAAATGGTGTTCGCAGTAACGCACGGGCGTGGCAGTTTCCAGATACGTTGCGGCGAAAATATTCCAGATGTCGTTGGCGTTCACCTCGCAACCTTGCTGGTCGGTGTGGTCTTTCACCACGCGGGAAAACTCGACCTGCAAGCGGCGCGGCATGACGATGCCGTAAGCACTTTCCAGCAAATACGCAATCCCGCCTTTGCCCGACTGGCCACCGACTACCAGCTCAAGGTGGTGGTCAAGGATATGGATGCGTTTCAGGAATTGCTGCTCAACCGCATTACGCGAATTCTGGGGGTGAGCGGGGTGCATTCCAGCTTTGTGCTGTGTCGAGTGGTGGATAAGACGGCGTTGCCTATATAGAATGGAGGCAGCATCTTTCTACGAGGAATAATGACATGCAAATCACAATGGACATCCCCGAATACTTTGGGCTGGATAAGACCAAACCAGAAATTGCCAGCACCCTCAAGCTATACGCAGCCCTTGCCCTGTTCCAAGCCGGAAAACTGTCCGTAGGTGCTGCAACCGAACTGGCAGGCGTTGACCGCTACACCTTCATGGCAGAGTGCAAAAAACACGACATTCCGACCATCAACTACACGCCCGAAGACTTGGAAGCCGAGCTGGCTGATTTTCGGTTAGCCTGCTGATGCTGGTTATTGCCGATACCTCTCCACTGGTTGCCATAGCTGCGTGCGATGGATTGAGCTGGCTGGATACTTTGTTTGCAGATGTTCGCGTGCCTCAAGCGGTGTTTCAGGAAGCGACTGTTCAAGGTAAACCGCAAGCGGACAAACTACGGCTCTACTTGCAAGATAAAGTGCTGGCGATTGATTTGCATGATTTCGTTATTACCACCGAGGGATTGGGTAATGGTGAACTGCAAGCAATGGCTTTGTATAAAAAGCAACATGCCGATCGCCTGCTTATTGATGACTTACGGGCACGGAAAGCCGCTTTACGCAACGATATTCACATTATCGGCAGTGTCGGTATCTTGTTGTTAGCCAAAGAAAATCAACTAATTTCCACCATTAAGCCTTATCTGCACATCATTCAGCAAACCGATGCTCATCTCAGCCCCAAGCTGATCGACAAGGCGTTGTTGATTGCTGGAGAATGACAGCCTTGCCCATCGCACTCCATTGAAAAAACTATAAGCCCCTGCGAATATTGCTACAATCTTTGGCAATACAAATTTTACGAAGAGGCTTACGATGGACATAATGGAATTAACCAATTTTGCGTGGAGTGCCATTGCGGGTGGTGTGGTCGGCAATGCGGCTTACGATGGCATCAAAACACTGACGGGCGCAGGTTTTGCGCGGCTCTCTGGCTATACTGCCAACAACCAGCAAATTGAATTCGAGATTGCGTTACAGGCAATGCTGGAAACCAATCAAGCATTACGCGACAGTCTCACGCAATTGGCGATGGGTGGTACGGGCGATATTAGCGCCATTACCACGGGCAATATCTCGACCACGGGCGGTTCGGTGATTGTTGGTAATCGCAACAGTATAGGCTGAGACATGGCAGCATCCGACATCCACATGGGCAGTATCACCACGGATGGCGGTCATGCCATTGTTGGCAACGATAACCAAATCATCCAAAACCTCTACCATTCCGCATCCTATCAAGCAATGGAAAGCCAGCGGCAGAAACTACAACAGAAAGTAGCACAATACCCCGCCGACCCTGACTTCCGGCAAGATTTAGCGCAATTACTTCAACAGATGGAAGACTTCAAGCGCGATGTGCTAAAGCTGGCGGAAGATTTCCAACGTATCCCACTCAATACCAAGCGGCTGAAGTTAGCCAAGCAACATTTTGAAGCGGGTGAATACGTGCAAGCGCGTGCGGTGCTGGATGCGGAAAGTATCACCCAAGAACAAGATGCCCTGCTTGACAAACAGCAGCAGCTACAGGAAGAACAGGCAACCATCACCGCCCAACTTGATGACAAAGCCAACGAATGGCTATTGAAAGCAAGCCTGACGGCGATTGACTACAGCTTGGGCGGTCAACGCATTGCCCAAACCAGTGGCTATTTTGAAAAAGCACTCAAATCCGGCAGGACACCCGACCGCCTGTTTACCTATGCCAAGTTTTTGCAGGACAACAACCAATACCGCGCCGCCGAAACCCTCTTCACCGAGGAACTCACTCTCCGCCGCCAACTCGCCAAGGACAACGCAGCGGTGTACCTGCACGCAGTGGGAAGCACGCTGAACAGCCTTGGTCTTTTGGTGGCTGCTGACAGCCAGCGGCGCAAGGAAGCCGAAATCCTTTACACCGAGGCACTTACCCTTTGCCGCCAGCTTGCCAAGGACAACCCAGCGGTATACCTGTCCGACCTGGCAATGGCGCTGAACAACCTTGGTCTCTTGGTGGCTGCTGATAGCCAGCGGCGCAAGGAAGCCGAAATCCTTTACACCGAAGCACTCACCATCCACAGCCAACTCCCAGCAGTGTACCTGCACGACCTGGCGATGACGCTGAACAACCTTGGCATCTTGATGAAAGCTGACAGCCAGCGGCGCAAGGAAGCCGAAACCTTCTTCACTGGCGCACTGACCCTCCACCGCCAACTCGCCAAGGACAATCCAGCGGTGTACCTGCGCGACGTGGCGTTAAGCCTGAACAACCTTGGTGCATTACTGATGGCTGACAGCCAGCGGCGCAAGGAAGCCGAAACTCTCTTCACCGAAGCACTCTCCCTCCTCCGCCAACTCGCCAAGGACAATCCAGCAGCGTACCTGCCCGACGTGGCAAACACGCTGAACAACCTTGGTGCATTAGTGATGGCTGACAGCCAGCGGCGCAAGGAAGCCGAAACCCTCTTCACCGAAGTACTCACTCTCCGCCGCCAATTCGCCAAGGACAACCCAGCAGTGTACCTGCCCTCCGTGGCAGGCACGCTGAACAACCTTGGTGCATTAGTGATGGCTGACAGCCAGCGGCGCAAGGAAGCCGAAACCCTCTTCACCGAAGCACTCACTCTCCGCCGCCAACTCGCCAAGGACAACCCAGCAGTGCACCTGCCCGACGTGGCAATGACGTTGAACAACCTTGGTCTCTTGGTGAAAGCTGACCGCCAGCGGCGCAAGGAAGCCGAAATCCTCTTCACCGAAGCACTCACCATCAACCGCCAACTCCCAGCGGTGTACCTGCGCGACGTGGCGGCGACGCTGAACAACCTTGGTATCTTGGTGGCGGATGACAGCCAGCGGCGCAAGGAAGCCGAAACCTTCTATACCGAAGCACTCACTCTCCGCCGCCAACTCGCCAAGGACAGCCCAGCAGTGTACCTGCCTGACGTGGCAATGACGCTGAACAACCTTGGTATATTGGTGAAAGCTGACCGCCAGCGGCGTAAGGAAGCCGAAACCCTCTTCACCGAAGCACTTACCCTCTTCCGCCAACTCGCCAAGGACAACCCAGCGGTGTACCTGCCCGACGTGGCGAATACACTGGCGGCATTTGGCATAACATATCTGGGCTGGAACGAACCCGCCAAGGCACTGCCTCTGCTGCAAGAATCCGCCCAACTGTTCGCGCCGCTCGCTGAGCAAGCCCCCGGCGTATTCGGGGAAAAGTACGACTATGGGCTGCAACTGATTGAGAACGCCAAAGCCGCCAAACGCTAACCCACACATTCATCGCCCGCTCATGCGGGCTGCCAATCAATACAAAAACCCAAACAACCACAGCGGAATTTTCCCCCCCACCCCACAACCAGCCCATCCGCTACTACCCATGCGACCATTCCGACTTGGAAATGATGCTGAACCAACTACCTCAAACTCATCATCCTTGTGGTATCCTTACCGAATAGCACCCAAGAGGCATTCCGATGAACCTAAACAACCGCATCACTATCGACCCTGCTATCTGTCACGGCAAACCCACCATCCGTGGCTTGCGTTACCCTGTTGAAATCATGATGGAATTATTCAGTTCTGGCATGAGCATCGAAGAAATTCTTGATGATTATGAAGACCTAGAACGGGCAGACCTGTTAGCGGTACTGGCCTACGCCACCCGTCTTTCCCAAGTCAAACGCATTGAAATGGCTCAAGCTGCATGAAGTTTCTGGTAGATGCTCACCTGCCCCGTAAGCTGGCTATCCAACTGAAAGACATGGGCTACGACACGCGCCATACACTGGGTCTGCCGCTTGGCAACCGTACTACGGATCAGTTCATCAATGAACTTTCCATTGCCGAGCAACGCATTGTTATCACGAAGGACTCTGATTTTGTCGATTCCTTTTGGCTGCAAGATCAGCCGTGGAAATTGCTGCTGGTATCAACCGGAAATATTCGCAATGACGAACTCAAAGCCTTATTCAGCAACAATATGGAAAGAATTCAGGCGGGCTTTGCGGAGTTTCGCTTCATCGAATTGACGCATGATAGATTGATTTTTCATGTGTGAAGGAATGTTTTGCAGTCCACCAATACGGCTTCACTCAATACAAAAACCCAAACAACCACAGCGGAATCTTCCCCTCCACCCCAATTTCCAACCCATCCGCCACCACCCAAGCCGTCGTTTCATCCTTGATCTGCTTCTTCGATTTGGCTTTGCCGCCAACCTCAAACACATACTGCCCATCCACCAAAAAATCCCCGCTTTTGGGATAATTCAAAGTGTGGTGATAAGACAGCATCGAAGCAAAAAACGTCTCGCGCAGCGTTCCCGCTTTAGGCTGGTTACAAAAGATGGCAAACAGATTGGTGTTATCCAGATACAGTTTTTCCGGCTTGGAAATAATGCTGACCCCGCTGGATTTCGCCCCCAACAGGCGCAACAACCCGCCCGCCTGTAACAACCCAAGGTATTTGTAGAGGGTTTTCTGGTTCAGCTCCACCGCGCCGCACAGCTTGGACACATTGATGTCGTCAGGCTCGCTTTGGCACAACATCACCATCAGCTTTTTCAGCGCATTCACCTTGTCGTAGTCAACTGAGTGAAGCGCGGGGATGTCCGTCTCGATCACCTGCATCGAAGCATTCAGCAAGCGCGGCAAATAGGTCGACCCTGCCTCGCGGTAAAACGGGTAAGCACCGTGTTCCAGATACGCGGGCAAATACGCCAGCGGTTTGATTCGGCTGACAGTTTCTATCGCCAATTGCGGATGATGCTGGAGCAGTGAATCCAGCGTCACCGCCTCAAAGGTTTCGCCCGTTTCCAATTCCAGAAATTCGCGGAATGTGACCTTGAGGTTGAAAAAGCTGTCCTTGCACCAAGATTTTACTTGTCGTATGCGACTAAAGTGCTGAAGCGTTACGGTTAACCCCGCTCACCAAGGCTTTGATGGAGGCGGTAATAATATTGCCGTCGATCCCCACGCCATAGTGTTCGGCGCTGCCATTCACTGGCCGCAACTCGATGAAAGCACAGGCTTGGGCATTGCCCGCCTCGTCGCTGGCACCGATGGAACGTTCCTCGTAACTGCGCACTTGCACGCGGATGCCCACCCCTTGCAAGGCATGGACTGCCGCATCAATCGGACCATTGCCTTCGCCAGTCAGCTCGTGCTGAATGCCGTTTTGCTCGATCACCAAGCGGATGCCTTGCGCCTTGCCGTGCTCAAACAAATGGTGTTCGCAGTAACGCACGGGCGTGGCAGTTTCCAGATACGTCGCGGCGAAAATATTCCAGAGGTCGTTGGCGTTCACCTCGCAACCTTGCTGGTCGGTGTGGTCTTTCACCACGCTGGAAAACTCGACCTGCAAGCGGCGCGGCATGACGATGCCATAAGCACTTTCCAGCAAATACGCAATCCCGCCTTTACCCGACTGGCTGTTGACGCGGATCACTGAATCGTAACTGCGCCCCACGTCCGCCGGGTCAATCGGCAAGTACGGCACGTTCCAGTGCGCATCGGCTGCTTGGGCGGCAAAGCCTTTCTTGATGGCATCCTGATGCGAGCCAGAAAACGCGGTAAACACCAAGTCGCCCACATAGGGGTGACGCGGGTGGATCGGCAATTGCGTGCAATATTCCGCCGTCCGCGCCACCGCGTTGATGTCGGAAAAGTCCAAGCCGGGGGCAATGCCTTGGGTGTAAAGGTTCAAGGCCAAGGTCACGATGTCGACGTTGCCGGTGCGTTCGCCACTGCCGAACAAGCAACCTTCCACCCGGTCAGCGCCTGCTAATAAGGCCAATTCCGTTGCTGCCACTGCCGTGCCTCGGTCATTGTGCGGGTGCACGCTGAGGATCACGCTGTCGCGGCGAGCCAGTTCGCGGTGCATCCATTCAATTTGGTCGGCGTACACATTCGGGGTGGACATTTCGACCGTGGCGGGCAGGTTGATAATCACCGGCCTGTCGGGGGTTGCGCCCCACGTCTCTGTTACCGCGTCACACACGTCGCGGGCGAAATCCAGTTCGGTGGCGCTGAAGGTTTCCGGGCTGTATTCGAGCACCCATTCGGTTTCCGGCTGTGCTTCGGCCAAGTGTTTGATCAACGCTACCGCCGACACTGCCATGCCCAACACGTCCGCTTTGCTCATGTGAAACACGCTGTCGCGGAACGGTTGGGAGGTGGCATTGTACACATGCACAATCGCCCGGCGTGCACCGCGCAAGGATTCCATCGTGCGACGGATCAAATGTTCTCGCGCTTGCGTCAACACTTCGATGGTGACATCGGCGGGGATGTGCTGGCCTTCGATCAATTCGCGCACGAAATCAAAATCGGTTTGCGAGGCGGAAGGGAACGCCACCTCGATTTCCTTGAAACCAATCTGACACAGGGTGTGGAACATGCGCCGTTTGCGCTCGGCATTCATCGGCTCGAACAGGGCTTGATTGCCGTCACGCAAGTCGGTGCTCATCCAGATCGGTGGCTGAGTAAGGGTGCGGCTCGGCCATTGGCGGTCAGTCAAGGCGACTGGCGGGAAGGGGCGGTATTTGGTGGCCGGATTCGTCAACATGGCAATCTGCTCCTGTAAGTGATGCCGATAGATTAAGGCAAAGCGTGTGGCAGGCGATTGCGTTTTGAAGCCCGATAACTCGATTTATTGATAGAATATTGCTTTAAATTAAGATTTATTGGTGTTTTATGCCTAATTGGAATGAACATCTGCATCACGCCGAACATGCCCCCTCTTGTTGCTGCTATATTCGTGATCTATCCGCACCACGCGGTAGCGAATGGCAGGGGCATGGTCAATGGGCAGCAACAATACCAACTTTGGTTTTCTCAAGCATCACGATGCATTATTGGCGCGTTTGGCAGAAACCGCTGAAAGCTGCTTCGTTCCCGACCCCAATACCACCCTGATCAAAATGCGCCAACTCGGTGAAGCCCTCGCGCAAACGCTGGCAGCACGGGTAGGCGTAGCCTTTGGGCAGGACATCAAGCAAATCGACCTGCTGCGCGACCTCGATGACACCCTGCGGCTTGACCCGCGCATCAAGGATGCTTTCCACACCTTGCGAAAACTGGGCAATGCCGCCAACCACGACATTACCTCCAGTAACCACCGCGACGCTTTGCAAGCCTTGCAGGTCGGCTATGCGCTCAGTGCGTGGTATCACCAAGCGTTTGGCGGTGACAAGGCCAAAGGTTTCAAGCCCGGCGCTTATGTCAAACCACCAGACCCCTCGGCAGAGGTGCGCCAATTGGAAGCCGCCTTCAATGAGCTGCAACGCCAGCAAAAAACAGCGGCAGAACGGCTGGAAATCGCCGAACAGCTCAAGCAGGTCGAAGCCGAAAAAGCCGCCGCCGAACGCAAACGTGCCGAACAAATGGCCGCAGAAAGCCAAATTTGGGAAGCACTGGCGGCTGAAAATGAAACCCGGCTGGCGGCCTTGCAAGCGGAAATGGCGGCTGCCAATACCGCCTACAAAACCCGCTTTGAGCAGCAGGATCAGCAAACTCAGGCTGCCGAAATTGCCCGCGTCGAAAAGTCAGTGTTCCAGCTCAGCGAAGCCGAAACCCGCGTGTTGATCGACCAGCAACTCAACGAAGCCGGTTGGCAGGCCGATAGCGTCAACCTGCGTTATGGGAAAGGCGCACGCCCGCTTGCCAATGAAAACCGCGCCATTGCCGAATGGCCGACCGCCTCCGGCCCGGCGGATTACGTGCTGTTCATGGGACTAACGCCGGTGGCGGTGATCGAGGCGAAAAAGAGCGCCAAAAATGTTTACAGCGCCATCGACCAAGCCAAGCGTTACGTGAGCGGTCTGGATGTTTCCGTGCCGCTGGTCTTCGCCACCAATGGCCGCCCTTACCTCAAGCAACTGGAGCAGGAAAGCGGCATCTGGTTTCTGGATGTGCGCGACGCCGCCAACCGCCGCAAAGCGTTGAAAGGCTGGTACAGCCCGCATGAAATCAAAACTTTTCTGCGCCAGACCCCGCAACAGGCCGAGGTCGCATTGGACAACATGGGGTTTGATTACGACCTGAAATTACGCGACTACCAGATTGCTGCCATCAAATCGGTCGAAACCGCCATCAAGCAAGGCAAGGATAAAGCCCTGATCGCCATGGCGACCGGCACCGGCAAAACCAAAACCGCGATTGCGCTGGTGTACCGCTTGCTCAAGGCTGAGCGTTTCCGGCGCATTCTGTTTCTGGTTGATCGTGCCGCACTGGGCGAACAAACCGCCAATGATTTCAAGGAAGTGCGGCTGGAAAACCTGAATACCTTCGCCGACACCTTTGGCCTGATGACGCTGGATGACAAGCAACCTGCCGACGACACCAAGGTGCATGTCGCCACGGTGCAAGGGCTGGTGAAGCGCGTCCTCTATCCGGGCGATAATGACAACAAGCCGGGTGTCGGGCAGTACGACTGCATCATTGTCGATGAATGCCATCGCGGTTATTTGCTGGATCGGGAATTGAGCGACACCGAAATCCTGTTCCGTAACCAGAAGGATTACCAGTCCAAATACCGCAGCGTGATTGATTACTTCGATGCCTTCAAGATTGGCCTGACCGCTACGCCTGCGTTGCATACCACCGATATTTTCGACGCGCCGGTCTTCAGTTACACCTACCCGGAAGCGGTGCTGGATGGCTACCTCAATGACCATTTACCACCGATCCGGGTACACACCAAACTGGCGGAACAGGGTATCCATTACGGCGTGAATGAGGAAGTGCAGGTGTACAAGGCGGACAGCCATACGCTGGAAACCTATAACACCCCGGATGAGCTGGACTTCGACATTACCGAATTCAACCGCCGGGTGATTGCGCCCAACTTCACCAAAGTGATCACCCAATGGCTGATTGAAAGCGATGCCATCGACCCGTATTCACAGGCTAAGACGCTGATTTTCTGCGTGACCGACAAGCACGCCGACGAGGTGGTGGAAGCGCTCAAGGAAGCTTGCACCCACTACCACGGCGAAGTCGATGATGATGCCATCCAGAAAATCACCGGGGCGAGTGATAAGCCGCTGGATAAAATCCGTGCCTACAAAAACGACCGCTTGCCGAACATTGCAGTGACGGTGGATTTGCTGACCACAGGTGTGGATGTTCCCAGCATCAGCAATCTGGTGTTTTTACGCCGGGTGAACAGCCGCATCCTGTTTGAGCAAATGCTGGGGCGGGCGACACGGCTGTGCCCGGAAATCGGCAAAGGCCCGTTCCGTATTTACGACGCAGTGGACATTTACAAGCAGCTCGAAGACGTGAACACCATGAAGCCGGTCGTCACCAAGGTGGACATCAATTTTGGGACGCTGGAACAGGAAATGCGCCGCGACGATGAACCCGCTTTGCAGGAGCTGGCGAAACGCCAATTCATCGCCAAATTGCAGGTGAAGAAAAACTTCCTCAGCGAGACGCAGGCCAGCCAGTTTGAAACCATCGTCGGTCAGTCGCCCACCGATTTCGCCAAGGCACTCAAAGCGATGCCGCCGCAACAGGTCGCCGCGTGGTTTACCCAACACCCCGGCTTGGGTGAGCTGCTCGACAGGAAAGTGCAGGGCAGTGGCAATCGCCCCGCCGTGGTGATTTCCAGCCATGAGGATGAGGTCATTGCTGTCACTACCGGCTATGGCGATGGGCAAAAACCGGAAGATTACCTGCAAGCTTTCAACGATTTCATCAAGGCCAACGGCAACCGCATGGTAGCGCTGCAAACCGTGGTGCAAAAGCCGTGGGAACTGAGCCGCGCCGATTTGAAAGTGCTGGCGGTGGAACTGGAGCGTAACCATTTCCGCGAACAGGATTTGCAAACTGCCTGGAACGAAGTGAAAAGCGAAGACATCGCCGCGCGCATTATCGGTTTCATCCGTCAGGCAGCACTCGGCGAGGCGCTGATTCCGTGGGAACAGCGTGTCGATCAGGCACTGGCAAAAATGCTGGCGCAACAGCCGTGGAAAACCCCGCAAAAGCAATGGCTGGAACTGATCGCCAAGCAGATGAAAGCCAACCTGATCGTCGATGAAGCGGTGCTGGATCAGGGCGTTTTCAAGCACCAATTTGGCGGTATCAAACGCGCCAACAAGCTGTTTGACGAGCCGGTGGGCGCGGTGTTGCAACGCTTTAATCGGGCGTTGTGGTCTTGATTATAGGCATGATATTCTTACTTGGTATTACTTTGGAGTTAACATCATGGAAACAACATCAGTTACCAGCAAAGGCCAAGTGACCATACCGTTAAAAATCCGTCAACGTTTAGGCATTCGTAAGGGAAGCCGGGTGTCGTTTGTGCTGTCAGGCAACCACGTCGAATTGTGCGTCAGTAAAACGCCGGAAACCGTTACCAGTAATGGCTTTGGGATGCTGAAAAGCAGGCGCAAAGCCGTGCCGGTTGATTTTGATGTTGCTAGTTTGTTGAGTAAGTCATGATCGGATTGGATACCAATATTCTGGCTCGCTATTACGTTCATGATGAAGATGACGGCGAAGCCCAGAAACAACAGATTGCTGCCAAGCAACTGTTTGAATCCGGTCAGGCATTGAAGGTCAGCAAGACGGTCATGCTGGAGCTTGAGTGGGTGCTACGCGGTTATTACCACTTCGAGCCGGATGAAATTGTCCCTGTCTTTCGCCATTTGCTAGGGCAGTCGCATATCCATATTGAGGCGCGTGAAGAAGTGGAGCAGGCTATTGAGGGTCTGGAGGATGGGCTAGATTTTGCTGATGCTTTGCACCATGCCCATTATCAGGACTGCGAAGCCATGGCTTCCTTCGATGACCGTCGATTTGCCCGTCGCGTCAAACGGTTAGGGCTTGCCCCGCGTGTCATCATCCCCAAGTAACCATTTTTTGTCAGGAACCCCATGAGCACTCAAGATCTCGTCGCCAAACTCTGGAATCTGTGTAACCTGCTGCGCGATGACGGCGTGACTTATCACGAATACATCAACGAGCTGACCTATCTGGTATTCCTGAAAATGGTGGATGAAACCGGGCAGGAAGAGCACATCCCCGCCGGTTTCCGCTGGTCTGATTTGGAAGGCTATAACGCCGCGACCCGTTTGGAGGCGTATAAAAAACTGCTGATCCACCTTGGTTCGCACGGTTCGCTGATTACCAAGGCGATTTACGCTAATGCCAGCACCGTGATCCGCAAGCCTGCCACGCTCAATAAGCTGGTGTCGGAAATCGACAAGCTCGACTGGTACAGCGCCAAGGCGGAAGGGCTGGGCGATATGTACGAGGGGTTGCTGGAGATCAATGCGGGGGAAAAGAAATCCGGCGCGGGGCAATATTTCACCCCACGGGTGTTGATCAATGCGATGGTCGAGCTGATGAAGCCGCAGCTTGCCGATGTGATCGTTGACCCGACGGCGGGAACAGGCGGCTTTCTGATCAGTGCGCACCATTACATTATCGAGCATAACGATGTGGCATCGCTGGATGAAATCGCTTACGACAACTACCAGCACAAGACCTTTTTCGGCATGGAGCTGGTGCCGGATACGCGCCGTCTGGCGATGATGAATCTGATGCTGCACGATTTGGCGGTGGATGATCAGCACGCGGGTATTTTGTTTGGTGATACCCTTTCCAATGAAGGGCGGGCGTTGCCAGCGGCGAGTTTGATTCTGGCGAATCCGCCGTTTGGCACCAAGCAGGGCGGGGGCGTGCCGACGCGGGATGATTTGGTGCATTACACTTCCAACAAGCAACTGGCGTTTTTGCACCTGATGTATTTGCGGATGCTGAAACCCGGTGGGCGGGCGGCGGTGGTATTGCCGGATAATGTGCTGTTTGAGAGCGGCATGGGGCGCACAATCCGCAAGGATTTGATGGAAAAATGCAACCTGCACACGATTTTGCGGCTGCCGACCGGGATTTTTTACGCGGCGGGGGTGAAAACCAATGTGCTGTTTTTCTCCAAACCGGCGGATGTGCGTCAGGACAAGGGCAATACGCAGAACGTGTGGGTGTACGATTTGCGGGCGAATATGCCGCAGTTTGGTAAGCGCACAGTGTTCAGCCCCAGCCATCTGGCGGAGTTTTACCGCGCCGTCGGCGACGATTTGACGGTCGTGGATGAGGCGGCGCGGCAAGCGTTTGTGGCAGGCCACCCTGACGGTGTGGAGGGCTGCCGGATGCGTTGTTTCAGCCGGGAAGCGATTGCCGCCAAAGACGATTCGCTCGATCTGGCGTGGATACGCGACGACAGCACCGAAGACAGCGCTAACCTGCCTGAACCTGATGTGCTGATCAGCGCTGCGCTGGAAGAAATGGCGGGGGCGATGAGCGAATTACAGGCGATTCTGGTGGAGTTGGGCGTGGTGGAAGACGACAGTGCGGTGGGGGTTTGATATGACAAAGCATGGTGACATTGAACATGATTCCAAGAAAGCAAAGGGTTATGGTTCTGATGCGCTCACGGAAAGTGAAGCGCGTCATCTCGCCAATGACAAACCGGCTCAAGCCGTCAGAGATCGAATCATTGAAGAAGGAGATGCAGCAGTCAGCCGCCGAAATGGACAAGATGCTGGGTCTATAAAGAAACCCCTCCCCAACCCTCCCCTTATCAGGGAAGGGAGCGAAGAATCCGCGCCCTCTTATCCCTCCCCTGATAAGGGGAGGCTAGGAGGGGTTTCTTCGAGCAGCCAACTCCCCCCCGGCTGGATTGAAACCACTTTGGGTGATGTTGCTGATTACGGTAGCACCACAAAAGTTGAGTCATCAGTAATTGAAGATGATGCTTGGGTTTTAGAGCTTGAGGATATTGAAAAAGGTAAATCCAAATTAATTACCAAAGCAACTTATGCTGAACGTCAATCTAAAAGCACCAAAAATAAATTCAGCGAAGGCGATGTGCTTTATGGGAAATTACGCCCTTATCTCGACAAAGTGATCATCGCGAATCAAAGCGGTTATTGTTCAACTGAAATCATTCCCTTAAAGAGAAGTGATTACTTAGATAGTAGATATTTGTTTTACAATCTTAAAAGCAAAAAATTCATCGAATATGTAAATGAAATGTCTTATGGCGTAAATATGCCGCGATTGGGTACAAAACAAGGAAAAGAAGCACCATTTATTCTTGCCCCCCTCCCCGAACAAATCCGCATAGCCAATAAACTCGACAGCATTCTCGACAAAGTCGACAACGCTCAGGCTCGGCTGGAAAAAATCCCTACCCTGCTGAAACGCTTCCGGCAAGCGGTGTTGGCTGCGGCGACTTCGGGAGAGTTGACGCGGGAGTGGCGGGAGGATGAGGATTGTGATTATGCAGAGCGGATTTTTGGAGGCTTAATTCTTGAGTTGAAAAATGGGTTATCACCTAAGCCGAATGAAAATGCTGAAGGTTATCCAATTCTTAGAATTAATGCTATAAGATCGGGAAAAGTCTTCCAAGATGACATTCGGTATTTAGCTTGCGAAAAAAAGACACTAGATACATACAAGATTAAAGTTGGCGACTTGCTGTTTACACGCTACAACGGCAGTCTGGAGTTTGTTGGTGTCTGTGGTTTAGTTCGTGAGCTAAAACATGAATATTTGCTTTATCCAGATAAGCTGATGCGAGTTAGATTGACTCATGAAGTTCTACCTGAATATGCTGAACTTTATTTCGCATCATCTGAAGCTAGACGGTCGGTAACTGACTGCGTAAAAACCACGTCAGGTCAAAAAGGAATTTCTGGCAAGGATATAAAAGAACAAAAGATACTGTTACCGAATATTGAAGAGCAGGGGGAGATTGTGCGGCGGGTGGAGTCGTTGTTTGCGCTGGCGGATTCGGTGGAGAAGCAGTACAAGGCGGCGAAACAGCGGCTGGATCGCCTAACGCAAGCGGTGTTGGTGAAGGCGTTCCGGGGTGAGCTGGTGCCGCAAGACCCGGACGATGAACCCGCCGCAGAACTCTTGAAGCGCATTCAGGCACAACGCACACAACAGCACACGGGAAAGAAGCGCCATGCTGCAAGCTAATCAGTATCAGCACAGGGTTTCTTGCTGCGCTATGCCCAAAATCGCGCCGCAGGAACAGCAAGCATGACCACAGAACTCGACCGCTACGACTGGCACATCCTCCGCACCCTGCAAAACAACGGCAGCATCAGCAATCAAGACTTGGCTGACAGTATCGGCCTTTCCCCCTCGCCCTGCCTGCGCCGGGTACGCATACTGGAGGAGGCCGGTTTCATCACTGGCTACCGAGCCTTGCTGGATGCGAAAAAGCTCGGCCTGTCGCTGATGGCCTTGATCCACATCTCGATGGATCAGCACACCCCGGAACGTTTCAACACCTTTGAAGCGCGTATCGCCGACATCCCCGAAGTGCTCGAATGCCTGCTGATCACCGGGCAGTCCGCCGATTACCAGCTCAAGGTGGTGGTCAAGGATATGGATGCGTTTCAGGAATTGCTGCTCAACCGCATTACGCGGATACCGGGTGTGAGCGGGGTGCATTCCAGCTTTGTGCTGCGCCGGGTGGTGGATAAGACCGCCTTGCCGCTATAGAATGGAGAAAGCACCTTACACCTTCATGGCAGAGTGCAAAAAACACGACATTCCGACCATCAACTACACGCCCGAAGACTTGGAAGCCGAGCTGGCTGATTTTCGGTTAGCCTGCTGATGCTGGTTATTGCCGATACCTCTCCACTGGTTGCTATAGCCTGTTGTTAGCCAAAGAAAATTAGCTCATTCCTACCATTAAACCGTATCTGCAAATCATTCAGCAAACCGATGCTCATCTCAGCCCCAAGCTGATCGACAAGGCGTTAGTGATTGCTGGGGAATGATACTGACTAGAAATATTACAATCACAACTGATCCCACTCTGGCACGTTAGGATTGTGTGGCACTTTATCCAACAGTAACGCGATTTTTTGCTTCAAGTTACTGAGGTTTTTAGTGCGCAAGCGCTGCTCAATACTCGCCAGGGTTTCAAGCTGGCTCAGTTGTGTTGTCAGCAGGTAGTTGGCAAGGTTATTCAACGAAACCCCTTGAAATTTCGCCTGTTGTTCCAAACGATTTTTTAGCTCACTGGGTACGCGCAAGGTGACAACTTGTGTTTTATTGCCTAAGCAAGATTCACTCATGGGTGCTTCTCCATCGTTTGCAAAAATCACTGGGGGTTACAACCTCGAAGGCTGCACCGCGCCATTCCGCGTTGGTAAAGTCTCTGATATTGGATGTAATCAAATAATCGCTATTACTGGTAAACGCACATTCAAATATCAGGTTGTCGCCTTCATCCACCAAGTTAGGGCGTAGCCGATAGTAAATCGCATGTTTTCGCGCTAATAACAGCAAGGTATCCACGATGTCATCAACGTCTGCAATACTCAGATGGTGCAAGGCTTGGATGTCGGGGCGTTTGAGTACGTCGTCGTATTCCAAAACCACTGACGTAGACAGTGCAAGCCTGATTTTTTCTTCTAAAATCAGATTCAAAATGAAATGTGACGCACCGTTTGCGCTGATCAATGCTGCCAGTAGTACATTGGTATCGAGTGTGACTATCATGTTGTTATGATAGCGTATACGCATACAAAATTCACTGGCAGAAGTATATGGGCTTCGTAACCTTGCAACGCAAAACGCCGTTTGAGTGCAAGGCTATTTGCCGTTGCCGGAGATTGCACGCTTGCCGAAGTTGTCGGCGTGGGCTGCTGGTGAGTGATGGGGTGAAGGTAGTTTGGATCTCTACCCGCGTGGTTAACGCTGCGCCTGCTTCATTTTTTCCAACAACGCTTCATGGTTTGCCCGCACGGATTTAGTATCGGGGTGATCTTTGCCTAAACGGTTCTCAACAATATGTAAGGCTCGCTCGAATAACGGAACTGCCTCACTGTACTGCCCCTGTGAAGAATACAACGCAGCGAGGTTGTTGAGACTGGTAGCAACATCTGAATGATCCTTGCCGAGAGTTTTTTCTTTAATGCCTAAAGCACGTTCATATAGCGGTACTGCTTTCTCATACTGCTCCATAGCCTCATCTCTGTACACGACAATTTTCCTAATCCTCGATTTTCAAGATCAAAATTACCCTTCCATCTTGGGTAGTGATCAAGTCAGGAGGCCATAAAAACAGCACCCATAACCTGATGGCATCCTCTGTCCGGCGAAAGCCATGCAACAAACTGTTGGTCAAAACATCCAACCCATAGCGGAACAAACTCTGTTCAGGCCGCCCGTGTTTTTTGATGGTCAGTGGCCTGATGAAGCGGTGTTTCCATTCGCCCACCTTGTGCGCCCAGCAGAATCCAATGGCGAGCAAGGCCATGACTTTCTTGATACGGCGATAGTGGGTCAAGCGCGTATCTTCCCAATGGAAGCCGCGCCCTTTCAGGCATTGGAACAGGTTTTCGATCTCCCAACGCAAGCGGTAAGTGCCGAAAGGGTCACGAAACGGTTGGTTCGCCGCCAACACCAGCAGTTCCCCGCTGTCTAACTTCATGCCGCTGAGCCAAACCCACTGCCCGCTGACGCGGAAGGTTTTTCTCAGGAAACGGTGCTGCCCTTGCTTCAAGTCCTTGAAACGTGAGTGCATGTTTTGCTGATGCCCTTGGCGGTTGGTCATCAACTGGTTTTCCTTGATCCGCATCAAGAAAGGTATCTGATGCCGGGTCAGCCATTTCCACCAGTGTTCACCGATGAACTCCCTATCGCCCAGGATACCGAGGATGTTATCCCGCCCAAATTGGCTGATGAAGCGGTTCAACAAGGCGATGCGTTCACGCTGGTTAGAGTTGCCCTTCTTGTTCAGCACCAGCCAATACACCGGGATCGCTGTCCCTTTATACACAACACCCAACGTCAGAATGTTGAGGTTGGCTTTGCCCAACTGCCAGTTCGTCCGGTCGAGGGTGAGGTGGTATTTTTTTCCCGGAAAGCCGAAGAATCCCATCTGTAACCGCGCAATGGCATCATAATCAAACCAGACGAGGGCAAAAAACCGTTGCAGGCGACGGTAGCGGGAGCGGGGGTCTGCATCGCTGGCAAACGCCAACGCGAGTTGCGTCAGGTTGATCTGCTTGAGCCGGAATAAACCCAGCAACATGCCAACAAAACAATCAAGCCGGGGCTTGCCCCAACCCAGATGGGCTTTTAAACTGTCCCTCAGTCCGTCGCTCAGATCCATTCCGCTCTCCTGTGTAGACTTGAGAGTGGAACATAGGGGCGATGGACTTTCATTAATGAACTGACAGCCTAGCTAAATCAAGGGGTTAGTGGTTTTGTCGTGTACAGAGGGTACTGGCATAGCGTCAATAAAACAACCACCTCCCAGGCAACTTCCGTCGTAGAAACCCGTGAATCCAGAGAGTCGATAAAAATTGGCTTACGGGTCACCAAAGTAACCATAGACAGAGGGGGATGGTTTAACCCTGGTATTTTCTCAATGAGCAAAGCCTTCCACCACATTGCACCTGGTTTGAAAGTGAATACAGGCTTGAACAAAGATGACATTGAAGAGGCTTTTGCAAGTGGTGAGCATGACAAAGTAAGTAAAATGAGGGATCACATTCAGGACTCCAAATTAGCCAATTACCCAGTTGCTTTCCTCATCGCAAAAGATATTACCATCATCACGGAAAATGCAGAGTCATCCAGCACCGACAAAAAAAGCAGCACTGAGAGTTCCAGCTCCGGCGGTGGTGGTTGGTGGGCTAGCAATGGTGACAATAGTGGAAGTGCAAAATCTAAAAGCTCAAGCTCAACAGCGGCATCCAACAATAACCGGGTAGTTATCAAGATACCGGGTCCCCAGATTATTGGGTGGTTTTTACAATTTACCAAAAAAGATGAATCAGGCGACTTTTTGAAACTGGCTGATCAAGGCATTAACTTTAAAGAGCACCTCAAAAGTGCTGCGCTAAAGGCAACAAAGGAAGAGGCGGCAGCGTAACCTCCTCGATGTAGCATGGTGTATCGCAAGAATACGCCCAAATCCGTGCCGACCTAAGCCGCCAAGGCAAGCTGATCGGTCTAAATGACATGCTGATCGCAGCCATTGCGCGGGCACATGATGCTGTACTGGTGACAAACAACACCTGTGAATTTGAACGTGTCGCCAACCTGCGGCTGACCGACTGGCAGGTTTAACGTCATGCCCAAACACTCCAAATACCTCACTCACCTAAAAAAAGGGGCACGAAGCCCCTTTTTTTAGGTTTTACACGCTGAACATCAAGACACTTTCGGGTCGAGTTTGCCAGCTTTGTATTGACCGAACATCACTTCCAGTGACACAGGCTTGATCTTGTCAGCCATGCCTGCACAACCAAACGCTTCAAAGCGGTCTTGGCAGATGCCTTTCATCGCGCCAGTCGCTTCTTTCAGGAACTTACGTGGGTCAAAGTTAGCCTTGTTGTCATGCAAGTGCTTACGGATTGCACCTGTGGATGCCATACGCAGGTCAGTGTCGATGTTGACTTTACGCACGCCGTGCTTGATGCCTTCAACGATTTCAGAAACCGGTACGCCGTAGGTTTGACCCATGTCGCCGCCGTAGTTGTTAATGATTTCGAGCCAGTCTTCTGGCACAGAAGAAGAACCGTGCATAACCAAGTGAACGGTTGGGATACGTGCATGGATTTCTTTCACGCGGTCAATACGCAGTACGTTGCCAGTAGGCTTCTTGGTGAACTTGTATGCACCGTGAGACGTACCGATAGCAATTGCCAGCGCGTCAACACCCGTCTTGCGCACGAAGTCAGCCGCTTCTTCTGGGTCAGTCAACAACATGGAATGATCCAGCACGCCTTCTGCGCCGTGGCCGTCTTCTTCACCCATCATGCCGGTTTCCAGTGAACCCAAGCAACCCAATTCGCCTTCAACAGAAACGCCGCAAGCGTGCGCCAGTTCAACCACTTTACGGGTCGTTTCCACGTTGTATTCGTAGCTGGAAGGGGTTTTTGCGTCAGCCATCAGGGAGCCGTCCATCATGACCGATGAGAAGCCGGACTGGATGGAACGGAAGCAAACTGCTGGCTCAGAGCCGTGATCCTGATGCATAACAACCGGGATATGCGGGTACATTTCGACCGCCGCCAGTACCAGATGACGCAGGAACGGTTCGCCTGCGTAAGAACGCGCACCAGCGGAACCTTGCAGAATAACCGGGGAGTTGCACGCATCCGCCGCTTGCATGATCGCGTGGATTTGCTCCATGTTGTTAACGTTGAATGCTGGCATCCCGTAGCTGTTTTCAGCCGCATGATCCAGTAATTGGCGCAATGAAATCAAAGCCATGTCGTTCTCCTCGAAATGTTATGTAAACTATATATATTGTGTCTTAACCATTCTGATGCTCACCAACGCGCAGAATTTTGAGCTGGTTGGTACCACCCTTAATGCCCATAAAATCACCCTTGGTGATAATGACCAGGTCACCATTTTCCACGATACCTTCTTCAATCATCAGCTCAACGGCTTGGCGATTGGCGATTTTCGGGTCTTTCATCGGTTCGTGCAATTTCACCGGATAAACACCACGGTACATACACACGCGCCGGGCAGCCGCATCGCGGGACGTTAACGCGTAAATCGGAATACCGGAACGAATCCGCGACATCCACAACGGCGTAGCACCTGATTCGGTCAATGTCGCAATCGCCCGTACACCCATGTGATTGGCCGTGTACATGGTTGCCATCGCGATACCTTCATCGATGCGCTCGAAATGCTCTTCCATACGATGCCCAGACCGACTGGTATAGTTGGAATTTTCAGCCTCATCACAAATAGCCGCCATCGTTTTAACCACCAGTGCCGGGTGTTTACCCGTCGCCGTTTCGCCGGATAGCATGACCGCATCCGTGCCATCCATGACCGCATTGGCAACGTCAAACACTTCTGCACGCGTGGGGATCGGATTATCGATCATGGTTTCCATCATCTGCGTCGCAGTGATGACCGCACGGTTTAGGGTACGGGCACGGCTTATCAGGCATTTTTGGGCTTGTGGCAACTTGGCATCGCCAATTTCCACACCCAAGTCACCCCGTGCAATCATAATGACATCTGAAGCCAGAATGATTTCATCGCGGATGGCTGCTTCCATCGTTTCCGCACGTTCCATCTTGGCCACGATTCCGGCTTTGCAACCCGCTTCCAATGCCAGACGACGCGCTTCATGAATATCAGCCGCCGAACGCGGGAAAGACACTGCCAGAAAATCCACGCCAATGCTGGCGGCGGCGGCAATATCTTCCTTGTCTTTATCCGTAAGGGCTTCAGCACTCAAACCACCGCCCCGACGATTCAAGCCTTTATTGTTTGACAAAATACCGCCATTGATAGCGCGGGTATGGATTTCCTGCCCCTTCAATGCGGTGATTTCCAAGACAATACGCCCATCATCCAACCAGAGTTCATCGCCGACGACCACGTCGTTGATCAGTTCCTTGTAACCCAGTCCGACCCGCTCTTGCGTGCCAGCATCGGCAGCAAGCTCTGCATCCAAGATGAAAGCATCACCCGGTTTCAGGGTGATTTTACCGTCGATGAAGCGTGCAATACGTAACTTTGGCCCTTGCAAGTCACCCAAAATGGCAACTATTCGTCCAACTTTATGCGCCAACTCACGCACCAACACGGCACGCGCCGCATGTTCTTCGTGTGTACCGTGTGAGAAATTCATCCGCACTACGTCCACACCCGCCCGAATAATAGCTTCGATCGCCTCTGGCGTATCTGTAGCAGGCCCCATAGTCGCTACAATTTTAGTCCTTCTCAATGTATTACCTATTAACTGTGTGCTGTAAAGTGCTTAGTTTATGCTTGTTCTATGATAGTTGTATTATGAAATCATGTACTGAAAAACCATTGTCAGACTAAAGTCTGACAATGGCGGGCTTAGTTAATCAGCCTTTGGCGCGTTCTTCCAGCATGGCAACTGCCGGGAGTGTCTTGCCTTCCAGATACTCCAGGAAAGCACCGCCAGCAGTGGAGATGTAGGAAATCTTGTCGTAAATATCGTATTTTTGAATCGCTGCGATAGTATCGCCACCGCCCGCCAGCGTGAACGCTTTGGTTTCAGCCATTGCCATGGAAATGGCTTTAGTGCCTTCGCCGAATTGGTCAAACTCGAATACACCGACCGGACCATTCCAAACCACCGTACCAGCGTTCATGATGATGTCGACCAGCTCTTGTGCAGACTTGGGGCCGATGTCGAAAATCATGTCGTCGTCAGCCACGTCTTTGGCATCTTTCAATACGGCTGGCTCGGCTGGGTCGAATTTCTTGCCACACACCACGTCAACCGCGATAGGAATAGTCGCGCCGCGAGCAGTCATTTTCTTGATCAGGACATTGGCTGTATCAACCAGATCGTCTTCACACAGGGATTTGCCAACGTTGTGACCGGTAGCTTTCAGGAAGGTGTTGGCAATACCGCCACCGACAACCAGTTGCTCACATTTTTCAGAAAGCGCTTCCAGCACGGTCAGTTTGGTGGAAACTTTGGAACCACCGACGATAGCCACCATTGGGCGTGCCGGTTTTGCCAGCGCCTTGTCCAGCGCAATCAGTTCTTCGGTCAGCAAAATACCGGCGGCTGCGACTGGGGCAAACTTGCCTGCGCCGTGGGTAGAAGCTTGCGCACGGTGCGCTGTACCGAAAGCATCCATCACGAAAATATCGCACAGAGCGGCATATTTCTTCGCCAGCTCTTCGTTGTCTTTCTTTTCACCAGCGTTGAAGCGTACATTTTCCAGCAGGACAACTTCGCCTTCGGCAACGTCAAAACCACCATTGATGTAGTCCTTGACCAGACGCACATCTTTGCCCAGCTTAGCGCTCATGTCTTCAGCGATAGGCTGCATGGAGTTGGCTTCATCCACTTCGCCTTCGGTCGGACGACCACGGTGGGACATGACCATGACTTTTGCACCAGCTTTCATGGCGTGCTCAATCGTCGGCATGGAAGCAGTAATACGGGCGTCGGAAGTAACTTTGCCGTCTTTGACAGGTACATTCAGGTCGGCGCGGATCAGGACACGTTTGCCCTTCAGATCCAAGTCGGTCATTTTGATGAAAGCCATGTGGTGAAACTCCTTGCAGAAATCAAATCAGTCAAATAAAGCGCGGATGATTTATTTGAGTGATCTGGGAAGGAGGGCGAGGGATTCCCCGCCCATCCTTTGAACCTTAGTTCGCTGCTACGTGCTCAACAAAGCGCAGCATGTTAGCGGTATAGCCGTATTCGTTGTCGTACCAAGCCACGACTTTCACGAAGGTGCCATCCAGCGCGATACCCGCTTCAGCATCAAAGATGGAAGAGAAGCCAACACCACGGAAGTCAGTGGAAACCACTTTCTCGTCGGTGTAGCCCAGTGTCTTGCTCATCTCACCAGTGGTAGCCGCTGCTTTCATGGCTGCACAGATGTCAGCGTAAGTCGCTTCTTTGTTCAGCTCAACCGTCAAGTCAACCACGGAAACGTCAGACGTTGGCACGCGGAACGCCATACCCGTCAGTTTGCCTTTCAGCTCTGGCAGTACCACGCCAACCGCTTTAGCAGCACCGGTGGAGGATGGAATGATGTTTTCCAAAATACCACGACCACCGCGCCAGTCTTTCATGGAAGGGCCGTCAACCGTCTTCTGGGTAGCCGTCGCTGCGTGAACGGTAGTCATCAGGCCACGCTTGATGCCCCAAGTGTCGTTCAGAACTTTCGCAACAGGTGCCAAGCAGTTAGTGGTGCAAGATGCCGCAGAAATGATCGCTTGACCGGCGTAAGTGTTGTGGTTTACGCCGTAAACGAACATTGGGGTAGTGTCTTTGGAAGGAGCGGACATAACCACTTTCTTCGCGCCTGCTTCGATGTGCTTCTGGCAGCCTGCTTCGTCGAGGAAGAAGCCCGTGCATTCCAGCACGATGTCAACGCCGATGTCGCCCCATTTCAGGTTGGCAGGATCGCGTTCAGCCGTCAGGCGTACTGTTTTGCCGTTAACCAGCAGGTTGTTACCGTCAACCGCAACATCACCACCGAAACGACCGTGTACGGAATCGTATTTCAGCATGTATGCAAGGTAATCAGCCGCCAACAGGTCATTGATACCGACGACTTCGATACCAGGAAAATCCTTGGCAATAGCGCGGAAAGCCATACGACCGATACGACCAAAACCATTGATGCCAACTTTAATTGTCATGAAGAACTCCTCTAAAATTAATCAGATAAAATGAGTAGCGGCTCCCCTCCTCAGAAAAGCCGCCGGTTGTCGATTTGCTTATGCGACGCTATTGATCGCGTTCAAGACGTTTTCGGCAGTGAAGCCAAATTGCTTGAACAATTGATCCGCTGGGGCAGATTCGCCGAACGTCGTCATACAGACAACTTTACCATTCAGTCCGACATATTTATACCATCCATCACCGATCGCTGCTTCTACTGCAACACGGGCAGTCACGGCTGCGGGCAGGACAGATTCTTTGTACGCTGCGTCTTGTGCGTCAAACACGTCAGTGGATGGCATGGAAACCACGCGCACTTTCTTGTCAGAAGCGGCGGCGGCTTCCATCGCCAACTGCACTTCAGAACCTGTTGCGATCACGATCACGTCAGGTGTGCCAGCGGTATCTTTCAGGATGTAACCACCCTTAGCGATATTGGCAAGGGTCGCGGCATCGCGGGTTTGATGCTTGAGGTTCTGGCGCGAGAAAATCAGCGTGCTAGGGCCTTTGTATTCAATCGCGTGTTTCCAGCAAACCGCTGTTTCCACCGCATCGCAAGGACGCCATACCGACATGCGTGGGATCATGCGCAGGGTCGGGATTTGCTCAACCGCTTGGTGAGTTGGGCCGTCTTCGCCCAGACCGATAGAGTCATGGGTGTACACGAAGATCGTCTGAATATTCATCAACGCAGCCATACGCAGCGCATTACGGGCATATTCAGAGAACATCAGGAAGGTCGCACCGTAAGGCAGCAAACCGCCGTGCAGGGTCATGCCGTTCATGATCGCGCTCATACCGAATTCGCGCACACCGTAAGACAGGTAATTGCCGCTGAAGTCTTGCGCTTTACCATGACCCGCACTGATGTGCTTGCTCATTTTGTTGAAGGTATTGTTGGAAGGCGTCAGGTCAGCAGAGCCGCCGAGGAATTCAGGCAGCAGTGGTGCAAACGCATCCAGCGCATTCTTGGACGCCACGCGAGTCGCTGGAGATTCTGCTTTCGCATCAATCGCCGCAATCACTTTCGCAGATTCTTCCGCCCAGTTAGCAGGCAGTTCGCCAGCCATACGGCGCTTGAATTCAGCCGCTTCAGCAGGGAAGGCTGCCGCGTAAGCTGCAAACGTACCGTTCCACGCTTCTTCAGCCGCTGCACCTTTGGCTTTTGCATCCCAACCTGCGTAAACGTTGGCAGGAATCTCAAACGGCGCATGAGCCCAGCCCAGTTGTGCACGGGTCAAGGCAATTTCTGCATCACCCAGTGCTGCACCGTGGCAGTCGTGTGAACCAGCCTTGTTCGGTGAACCAAAACCGATGGTGGTTTTGCAGCAAATCATGGTGGGCTTGTTGGTTTCAGCTTTCGCTGCCACAACGGCTGCCTTGATTGCATCAGCATCGTGACCATCAACGCTCAGTACGTGCCAGCCATAAGCTTCAAAACGCTTAGGGGTATCGTCTGTGAACCAGCCGTCGACTTCGCCGTCGATGGAAATATTGTTGTCGTCGTAGAAGCAAATCAGTTTGCCCAGACCCATCGTGCCTGCGAATGAACACGCTTCATGGGAGATACCTTCCATCAAGCAGCCATCGCCAAGGAACACATAGCTGTAATGGTCAACAATGGTGTGACCCGGCTTGTTGAATTGCGCACCCAGAATTTTTTCTGCCAGCGCCATACCCACGGCATTGGTGATGCCTTGACCGAGTGGGCCTGTGGTAGTTTCGATACCCGGCGCGTAACCGTATTCCGGGTGGCCTGGGGTTTTGGAATGCAATTGACGGAAAGCTTTCAGGTCATCCATGCTCAGGTCATAGCCTGTCAGGTGCAGCACAGAGTAAGGCAGCATGGAAGCATGACCGTTGGACATTACGAAACGGTCACGGTTGACCCACTTGGGGTTTTGCGGATTGTGTGACATGAAATCGTTATAGAGGACTTCGGCGATATCTGCCATGCCCATCGGTGCGCCCGGATGCCCGGAATTTGCTTTTTGTACGGCATCCATTGCCAAAACGCGGATTGCGTTAGCCAGCTCGCGGCGTGTAGTCATTGATGGGTCTCCTGTAGTTTTCAAATAGGTAGCATTCGAGCCTTTCGTATATTTATTATGCAGGCGGTATAGTGTCTTGTATTGTGGCGGACTTCTGCTAAGGGGGCAACTCTCCCTTGTTGGATAGAGAACACCCCATTTGTGTGATTTTTTTATCACTTTCCGGGGTGTGGGATGGTGCAACGCGGGTTTTTTTTCGTTATTATGCCGTTCGTCGGGAACTGACAAGGCTAGTGAGTTATCCGCAACCCATGGTATCTGAGGAGCGTTGCGACGGGAAAGGAACATCCCGCCAGGCTCAGATAATGGTTGGACATACCAACGGCGCTCAGTCATTTAATTTTTAGTTAGGAGAACTTTAATGACTGAGAGAAGCTACCTCTTCACTTCTGAGTCTGTTTCCGAAGGCCACCCGGACAAAATGGCGGATCAGGTATCCGACGCCATTCTGGACGCGATCATCGCCAAAGACCCGTATGCACGCGTTGCCTGCGAAACCCTGACCAAGACCGGCATGGTCGTCTTGGCAGGCGAAATCACCACCAATGCTGAAATCGACTACGAAGGTATCGTGCGTGGCGTGGTTAACGACATCGGCTACAACAATTCCGAAATTGGTTTCGACGGCCACACGTGTGCGGTCATCAATGCACTCGGCAAGCAATCCCCCGACATCGCCATGGGCGTTGACCGTGCCAAGCCAGAAGACCAAGGCGCGGGCGACCAAGGCTTGATGTTCGGTTACGCCAGCAATGAAACTGACGTACTGATGCCAGCGGCACTGACCTATTCCCACCGTCTGGTAAAGCAACAAGCGGATATGCGCAAAAACGGCACGCTGCCTTGGCTGCGCCCGGATGCGAAATCGCAAGTCACTGTGCGTTACGAAGGCGGCAAAATCGTTGCCATCGACGCAGTGGTACTGTCTACCCAGCACAACCCTGAGATCAGCCTTGACGACCTGCGCAGCGCCGTGCTGGAACACGTCATCAAGCCAGTCCTACCAGAAGAATGGCTGCACGCTGGTACGCAATACCACATCAACCCAACCGGCAACTTCGTGATCGGTGGTCCTGTGGGCGACTGCGGCCTGACCGGGCGCAAGATTATCGTTGACACTTACGGCGGCATGGCGCGTCACGGTGGCGGCGCATTCTCCGGTAAAGACCCTTCCAAAGTTGACCGTTCTGCCGCTTATGCAGCGCGTTATGTGGCGAAAAACATCGTCGCAGCAGGCTTGGCAGAACGTTGCGAAATTCAAGTCTCCTACGCTATCGGCGTGGCACAACCCACTTCCATCACGGTTGAAACCTTCGGCACTAATACTGTCGATGAAACCCTGATCGCTGATCTGGTACGCGAACACTTCGACCTGCGCCCTTACGGCATCACCAAAATGCTCGACCTGCTGCGCCCAATCTATCGCGGCACAGCGGCTTACGGTCACTTCGGTCGTAAAGACCTCGACCTGCCGTGGGAACGTACTGACAAAGCTGCTGCCCTGCGCTCTGCCGCTGGCCTGTAAAAAATTTAGGAGATGACAATATGACAACGTTTAACGACTACATCGTAGCCGACATGGGCTTGGCTGCCTGGGGCCGCAAGGAAATCAACATCGCGGAACACGAAATGCCGGGTTTGATGATGATCCGTCGTGAATTCGCCACAGCCAAACCACTGGCAGGTGCACGCATCGCGGGTTCATTGCACATGACCATCCAAACGGCTGTGCTGATCGAAACCCTGAAAGAACTGGGTGCAGACGTGCGCTGGGCTTCTTGCAACATCTATTCTACGCAAGATCACGCCGCAGCAGCCATCGCAGCAACGGGCACACCGGTATTCGCCTTCAAAGGTGAATCACTGGAAGAATACTGGGACTACACCCACAAAATCTTCGAGTGGCCTAATGGCGAACAAGCCAACATGATTCTGGATGACGGCGGCGATGCCACCCTGCTGCTGCATCTGGGTGCACGCGCTGAAAAAGACATCAGCATCGTGAGCAAACCGGCTTCCGAAGAAGAAACCTTCCTGTACGCGGCTATCCGTGCACGTCTGGAAACGTCTCCGAACTGGTACAGCACCCGTCTGGCTGAAATCCGTGGCGTGACCGAAGAAACCACTACTGGCGTACACCGTTTGTATCAAATGCACGCCCGTGGCGAGCTGAAATTCCCAGCGATCAACGTCAACGATTCCGTCACCAAATCCAAGTTCGACAACCTGTACGGCTGCCGTGAATCACTTGTGGATAGCATCAAGCGTGCTACCGACGTCATGATTGCCGGTAAAGTTGCGGTAGTTGCCGGTTACGGTGACGTGGGCAAAGGCTCTTGCCAAGCGTTGCGGGCACTGTCTGCACAAGTTTGGGTAACAGAAATCGACCCCATCTGCGCCCTGCAAGCGGCAATGGAAGGCTACCGCGTGGTCACCATGGAATACGCTGCTGACAAAGCAGACATTTTCGTGACTGCAACGGGCAACTTCCACGTAATCAACCATGACCACATGAAGGCGATGAAAAACGAAGCCATCGTTTGCAACATCGGTCACTTTGATAACGAAATCGACGTAGCCTCACTGGAACAGTACGAGTGGGATGAAATCAAACCACAAGTTGACCACGTTATTTTCCCTGATGGCAAGCGCATCACCCTGCTGGCACAAGGTCGCTTGGTGAACTTGGGCTGTGCAACAGGTCACCCGTCTTACGTTATGTCCTCTTCTTTTGCGAACCAAACCATCGCGCAAATCGAGTTGTGGGCAGAACGTGATTCTGGCAAATACCCACTGGGCATTTACATTCTGCCGAAGCATTTGGACGAAAAAGTGGCTCGCTTACAGTTGAAAACACTCAACGCGCAACTGAGCGAACTGACTCAAACGCAAGCGGATTACATTGATGTTCCGGTGGAAGGCCCCTACAAAGCTGACCATTACCGTTACTAAGTAGCAAAAACGTAGCGTAAAGGGGAAGATTCACTTCCCCTTTCTTCAAAGGCAATCACCATGCAAAATGATCGGGTCGTTTGGTACAACCCGCGTCCTGTCACCACGGATGCCTGTCGGCTTTGTGGCAATACCCAGCACAACCACTTGATTCTCAAAGTTGCCCATTGGGCAAGCGCTTTGGGCGTTATGGATGTTGCTGAGTGCGGTAGCTGCAAAAGTGCATGGTTTCCGGCTATGGAACGTTTTCTCGTCCCGTATCCTGATACCCAGATTATTCTGCAAGACCCTGATTTCCCTTACTACATCTACCATTATCTGGAAATCGTGGGCGGGCTAGACTGGAAAGTGAGCCTATTGGAACGCTTGCCGTTTACGCCATTCCATTCAGTGCTGGAAATCGGCTGCAATGCTGGGGTCACGCTGGATTATTGCCGAACAATGTGGAATGCCGACACCGTAATAGGCTTGGAACCTTCCGCGTATGGTGTAATGGGTTCACGTCTGCTGGAAGTGCCGATTCTGCCGCAGTACCTGCATGAAGCCAGCAGTCTTCAGGGCAAACTATTTGATTTCATTTATGCCACGGAAGTACTGGAACATGTCGCTGACCCTTTGATTCTTTTGCAAGAAATCAAACGCTCGCTGACACCCAATGGCATCCTGCTGTTAACCACACCGAGGGCTGGCGCATTAAACCTGCAAACGCCGCCGGGTGAGTTACTCGCCGCTTTGTCACCGGGAGCGCATTATTTCCTGCTATCACCGGAAAAGCTGGCGGATTTGGCAAGCCAAGCCGGTTTTGCATGGTGTCACATCGAGCCATTCGGGATGACGCAAGTGTGTGTACTGGCTGATCACCCTGTGACGCTGGCAAACCACGTCTGGGCAACGCCGCGTATTCGCGATTACTATCAGCGCAAAACCAGCCAAACCGTCGCAGATGCACGGGTGTTGTTGGGGCATTGGCTCAACTACCACACTTACACCTGCCAGATGGGGCTACCGGTTGAAGCGACGGTAATCACAGAAATTGAAACGGCATTGCAAACCCTGTTCGACATTGATTTAGCACAGCCGCAAGGCTTGCTGGAACGGGTCGCGGCAACGGATTCTTTAGTGAGTTTGGGCAAGGTCATGCCTTATGCCCTGCCCTATTATTTATACTGGCGCGGTGGCGATTACCTGCCTGTCGCCGAATTGCTGGTGTTGCAAGGCTTGAAGGTCGACTTTCAAAACCTGTTTGTCTACGACGCCTTGCTGGAAAAAATCCGTGAAGCACAGCCGACGCACGCCACTACCTTATACCAACGCTTTCAATTTCAATTAAAGCGGTTCAGTAACTGCTTTGTGAGACATAACCATGACTGACGAACATCAACACGATCATAGCCACGGCGATGACCTGGTTTTCAGCTTCGAGTTTTTCCCGCCGAAAACCGACAAGGGCGCGGAAAATCTGCGGGCAGTACGCACCCAATTGGCGACATTGAAGCCACGCTTCTTTTCCGTCACTTACGGTGCAGGTGGCTCGACGCAAGCCAATACGCTGAATACTGTGCTGGAAATCCAGCGTGATTCCGGCATTGAGGCCGCCCCGCATTTGTCGTGTGTCGGCTCCAGTGCCGAACAAATCCGCGAGATTCTCGACACTTACCGCAGCAACGGCATCAAACACATTGTTGCCCTGCGCGGTGATTTGCCTTCCGGCTCACGCGACCTCGGCGAATTCCGCTACGCCAACGAACTGGTGGCATTCATCCGCAAGGAAACCGGCGATGACTTCCACATCGAAGTTGCCGCCTACCCGGAAATGCACCCGCAAGCATCTAACCTCAAAGTCGACATCGACAACTTTGTGCGCAAGGTGAATGCAGGTGCAAACAGCGCGATTACGCAATACTTCTTCAACGCCGATGCGTATTGGCACTTCGTGGATGAATGCGTGAAAAAGGGCGTGGAAATCCCCATCGTGCCCGGCATTATGCCGATCACCAACTACACCCAACTGGCACGGTTTTCGGATATGTGCGGTGCAGAAATCCCGCGCTGGTTGCGTAAGCAACTGGAAACCTATGGTGATGACACCGATGCAATTGCCAAATTCGGCGAGGAATTCATCAGTTTGCTGGCGGAGAACCTACTGGAAACCGGCGCTCCCGGCCTGCATTTCTACACCATGAACCGGGTTGAACCGACCATGAGCATCTGGAAAAACATCGGGTTAGCGGACTAATGCGCATTCCACGTTTTTATGTCACGGATGCACTGACTGTCGGGCAGGCATTCACCCTGCCCGACAGCACCTTCCGCCATGCCGTGCAAGTTTTGCGCCTGAACGTCGGCGAACCCCTGATCCTCTTCAACGGTGAAGGCGGTGAATATGCCGCGCAGATGCACAACGTCAGCAAACGCAGTGCCTCTGTCTTGATCGAAGCCTTTGCTGAGATTGATACCGAATCCCCCCTGCAACTCACGCTGGTGCAAGCCATCATCAAGCCTGACAAAATGGATTTCGCCCTGCAAAAAGCGGTAGAACTCGGTGTTGCCACCTTCCAGCCACTGGTCACGCAACGCAGTGTGGCGCGGATCGGCAAGGAAAAGGTCGACAAGAAAATGCAGCATTGGGAGGGCATTATGGTAGCGGCTTGCGAACAATCCGGGCGCACCCGAATGCCGCAACTGAATGCCCCGCTGGAACTGGATGACTGGCTGGAACAGCCTTTTGAAGGCACACGCCTGATTCTCGCGCCGGGTGACTTCCCCCGCATCAACAGCCTACCGCTGGACTTGCCGACGCCCGTTGCCTTGCTAATCGGCCCCGAAGGCGGCTTTAGCGATGCAGAAGTAGCAAGCTGCGTGCAAGCAGGCGTTACACCCGTGTCACTCGGCCCGCGTATCCTGCGGGCTGAAACTGCTAGCATCACCGCACTGGCCTTGCTCCAGCACCACTACGGTGATCTCTGATCGGGAGGAGTGCTTACTCTTCCACCTGTGAAGGCAACGCTTCTGTTGCTTTCTTCAGGTAATCCGCCAGCGGCAACGCTGGGTTAGCGTGGAGATTGAGGGAACTCAAGGTCTGGTTGTAATACGGTTCGCTGGAAAACTCACTCTCCACCGTCACCTGATCCAGCAAACTGATGGCACGCAAGCCCAGTGGCAAAGCACTCAACACCAGCGCAAACCCCACGGCAGGCAAGTGCCGCTGGTTCAACACCCAGTGCAAGTAGGCATACACCAATACTGGCAACAGCAAGAAATCCCCCACACCGCCCATTAACCAAGCAGTAGGCTTATCCGAAGTTAAGAAGTAATCCAGCCCCTCACCGGCAACCTGCAATACCAAGGGCACCAAGCTAAACAGGGAAACCACGCTTAACGCCGGGGTGAATTCCCAGCGGTGAGTAATCAAACGGGTAATCCCGCTGATCGTCAAGGTCCAGAACAGAATCCATAACAAGCTCGGCAACAAACCGCTAAAGTAGAATAGCGCATCTTTCTGTAAAGCAATATCCAGATAGTTGTTGGCGAACATCCCACCAACTGCCAGCAATAGCAGTGCCACCGCCCAGAAGGGCTTACACAGCGGCGTAAACAGACTGCGGCAATGGCTGACGTAAGTATTTTCCACGGGCGTATCCACCGTCACCAAGCGCAGCCTGCGATCCCCCAGCACCAACTGGCTGGGAATCGGCGCTTGCACAGGCTGTTGCCCCAGCGGATGGTCATTCAGGCGCGTACCGTTTTCCACGGCTAGATTGTGGATAAATACGCGCCCCTTATCATCCTGTTCCAAGCGCAAGTGATGCGGCGATACCGTTCTGTCGGAGAGGATCACATCATTATCCAGCGCCCGCCCAATCGTCACCGGAAAATGTTCCAGATGCTGGTACTGGTTAAGGCCGCGCCTCTGGATTTCAAGCATCATTTTTGCCATTTGAAATCCTCCAACATGCGTTGTAATAACACCATGCCACTGGCAAATGTTGTTCCCGTCATATCCATATTGAACAGCATCCCCTCATGCTTATGCCCCACCAGCGCCGCTGTCACCAACAGGTCGCTCAATCCGACGTAATTCAGGTAATCGCGGCGACACACCGTTAGCTTGAACTCCTGGCCTGACACCAGAGTAAAATGGGTGAAACACGCAAAATTGGTCACATCCTGCTTGCCTGCACCGCTATTCGAGACACTGGCGTTTATCGCCTCGTATTGGCGGTAGAAACGTGCGGGCAGCAACTTGCTACCATCCAGCCAAATGTATTCATACGACAGCGTACCCACTTCCAGCTCATCATCCAAATAAATGCTGCTCTCATTACTGCACTGGGTGAAATAAGAATGCATCAAATCACCCGGGACAGGTTTGTCGCTGTTATCCCAGCAACGAGTAGCGCCGTTAATATCCATGGGAACCATAAAATGACCGATGCGCTCACTCGTCCACTCCATGCCCTGCAAACGCCGTACATACTTATCAGTATTACTGAGTAACTGCTCACCGACTTGCTGAAAAATATCCTCATCGGCCTGAAAACCTTTCGACCTCAAGCGTTCCAGCATGATTGACAAGTACTCGGCAGGCACCAGATAACTCAAGCCATTGCCGGAAGTCGCCACATTGACCCCCACCACCTCCTTGTTTTCAAGCAAGGTAGGGCCACCGCTCATCCCCGGATTGAGGCTGCCGGAAAACAGGATATTGTTGGCATCGCTGGACTTCATCACCCCGTTATTCGTGCCTTCCACAATGGAAAACCCCTTGTCCATCGGGTTGCCGAGGGAATACAGGCGCGTGCCCTTTGGGGGAACCTTGGCAATCTGCAACGGCTTCCCCAACGGGGTGCTGGCTTTCAACACAGCAAGGTCGTGAATCACATCCACCGCCAGCAATTCCAGATGCCCGCTAGCACCAGAGGTCGACAGGTAATCCAGCGCAAAATCGCCCTGCGGATTATTCACGTAGGTACTGACCACATGGTAATTGGTCGCAATGATACTAGGGTCCATCACCACAAACGCAGAACCAATCGCATTTTTCTTGCCGGTTTGCTGGTTAATGACCTGCACCTGATAAACCGACTGTTCCACCTCGGAATAAATGGAAGAGGACGTATTTTCTGCCCACGCCGGAGCAGCGACCCACACGGTCGCCAACAAAAGAAAAAGTCTTAACAGCACGAGGGCATTCCTTGCAGCTTAGAGGCTGGCAAACACGTCTTTGGCAATAGCGATGGTTTCATCCAGATCGGCCTGGCTATGAGCATTGGAGACAAACCCCGCTTCATAGGCGGATGGCGCAAGATACACCCCGCGATCCAGCATACCGTGGAAGAAACGGTTGAACTGCCCAACGTTACAAGCCGTAACCTGAGCGTAAGTATCAATACGCGCTTCGGCAGTAAAAAACAAGCCAAACATACCGCCCACTTGCTGGGTCATGAACGCAACCCCGGCGGCATCCGCCGCTTGCTGCAAGCCTTCCAGCAAATACGTGGTCTTGCTGGTCAGTTCCGCGTAAAAGTCGTCACGGGAAATGATTTCCAGCATTTTCAAACCAGCGGTCATCGCAATCGGATTGCCCGATAACGTACCCGCCTGATACACCGCGCCCAACGGGGACAAGTGTTCCATGATGTCGCGACGCCCGCCGAAGGCTCCAACCGGCATCCCGCCGCCGATAATTTTACCCAGCGTGGTCAGATCAGGTTTAATGTTGTATACCTGTTGCGCACCGCCCAAAGCCACGCGGAAACCCGTCATGACTTCATCGAAAATCAGCACGCAGCCGCTGGCATCACACACGTCACGCAAGGTTTCGAGGAAACCTGGCACAGGCGGAATGCAATTCATATTGCCCGACACCGGTTCCACAATGATGCAGGCAATTTCATGCCCCCGCGCCGTAAACACTTCACGTACTTGTGCGCTATTGTTGTAATCCAGCGTCAGGGTGAATTGCGCCAATTCTGCCGGAACACCGGGGGAACTGGGTTGCCCGAACGTCAAAGCACCCGAACCCGCCTTCACCAGCAAGGAATCGCCATGCCCGTGATAACCGCCTTCAAACTTGACCAAATAGTTACGCCCGGTGAAACCCCGCGCCAAGCGGATGGCGGACATGGTAGCTTCCGTGCCGGAACTGGTCATGCGCACCATTTCGATGGAAGGCATCAGCTCGCAGATTTTTTCCGCCATGGTAATTTCAAGCTCGGTCGGCGCACCGTAACTCAAACCGTGCACCGCCGCCGCCTGTACCGCCGCTACCACTTCCGGGTGGGCGTGCCCGGCGACCATTGGCCCCCAGGAACCGACATAATCAATCAAACGGTTGCCATCGGCATCCCACATATAAGCGCCTTGAGCGCGGGCAATAAAGCGCGGAGTTCCACCCACACCACGGAAGGCACGCACCGGGGAGTTGACACCACCGGGAATGGAATGTTTAGCTTGTTCAAACAGGGTTTCGGAACGGGTCACGGCTGGCATCCTTGGCAGAGTTGACGAGTTAACGGGAAAGCCCCGTAATCTTACGCGAGAGGCGTGCACTTGAACAGTTACAAACTGGGTTTCGGATTAGTAGCAGTAATTGCCGTGCTCATGACTTACTTTTACGGCAAGTTAGATAAGCCTGCCGCTATTTCCCCTGCGTACCAAAACCCATTAGCAGCACAAAAAACCACTGTTTTCAGCAATCTACCGGCTGGCTGGATGCCGGAAACAAATGCCATGACAACGCCCCCAACCACCCCGGACACCGACAAGCAGGCCGCGTTAGACCCCTTACTCGCTGACATTGACAGTATCATGCGGGAACTTTCCATGCTGCAAAACCAGTTATTCAACCCACTGACCCCTTACCAATCTGCCGATGAGGTCATGATACAAACCTACCAACCCCGCATTGACACGCTATCGCAACGCCTTGAACAACAAATCAACAAGGCCAAAAGCCTTTCCAAACCCCTTACCCAGCGCTTTGTTTGGGAACAAGTGCTGTCACTGGGACTGGAAGACAGTGCCAGTTCACTGGCTCTCAGCCTGATCAGCGATGCTATTGATGACACCCTGTTTGAAGACATGCTCACCACCCTGGGCAATAGCGGCTACAGCGGCACAGCACGCACCAGCCTAGTATTCAGCATTCTGCTACCCCCGGAAACAACCTATTACGACCCCAACGCACCCGCCGATCAAACCCCAACACACCCCGCTACCCCACGCCAGCAGCGTATCCAGCAGTTTCTCGAAACCCAATTCCAGCAAGAAACCGACCCGGACGTGCTCAAAGCCTATCTGGATGTGTACCACACCATGTCGCAAGACCAGCACGGGCTGGTTCCCGCCGAACGTTTCGCCCAACAACTGGAAATGCTACGGGCACGCATGGCTCCCGACCAATATTTCAGCTTTCGCCTGCAAGACACCAAACTAAGCGACCCCAATGCCGATATTGCAGGCTTGCTCCGGGAAATCAGCAGCACCCTGATGACCCCAGAGCAACGCCAGAGCTTACATGCACAATTGAGCAGCGCCATCTTCATAAGCACTGTCCCCAATGCCGTCGACACCTTCAGCCAGTCCATCGCGTTACAACACCAGCCATTGCTGCTGCGCTATCTGGAAAACAGCCTGACAACCCCCAACACACAAGACCGCTACAGCCTTTATGAATATGGCAATCAAGCCTATGTGATTGAATTACTGAAACACCCCGACCCAGCGCAAGCGGCGGATACGTTTTACCAGCGGCTTGTGGATAGCAACGTGCCAGAAGAGCAGCTTGCGATGTTATTGGGCGCATCCATGGGCGGCGATACCCTGCTAAAAAGGCTGCAACAGAATACCGTGCTACGCCAGCGCTTTGAAAACCAGCTAAAACAAACCCGACAGCCTGATAGGCAGGCAGTCCTGCAAGAAGCCATCGACCTCCTCAAAGGTGAACCGCTGATGCTAGACCAACCGCTGGATGCTTACGGCAACCCCACTTATTACCCCGAAGAACCGGGTATTGAGCCGGGTCTTATGCCGTATGAGCCAACACCAGCGCCTGATAGCGGGATGCCTGCTGAACAATATCCGGGCTATTGAACACATCGGTAATCACCGCCAGCATGTCTGCGCCGTTTGCCAACAGGCTGGGCGCATTATCCAGCGTAATCCCGCCAATCGTGCAAATCGGCAATGTGAGTTGCTGGCGGGCTTGTTGCAACAATTCCAGCGTAGCGCGGGGGGCATCCGGCTTGGTCGGCGACGGGAAAAAGCTACCGAAGGCGAGATAATCCGCGCCCTGTACGGCAGCCTCCAGCGCCAACTCCAGGCGGTTGTAGCACGACACGCCGATAATGGCAGACTTGCCGAGATAGCCCCGCGCGGCGCTCAGAGCGGAATCGTCACGCCCGACGTGTACGCCATCGGCTTGCACGGTTTTCGCCAATGCCACGTCGTCGTTGATGAGGAACAAGGCATTGTGTTCATGACACAGGGAACGCAAGGCGGCGGCTTCCCGCTCGCGCCGGATAGCGTCGGCCGTCTTGTCACGGTATTGCACCAGCGCAGCACCGCCGCGCAAAGCCTGTTCGACCTTGCGCAACAGCGTGTCGCCGGTCGAACCGTCGGTGATGACGTAGAGTCCTTTCATCATGCCTGCCGCCAGTACAAACGGTCGGGCAACCACTGCCCGCGCCCCAACTTGCATCCAGCTTGCAAACTGCCCCACGTATACGCTTGCGCGGCAGCAACAGCCTTGCTGACCTCCATACCCTTGGCCAGATTCGCGGCACAGGCAGAAGCAAGCGTACAACCCGAGCCGTGATAAGTTTCCGGCAGCCGTTCCCACATCCAGGTACGCAAACGCTTGCCATCGCCATACAGGGCATTTTCTACCCGCTCGGTTTGCGCATGAGTGCCGGTCAGCAACACGTATTCGCAGCCTTGGTCCAGTAAGGAAAACGCCTGTTCATCCTGCGTTGCACCACGCACGGCCAATTGCGCCGCTTCCGGCACATTCGGCGTCAGCAAGGTCGTCAGCGGCAACAGGTATTCACGAATGGCGCCCAGCAACTCATCACTGGCAAAGCCTTTACCACCGCCTGCTGCCAGCACCGGGTCGAGGATTACCGGCACATCCGGCGCTTGCAACAAAATGCGGTGCACCGCCTGCACCACATCCACGCTGCCCAGCAAACCGATCTTGAAGGCGGCTATGGGCATATCGGCCAACAGTGTTTCCGCCTGTTGCTCGATCAGGTAATCCGCCAGCGGCTCAATGCGTTGTACATTGCAGGTATCCTGCACGGTCAAACAGGTAAGCACCGTGACCGGGCGGCAACCCTGGCTGGCAATCGCCTCAATATCCGCCTGAATACCCGCACCACCGCTGGGATCGTGTCCCGCCAATGCCATCACCACCGACACTGCCGGGGAAGCTGTATTTTCTGTTAGCAACAGGTATCTCCTAAGCGTTTAGTCACCACCACCACACCATCATCCAGCCCATCCTGATGACGGGCAAAGCCTAAACGTTGCATCAGCTTAAGCATTCCATTGTTATGCGGCAATACTTCGCCCTCAATCGTGCGCAAGCCTTTGGCACGCGCCGCATCAATCAGTGTCTGCATCATCACCCCACCGAGGCCACGATTTTGCCACTCATCGGCAATCACCAGCGCGAATTCGCAACTGCTTTTGTCGGGATTAATGGCGTAACGCGCCACCCCCATTTCGACTTCTTTGCCATCTTGCCTTGTCAGCGCCAGAAAGGCCATTTCACGGTCATAATCAATTTGCGTAAGACGCACCAGCATGTCAGGCGTGAGTTCCCGCAATGCCTGCATAAAGCGCATGTAACGCGATTCTTTCGACAGGTTGCGCACGAATTCCTGCTCCATTTCCGCATCTTCCGGGCGGATCGGGCGAATAATAATATCCGTGCCGTCAGGTAATTGCTGGCGTTTCACCAGATCATTGGGGTAAGGGTGAATCGCCATGTGGTCATAACGCCGCGCGGAAGTTGGCGGGTAATTGATGATGAAACGTGCATCCACCGCAATCACCCCATCCGCATCCGCCATCAGCGGATTGATGTCCATTTCGACGATTTCCGGCAACTCGCACACCATCTCGGACACGCGCTGCATGACTTTCCACAAAGCATCGAAGTTAATCGCGGGCATATTGCGGAAATTGCCCAGCAAGCGTGCCACACGGGTACGGCACACCGTTTTCTTGATCATGTAATCGTTCAGCGGTGGCAAAGCCACGGCGCGGTCACGGTGAATTTCTACCGAGGTGCCGCCCATACCAAAGCTGATGACCGGGCCGAATACCGGGTCGCGTACCACCCCGATCATCAGTTCCCGAGAGGATTTACTGTGGTACATGCTTTCCACCGTTACCCCGTCGAGACGCGCTTCGGGCAGACTACGGCGGGCGGCTTCGATCAATTCCAGATAAACGCTACGCACCGCATGGGCACTGGCAACATTCAAACGCACCCCATCCACATCGGACTTGTGTGAAATGTCGGGGGAACTGATTTTCAGCACCACCGGATAACCCAGCGATTCCGCTGCCACCAGTGCCTCCGACGGGCTGCGCACCAGAATGGTCGGCATGGCAGGGATGCGGAACGCCGAGAGGATAGCGCGGGATTCGGTCGTCGACAGCGAACGCCGCCCTTCGGAAAGCACGCTTTCAATAATCAGGCGAGCGCCATCCACATCCGGTTCGGTGGTTTGCTCCCTCACGGAAGGCGGCACTTGCATCAGCAGTTTCTGGTTGCTGCGGTACTGGGTCAGGTAGGCAAAAGCTTCCACCGCTGCTTCCGGCGTGCGGAAATGCGGCACGCCCGCTTCCGCCAGAATTTTGCGGCCTGCCGCCACCTGCTCTTCGCCCATCCAGCAGGTGAGGAGAGGCTTGCAATGCTTGCCGTTCTTGCTGCTCTTGGTGGTTTTACAACTATTTACCACGGCTTCCGCCACACCCGCCGGGTCAGTCATGGCCTGCGGGGTCAGCATCACCAGAATGCCGTCGAGATTCTCATCCTGCATACAGATTTTCAGGGCGGCAATGTAGCGTTCCGGGTCAGCATCACCGAGAATATCCACCGGGTTACCGTGTGACCACGTAAACGGCAACACCTTATTCAGTTCCGCCAAGGTATTCGGGGAAATTTCCGCCATGCGCAGACCCATTTCCACTGCCCTATCCGTCGCCATCACGCCGGGACCACCGCCATTGGTAATGATCAGCAAACGGTCTTGTTGCACCCGAATCCCTGACGACAGGACTTGCGCCGCCGAAAACAATTGCGCAATGGTATTCACCCGCACCACCCCGGCACGTTCCAGCGCGGCGTCAAAGGCATCATCCCGCCCCACAATCGCCCCGGTGTGGGACATGACAGCATGGGAACCTTCCTCGTAACGCCCGGCTTTCAACACAATCACCGGCTTCATGCGCGAAGCGGTGCGCAAACCGCTCATGAAACCGCGTGCGTTATGGACACCTTCCACGTACAACAAAATGCTGTCGGTTTTGGGGTCAAGCGCCAGAAAGTCCAACGCATCACCAAAATCCACATCCGCCGTATCGCCCAGCGTGATGACGGTGGAAAAACCAATGCCCTGCGTTGCCGCCCAATCCAGCACCGCCGTACACATCGCCCCCGATTGCGACACCAGCGCCAGATTGCCCGGCTGCGCTTGATTGCGGCTAAAAGTCGCGTTCAGCCCCACCGATGGGCGCATAATCCCCAAGCAATTGGGGCCGATGATATGCATACCGTACTGCCCGGCAATATTGGTAATCTCTTTTTGCAGACGTTGCCCGCGATTACCCGCCTCGGCAAACCCGGCCGATAACACCACCACGCCTTTGACCCCGTGTTCGCCACACTGACGGATAATGCCGGGAACCGTTGCAGCCGGGGTTGCCACCACCGCCAAATCAACTGGCTTGTTTAACGCTACCAGATTCGGATAAGCTACCTGACCTTGGACTTCGGCGTGCTTGGGGTTGATTGGGTAAAGCGAACCCTTAAAACCGGCCGCTAGTAAATTCTGGAAAACTAGGGTTCCCACAGCTTTTTCCCGCTCGCTAGCACCGAACACGGCGACACTGTTTGGGGTGAAGAGTTGATTTAAGTAATGGTGGCTCATGGCCAAAACCTCTATGATGATGGGGCGCAGAAACGGGAGAACCCCGTCTTTTGCTGCAATGCAACATATCTTACGCTCATTTACGTGAAAAAAACATGACCGTTGCCGTAATTACACATTCTCACTGCCATTTACACGATAATGGCTCACCGTACCATCCTGAATGCGCGGAGCGTCTGGATGCCATTAACAACCGCATGATCATGTCGGGCGTGGACTGGATTTCACGCCATTATGACTCCCATTGTGCGGAACGTGAACACCTGCTGCGGGTGCATGATGCTGAATACGTGGATCGCGTGTTCGCCAGCGTGCCTACCGAAGGTTTTGCGATGCTGGACGGCGACACCGGGCTGAACCCACATTCGCTGGATGCAGCGCTGCACGCCGCCGGGGCTGCCATCATGGCGGTGGATTTGGTGATGGCGGGCAGTCACAAACACACGTTTTGTGCCATTCGCCCACCGGGACATCACGCCGGGCGCAGCCAAGCAGCAGGCTTCTGCATCTTCAACAATGTGGCGGTTGGTGCAGCTCATGCCATGGAAGTCTACGGGATAGAGCGCGTCGTCATCATTGACTTCGACGTACACCACGGCGACGGCACTGAAGAAATTTTCAGCGGTAACGATAAAGTTATGTTCTGCTCATCGTTCCAGCACCCCTTCTACCCGCACAGCGGCGCTGATACCGACGTACCCAATATTTTCAACCTGCCCCTGCCCGCCGGAACCGGCGGTGCGGCGTGGCGTGAAGCCATCGAAACCCATTGGCTGCCTGCCATGCGCGACTTCAAGCCAGAACTGGTGATGATTTCTGCCGGGTTTGATTCCCACCTCGAAGACGACATGGGCAACTTCAACTTGGTCGAACGCGATTACATCTGGATCACCAAAGAACTGTGCCAGATTGCCAAGGAATTTGCCGGTGGGCGACTGGTTTCCTGTCTGGAAGGTGGCTACGAACTGTCACCACTGGGGCGCAGTGTGACTGCACATATCAAAGAATTGGCTGAATTTCACTAAGCCACTCAATAAGAATGTGAGAATATAACGAATAATTGATATTTATCATCCTCGCATATTTTGATAAATATTTTTGATTTGCAAATCAATAAAAGCGCATACCCCGATTAGGGTACACGCTGGAATGTGGCGTATAAAATATAGTATGCTGCCTGCCACTAAGGAAGACGCCCGCCCGATTCGTACACATTGGGCCAGTATCGGCGCTTCGCACAGGATTCCACAATACTGTCTTTGACGGAGGAGCCTCAATGACGGATGTCGTTGCAACCAACCAGACCATTATCGTCGTCGGTGGCGGTATCAGCGGGATGACCGCTGCACTCGAAGCTGCCGAAACGGGTAAGCAGGTCATCCTGCTGGAAAAACGCCCCTACTTGGGCGGACGTGTTTCCCAGCTTTACAAATACTTCCCTAAAATGTGTCACCCGACCTGCGGACAGGAAATCAACCAGCGCCGCATCAAGATGAACCAGAACCTCACGGTGCTGACACAGGCCGAAGTGGCTACTATCAGCGGCGACACCGGCGACTACACGGTTTCCGTGACCCTGACCCCGCGTTACGTCAACAACCACTGCACCGCGTGCGGCGAATGTGCCAAGGCTGCCACCACGGAATTCGATGACGAATTCAATTACAACATGGGCAAGCGCAAAGGCGTGTACCTGCCTAACGCGATGGCCTTCCCGCAGCATTACATCATTGACCAACGCCTCATTGGCACGGCAGAAGCCGACGCGGCCAAGGCTGCCTGCAAATACGGCGCGATCGACCTTGACCAGCAAGTGGAAACCCTCGACCTGAAAGCAGGCGCGGTGATTTTCGCGACTGGCTGGAAACCTTACGACGCCAACAAGATTCAGCCTTACGGTTACGACCGTTTCGCCAATGTCATTACCAACGTCGAATTTGAACGCCTGATGGACCCACACGGCCCCACTGGCGGCAAATTGCTGCGCCCTTCTGACGGCAAGGAAGCGAAAAACGTTGCCTTCATCCAGTGCGCGGGTTCGCGTGATAAAAACCATCTGGCACATTGCTCACGCATTTGCTGCATGGCTTCCCTCAAGCAAACCAATTACGTGCAGGAAAAGTTTGGCGACGACGGCAAGTCCACCATCTATTACATCGACATGCGGGCGATTGACCGTTTTGACGATTTCTACCAGAAGGTGCAAGACAACCCGAATGTCAGCTTCATCAAGTCCAAAGTGGCGAAGGTCGAAGAAGACAAAGCCAGCGGCAACCCGGTGTTGCACGGCGTGGATACTGAAGGCTACAAGCGTTACGCCAACCAGCACGACTTGGTGGTGTTGGCGACGGGCATGGAGCCCAGCGTGGACTTCAAAGGTTTCCCGGTCAAAATCATGGTCAATGATGAAGGCTTCATCGAACAGGACGACAGCAACGGCGGCATTTTTGCCGCAGGCGTTGCTTCCGATGCACTGGATGTAAACCGCGCTGTGCAACATGCCACAGCCGCCGCGTTGCGTGCCGTGCAAGTCGTCAATCAGGTAGCAGGAGCATAAGATGAAAATTGGTGGTTATCTGTGTACGGGTTGCGGTATCGGCGACCGTCTTGACACCAAATCCCTCGAAACCGTCGCGGTACGCGAAGGCCGTATTGGTTTCTGCAAAACCCACGACTTCCTGTGCAGTCAGGCAGGCGTGGACATGATCAAAGCTGACATGGCAGCGGAAGGCGACGAAAAAGTTACCAAAGCAGTCATCATGGCCTGTTCGCGCCGGGCGAAAACCGAAAGCTTCCATTTTGGTGCAACCCCGGTTGCCCGCGTTAACTTGCGTGAAGGTGTTATCTGGATTCGCCCGGAAGGCAGCGAACACGACGAAACCACGCAGGAAATGGCCGCCGACTACATCCGCATGGGTTGCGCTGAAGCCAAGGCGATGCAGCAGGCCGACGCCAGTGGTGAGCAAAGCAAAAACAACCACATCATGGTGGTGGGTGGCGGCATGACGGGCATGACGGCGGCTTTGGAAGCCTCCAAAGCCGGTTACTACGCCAGCATCATCGAAAAAGCCGACCATCTCGGCGGGGTGATGGGGCAACTCAAGCAGCGTCAACCCGAACGTTCCCCTTACCAAAACCCGCAAGACACGGGCGTTGCCGCACTGATTGCAGCAGTAGAAGCGGATGACAAAATCACCGTTTACCTGAATGCCACCATTGCTAAAACCGCTGGTGCGCCAGGGCGTTTTGAAGTGGACATTGCCTCCACTGTCGGCACGGGCACTCACGCCGAGTTTGGCGCGATTGTGCAAGCCACCGGCTTCACCCCATACGACGCCAACAAGCTGCCTGAATTCAGCTACGGCAAAACCCCGAACGTGGTCACCCAGCTTGAGCTGGAAGCGCTGGCGCTGGCCGCAGGCGATGGCCCAATCAAACGTGCCGACGGCAAAGTCGTCGAAAACGTGGTATTCGTACAGTGTGCCGGGCAACGCAGCCAGAAAGAAGGGCATTTGTCCTATTGTTCTGGTCATTGCTGCGCCACCAGCATCAAACAGGCGATGTATTTCAAGGACACTAACCCTGACATTGAAACCACCGTATTGTTTGATGACATCCGCACACCGGGTGCAGGCGGCGAAAACTTCTACCGCAGTGCGCAAGACAAATTCGTTACCTTCCGCAAAGGCAAAGTCTCGACGGTTGATGTCAAAGGCAACGACCTGCAAGTCAACTTCAAGGATTTGATCCTCGATGAAGACGCGCACATGGATGCTGATCTGGTGGTCTTGGCAACGGGTATGCTGCCCAATTCCGGCACTGACATCGACACCATGAAGGACAAGGATGCAAGCGGCGAAATCAAGGTTTCCGTCGAATCCATCCTCAACCTCAACTACCGCCAAGGGCCAGACGTGCCGCATTTGGTGAATGGTTTTGCTGACTCGCATTTCATCTGCTTCCCGTATGAAACCCGCCGCACCGGCATTTATACCGCAGGCCCGGTACGTCGCCCGATGGACGCAGGCCAAGCACAAACCGACGCGATGGGCGCGGTGATGAAAGCCATTCAAGCGATTGAAAACTCCGCGATTGGTCGCGCCGCGCACCCGCGTTCTGGCGACTTGAGCTTCCCGACGTTCCGTAAGGAAGGTTGTACCCAGTGCAAACGCTGCACCGTGGAATGCCCGTTCGGCGCGATCGACGAAGACGAAAAAGGCTACCCCAAGTACAACGAAGCCCGCTGCCGCCGTTGTGGTACGTGCATGGGCGCTTGCCCGGTACAGGTTATTTCCTTCAAGAACTACTCCATTGAAACGGTCGGGGCGCAGCTCAAGGCCGTCGATGTACCGGACGAGTTCCAGGAAAAGCCACGTATTCTGGTACTGGCCTGCGAAAACGATGCTTACCCGGCACTCGACATGGCTGCCATGAAGCGCAACGAATCCAGCGCCTTCATCCGCGTCATCCCGGTACGCTGCCTCGGTTCCACCAACACCATCTGGATCAAGGATGCGCTGGGCAGTGGTTACGACGGCGTGGTCATGATGGGCTGCAAAAAAGGCGCAGACTATCAGTGCCATTTTGTGAAAGGCTCGGAAATGGCGCATGTTAGGATGGAGAAGATCGGCGACACCCTGTCCACCATGAACCTCGAATCCGAACGGGTAGCGGTACATGAAGTGGCGATTACCGACATTGACCGCGCACCGAAGCTGCTGGATGAGATGGTTGAAGTGATTAACCGTGTCGGCCTCAGCCCGTTCAAGTTCTAAGGAGGATGCTGGAATGACTACTGCTGTCAATCAAGCGATGGTTGAAAAATACAAAGGCAACTTTCTCAAGGAAGTGACGGATAACGTCGAGGAAGGTAGCTGGGTCAAAATGTGTATGCAATGTGGCGTCTGCTCCGGTTCGTGCCCGCTGGGGCCGCACTGGGATCACCCGCCGCAAGAGCTGTTCATGATGATCCGCGCCAACAAGCGTGAGGAAGTCCTGTCATCCACCTCGATGTGGATGTGTACGTCCTGCTACAACTGTGTGGCACGTTGCCCGCGCGGCTTACCCATTACGCACATCATGCACGGCCTCGCGCACTATTCCAAACGTATGGGTATGAAGCCGAAACATCAGCCAACTGAACAATTCGGGCAGATGTTCTGGGACAACCTGACCAAGAAAGGCCGTGTCAACGAGCTGAAACTGGGTTTGGGTCTGTACTTCAAAGACGGTTTTGCTGAAGGTGTAAAAGTCTCCATGGGCAAACAAAAGCTCGGCCTGAACATGATGAAAGCCAAGCGTATGTCCCCCATGGAAATGCTCGGTGGTCACGGTGTCAAAGATCTTTCCGGTTTCCACGCGATGCTGAAAAAGGCTGAAGAGCTAGAAGCGGCACGGGTCGGCGAAAATACTGACGCGAAATGAGGAGGATGAGGTAACACAATGGCTAAACACGAATATTCTTACTATCCCGGCTGTTCTTCACAGAAGGGGGCATCTTCCTCCAACTTGGAAAAGTCGGTCGAAACCCTGTGCGAAGAGCTCGACATCAAGCTTAACCCGATTCCCGACTGGAACTGCTGCGGCGCTTCCATCGGTTACGCGGGCGGCGGTGAATTGCCACGCATGACGCTTTCTGCCCGTAACCTGGCGTTGTCTGAAAAGCATCACCCGGATCAGGACGTGGTCGCCACTTGTGCGGCTTGCTGGCTCAACACCCGCGAAGTGCAAGAACGCTTGAACCACAACCCTAGCCTGAAAGCTGAAACCAATATTGCGCTGCAATCGGTCAAGCTGGAATACAAAGGCAACAAAAAAGTCCGCCACATGGTGGAAGTGCTGATCGAAGACATCGGCTACGACGTGCTGGGTTCTAAGGTCAAGAAGCCGCTGGAAGGTTTGAAAATCGCCGGTTATGTCGGCTGCCAAACCAACCGCCCCTTCGGTATCGACGGCGAATCGTTTGAAAACCCGATGTACCTCGACAAAATGGTCGAAACCCTCGGCGCGGAAGCCCTCACCAAGTACGACAAAAAAGTCGCTTGCTGTAGCGGTGCACTGATGTTCTCCGAGCCGGAAAAAGGTCAGGCACTGGTCAAAGACATTATCGAGTCGGCTTACGACAGCGGCGCGAACATGATCGTGACCCCTTGCCCACTGTGCCAAGCCAACGTGGAAATCTATCAGGATGACATCAACGCGCGTTACAAGACCAAGTTCGATATGCCGGTCATGTACTACAGCCAGTTGATGGACGTAGCCTTTGGGCGTTCCGCACTGGATGCGGCACTCAATGGCAATATCATCCAGTCCAAGAAACTGCGTGAAATTGCCGACAAATAAGTGATAAATAACCGTTTATCGCACGTTTAGGAAAAAGGGGGCATAATGCCCCTTTTTTCTTGCCAAGGAATTGATAAACATGAAAACAACCGCATTGTTAACGTTGGCGATGGCTCTTTCCACCAGCGTTTTCATGGCAGCCTGTTCAGACAAGACGGCTACCTCTTCCCCTTCCCCACAAGCAACGGACATTAAAATGGTTGATTTAGTTAAAACGGATGTAAAAGTAGGCGACGGCACGGAAGCCACCGCAGGCAAGATGGTTTCTGTGCATTACACGGGCTGGTTGTATGACGAAAAAGCAGCCGACAAGCACGGTGCAAAATTTGACAGCTCACGTGACCGTGGTCAGCCTTTCGAGTTTCCACTCGGTGGCGGTCAAGTTATCAAGGGCTGGGATCAAGGCGTAGCAGGCATGAAAATCGGCGGTCAGCGCACCCTGGTTATCCCACCTGAAATGGGTTATGGCGCACGCGGCGCTGGCGGTGTTATCCCACCAAACGCCACACTGATTTTTGACGTTGAGTTGCTCGGCGTTCAGTAAACAGGATCAGGGTTCAAATTTGAACTCTTGCACATCCCAAGTCTGATCGTTCGCGCTCAGCACCAAACAGGAAGGCCCGCCATGGTTGCGGGTCTGCCCTGCTGCACCGGGGTTAATGACCCACGGCAACGCACTTTTATCCTGCACCATTTTATGGGTATGACCGTAGACAATCACGCGGGCATCCGGGTGTTTTTCGCGCAGGGAATCGTGGCAAGGGCTGTGATGCCCGTGCTCATGCCCGTGTTCGATACAGATTTTACCGCCCGGCAATTCCAGCTCACTGATGGCTGGCAGGGGGAAATCGACCATGCAACGTGGTTCATTGTTACCTGCTACGGCAATCACCATCGCACTTTTAGGCTGCATCGCGGCTAGTACATTTTCACCGCAAATATCCCCGGCGTGGATCGCGTAATCGCACTCACGGATGATCTCGATGATGCGCGGGTCGAGATGCCCATGCGTATCAGAAATAATGGCAACAGAAACAGTCATCGCAAGATACCCTAACAGTTATGATTGGGCGCGATTGTCGCCGAGTGTGCTGACGATAGCAAGTGACTACAGACTGTCGGGGTTACTCTGTCGCAAAGCGCCGAAGAAAATCCTCCCCCAGCCCCTCCTTTTGCAAAGGAGGGGAGCAAGATACACATCCATTTGATTTTAAAGTGAATTGCCTTGCTTCCCCCTTTGAAAAAGGGGGATTGAGGGGGATTTTCATGATTAAAGGATTAGTGTGATTAAAGAGGATAACCCGCATCCGATTCATCACAATAATCATGAAAATCACAGTTCAGACAATTAAATCAGGGCGGTCTTCAGAGCCTTCAAAAGGCATTAGGCTGGACGTTCAAGGAGTCTTAATCCCTTTTAAATCAGGGCGGTCTTCAGAGCAGAACGGTACGGCTAATGCAGGGAGGATCGGTGTCTTAATCCCTTTTAAATCAGGGCGGTCTTCAGAGATTCGCAGAAGCTACGCCCAAATGCCTAACACGCGTCTTAATCCCTTTTAAATCAGGGCGGTCTTCAGAGCAATCGCAGCCACGCTTATGACCGTTGACAATGGTCTTAATCCCTTTTAAATCAGGGCGGTCTTCAGAGTGTTTTCGCGCCTTGTGTACCGCATTCAGACGGTCTTAATCCCTTTTAAATCAGGGCGGTCTTCAGAGGCATACCTTTATGCCAAGGGCGGCAACATGGCTTTGGTCTTAATCCCTTTTAAATCAGGGCGGTCTTCAGAGCCTTAACCAACGAGGAAAAAGCAAAAGCATTAGGGTCTTAATCCCTTTTAAATCAGGGCGGTCTTCAGAGACCTCACTGTTTAACATGGTTAAATAATTAACAATCGTCTTAATCCCTTTTAAATCAGGGCGGTCTTCAGAGCAACGTAGATTCCCGTGGAGTGTTCGAGATACAGGTCTTAATCCCTTTTAAATCAGGGCGGTCTTCAGAGGGCGCTAATGGTGGATTATTCCCACTCCCTGAGTCTTAATCCCTTTTAAATCAGGGCGGTCTTCAGAGTCAAAACAATTCAACGCCATGCCATTGCCAATAGTCTTAATCCCTTTTAAATCAGGGCGGTCTTCAGAGTCACTCTGCCATTCAATCGACGCTGTTGGTGGGTCTTAATCCCTTTTAAATCAGGGCGGTCTTCAGAGCATCGCAGAGCAAATAATGCGTGGTACGGTGCTGAGTCTTAATCCCTTTTAAATCAGGGCGGTCTTCAGAGAACTGAGGACTAATGAAATGATCCATAGAATCTTGTCTTAATCCCTTTTAAATCAGGGCGGTCTTCAGAGGATGAAGAGGAGGCAATGGAAGCCGCGTATGCCGTCTTAATCCCTTTTAAATCAGGGCGGTCTTCAGAGGCTTCGGCTTTTGGGAGGATGACGTATGACAAGTCTTAATCCCTTTTAAATCAGGGCGGTCTTCAGAGATCTTGGGAATAATGGAGCAACATTGCTGAACGTCTTAATCCCTTTTAAATCAGGGCGGTCTTCAGAGGAAACATGGCGCGGTAGTCGAGGGCGCAACGGGTCTTAATCCCTTTTAAATCAGGGCGGTCTTCAGAGGCTGGATACGCCAGACTGTTGGCGGATGTGATTGTCTTAATCCCTTTTAAATCAGGGCGGTCTTCAGAGGGCTCGTGTCTAATCGGCCTTTTGAATCAGTGGGTTACAGAGACCCTTAGCAGGAAATGGGCTGTATAAAAAGTTGCCTTGCTAGAAAACTGATCAAACTGGGTTGTTAAGTGGCTGCATCGCGCCGGGCAATGCTGATCCCCCAATACTACAACAACTTATTGCCACATTAAAGTAAATATTCATCACTCTCCACTTTCTTTCCCTCACAAAAAAGCCCGGCACAAGGCCGGGCTTTTTTATTCGGTATAAGCCGAGGGGGGCTGCTTACCAGCGACCGCCACCGCCGCCACCGCTACGACCACCACCAAAGCCGCCGCCGCGATTGTCGCGTGGTGCTTGTGGCTTGGCTTCGTTAACTTTGATGCCACGGCCGTCAATATCAGTGCCATTCAAGCCGTCGATAGCTTTCTGGGCTTCGCTGCTGCTGGACATTTCAACGAAGGCAAAGCCTTTGTTTTGCCCAGTGTCACGGTCAGTGATAACGCTGACTGAAGTCACGTCACCAAACTGGCTGAACTTGTCTTGCAGCGTTTGTTGAGTAATGGAATATGGCAAGTTGCCAACGTAAAGCTTAGTAGCCATGAGAACCTCCTAAAGGTTTCAGTAAACCGCTCAAGAGGATGTAGGCAAAATACCCGCAGACTCGATAGAAACGATATTGTAAAAAGTGTGACTATACAGGTTTTCGGGTAAGAAGGAAGCCCAATATCCCGTTTAAATGACAACTGTCAGACAGATTGCCATTTTTTCGTTATTTGCTACTCAGCCAGCCGCGCCGTCATCGCTCGATTCCAGTGCAGCCTTGCGCTCTGCCTCTGCCCGTTGCAGGTGCAGGTCAACAGCGGCCTTGTGGCGTAACTCGATGATATCCTTGCGCTCTTCCCAACGCTTTTCCAGAATGTTTTCATGCGTAGGAATGGTCTGCTCATCAAACAACACCTGACGCAACAGCCGGAAGCCGAAGCGTTGCAGCACCACGTCATCCTGCCATTCGTTACGCATCTCATCGCTGATCACATAAACCTTGGAGAAAGCGGGGCTTTCCACAAAACGGCGGAAGCGGTCAATGTCAAAACTGGCCATGAAATACAACTGGTAGCTGAGCGGATCAGGCTTGCCAATCGCGGGGCCTGCTGATTTCTTTTTCAGCATCAACTGCATCCACTCACGGTTGATTTCGTCGTATTCGGGCACGCCTTGTGCCGCGCGGTAATCGCGCACAGTCATGACCTTTTCGGTATTCCAGCCTTGGCAATGCGCTTCCTTGTTACGGAAATAGAATTGCACGTCTTGTGAGGAGTCCGCCGCACGGTGCGACAGCAAACCCAGCCCGTAATAGCGGCACGCTGCCGGGCGGTCTTCGTAGACGCTGCAACCTTCCTCACGCACAAACAGGCAGGTCTTGTTGTCATCGGTACGCAGCTTGATGCCGGGCAAGCCTTGCCCATCGACTTCAAACGGCACGGTATGTTTATCGAGGAATTCGCTGGAGGTCATCCCCAAACGCTTTTTCAAACGCAGGATGTCATACGGCGCGAGTGTCACATCGGCCGCTTTGCAGCAAATATTGAAACAGGAAACACCAGGGTGACAGTCAAACTGAATGGTGGTGTCATCCGTCAACAGTTCAGGGACGAGGGTGCTGTGGAATTCCTCAGGAATGTCGAGTTTTTCAGCCATAATAAGGGTTACCGGGGTGTGATCTGTGAAAACAAAGAGTATAAAAAGAACGCCCCTGCTATGCAAACAGAGGCAATATATTTGGGGGAAACCCCTCCCCACCCCTCCCCTTATCAGGGAAGGGAGTAAGAGTTCGGAGCAATCTCTTGTTCCTCCCCTGATAAGGGGAGGTTAGGAGGGGTTTCTTCTATTACAGTTCAAACGCTGGCAGTTTCTTCGCCAGCAGTTCATGCTTCAACGATACATACTTCGGCATACCGTTTTCGTATGGCGGGTAATCTTCGCCGTCGATCAGTGGCAGCAAATACTCGCGGCAAGCCTCGGTAATGCCGTAGCCATCTTCGCTGATGTATTCCACTGGCATCATTTTTTCGACGTTGGCGATGTCTTTCAACTCGCCCACACCGATGTGCCACGCGTAAGGCTTGTTGGAATCGCGGATAACCGCTGGCATCACCGAGTTTTTGCCTTCCATCGCCAGCTCAACCGCTGCTTTGCCCAGCGCATAGGCTTGTTCTACGTCAGACTTGGATGACAAGTGACGCGCCGCACGTTGCAGGTAGTCCGCCACTGCCCAATGGAATTTGTACCCCAGCGCATCCTTGATCATATTAGCCACGACCGGAGCAGCACCGCCCAATTGCGCATGACCGAAGGAGTCACGTGTGCCCTGCTCTGCTAGGAATTTGCCGTCAGGGTAATGGCAGCCTTCAGACACCACGATGGTGCAATAGCCGTACTGTTTTACTTTCGCATCAACCGTTGCCAGGAACTTCTCTTGGTTGAACTCGATTTCCGGGAACAGGATAACCACGGGAATATCGTTGGTGGCATCTGTGGCCAAGCCGCCCGCCGCTGCAATCCAGCCCGCGTGACGCCCCATGACTTCCAGCACGAAAATCTTGGTGGAAGTTGCACACATGGAAGCCACGTCATAGCTGGCTTCACGGGTAGACACCGCGATGTACTTGGCAACCGAACCGAAACCGGGGCAGTTGTCAGTCACAGGTAGGTCATTATCGACGGTTTTAGGCACGTGGATAGCCTGAATCGGGAAGCCCATTGCATCAGACAACTGCGACACTTTCAAACAGGTATCCGCCGAGTCACCGCCGCCATTGTAGAAGAAATAGCCGATGTTGTGCGCTTTGAACACTTCGATCAAACGGTCGTACTCACGCTTGTTCTTTTCCAGACTTTTCATCTTGTAACGGCAAGAGCCAAAAGCACCGGAGGGGGTGTGACGCAGCGCCGCGACATCTGCCGCAGAAATTTTGCTGGTGTCGATGAGGTTTTCCAGCAATGCGCCGATAATACCGTTTTGACCGGCGTATACCGTGCCGATCTTGTCGCCGTGCTGGCGGGCGGTTTCAATCACGCCGCAAGCGGAAGCATTGATCACAGCGGTCACGCCGCCGGACTGTGCGTAAAAAGCATTCTTGACGGTCATACACAACTCCTCTTAGTAATCTCTCAAATGATGTCTATCAAACTAACTAACGGGTGGGGAAATTCTTTAAGCGTTCGCTCTCGTGGTCGGCTTGCAAGCGCAGCAGGAACAGCACGCAATCGCCCAGATCGGTGTACTCTTCTATGCCTGTACTGAATTGTTCTTTGGCGGAATAGAAAAACTGCGAGCGATACGCACTTTCGCCCGTCTTGGCAACCAGAAAGGTACAACCTTCATGTTCCCAATACATGGCCGGGCATGGGGTTACTTCGCGGTCACCCTTGAAGAGCCGTAATTCCACTTCGACTTCTTCGGCAACAACGCCGCCCTTGCGCCAACGTTCGTTAATACTTTGCTGGATGATGGATTTTTCTAAATCGGTCAAATCCGGGATTGCCATATACTTGCCACCTTTGTGGGTTGTTTAATGGTTTAATGGATAGTCGCACCGCCAACACTGTCAGGTGCGCCGGAGGCAATGCCGTGTAACAACTCATCCTTGCTGGCATCGCGAATCGCAAGCACCTTGACGTGGAAGGTCATGGTCTGGCCTGCAAACGGGTGGTTGCCATCCAGCGTCACGGAATCTGCTGTCACTCTGGTCACACGGAAGGTTTTGATTTCGCCATTTTCGGCCTGAAATTGCGCTTCCTGACCAATCTGGCGATAAGGCGGGGGGACATGCTCAATGTCTTGCACCAGAATCAGGTTGGCGTCGGCTTCGCCCCACGCACTCTCAGCAGCGGGAACACCGACCGACACTTCATCACCGACGCGGCAACCTACCAAGGCTTTTTCCACCACGTCATACAGGCGGTTATGGCGCATGAACACCATGCTCAACGGCAAGTCGACCTGTTCCACGACCTCGCCATGGCGGTCAGTAATGCGGTAACTGAACTCGACGACTTTACCGGCGGCCACTTTTTCTTGAACTGCACTCATTGCATTCCTCTTTACTCCCTTCACCCCTTGCGGGGGAAGGGCTGGGGATGGGGGGGACTTCCCGATTAACCCAATGCCGCGAAAATCTGGTCGCGGATAGCGTCAACCGAACCAACACCTTCGACACGGATATAACGTGGCGCTTTGGCATCGCCAGAGGCTGACCAGTCAGTGTAGTAACCGATCAGGGGTGCGGTTTGGGCGTGATAAATTTCCAGACGCTTCAATACGGTTTCTTCCGCATCATCAGCACGCTGGATCAGGTCTTCGCCGGTTTCATCGTCTTTGCCTGCAACTTTGGGTGGGTTAAATACAAGGTGGTAAGTGCGGCCGGAGGCAACGTGAACACGGCGACCGCTCATGCGGCGCACGATTTCAGCGTCATCAACCGCGATTTCAACCACCGCGTCAATATCAACACCTTGGGCTTTCAGGGACTCGGCCTGAGCCAAAGTACGCGGGAAACCGTCGAATAAAAAACCATTGGCACAATCGGCTTCAGCCGTGCGCTCTTTGACCAGACCGAGGATGATTTCGTCAGAAACCAGACCGCCTGCGTCCATTACTTTTTTGGCTGCGACACCCATTGCGGTGCCAGCCTTGACAGCGGCACGTAACATGTCGCCCGTAGAAATTTGAGGAATATTATATTTTTCTTTGATGAACCCAGCTTGTGTGCCTTTGCCAGCACCGGGGCCGCCTAACAGGATAACTTTCATGTGGTGATCTCCTCCAAGATTTACTACCGTAGATGTAAATCAGGGCATCATGAGATGCCCTGATTTGGCCTAAACCCGATAGTAAGGTTTAGAGCTGTTTCCAAGCAACCCTTTATTAATGGGCAGCAGGTTTGAACAGCTTGGACTTGTCAACCAAGTCTTTGTGGGCGCGTTTGAACACGTTCCAAGTCTTGGTGTTTTTGTCGTAAACAGAGTTTACGAAGCAATGCCAGTTTTCTTCGTCTACCAGGTTGTAGTCCATACGGTAGTAGAAACCAGGGTAACGGCTTTCTTGACGGAACTGGATATGCTTCATGTGCGCTTCAGCCGTCAGGATACGGTGATAGTTTTCCCATGCGCGGAGCAGTTCGTGCAGATCTTTTGCACGCATTTTCTGCGCATCTTCTTTCAGCATACCCAACTTTTCTTCCGCTACCGCCAGCATGTGACCGTTGGTAGTGTAGTAAGTGGCAACACCTGCTACATATTCATCCATGATTTTTTGCAGACGGAACTGCAACATCCGTGGCGTGATGTAGTGTGGGTTTACGTCGATCGCCGTGGTGTAATCCTTGTGCTCAAGGAAAGTACGCACTGGCTGATAGATTTCGTTAACCAGATCTTCTACAGAAGTGTCCAGTGTAGGAACCCAGTCTTTGTTGTCCATAACGAACTTAACCATAGACTGTGCACACATACGACCTTCAGTGTGTGAACCAGAAGAGAACTTGTGACCAGAAGCGCCAACGCCGTCACCCGCTGTGAACAAACCACGTACTGTGGTCATGGAGCGGTAGCCCCAGTTCCAGCCTTGTGGCAGGTGAGCAGGAATTTTGTCTGCTTCAGGATGCTCTTCAGTAGTCGGAGCGCCAACGTCTTCAGGACCAGAAGCCCAGATACCGCAGCAGCCTGAGTGTGAACCCAGCAGGTACGGTTCAGTAGGCATCAACTCAGAGTTTTTCTTCTCTGGTTCAATGTTTTCACCCACCCAGATACCGCACTGACCGATACACATGTCAAGGAAGTCTTCCCAAGCTTCTGCTTCCAGATGCTTCACTTCACGAGGAGACAGTGTTTCACGCAGTTTAGCCAAAGCGGTAACGGTATCCATATAGATGGGGCCGCGACCTTCTTTCATTTCCTTCAGCATCAAGTGGTTACGCAAGCAAGATGCTGGAACCGCTGCCTGACCATACGGAGGATAGTCGTTCAACAATTCTTTGTTCTTGGTCATGTAGACTTCGCCGTAGGCGTTAGTCGCTTGCGCTTTGAACAGCAGGAACCATGCGCCAACCGGACCGTAGCCGTCTTTAAAACGGGCTGGAACGAAACGGTTTTCCATCATGGTCAGTTCTGCACCGGCTTCAGCAGCCATGGTGTAGGTGGAACCTGCGTTCCATACTGGGTACCATGCACGGCCTTGGCCTTCACCAACGGAACGTGGACGGAAGATGTTTACGCAACCACCGGCTACCAGCAGGCAAGCCTTGAATTTGTAAACGTATACTTTGTCTTCACGGGTAGAGAAGCCAACAGCACCCGCCACGCGGTTTTTGTCGTTAGCATCATTGACCAGCTTAACGATAAAAACACGTTCCTGAATGTTGTCAGAACCCAATGCTTTTTTCGCAGCTTCAGCAACGATCCACTTGTAGGATTCGCCGTTGATCATGATCTGCCATTTACCGGAACGAACAGGGTCGCCACCGTCTTTCAACAGCTTGCCGCCTTCTTTAGGCCAAGTAGCACCGTCAAAACGCTCGCCGTTGACTGTTTTCCAGATGGGGAGACCCCATTCTTCAAACAAATGCACGGAATCGTCAACGTTACGGCCTAAGTCGTAAGCCAAGTCGTCACGGGTGATGCCCATCAGGTCGTTGGAAACCATGCGAGCGTAGTCCGCTGGATCTTGGTTTGGACCGATGTAAGTGTTGATCGCAGACAGACCTTGTGCAACGGCACCAGAACGATCCATTGCTGCTTTGTCGATCAGCTTAACGGTGATGTCAACGCCTGCTTCTTTTGCAGCGCCGATCCAAGGCATGATTTCATACGCCGCGCCACACGCAGCCATACCGCCACCGATGATGAGGATGTCAACTTCTTCTTGGACAACCTCTGGATTACCAAATGTACCTGCCATTTGTGTTTCCTCAATACTTAAGAGTTAATAACGAAGCGTGTCTTGTGATTTACCAATTACTTGCAAATCAGTTCAGCCGGGTTGCCAGCGCGGTAGCCACCCATGACATCACGCGTCAACAGGGCTTTACCGAGGTTAGCCAGATCAGCTTTCGGCTTGCCGCCGTAGCAATCAATGGAACCTTCTGGGGTAGTACGGATCGGGAACTTGAAACGCTTCATGGTGCCGTTACGGAATTTGATAGACCACATGATGGAATCCTGACCGCGCAAAGGCTGTACAGAACCGCCGAGTGGTACAACGTCAGCATAGTGACGTGCTTCAATCGCGTTGGAAGGGCAGATTTTAACGCAGGAATAGCATTCCCAGCATTGATCCGGCTCTTGGTTATACGCTTTCATCGCGTGGCCTGTCGCAGAACCGTCAACGTCCAGCTTCATCAGGTTGTGGGGGCAGATGTACATGCAAGCGGTGCGGTCGCCGCCTTTGCAGCCATCACATTTGTCAGTACGTACAAACGTAGGCATTGTGTAACTCCTTGAAATTGATTGTATTGCTACATATGGTCACAGAACTCAACCAGTGAAGCCTGTTGCCCTTTCCTCAAAGCTCAGACTGCACCAGAGATACTTTAAACAGACTTAACTGTTCTCACTTTGATAATAATCGATCAGAATCTGGGCGACTTCAGGACGCGAAAACTCTTTGGGTGGTGCAATGCCCTGACCCAGCATTTCACGAACTTTGGTACCAGAAAGCAGTACAAAATCATCCTTCTGATGATCGGGTGCTTCACACATCATCACAACCTTATCCAGTTTTTTGGAGTAAGCGGTGTGGTCTGCGCGGAAGATTTCGATATCAAGGGCGTCTTTAGGCACTTCATTATCGAAAATTTCCTGAGCATCAAATGCACCGTAATGATCGCCAACACCGGCATGGTCACGACCAATAATGAAATGTGTTGCACCCATGTTTTGGCGGAATACGGCATGTAATACCGCTTCTTTTGGCCCCGCATACAACATGTCGAAACCGTAACCGGTAACCATCGCACTGTTCGGCGGGAAATACAGCTCAACCATCTTGCGGATGGCGGCATCACGTACCGGGGCGGGAATATCGCCCTTCTTCAGCTTGCCCAGCAGCATGTGGATGACCAAGCCATCACAGCCGAGACGATCCATCGCCATGTGGCACAGTTCCTCGTGTGCCAGATGCATCGGGTTACGGGTCTGGAAGGCAACAACCTTTTTCCAGCCGCGCTCGGTAATTTCGTTGCGGATTTCAACAGCAGTACGGAAAGTATCCGGGAATTCGCTTTGGAAGTAAGAGAAGTTGAGTACCTTGATCGCCCCTGACAGGCAGAACTTGCCTTGGGAGTTGAAGGTATCTGCACCGATATGCGCTTCACCTTCAGCAGGACGATAAATCTGCTGGGTCATGGTGGCCATTTCTGCATCGGTGAATTCGTCGACACCGCTGACATCCATCACGGCCAGTACCGGATGGCCTTCCACGTTGGGGTCTCTCAATGCAATACGATCACCGGCCTTGATGCTGCCAGCATCTTCCAGCAGGTTCAGCACGGGTGTTGGCCAGAACAGGCCAGAAGTGGTGTGCATAGTTGCAGCGACTGACAGCGCATCTGCCTTGTTCATATAGCCAGTCAGCGGGTTGAAGTAGCCACCGCCGAGCATCACAGCATTCGCTGCTGTCGCAGAGCTGACTACGATTGAAGTAAGACCTTCTGCTTCTTTCTGCAGCGCTTCGTTTTCAGCACTGTCATATACGAATAATGGATTCAGTTCATCAGAACCATGAGGCTTGATCATGCCAATCTCCCGTCAGTGTGTGGTACCCGCCAAATCTTGTGTAGATTTTCAAGTGACCAACACTAATTCTATTCATTATAGAAAAATTTCATTAGCCACTTGCTTGAAATTTTGAACCACGCACACTTTATACACTTTTAGGGCGCAAACCAATGAGTTTGTTTCTTCTGTATCATAAGGAAATTGTATCAATAGCGTCTGTAAATGCTTATATTTAAAGTATATTATTATATTGTTATATATCGCTATACTGATAAAGAATTAGTTGATTTTATTACTGGGTTATTCGTAATTATCTGAATATACTTCAGGTTTTGGCCTTTGCCCGACGTTGCAACCAGACATCCAGCCCTTGAGCATTCAGAGCCGCATCCACAGCCAGTAATTCGCGGCTATCCCTTTCGGGAAGGGCAACCCCATGAGCACCTATCTCTTCAAGCCAGGTACAAAAAATGCGCTCTTTGAGGGTATCAACGCGCCCTTCTGGTGCATTTTCCTCCGCCAGCGCCATTTGCGCCAAAGCATCAATGCTGGCACGCAATGTTGGCAGCAGCCCCCGCACATCCGTCACCCGCCCGTAATGCGTCAATAACATCGCCGCCGGGTTCAACGCTGCCAGCTTATCCAGACTGCGTTGCCAATCTTGCGGGGAAAAGGCCACAGGTGTGGTGGGTGCAAACATCCACGGCCCCTGATCCGTGATAAATTCGCGGTAAGCAATCCCGAAGGTATCGCCCGTAAAGCAATAACGGCTCTGCTCATCGAAAATGCAGCCATGATGATTGGCGTGCCCCGGTGTATCGATGAACATCAAGGTGCGACCATTCAGATCAATTGCCTGACCATCTTGCGCAATCACCACCCGCTCTTCAGGCACTGGAATCAGTTTGCCGTAATCCTTGGCAAAGCCTTCCTCACCGTAAACCGCCGTTGCCCCCGCCTGCAAACGTGACGGATCAATCATGTGTGGCGCACCCTTAGAATGCACAAGCATGGTGGCATTCGGGCAACGCGCCATCAGCTCACCCGCCCCACCCGCATGATCCAGATGCACATGAGTGGGGATGACGTAACGCACCTGCTCAGCCGTTAACCCCAGATCCGCCAACACTTCCATCAGCATGGGAATGGTGTGGTATGTGCCAGTGTCGACGAAAGCGGCCGCATCACCTTCACGCACCAGATAGCACGCCGCCATTTGCGGACGGTAGAGGTCAGTATCAATACAATACACACCATTGCCCAAGTCTTCGTAACGTGCCGCCATGTCCACTTCCTCCACCCATTTATATTGCAGTGCAGCAGTATAAACAGAAAATCAGGGAATTTGTCACTTGTCCCTGCAATTTGCGTATAATCATTAATCCTCACCACCACAGTCAGAATTAAAGGAGGCAGCCATGGCTCGCACCCCTTCCACCATGTTGGAACTCGGTACCGAAGCACCCGACTTTGCCCTGCTAGCACCAGCCAGCGGGAAAATCGTTACGCGTCAGGATTTTTCAGGCAAGCCCTTGTTAGTGGCCTTCATTTGTAACCATTGCCCCTATGTCATCCTGATCCGAGAAGTGTTCGCACAACTCGCCAAGGACTATCAGGAACGCGGCGTTGCCGTCGTCGCCATCAACGCCAATGACGTTGCCAATTACCCGGACGACAGCCCCGAAAAGATGGTCGAAGAAGTTAATAACCACGGCTACACCTTCCCCTACCTGTACGACGAATCGCAAGCCGTTGCCAAAGCCTATCAGGCAGCCTGTACCCCCGACTTATACCTGTTCGACGAACACCATAAACTGTTTTACCGTGGGCAATTCGATGAGGCTCGCCCCAGCAGCGATGTTCCGGTAACAGGTAATGACCTACGCCATGCACTCGATAGACTGCTGGATCATATGTACCCGCCTGCTGACCAAAAAGCGTCACTCGGCTGCAATATCAAATGGAAAGCCGGTCATGAACCGGATTATTACGGAACTTGAAACACATGAAACGCCCTGAATTGCTTGCCCCTGCTGGCACACTCAAATCCATGCGCCACGCCTTCGCCTACGGTGCGGATGCAGTGTATGCAGGCCAACCGCGCTACTCGCTGCGGGTGCGCAACAACGACTTCAAGAACGACATCCTTGAAGTGGGCATTGCGGAAGCGCACGCCCAAGGCAAGCAGTTTTTTGTTGCGGCGAATATTTCCCCGCACAACAGCAAAATTGGCACGTTCATGCACGACCTTGCCCCGGTGATTGCGATGCAGCCGGATGCGCTGATCATGGCCGACCCCGGCTTAATCATGATGGTGCGCGAGAAATGGCCAGAAATGCCGATTCACTTATCGGTACAAGCCAACACCGTCAACTACGCCACGGTGAAATTCTGGAAAGCGTTGGGCTTGACCCGCGTCATTTTGTCCCGCGAACTGTCGCTGGATGAAATCGCCGAAATCCGCCAGCAATGCCCGGATATGGAACTGGAAGTATTCGTCCACGGCGCCTTGTGTATCGCCTATTCCGGGCGCTGCCTGCTATCAGGTTACTTCAACCACCGCGACCCGAACCAAGGCACTTGCACCAACGCCTGCCGTTGGGAATACAAAACCACTGAGGCAGTAGAAGCCGCTGAAGGTAAATTCGTCCCCAAAGAAGCAGTATTGCCGATGGATTTGTTCAATCAGGCACAAAGCATGGGCAGTTGTGGCAATCAAGAACGCCACCCGCTGGCAGACAAGGTATACTTCCTCGAAGAAACCAACCGCCCCGGCGAGTTGATGCCAGTAATGGAAGACGAGCACGGCACTTACATCATGAATTCCAAGGATTTGCGTGCCATTGAACACGTGCAGCGCCTAACGGAAATCGGCGTGGACTGTCTCAAGATCGAAGGCCGCACCAAGTCACACTATTACGTTGCTCGCACCGCGCAGGCTTACAAGCAAGCCATTGATGACACACTGGCAGGCCGTGCATTCGACCCCAAATTGCTGGGCGTGCTGGAAAACCTTGCCAACCGGGGTTACACCGACGGCTTCTACGAACGCCACCACACCCACGACTACCAAAACTACATGCAAGGCGCGTCGATGGGGCATCAGCAACAATTCGTCGCCGAGGCCATGAATGTCGACCGTGAAAACGGCTGGATCGAGCTGGATGTAAAAAACCGCTTCAGCGTCGGCGACCGGCTGGAACTGGTATTACCCACTGGTAACCGCGAACTGGTGCTGGAACGCATGGAAAACCTCGAAGGCATTCCCGTCACCACCGCACCGGGCAGTGGCCACAAAATGCGCATTCCGCTCCCCGAAGGTGTGGATACCGACATGATTCTGGTTAGCCGTTTCCTGTAGGTATCAACAAGCAGCCAATCCGCGCCGTTTATCCCTACACTTACTGCCCCACTGATTAATTTCAGTAGAATCATTAGCGTATTAACCAACAATCGTGGAAATATATGCGCTTCGGTTTACTGTTTTTAGTCTTGGTGCTCGGTTTTTCCGTGCTTTCTGCGAATGCAGAAATTTACCGCTGGGTAGACGCCAGCGGTAACACGGTCTATGGCGATAACCCGCCAAAACAGAGTGCCGCCAAACCCGTGAACTTGCCGTTGCTGACAGTGGCGGATAGCCCTGCCCCCAGACAAAACACGCCCACCAGCACACCAACAACAAACCCAAAAGCAGCAGATGCGGACGCGGAAACCTATTCTGATTTCAAGATTACCGCCCCCACTGCGGATGAAACCATCCGCGCCAACGAAGGTAACGTGACCATCACTGTATCCCTGAAACCGCAACTCAAACCGGGCGATGGCATAACCCTGTATCTGGATGCAAAACAGGTAGCCGCCGGTAGCTCGCTATCCTTTGCCCTCACCGAAGTGGAACGCGGCGAACACAGCGTGTTCGCAGTCCTAAGTGATGCAAGCGGCAACATTATCCAGAACACTGAACCTGTCAAATTCAACGTCTTGCGTTATTCAGCCTTGCAAGGCCAATAGACCTACACGCGCTATTCACGCACCCCGAAAATCGCCGTACCAATGCGCACGATGCTTGCGCCTTCGGCAATCGCCGCCTCCATATCATCCGTCATCCCCATCGACAGGGTATCCAGCGCGAACCCTTGCGCAATCAGCGCTTCCTGACATTCCCGCACTTGCGCGAAGACGGCACGTTGCCGGGCAAAGTCATGTTCCGGGGCAGGAATCGCCATCAAACCACGCAAACGCACGCCCGGTAACGCCGCAACCTCAGCCGCCAGCGCAGGCAATTCCCCCACTTGCACCCCGGACTTGCTGGCTTCGCCACTGATATTCACTTGCAAGCAAATATTCAGGGCAGGCGCATCCACAGGCTTTTGCTCACTAAGGCGTTTTGCCACCTTGAAACTATCAACGGAATGCACCCAACGAGCGGTTGCTGCAATTAGCCGGGTTTTGTTGGACTGGATAGGGCCGATGAAATGCCATTCGATATTGGCATCGGCCAATTCAGCCGATTTTTCAACCATTTCCTGCACGTAATTCTCGCCAAACAAACCCTGCCCCGCAGCAAGCGCCTCACGGATATTCGTGGCTGGATGCTTTTTACTGACAGCCAGCAGGCTAACGCTGCCCTGCTCGCGACCGAAACGCTGTTCAGCGGCACGGATGCGTTCGCCGATTGTCTGGATATTGTCATGGATTGTCATGATTTGTGTTACTTTCCTCACCAATTAACGACCTAAACAACCAACACGAATAATAACAACAATGGATATTACCCAACTGCTGGCGTTCAGCGTCAAAAACAATGCTTCCGACTTACACTTGTCGGGGGGGATGCCACCGATGATCCGTGTCGATGGCGAAATGCGCAAGATCAACCTACCCGTGCTTGACCACAAACAGGTACACGCATTGGTTTACGACATCATGAACGATCACCAGCGCAAAAACTACGAAGAACACTGGGAATGCGATTTCTCGTTTGAAATCCCCGGCGTGGCACGTTTCCGGGTCAATGCCTTCAACCAGAATCGTGGTGCAGGTGCCGTCTTCCGTACCATCCCCAGCAAGGTACTGACGCTCGACCAACTCGGTGCTCCCGGTATTTTCCGCAAAATTTCCGAAAATCCACGCGGTTTGGTGTTAGTGACGGGACCCACAGGTTCAGGCAAATCCACCACGCTGGCAGCAATGGTCGATTACAAAAACGATACCGATTATGGGCACATCCTCACCATTGAAGACCCAATCGAATTTGTCCACGAAAGCAAAAAAAGTCTGGTCAACCAACGGGAAGTCCACCGCGACACCAAAGGCTTTGAAGCCGCCTTGCGTTCCGCCTTGCGTGAAGACCCGGACACCATTCTGGTTGGGGAAATGCGTGACCTCGAAACCATCCGCCTTGCCCTGACCGCTGCCGAAACCGGGCATTTGGTGTTCGGTACCTTGCACACCACTTCCGCCCCCAAAACCATCGACCGTATTGTCGACGTATTCCCGGCAGCGGAAAAGGAAATGGTGCGTTCGATGCTTTCCGAATCCCTGCAAGCGGTCATCTCCCAAACCCTGCTGAAGAAAAAAGGCGGCGGACGGGTAGCAGCACACGAAATCCTCATCGGCACACGTGCAGTACGTAACCTGATCCGCGAAAACAAAATTGCACAAATGCGCTCCGCAATGCAAACCGGGCAAAGTGATGGGATGCAAACCCTTGACCAGTCACTCAAAAATCTGGTGCTGAAAGGGCTAGTCGATCGGGAAACCGCCCGCCGCAAAGCCGACAACCCGGACTCCATTTAAGCAGAGGTAGATTATGGATCGCGATGCCGCCGTCAGCTATGTCCACAAATTGCTGGCCACCATGTTGGAAAAAAACGCTTCCGACTTGTATATCACGGCGGATGCCGCGCCTTCCGCCAAAATTGCCAGCGAAATGCTGCCACTGACCACACAGGCATTGAATGAGCAAAATGCCCGCATGTTGGTACGTGCCATCATGAATGACCGCCAGCTCAAACAGTTTGAGGAAGAGATGGAATGTAACTTTTCCATCAGCCTGCCCGGCAAGGCACGTTTCCGGGTGAATGCCTTCACCCAGCGTGGTTGTGCAGGCATGGTGCTGCGGCATATTCCCAGCCATATACCCGGCCTGAAAGACTTGGGGCTACCGCCGGTATTACGCGACATCGCCATGACCAAACGCGGGCTGGTGATCATGGTTGGTGCGACCGGCTCGGGTAAATCCACCACGCTGGCGTCGATGGTCGACTTCCGCAATACCCATTCCAAGGGTCATATCATTACCATTGAAGACCCGATTGAATTTGTCCACCAGCACAAAGGCTGCCTGATTACCCAACGGGAAATCGGGGTCGATACTGCCAATTACGAAATAGCCATGAAGAACACCCTGCGGCAAGCACCCGACGTCATCCTGCTCGGGGAAATCCGTGACCGCGAGTCGATGGATTACGCGATTGCCTATGCTGAAACCGGGCATCTGTGCCTGACGACCTTACACGCCAATAGTTCCAACCAAGCCATTGACCGCATCATCAACTTTTTCCCGGAAGAACGCCGCAACCAGTTATTGATGGATTTATCCCTCAACCTGAAAGCCGTGGTATCACAACGGCTGGTGCGCAAAGCCAAGGGCGAAGGGCGTTTAGCTGCCGTGGAAGTGGTGATCAATACCCCGCTGATGGCTGATCTAATCCTCAAAGGCGACGTACCGGGGATGAAAGTACTCACCTCCAAATCCCGCGAACACGGGATGCGTACTTTCGACCAAGCCCTGTTTGACCTGATCGAAGCCCGCCAGATTACCGTGAAAGAAGCCTTGCGCCATGCTGATTCCCAAAATGACCTACGCCTGCGCCTCAAACTGGAAAGCCGCTTTGCCCAAGACAACGACTTTTTCAAGGGTCTGGACGACCTCACCATTGAACCCATGGAGAACGCCAACTAATGACCATCATGACCGAAGCCGACCTGCGCATTACCCCACTGCTGAACATGATGGTGAAACAGGGCGCATCCGACCTGTATTTGACCACGGGTGCACACGCCACCATCAAGGTACGCGGACAATTACGACGCATCAGCCGCGAACCGATGAAACCGGGCAATATTCGTCAGTTAGCTGAAGAAATCCTCACGGCCACCGAAATCGAAGCCTTTTTCACCGACCGCGAACTAAACAAAGGGTTTTCGCTGAAAGGCATCGGGCGCTTCCGCATGAACTTCTATTTTCAGCGCGGCGAAGTGTCGATGGTCATCCGCCACATCCGTTCCGACATCCGCAAACCCGAAGAACTCAAACTGCCTGAAGTGCTGAAAAAACTGGTGATGCAAAAGGAAGGTATGTTGCTGTTTGTAGGTTCTACCGGCTCTGGCAAATCCACCTCAATGGCCTCGCTGATCCAGTACCGCAATGAAAACCACTATGGGCATATCTTGACCATCGAAGACCCGATTGAGTACACCTTCCGCCACAGCAAGTCGATTATCGGGCAGCGTGAAGTCGGATTTGATACCCTCAGTTACGCCAATGCGATGCGCGAAGCGATGCGCGAAGCCCCCAACATGATCATGGTAGGGGAAGTACGTGACACTGAAACGATGGATGCGGTATTAGGGTTTGCCGATACCGGGCATCTGGTATTGTCAACGCTGCACGCCACCAACGTGATCCAGGCGCTGGAACGGATGCTGTACCTGTTCCCCAGCGAAAATAAAAACCGGGTATTGATGGATTTGTCATTGAACCTGCGCGGCATTGTAGCGCAACGGCTGATTCCTGATGACAATGACGGCTTGCATCTGGCAGCAGAAGTGCTGATCAACACGCCGTATGTGGCGGAATTGATCCGCACCGGGCAATTCGGCGAACTGAAAACCATCATCGCCAAAGGCTCCGTGGACGGAATGCAAACCTTTGACCAAGCGCTTTATCAGCTTTACAGTGACAAGCATATCAGCAAGCATATTGCACTGGAGTACGCCGGTTCACGCAATAACCTCGAATGGCAAATCAATTTTGGCGCAAAAGAGGGCAAAGACGGGCAAACAGGTGACGCTGATTTTAACCACGGCTTACCCGAAATGGCTTGAGTCAAACGGAAAACGCACGACTGGCTCTTGCAGGTATTTCTGTAAGTCACTGAGGTTATCCATCCCCTCCAGCGGTGGTGTACGAACATTGAGAATCACCCCGGCAAGCCTAAGCTGGCGTTGCCTGATGGCCTCAGCCGTCAGCAGCACTTGGTTAATGCACCCCAGCTTGTCTTCCGCCACCAACACCACCGGCAAACCCAGAATTTGTGCAAGGTCAGCATTTAGCCCGTCGTGCGCGATCGGGGAATAGAAACCGCCTGCGCCTTCTACGTGCAAAAACTGCCCTTTCTCCCAACGCACGGGGCAAGTTGCCGCAAGCTCACGTATCCGCAAGGTTTGCCCTTCCTGATCAGCGGCACGGGGTGGCGCGAGTGCCGCCCTAAAATGGTAGGGGCAAACACGACTGTCCAGCGTCACCCCGGCAGCCTGTGCCAACTGAGCGGCATCAGTTGCGCCACTATCTTCCAGCCAACCTGATTCCACTGGCTTGCGCGGAATGACAGTACGCCCCAATACCCGCAAAGTGTGAATCAATAGCACGCCCACGTGGGTTTTACCCACCCCCGTATCTGTACCCGTGACGAAGATACCGGACGCATCCAGCACTCCCGACGTTTCCAGCCACTGAGCCAGTGACGGAACAATCATACCCATTATGTTACCTTCTGTTACGTTTGCTAACGTTATCAGTAATCGCGTAAAACCTCGTCCTTCAGGGCGGGGATATAAGCGTTTTCGGCTTTCTCTGATGAAACGTCGTCCACCCAGTGGTTTTTTGCCGTCATGCCGCTACACTCTATCGCATGAACCCTATCGCCACCACCTTGAAAACGCTCCAAGTCCGCATCCGCGATAAACACGCGCCGGTGTTGCGCCAGTGGGCGTTTGAGTGCAATCAGGTGTGGAATTTCGCCAATGCTTACACGGCAGAATACAGCAACATTCCCATTCCCGGGGTAGGTTGGGTGCGCAGTAACATCACCGCCTTCGACTTAGCCAAACAGCAGGCAGCGTACAAAAAAGAGCGCGGCTTCACCCTGCATTCGCAAACCGTGCAAGAAGTCACTGAGGCACACGCGAAAGCCCGCAAACAGTTCAAAAAAGACAAATTGCGCTGGCGGATTTCCGGTGGCTCCCAACGTTCGTTGGGCTGGATTCCCTTCAAGTCGGGTGCGGCGGTTTGGAAAGACGGACAAGTTCGCTATAACAAGCATTTTTTCAAGGTATGGGACAGTCTGTAGTGATGGCACGGTGTTGGAACGCCAGCAGCGTTACCGAAATCTTGAAGTGAAGCTCGGCAAAGCCCAACGTGCCAAACAAAAACGGCGCGTGAAAGCGATTCATGCCAAAATCAAACACCAACGCAAGGACGATACCCACAAATTCACCACCGCACTGGTGCAACAGCACGGTGCTATATTCGTCGGCAACGTCAGCAGTGCTGGCCTAGCAAAAACCACGATGGCTAAAAGCGTCTTGGATGCAGGCTGGTTCATGCTCAAAACCCAACTGAAATACAAAGCGATAGCGCGGTCAGTGGTGTTTGCAGAAGTCAACGAAGCGTACAGTACCCAGACGTGTTCGTGTTGCGGCAGTCTTTCCGTCAACAGTCCGAAAGGTAGAGCAGGGCTTGGAATAAGGGAATGGATGTGTGCCGATTGTGGCACGCTGCACGACAGAGATGTCAATGCAGCCCGCAACATTCTCGCGGCTGGGCATAGCCGTCTCGCAGGAGGAATCCTCGCCCTTTAGGGCGGGGAGGATGTCAATGCGCCTATTACAGTAGATGTGCATCATGAAGATCAACTAACTTTCATCGAAGCACTTTTAACGCTGAGTTGATAATCAGGGTTAAGGGATAATACTAGGTTGTATTCAGGCATCACTCATAAATGATACTTACGCAGCGAAACAATTAGTGATAGATTTAATTTATCAATTTGAACCAATTTGATTAAATATACGACTCAAAGATTGATTAATAAACACTTCTGACGTATATCAATAGATTTCACAAATAGCTTGCTTGGTAAATAACAATATGATAAAGACAAGGTTCACTCTTATTTTGAGCGGCTGCCTGCTGCTCACCAATGCTTCTCTCGTCATGGCACGGCAGAGTTGTAACACTAATATCCCACCCTCAACACCTAGCCAACGTTTCAGTAACCACAGTGATGGCACGATTACGGATACCCATACTGGCCTGATGTGGAAAATCTGCCTGGAAGGGCAAAGAGGCGCTGATTGCTCAAGCGGTCACGCCGAACGGATGCAGTGGCAACAAGCCGTCAACACTACCCAGCTCGCCAATCAAAGAGGCTTCGCCAACCACTCTGACTGGCACTTACCCTCTCTTGCAGAGCTGAAGAGTATTGTTGAGCAGCATTGCAATTCGCCCGCCATTAATCTTGAGATATTCCCTCACATGCTTACTGCAAGTGTGTGGTCAGGCAACCAGTCTGACCCCAATGCATGGAGCCTGGATTTTACCAAGGGTAAAACCTTCAACAACCTCAAAGGCGCTGGCAATTATGTCCGTCTGGTGCGCGACTCACGGTGATCCCGTCGGCAGCATCAGACTCACCCAATACTGGCTGCTGGTTTCGGTGATATTCAACATCCCCTGTGGGTAGAAACCGAATACCAGCACCAGTATACCCATCAGCAACAGGACACCGAGTTCCCGCTGCTTCAAGTCAGGTGCGTCACGGATAATGTCGTGACGCGCTTCACCCCAAAAGGCCTTGCGGTAAAAATTGAGGAAATACGCAGCCCCCAGAATCACCACAAACAACACCACCAAGCCCGCCCCCGTATGCGTTTCCAGCACACTCATGATTAGCAAAAATTCCGCCGGAAAGCCACTGGTACCCGGTATCCCGATACTCGCCAACCCCAAGAAGAAGAACAGCGACGCCAACACCGGCATCGACTTCGCCACTCCTCCCAGACTCAATAATTCCGTTGACCCGGTACGTTGATGCAAAAAGCCGGTCAGCAAGAACAGCCCACCCGCAATCAAGGTAAAATTCAACAACTGGAACACGGCTCCCTGAATCCCCTGTGGACTAAACGCCGCTATTCCCAGCACCACCAGCCCCACATGACTCAAGGATGAAAACGCCAGCATCCGCCGCAAACTGGTTTGACTCAACGCCGCCACCGCTCCATACAGCACCCCGATCATCCCCAGCCCCACCAGAACCCAGCGGAACTCCAACGCCGCCTCTGGCACTAATGGCAAGCCAAAGCGTAACAAACCATACGCCCCCACTTTCAACCCCGTCAGCAGAGCCACCGTGGTCGCAGGGCCTTCCTGCGCCACCACCGGCAACCACGTATGCAGCGGAAACAACGGTATTTTCACCCCGAACCCCACCAGTAGCAGGAAAAACACCGCCACCTGAATCTCTTTACTACGGCTTCCCTGCAACAACTCGGTATAGGAAAAGCTCATGCCCGTGGAATTATGGAGCGCCAGCAACACGAAACCCAACAGAATCGGCAAGCCCCCCGCCAGCATAAACAAGCTGTACTTCACCCCCGCATAACGCCGGTTCGCCCCACTACCCCACAAGCTGATCAGGAAAAACAGCGGCAGCAAGGTCATTTCCCAAAACAGGAAAAACAGGATGGTATCCAGCGAGGTAAAAATCCCCATCATGGTACATTCCAGCACCAGCAACAGCGCGAAATACAAACGCGGCAGGGTACGAATCGCATTCCACGACGCCAGAATCACCCCGACAAACAGCAAGGCCGTAAACGGCAAAAACAGTACCGACAGCCCATCCACCCCCATGAAATAAGCAATCCCCAGACTCGGCATCCACGCGGTTTTTTCCACAAACTGGAAGCCCGTCTGCTGCGGGTCAAACCCCGCCAAAATCACCAGCGTAACCCCCAAGGCCAGCAACGCCGTAGTCAACGCCGCCAAACGTGCCTCTTTACCCGGCATCATCGCCGTCAGCAACGCCCCCAGTGGCAACATCAGCACCAGCAAACTCAACCACGGAAAAGCCGTTCCCGTTAGATTCACCATCAATGTCCCACTCCCTGTACAGTGCCGACGTATTCGCTAAACACCCCAGCCAAACCACTGATCGGTTGCTCAATTAACGCAATCCACGGCGCAGAGTAGAAACCCACCGCCACCGTCACCAACATCACAATGCCCGCCATCAACTGCTCAGCCGGATAAGCCGGGTTAGTATCCCAACGTCGGGTATCCACCCCCGGCGTTGCCAAAAATGCCTGTTGGAAAGCCCGTAACAAAAAGCCAGCCGCCACCAGATTGCCCAGCGCTGCCGCCACCGTCACCACTGCCCCGAAACTTTTGATCGAACCTTCCAGCACAAAATGCACCGCATCAAACCCCGGTGTCCCCGGCATCCCCACAATCGCCAGACCCGCCACCAAAAACGCCAAACCCACGATAGGAATATAATCCAGCAAGCCACCCAGCTTACTCAGCCGCGTCGTGCGGGTACGCTGCCACACCATCCCCGTCATCAGCAGCAAGCCGGTAATCGCCAAGCCAAAATTCAGCGCCAACAACACCGCGCCTTGCAACGCCATCCGGTGCAAGCTGAATAATCCAATCGTCAAAATCCCGGTATGGCTGATCACCGCAAACGCCAGCAATTCCCGCAGCGTCTGTTGACGCATCGCCAAAAACGCCGCGTAAAACACCCCAGTAGCCGCAAAGGCCGTCGCCACCACATGCCATTCCCACACCGCATTCGGCAAAATCGGGAACACAAAGCGCAACAAACCGTACACCCCGACTTTCAAGCCCAGCAAATAAATCGGTGCCACCGCCACATTGCCGTGCAACATAAAGCCCGGCAACCAGCCGTGGAACGGGAACAGCGGAATCCGTATGGCCAGCGCATAAAACAGTGCGAAAAACACCAGCGTCCCCACCATGTCATGCTTGCCGAAACCGAGTTTCGCCAACTCATACAAACTGAAGCTCCAGCGCCCCCCCGTGGCATCTGCGTAATTCCAACCCAGCACCAGCGTCCCGAACACCATCAGCAACAAACTCACCGTCATGAATTGCAGGTAACGCGCCAGCGCAGGCTGCACATCATTCGATGTCGGCCAACGTTTAATCAAATACCCCACCAGCAGCATTTCGAGGCAAGACATGCTGGTAAACCACAGCAAATCCACCGTCACAAACTGGCTGGTCACCACGGCCTGAAGCATCATCATCACCGCCAGCATCAAACTCTCATGCAAGCGCATCACCAGAATGAAGGCCACACTCAGCAAGCTGATCAGGCTGGTCAGCAACACAAACATCACACTGATGCCATCCACCGCCGCGTGGTAGTGAAAAGCCCCCAGAATCTGCACACTTTCGGCAAACTGCATCACCCCCGCAGGTTGGTGAACATCAAATTTCGCATACAGATTGATCGCCAGAAACACCTGTGCCAACGACATGATGCCCCCCAACGCGACGGCGGCATTGCCCCGCACCCACACCAACACCAAGCCAGTCAGAAAGGGCAACAATTGCAAGATTGTCAGCAAGGGCGTATTAGCCGCTATCTCGGAAAAGTTCATTGCACACTACCCTCGGAAGATGACCACCAGTGTCGCCATAATCAGTAACACCAGATAACGCGGCTGGGTCAATAAGCGCTCAACCCTGTCGATATAATGCCCCAGCCGATCCAACAAGGTTTTGGCTTTACCGCCATCCTGTTGCAACAGCAGACGGTTTTCAAACCACTCCAAATGTTCCGCCACCCACTGCATCAGCTTGCCGAACACCCCTGAACCCACGCCGATGCTGCTTTCCACCCGCAAACGCCCTTGTTGCAATGCCTGCATATCCGCCAGCGTTTCAATACTACTGTGCGTCCCCGGCGTACCACTGAGCTTGTCGAGGATTTGCCCATCGAACACCTGTGCTTCCTGCGACAAGGCCAAGGTCGGCTTTACCAGCAACCAATCTGCCAGCGGATCCAGCCAGAAACGTTGCAAGGCTGCATTGTGCAACCAGCGCTGCTTGCCCAGCCACGCTGGAGCCGCCGGTGCAGGCTGCCATTGCGTGTGCAATGCAAAAGACGGCGAATGCAGAAACTGGTAAGCCCGCCACACCGCGTGCAACAACAAATGCACCAACGCCAGCGTATACCAACCAAAGCTAATCGCCACCAGCATCAGGCCAGTTTGTGCCAAGGTTGCAAACATCAGCGAGGTTTTGATGTCGGTTTGCACCATCCCACCCAGCCTGCCATACAACACCGTCAGAAGCCCCACCACCAGCAACAACCATTGCAGCACCGGCGCTTGTTCCAGTAAGGGATGAATCCGCAGTAACAGGAAAATCCCCGCATGAACCATGAGTGAGCCATAAAACACCGTACTTGAAGGCGTTGGGCCTTCCAGCGCCCGCGTAATCCACGCCGAAAACGGAAATTGCGCCGACTTCACCAAAGCTGCCGCGATAAAGCCCAGTGCCAGCACCCCCACCAACAAGCTGGAGGTCTCCGGTTGCGCCACCAGCATCACATCCCATTCGGTGGTACGGAACAGCGTAAAGGCCATGAACATTCCCAACAAAAACCCGGCATCCCCCATCCGGTTGGTCACAAACGCACGGGTTGCACTCGTGGCTGCCGTGCGGCTTTGCCAGTTGTAAGCGATCAGCAGGTAAGAACTTACCCCCGCCAATTCCCAGCCCACAAAGGCCAGCAAGGCACTGCCGGAAAGCGCAATCGATTGCATCGCCGCCGTGAACAGCGCCATCACCATGAAAAAGCGCTGAAAGCCTGCCTCCCGATGCAAATAAGCCACCGAAAAGCGCGTCACCAGCAAGGCAATAAGCCCCACCAGCGTTGCCATGCTCAGCGCCAACGGGTCGAGCATAAAGCTGATGCTAGCGCTATACAGGCCGCTGTGCAGCCAAGGCAACACCAGCACATGACGGCTTCCCAACAGCCAATAATCCACATCCGCCCACAACACCAGCAACAAACTCAGGCTACCCGCTGCCTGTAACAAACGCGCCGTGAAACGTTCACACCCATCGCGCTTGCTCCAGCCGAACAAACGATCCAACACCATCAACAACGCCGCCAGCAAGGGCAAACCGGGAATCAGCAACAACATCACTTCAGGCATGATTCACCTCCGCCATCCCGCGCACTGCCGCAGGCGACAAATGCCCATGATGCCCGGCGTACCACTCCTGCGAATGCTGCACTTGCGGCAAGGGATGCACCGTCCCCTGCCATTGCACAAACCCCTGCCCGGGCTGAAACACATAAATTTCATTACGCGCCGGTGGCTTTACCGCCAGCAACACCCAGCCATTATCCAACAACTGCCGTAGGTAAGCGTCGCGCCGGTGAATCACCCCCAGTGTTGCCAGTTCCGCCTCCACAATCACCAGCAGCCGCATCGGCTCATGTAACTCCACCATTTGCTGAGCAAGCCCAGTACGCAAATCGCTGGAACCACCTTCCATCACCCCAAACATTCCCGTCAGGTTATGGGTCGCCTTGCTACCGGAACCGAAGTAACCGCTTTGCATCCGCGAAAAATAATAATCCATCTGAATACCGACCCCGACCACGCCATTGCCATTCAATTGCGCTTCCAGCAGCTTGCCTTCCGAGTCATGCTGCGGGTCATAGGAAATCAGGAAGGAACGCCGATCCCAAAATACCCCTTTACTCAAACTGCGCGGCCCGATGAATGCCACAGCACAGCCTTGATGCCCCAGCTCGGCACGCACCTGATCGGGGGAAGCGGCACGGCCTTCCACATGACGCTTGGCCTTTTCCGGGGTCAACTGCGGGTGGGCAGAGGCAAACTTGCGGCAACGTTCCTGCGCTGACTGGCGGGCGGCCTGCTCGGTCGCTTGTTGCACCCGCTCGAACACCGCCTGATGGCTGGCGGGAATCAGATCCGTATCAAACCAGTCGATGTCATCGCTAGTGGTGTCGTGTTCACTGGCCATAAACCAGCAACCTTCAGGCATGTGGATGCCGTGTTGTTCAAGCAACTGAGTGCGCACTTCCGGCTCATTACACATCCCCGCAAACGCCCGCGCATTCGGCCCCCCGAAACGCCCGCTGCACGCCCCGCAGCCATAACCAAGAATATGCGGATTATTCAAATGGCGTGAACGGTGCGCCATCAACACCACCAAGGGTGCGAACCCGCTGATGAACCCCGTCAACTTGAGGAAAGCCGCAACTTTGGCGACCTTTTCTGCTGCACTCAAACCGATCTGGTTGTGTTCCTTGCTAGGGCATTCCAACACCTCGGTAGCATTGTAAGCCACGCGGGTTTGCAGGGGCAGACTGGCCTTGTGTTGCCACTTGCTTATGAAACGCTGGTAAGCCGCTGGCATCAAACCACGCCCCAGCAATTCCAGCAGCGCAAACGGCGCAAGCAACGGCAAAGCTAAGGCCGTTCCCAACACACTGCGACGCATCCAGTAATTTTTCAGCCCTTTCAGCCTGTTGAGGAAACGCTGGCGGCGTTGGTGCGCGGGTAACTGGGGTTCAGCGCTGCTATCCGGGATTTCGTGAAGTTCGTGTACTGCGGTCACCGTCGGCTGTGCCAGCTTGAGCGGGGCAGGCGCATCCAGCCCGCGCCAGTTATTGGGCAAGCCGAAAACGCCCGCAGCGCCCAAGGTTTCGAGATCAGGGGCGATTTCCTCCAGATGGCGGCGCACGCTTTCCTCGCGGTCATCCATGCAAAAAATCAGTTGGGCAGCAGGCGGGGCAGAAAGAGCGGAAGGCGCCTCATCGGCGTGCTTGTTCAGCACTGCACTGAAGATTTCTTCCTGATAGTGGTGCTCATAGGCTTGCAGCCACAGGTAGCCGCTGGTGTTAGGGTCATCCAGCTCCTCCAAAATCGCCAGCAAGCGCTTGATCCGTTGTGGTTCCAGTTGGGCAACACTGGCAGCATCCAGCGCCAAATGTTGCGCCAGATGGAACAAACGCCATGCCTTGCGGTAGATGTCCGTGCCGACCGGGATAACCGTTTGCGGCGCAAGGCTCCACGTCAGAATCTGGTGAGCAAGCTGATGCCAGTCTTGCGGCAGGATGTCCTCCTCACTCACCAGAAACTGCTGGGCAAGCTGCTGCAAGAATTCCGGCAAGGTAGTGTTGTAAGCGTGGTAGCGAACAAAAAACTCGTCCTGATGCTGGTGAAAATAGCCGCGCAAGTTGGTAGTACTGGCATTGATTTTCCAGTGTTCGCTGGTGTATTGACGGCAATACAGGTGTTCCAGCACCAGCCTGACCGCGAGGTAATCTGCCATGCTGACAGGCGCTGACAACCCGTCATAACCGGGGTTTTTCGAGCGCCAGTTGAACATACCCGACCAGCCCGGCAGTTCCAGCGCCAATACCCGCAGGTAGCCGCCCCAGTGCTGGCGGTCGATACCGATGCGCATCAATTCCTGATGGATAGTTTCCAGTGGGTCATCGTGCAGGGAACACAGGTAATCTTCCCAATCATCCATCCCCTCCAGCGTCAGGGTGATGTCATGCAAAGTAGCTTCGCGCCAGTAGGCATAGAAACCCTCCCCGCTTGCTCTCAACCCTGCTATCCCCTGATCCAGCCAGCTTGCCAGATGACGATCCAGCAAGGGCAGCAGTTTCTCCATGACATCGACATTCACCAGCTTGTGTAACAGGCCACGCAGGGTCAGGGTTTCACCCACCTGATCCAGCAAGTGGTGCAACAGGTGACGGCTTTCGGCATGGATGAAGCTTTCCGCATCCGGGATGCTGGCACCGATCTGGCCTTGCTGCTTGATCTGATCCCAGATGCCATTAATGTCGGTGAGGCGCAAGTTCAGCAGGGCTTCCGGGTGCGGCAAGTCGTATTGAAGCTCCAGCTTTTGCAAACAGGTTTCCCACAGGGCGCGGATGGCAGTGGCTTCATCCTGCCCGGCAGCTTCCAGCAGTTTGTCACGTTGCTCGAAGGCCACGTCTGCCTGAAAGCGTTCCAGCGCGTGGTTTTCTTCCACCTGCCAACGCATTTGCTGGAAACTGATCGCCTTGATCTCAGTCGCCAGCACAGTGAGGTAAATCTCGCGGTCAGCGAACTTGTCCGGTTCGCCCGCCAGTACGCTAAAAATATCATGACGGCTAATGCGCCCTTCCCGGAAAAAACGTTGGTAGTCGCTAGCAGGCAAATAACCCAGTGAACCACTGTCGGCATGGGCAGCGCGTAACGCCTCCGCAAATGGCAAATGTTCGTAATTCACCAGCGGGTTAAAATGCACAAAATCCTGCAACGGTGCCTGAATCGGTAACACCGCATCCAGCGCGGCAATGGCTTCTCGCAACTGTTCGTGGTATGCCTGATGGTTTTGACTCACAGATTACCCCCTGAAACCTGCGCCATGGTTTCCAGTGCAAAGTGGCTAATGAGTTGTTGCACCGACATATCCACCATGTGCAGCAAGGGCGCGGGGTAAAAGCCCAGTAAAAACGTACCAGCAATCAGGCCACCCGCCGCCAGCATTTCCAACGGACGCAGGTCTTCCACCTGTTGCATGTCCAGCCGTACCGGGCCGGTGTAAAGCTGCTTGACGGTGCGGAGGCTGTAAGTTGCGGTAATCAGCACGCCCAGTGACAACAGCACGATAGGCCAGCCCCAGCGCTCAAAACCACCGATTAGCACATGCAATTCCGCCACAAACCCGGCGGTACTCGGCAAGCCTACCCCCCCCACAAACGCCAGAATAATCAGGAAGGCAAAACGCGGTGTCACCTTGATCAGCGAGCCGTAATCATTAATGTCGCGGGTATGGGTACGCTCATACAGCAAGCCGATCAGCATGAAGGTTGCGCCCGCCACCAGACCATGCGCCACCATCTGGTAAACCGCCCCAGTCATGCCGTGGACATTCAGGGTGGAAATACCCATCAACACCACCCCCATGTGGCTCACCGACGAATACGCGATCATTTTTTTCATATCGCTTTGCCGCCACGCCAACAGGCCGCCGTAAATCAAACCAATTACCCCCAATGCAAACAGCAAGCCTTGCAGGGCAAGCGCAGCAGCAGGCAAGCTATCAATCGCCCGCAACAAGCCATACGCCCCCATTTTCAACAGGATACCGGACAGCAAAATACTCACCGGGCTAGGTGCTTCCACGTGCGCCAGCGGCAACCAGCCATGCAGCGGGAACAGCGGTATTTTTACCCCCAAACCAATCAACAATCCCCCGAAAATCAGCACTTGTTCGGCAGTACTCAAACCCTTCGCCCCTTGCGCCATGGCCGCAAACGTGAAGGAATGCTGCGGCGTAGCATCGAATAGCACCAACAAGGCCAACAACATGAAAACCGAGCCGCCCATGGTATACAGCACGAAATTCAATGCGGCAGTCTGACGATTTTTACCACCCCAGCGGTCGATCAGAAAAAACAACGGAATCAGCACCAGTTCCCAGAACACGTAGAACAAACCCCAGTCCTGCGCGATGAACACCCCCAGCGTAGCCGCTTCCAGCAACAGCATTAACAGGTAATAGCCTTTGACGTGATGCGTAATCATGTGCGAAGCCAGCAAGGCCATCAGCACCAACAGTGTGGTCAGCAAGACCAGCGGAAAGGACAAGCCATCAACGCCCAGCGAAAAAGACGTACCCAATTGCTCATTCCACACCACGCTGGTGTCCAACTGGGTCGCAGCCTTGGCGAAATCCATCTGGCTGGTTAAACCAACCGCATAAACAAAGGTTACTAACGCCACGGTAATGGCTGTATAACGAATCAGGCCGGGGCGTTCATCAGGCAACAATGCCAGGACGCAAGCACCCACAGCGGGTAATAACAGCAACAGGATTAAAGGGTGATCCATAAGATCCAATACGCTTTCAGGTTGGGACAGGGAAGGTAGGCGAATGATACTACCTAAGTTTGTTATTTGAAGGTAGGTGTTATACGGTTAAGCGCTACACTTTTCTGCGACGTAGAGGCGAGTAAATGCAGCATTCCAAGCATCGCCTGGTGTTGTTCCCGTCACACTCCGCAACAGCAAGGCTGACACCGCCATCATTACCAATATTCGCGTAAAGCTCCGTCCTTCAGGTCGGGGATATAAGCGTCTTTAGCTAACCTATCCGTTGGTGGCGTATCTCCCACCTTTCATACGGTTTTCCCGTTGTCATTCACACCTAAACGGGTCATTGCGGAAACCGCTGAATGGTGTTCTATGACGTGCAGCAATGGCGACAAGCTGGAGCGCGGTGATTTCTACCGCAACCTCGAAGCAAAGTTAGGCATTGCCCAACGCGCCAAACAGAAAAAGCGCGTGAAAGCGATTCATGCCAAGATCAAAAACAGGTGTTTGAGGAAATCGACGAAGCGTACACTACCCAAGCCTGTTCGTGTGGCGGCAGTATTTCCGCCAGCAGCCCGAAAGGTAGAGCAGGACTTGGAATAAGAGAATGGATTTGTGCCGAGTGTGGCACGCTGCACGACAGAGATGTCAATGCAGCACGGAACATTCTCGCGGCTGGGCATAGCCGTCTCGTAGGAGGAATCCTCGTTCTTTAGGGCGAGGAGGATGTCAATACTTGCCAACATCCTTGGGGATAATGAAGTATTGCGGCGCGTCAGCCTTGGGCTGCTGGACAGGTGCTGGCTTGGCTTGTGCCTTTGGTGCAGCTTGCTTCACTGGCGCTGTTTCTGGCATCGCTTTATCGGCAACAGCAGGCTCAGGCTGCGTGCTTTTCATGTCATCCTTATTGGTCGGCACAGCACTGTAGCGTTCAAAACTGCCATTGTCCTCCAGATCTGCGGGTGGAGCGCTGGGCTGCAAAGCTGCTGCCAATTGCTTTGGCGTCGTGGTCATGACAGTGTTCATCGTCACAATGTCCTGATCGGACAACGTACCCGCTGCCTGGCGCAGTTTCAGGGTATTCAACAAGTAGGTGTAACGGGTCTGTGCATAGTCACGACGCGCACTGAACACATTGCGCAAGGCAGTCAGCACGTCAACGGCGGTACGTGTCCCCACCTCAAAACCTGCCTGAGTCGCTTCAGCAGCGGTTTCCGCCGAAGCAAGGGCGCGTTGGTTGGCTTTTACCTGACTGATGCTGGACTGCACCGTGAGGAAGGCATTACGCGCTTGTTGCTCAGTGGTGCGGTTCTGGAAGTCATATTCCTGTTGTGCCTGACGGAAACTGTGTTGGGCGGCGCGGATTTTGGAGTCCGTCGCGCCACCTGTGTACAAGGGCATACTCACCTGCACCCCAACGCTGACACCATAGTATCGCTGGTCAAGCGATGCATAACTTTGAGTGTCACTGCCCGTTTGCTTGGCCACCAGATCCACCACCGGTTTTTTGGTAGCACGCTGGATGTCGATGGCCGTCTGTGCTGACTGGATAGCATATTGGCTGGCAATCAGTTGCTTGTTGTTGGCCTTGGCCGTTTTAACCCATTGCTCAATATCTGCCGGAGTCGGCATAACCAGTGGCAAGTTGGCAGCCGGGGCATTCAGGCTCTGGTAGAAACCGCCGGTCAGTACCCGTAACTGTTCCCGCGTCAGATCAAGCTGGTTCACGGCATTGATTTCTTGTGCACCCGCGAGGTCATAACGGGATTCTGCTTCCTTGACATCGGTGATGGCGGAACGGCCTGCATCAAAATACGCACGGGTCTGTTCCAGTTGGCGACCGATCGCGGTTTTCTCGGTACGGGCAAACTCTAGGTTATCCTGCGCCAATAGGAAATTGAAGTAGGCTTCTCCTACCCGTAAGACCAAGGCTTCGCGTTCGGCCTCCAGTTCTGAACTGGCTTGGGCAATGATGGAATCAGTCTGCTTGACTTGCTCATTCAGCGTTTTATTGTACAGGGATTTGCTCAAACTCAGGCTATAAGTGGCGCTACTACCATTAGCAACGCCATCCGTGTCAAGCAACGAATAATCATAGGTAATCCGCTGGCGGGTTTCGGTAATGGAGCCGGAAAGCCCCACTTGCGGCTTGAGGGCTGCCAACGCTTGGGGCTTGCGTTCCAGAATCGAAAGATAATTGCTTTCCACTGCTTTAAATTGGGCATCGTAGCCTTTTGCCTGTTGGTAAACCTGAAGCAGGTTTTCCGCCTGAACTTGCTGGGTTGCCAGTGTCAGGGAGGCTGCAATCAAGAATGCCAGTGTCTGTTGTTTCATAAAAAACGGTTCCAGTAATGTAGTTAGCCACATGCGGACTCGGCATGTTCATTTAAATTGATTCAAACGCGAATTATAGCCCTAATTCGTGTTAATAGAGTAACATATCGCGGTCAACCTCTTTAGCCCAGCGGTCGATACCGCCTGTCAGATTGACCACCTGAAAGCCATTTCGTTCCAGATAATAACACGCATGGGCACTGCGGATACCATGATGGCATACGACCAGCCACTCCCGACTGCTATCCAATTGCGCCATTTTCCCTGCCAATTGCCCCAAGGGAAGCAAGGTTGAGCCTTCCAAGTGTGCAATATCGTATTCCCACTCTTCCCTAACGTCCAGTATCTGCAAGGGTTCAGACGTTTTTAAATGTTCAGCCAGTTCGGCGGGTGTCCAGTGGCGCATGATCAGAACACAAAATCACGCCCGGCATCGCTGTCTGCACCCACCAGCGCTTGCAAGCGGGTTTCAAATAAAGCAGTACGGGTAAATTCGCCTTCTTCTTCACGCTTGACCAGCATGGCCTGCATCGCAGCACCACGCCCGACCACAATAAACAAACGCCCACCAACGGCCAATTGTGTTTCAAAATTCGGCAGGTAAGCCGGAATCGAACCAGTCACCGCAATGACATCGTATTGCTTACCAGTTCCCTTATCACGCAAGGCATCAGCCGTATGCAAGGTGTGGTTACGCAGCTTCAGGGAAAACAGGCGCTCCTCCGTTTGTCGGATAAAATCGTCATAAATATCCACACTGTCGACGTGTTTGCTAATATGGGACAGGCAAGCCGTTACAAAACCGCTTCCTGTGCCAATTTCTAAGCAAGTGTCTTCTGGAGTGATCGCAAGTGCCTGCAACATCCGGGCTTCCATGCGCGGGAACATCATGTGTTCGCCGTGAGCCAAGGGTATTTCAACATCGGCGAACGCGAGTGTCTTATGGACTTTGGGTACAAACAGCTCACGCTGGATGAAACCAAAGGTTTCCAGAATGGTCTGATCCAGTACGTCCCACGGACGTATCTGTTGTTCGATCATATTAAAGCGGGCATGTTCCAGATTCATGTGCAGGCTCCAGACAAAGAATGGCACTAAGAGTACGGATTACAACGGCATGTCGCAAGTGATTGAGTACTGCCCAAAAGCATCTAATACGAGGTTTTTTATGAAAATGCGAGGAATGCTACTGTTCGGGTGGCTATTGCTAGCAGTGTCGTTGGCAGGGTGTAGCCGTTCTGATGCGGCGAATGCACCGACAACGCCTTTTCTACAGTGTCAGGAACCACGACCAGAAATTTGTTATGAAGTGTTTGCGCCAGTGTGCGCAACCATCAATGACCCAGCCATCCGTTGTGTCACGGCACCATGCCCTTCCAGCCTGCGTCTGACGTATGTCAACGACTGCAAGGCCTGTGCAAATCCACTCGTGCAAGGGTTTACACCAGGAGAATGCCAGTAAGTAAAGTCCCGCCCCCTGAGCGTAGTCGAAGGGAGCGGGGTCAGACACTTAAGCCAAACCTTCGTTGCCCTCGACGTTTTTCAGTTTCGGGGTATTCAACTCAATTTTGCCAATGGTCTTTTTGCTACGCAGGTAATCCGCGACCACTTCCCAAATCTGCTTATTCTCAGGCACTTCTTCCTGCACGCTTGCCCAACCCGCTACTGGGTAGGTTTTTGCTGCATCCAACGGTTTTCCGCCCAATTCCATGTCAGAAACACGCTGCCCCATCTTCGCAGTAGGGTCAAAGCTGAACTTCAAGCCACCAACCCGCACCATGTCCCCCCCTTGCTGGTAGTAAGGGTCTTCATTGAACAGATTATCCGCCACGTCTTCGAGGATGGTTTTGATCATTTCACCACTCATCTCGTTGCGCGTGACCGTGCCGTAAGTGATCGCCGTTTGGTCAGCAACGTGTTCAAAAGTGATTGGCTGACCCGGCAGCACGCTTGTGCCCCAACGGAACCCCGGTGAGAACGCCATCGGCGCATCCAACCCTTCCATCAGCGCGTCACAGATCAATTGGTCGAACGTACCGTTGAAGTTGCCACGACGGTACAGCACGTCGTCACATACAGCGAGTTCTTCCGCCAGCTCTTTCTTGTACGGTTCGCGGATCTTGTCGATCAGCGTTTGCATGTCCTTGTTGGCTTCCAGCAGGTTGGAGAACACTGGCAGCAATTTGTAACGGAAATCAGCAACTTTGCCATCTTTCACATCAAGGTCGAGGACACCGAGGAATTTACCGTTGGAACCGGCATTGGTTACCAGTGTTTTACCGCCACTGTTTTCCACGACTACTGGTTGGAACACGCCGTCGTGGGTGTGACCGCCCATGATCGCGTCGATGCCGGTGACTTTGCTGGCCATTTTCAGGTCAACGTCCATACCGTTGTGGGACAGCACGATCACGACTTTGGCACCCTTGGCACGGGCAGCATCCACCGCTTCCTGCATGTCATCGTCACGGATACCGAAGCTCCAGTCAGCCACCATGTGTTTCGGGTTGGCAACCGGCACATACGGGAAGGCTTGCCCGACAATGGCCACCGGCACACCGTTGATTTCCTTGATCACGAACGGTTCAAACACACGCTCGTCAAAGTCATTACTGAAGACGTTCTGGGCAACAAAATCAATCTTGCCCGCGAAATCCTTCTCGACGATTTCTTTTACGCGGTCAGCGCCGAAAGTCATTTCCCAGTGCGGAGTCATGACATCGACACCGAGGGCAAGCTGGGCGTCTACCATGTCTTGCGCATTGGTTTTCAGCGCCGTCCACGAACCTTGCCAAGTATCACCGCCGTCCAGCAACAGCGAGCCGGGGCGTTGCGCCCGTACTTGATCAACCAAGGTTTTCAGGTGAGCAAACCCGCCAACCTTACCGTATTTTTTAGCGGCTTCGACGTAATCCAGATAGGTAAAGGCGTGCGCATCCATCGTTCCGGCCTCAAGACCGTACTTTTTCAGGAAGTGTTCGCCAACCAAATGTGGTACCTGGCCTTTCATACTGCCAAGACCAAGATTGACGCTGGGTTCACGGAAATAAATCGGCATCAACTGTGCATGACAGTCGGTGTAATGCATCAGCGATACATTGCCGAATGCAGGCAGTTCATAGGGATTACCGGGGGCTTTGGTATCGGTTTTACTGCCTTCCTTGCTGGCACCATCGGCAGCAAAGGCATTATTCAGGCTGAAACCGGCAACACTGGCGGCCGCCAGCATTTGCATAAATTCACGACGGGTTAGACTCACGTTCTCTCTCCTCAAACGGGCTGAAGTTGTTCTCGCTACAGGTTTACTGACGGGGCAGCCGCTAAAATATTCCATCTTTTTTGGAATATTTTGCAGGTTTTCGGCATCATGTTCGACAGAACCGCAGGAGAATTTAAATAACTATTATGTTTAGCCATTATTTTCGTTTTAACCGACTCGACCACAGGTTAGCAGAATACCGCGCCAAACTGTACCGCATGGCGGTGGCGTGGTGTGGCGACCCGGTGTTAGCTGACGATCTGGTGCAGGATGCACTCGCCAAAGCGCTGGAAAAACAGGAACAGCTCAAGGACGACGAGCGCCTTGGCGCCTGGTTATACAAAATCCTGCATAACTGCTGGATGGAACACCTGCGCACCCAAAAGCCCACGCTGGACATCGACGACATGGAAGTGGCTTGCACCGACTGCCCGGAAAAGCAACTGGCCGATGACCAACTAGCCGAACAAGTACGCGCAGCGGTAGAAACCTTACCCATCGGTCAATGTCAGGTGATGACCTTGGTTGATCTGGAAGGATGCAGCTATGAACAGGTCGCTGCAATCCTAGACATACCCGTCGGCACGGTGATGAGCCGCCTCAGCCGCGCCCGTGACACCATGAAAAAACGCCTGCAAGGCATACGCAACACTGACAACGTTCACTATTTACGGAGAGTGAAATGAACCCGGATCAGCTAACCATCCACGACCGCCTGCACGCACTGGCAGATGGACAACTGGATGCCGAACAAAGCCGCCGCGTGCTTACCCAAGTAGAAGCCGATATTGGCTTGCAAAAAGAGCTGTGCGACATCCAGCGCATCAAACACTTGATCAAATCCGCCTACCCCTTGCCCGCCATGAGCAGCATGAGCAAACAACGCCAGCGTCCGCAAGTGTGGCAACAGGCAGCCGTATACGCACTGGTATTCGGCCTGACCTTCCTCGCCGGGGCAGGCACGACTGAATACCTGCCACGCCTGTGGCAACCCGAAGGCTTGACGCTGGAAAATGCAGCGGCACACGACAACCGTTTCATCGTATTCCTCGACTCGCATGAACCTGCCAAACTGGAGAAAGCCCTGATAAAAGCCGAAGACCTCGCCAAACAGGTCGAGCATAATGACGGCAGCGTTTTTGTCGTCACCAGTGCGGAAGGCATCGACTTACTGCGGCTGGGGACAACCAAGCACGAAGGCCGCATCCTGCAAATGAGCGAAGAATACCCGCACCTGAAATTTGTGGCGTGCAGTAATACCTTGTATTCCTTCAAGCAACGCGGGGAGCTGGTATCGCTGGTCGACGAGACAGAAATTGCCCCGTCAGCGGTGGAATTTGTGGTCGATCACATGCGCAACGGCTGGCGCTATATCGCGATTTGAGGCAGGCTCCACAATACCCCACCCTTTATCGCAATTTTTAAACCTATTAGGTTGCCAACCCAACAAAATAAAAAGAACCCTATAGATTTAAGCTATAACCATAATCCGTATCAACAAAGCACGGTGAATAGGAAAGTTTTATGGCAAAAGCGAGGGGCGTTGGATGAAAATTTACACCACATGGTTGTTAAGCCTGCTCGTGTTGATGTTTATATTACCCCTCAACACGCAAGCGGCTACGAACCAAGCAGGGCTTGCCCTGACATTTGACGACGACTACGTTGACCAATGGTATGACTATTTCATAACCAATAGCCAAAACATCAACCTGTCGAATGTGAAAGCAACCTTCTTTGTGAGCAACTTTCACCTGCTGTCCAATGACCAGCTCAACAAATTACACATACTGGCTAACGCCGGGCACGAGATCGGCAGCCACAGTTATTCTCACGGCGAAATCAACACCAGCGACCCGACGGTTAATGACCCCGCGAAAGTCAGCACCTACCTGAATACACAAGTATTGCCCACCTTAACCGGGATGGTCGCGGCGGGTTTTACGCCGTTAAGTTTCGCTTACCCATCCAACGGGCATACCAATGCCTATGATGACGCCATTCGCCCCTACTTCCCCTTCCTGCGGGCAGGCTACGCGGATGAAACCCGACCACTCTCGCAACGGGATCGGCTTTATCACAACAGCGACAAGTACTACACATTTCTGGAAGGCGACAGTATCGACAATGATACCCAAAACGAACTCCCGGAAATTGGGGATGCCCTGACCCGCGCAAAAAATAATACCGAAATCCTCACGTTGTATACCCACCGCATCCAGCCGGACGCCCAACCCCATACCTACAGCCTGAATGTCAGCAAACTCAATGGTGTCATCAGTAAAGCCAAACAACTTGGGCTACGTTTCTATACGTTCAGTGAAGCCTACTCGGTTGGCCCTGCCCCCAACCCACAGGGACAAACGGGCGACCCCAACAATATCACCGTCAGTGTTGAATCCAGCAGCCGGGTGCGCGTCCGCTGGAACAGTATGCCCATCAACGATTTCATCGGTATTGTTCCGCTAGGCAGCCCGTACTGGGTCGAGAGTGCGACGACGGATGGCAGCCCTTCCGGCAACCTTGGCATCAACGTACCGGGTGTTCAGGCGGGGCAGGCATATACGGCTATTCTGTACTATCACGGCAACAAGGTTGTGACCTCCGCCCCCTTTGTGATTATCCCCGGAACATCACCTACCCCCCAGCCCCTGACCATTAACAAAACCGGCACAGGTTTGGGCATGGTCAGCAGTTTGCCAGCGGGCATTAATTGTGGCACGGACTGCGCCGAGAACTACACCAGCGGCACCAGTGTCACCCTCGCAGCAACAGCCGCAACCGGCTCAACCTTCGCTGGCTGGTCAGGCGCAGGCTGTAGCGGCACGCAGGCCAGTTGCGTGGTCAACATGACGGCAGCACAAACGGTTACAGCAAATTTCACGACGAATACTCCTCCTCCCCCATCGAACGCCACTATCAGCGTCTCCATCGAAAACATCAACCGGGTAAGGCTCAACTGGAGCAATATGCCACCCCACGACTTTGTAGGTATCGTGCCCACCAGCCAACCAGACTGGCAGCCCGGCATGTCTGGGGCAACCACGAATAGTAGCGCTTCCGGCAAGATCGGCATTACCGTGTCGGAAGCCGTCACAGGTCAGGAATATTCGGCCATTTTCTACCTGAATAATGCCAAGGTAACCACATCAGCACCGTTCATCATTATTCCCGGCTCAACACCGTGGAGCGCGGTGATTTCTACCGCAACCTCGAAGCAAAGCTAGGCATTGCCCAACGCGCCAAACAGAAAAAGCGCGTGAAAGCGATTCATGCCAAGATCAAAAACAGGTGTTTGAGGAAGTCGACGAAGCGTACACTACCCAAGCTTGCTCGTGTTGCGGCAGTCTTTCCGCCAGCAGTCCGAAAGGTAGAGCAGGACTTGGAATAAGAGAATGGACGTGTGCCGAGTGTGGCACGCTGCACGACAGAGATGTCAATGCAGCACGGAACATTCTCGCGGCTGGGCATAGCCGTCTCGTAGGAGGAATCCTCGTTCTTTAGGGCGAGGAGGATGTCAACAGCTCCCCTGCCGGTATCAGAGGGGGATGGGTGAGTGTTTACGGGCGGTTTTAAACGCCCTGACCCTGCAACCACATTTCCAACGCCGCCATGTGCCACAGCTTGCTACCCTGAATCCGCGTTAAGTGTGCCTCGGGTGACGCCAGTACCTTGTCGATATAGCTACGCTGATACAATCCCCGTTCGCGACACGCTTGCGAATCCAGCAAATCGCGCATCATGTCCAGAAATTCGCCCCGCACAAACTTGAGCGCAGGCACGGGGAAATACCCCTTGGGGCGGTCGATCACGCTATCCGGCACGTGCCCGCGTGCAATCTGTTTCAGCACATACTTGCCGCCGTCGCGCAGTTTCAATTCGGTCGGCATTTGCGCGGCGAGTTCCACCAGTTCGTGGTCGAGGAACGGCACGCGAGCTTCCAAGCCCCATGCCATCGTCATGTTATCCACACGCTTGACCGGATCGTCGACGATGAAGGTGGTGGTGTCGGCGCGTAATACCGCATCCAGCGTTTCTTCCGCATCGGGCGACTCCAGCAATTCGCGCACCAATTCGCTGGTGTAATCGCGGGTCTGGAACGGGGTTTGCAGCATTTCTGCCATTTCAGAATGGTCGCGGTCGAAATAATACGGGGCGAGGCGTTGCAGCATGTCGGAGTGGGTCGAGGCGTGCGCTTGCGGATACCAGAAATAGCCGCCGAAGACTTCATCCGCGCCTTGCCCGGATTGCACCACTTTCACATGCTTGGATACTTGTTCGGAGAGCAGGTAAAAGCCAATCGCATCCTGCCCGAACATCGGTTCCGCCATATTTTCTACCGCTTCCGGCAGGCGCGACAGGGTTTGTTCGTTGGGAATGTGGAATTTGTGGTGGGTGGGCTTGAAGCGTTCTACCACCGCGTCGGAATATTCGTATTCGCTGCCTTTTTCTTCCGGCTGGTCGTCGAAACCGATGGTGAAGGTGCGGATGTCTTTAATGCCGATTTCGGCGAGCAAGGCGACCAATAGGCTGGAATCGAGGCCGCCGGAGAGCAGCACGCCCACGGGTACGTCGGCGATATTGTTGCGGCGGCGCACGGCGGTTTTTAACGATTCGTGTACGGCGTCGATCCATTCCTGTTCGGTGCGCGGCTCGGCGGGGCGACGTGCCACCAGATTCCAGTAACGTTTCAGCTCTTGGCGTCCGTCGGCGTGGATGGTGAGGCTGTGTGCGGGTTGCAGCTTGCGGATGCCGTTTAGCACGGTGCGTGGGGCTGGCACAACGGCGTGCAGCGAAAACAGGTTGTGGATGGCCAGCGGGTCGAGGCCGGTATCAATCCCCGGCGTGGTCAGCAGGGCTTGCGTGTTGGAGGCAAAGCGGAAACGTTTGCCGTCGGCGGCGTAGTACAGCGGCTTGATGCCCATGCGGTCACGCGCCACGAACAGCGTTTTTTTGCGCATGTCCCAGATGGCGAAAGCGAACATGCCGTGCAGGTGTTTGGGCGCGTCTTCGCCCCATTCCGCGTAGGCTTTGAGGATGACTTCGGTATCGCCTTCGGAGAAGAAGTGGTGGCCTTTGGCTTTCAGTTGCGCCCGCAGTTCGGGGTGGTTGTAGATCGTGCCGTTGAACACCAGTGCCAGCCCCGATTCCGCGTCCACCATCGGCTGACTGGATTTGTACGACAGGTCGATGATTGCTAGGCGGCGATGCCCAAACATTAAGCCACCGTCGGAAAAGCTGCCTGCGTGGTCGGGGCCACGCTTTTCGAGCTTCGCCATCATGCTGTTGAGGTATTTCAGTTCGGGGAGTTGCCCGTCGAGGCGTAGTTCACCGCAGATGCCGCACATGGGTATTCCTTGTTATCCGCTAAATTTCTGCCATGCAGTGTGCCACAAGTTGATAAGCAAATCTAAAAGACCATTATTGCTATGCTTCAAAATAACTTGCAGAGTCTAATTATCTTACTTATAGTTTTACGTACATAATCACGTACAGGTTGACTGACCATGAACGCCATCTCCTACACCGCTGTGCGAGCGGAACTCGCCAAAACGATGGATCGGGTCTGCGAAGATCACGAACCCATCATCATTACCCGCAACCGCGAACAAGCCGTCGTCATGATTTCGTTGGAAGATTACAAAGCGATGGAAGAAACCGCCTATTTGTTGCGTAGCCCAGCTAATGCCAGTCGCTTGCTGGAATCCATTGCTGAATTGGGGCGTGGGAATGGGCAAGCGCGAGAGTTGCTGGAATGAGGATAGTTTTTTCATCCAAAGCGTGGGAAGACTATCTGTACTGGCAGCAAGCCGACAAGAAAATCCTGAAACGCATCAATGAGTTGATCAAGGCGATTTCCCGCGAGCCATTTGAGGGTATCGGTAAGCCCGAACCGTTGCGGCATGGCTTGTCCGGCTATTGGTCACGACGGATCAATGATGAACATCGCTTGGTCTACAAGGTGGAAGGTGAGGATTTACTGATCGCTATGTGCCGCTACCATTATTAAAGATGTCGGGCTAGCTAAAGCCCGACAGTTTCTTCAATTCGTCAAATGCTTCTGTAATTCGTCCTGCAACCGCTGCATCAGCATGTCTTCGACATTTTGGGGTTGCTGCTGCTGTTGCTGGAAGTTATCCATCGGTGGCATGTGTGGGGCGGGTGCTTGGCTTTGCCCACTCACGCCCCGGATATTGAAGGTATGCGTGCTCACTTGCCCCGGCTGTACCGTCAGGGATTTGTAGCCCTGAAACCCCTGGAAATCAAAGCTGACCACGAATTCCTGTGGCGGCAGGGTGAGTTCTGCCAGTGAGACGTTATTGATTCGATCAACGACCGTGCCATCCAGTCGGGCAATGGTGAAATTTACCTTGATAGGGCTGCCGTCATCGGCGGAAAGGGCGACGACCCGTAGTTTGCCATCCCGTTGCCCCGGTTGTTGCGCAGGCATCGGAGCAGGTTGTGGTGGGGCGCGAGTAATCGGAGGTGGCGCAGCAGGTGCGGGGGTGCTGGCAGCAATGGCGGGCAGCGGGAAAATTTCGTTGACCACTGCGCCATCCGGTACAGAGATATTGCGTGACAAGCTGGCGTAGCCTTCCGCCCGTACCGTGATTTTGTATTTGCCGGGTTTAAGGCTAAACGTGGCTTTGTTGGTGTAAGTAGCTTTGTCGATATTCGCGCCGTTGGTTTGCTGCACGTAAACGTTGGCCTTGATGGCTTTGCCGCTCTCGCTCTGGGCGACGATTTCCAGCTTGCCGGTTTGACCCACGACAGGTTGTGGCACGGGCGCGGCGGGTGGCGGTGTTGTGGCTGGTGTGGGGCTGGTAGTGATTTCATCCGCAGGTGGTTCTGGTATTGTCGGGGCTGCGGCCACGGAGGCGGGTGCTTCTTCTGCCGCCGGTGCTTTGGCTGTAGGCTCTTTGGTATCGGGTTCACCGACCAGTTCAACCTTGGTATCGTCTTCCTCCGGCTTGTCGTTTTTCGGATTCGTCAGGCGACTGTTGTCCGTCAGGGTGTCGGGTGAGGGCAGATTGGCATTGGGCATGAGCATGGGTTGTTCCCAACCGTCGGCGCTGGGGGGGGCGTTTGCTGGGTCGGTGGGTAACAGGCTTTTGATTCCCAGCAGGGCTAGGACGATCAATAAACCGCCCAATATGAATTTTGTCATTCCGCTCATGTCGCTTCTCGTTCATCATCAATGTGGGGAGGATAGCAGAAAGTTTCTGCTTGCCCATTCCATTGATGGGCTGAAAGGTATTTTACCGCCGCTGGTATTCCGTGTTACACCTGCTTTTTCGACTTTGGGGACTGTTATGTTGTTACAGGCAACGCACCTTCATTATGCTTATCCTGAAGCAGGCCGCGAGCACACGGTGTTGCGCGATGTTAGCCTGAGTTTGCAAGCAGGTGAACACGTGGCCTTGGTCGGTAGCAGCGGCTCGGGTAAGTCTACCCTGTTGAACCTGTTGGGGGGAATTGATGTGCCTGCGACAGGGGATATTCACCTCGCGGGGAAGTCTCTGTCGCGTTTGCAAGAGCCGGAATTGACCTTGTTTCGCCGCCAACACATTGGGTTTATTTACCAGCAGTTCAATCTGATCCCTACCTTGACGGTGGCGGAGAATATTTTGTTGCCACTGGCTTTGCTGGGAATAGCGGCGGATGAGCAGCAGCAACGTTTACAGCACTGGCTGGAAGCGGTGCAATTGCCGACCCGTGGCGCGGCGTTTCCCGATCAGTTATCCGGTGGGGAACAGCAGCGCGTGGCGATTGCGCGTGCCTTGATTCACCGCCCCGCACTGGTGCTGGCGGATGAACCGACTGGGAATCTGGATGCAAAAACCGGCGCGTTGGTGTTGGATTTGCTGTTTTCATTGGCAGATGCGGCGCAACAAACACTGCTGGTGGTGACGCACAGCCGTGCCGTGGCGGAACGTGCTGGGCGTATTGTGGTGATGGTGGATGGTTGCTTGCAGACAGGTGAGCAAGCCTTGGCGTGGTAAGGCCAAACAAGAAAACGAGGAATTTTATGACATTAAATACATTGCAACATTCGATCAATGCGCACCGTGCCTTGCTGACGGATTTGTTGGGTACGGCATTGAATGATTACGCAGGCAGAATTTTGCCACACATCGGTGAGTCTGAGCGTCTGGATGAGTGTGTGCGCCGGGTATTCGGTACGCTGGACTACTGTAAGTACGTGTACGTGCTGGATGCCAATGGGGTGCAAATCAGCTCGACCGCCAACCGTTATGGCGTGGATGCTGAGTCGCGTGGACGTGACCGTTCCGAGCGGCCTTACATGCGGCACATCAAGGATGCGAGTGTCGAATTTAATTTGTCGGAAGCCTACATTAGCCGCAATAAAAAGCGTCCGTCGGTGACGGCAATCCAGACGATTCGCGATGAGCAAGGGCAGCGCGTCGGGTTTCTGGGGGTGGATTACGATTTGCGCGAATTGCCGCATTCAGAAGTGATTTACGAAGAACCCAGCCAGTGGCGGCAAATCAAGGGCGACCCGGCCATTCGCAGCGGTTTGTTCGCGCAGCAGCGGGTGGAAAGCGTGATGGATCGGCATATTGATACGGTGATGTCGGTGCACGAGGCGCTGGTTCTGGATCAGGGCGTGCATCATTTTCAGGTGCACTTTTCCAGCAGCCGTACCACGATCTGGCATCGGGATGACCCGTATGTGTACCGTCTCTTGTCCAATGAAGAATTGATTGACCCGAATATTTGCTTGGCTTACCCGCGCCGCCCGTATTTTGAACGTGCCATTGTGCCCAAGGTGGATGTGGGTAAAGTGTTGCATCAATTCAAAGCCTTACGTTTTGCGGATGAGACCATTTACTTGCGCTCGGCTTCGCTGAATATTGTGAATGGGAAGGTGGGGCTGAATTTTTCCTGCGACGGTACGCATTATTTGGGGTATGACGAGTTTCTCTCGAAAGGGTTGGATTTCTGGTTTGGTGCAGATGATTTCCCACAAGCGGTGGTGCCTGCCGAGCCATTGGATAAGCCGCAATTGGATCATGTGGTGGAAGAAATTGCAGGCACAGGCTGTATGAAAGTCAACAAGGTGCTGTATGCGCTGGAAAAGGGCGATACCCCAGCACGCTTGGAGGCTTTCACCCCGGAGGAGCGTGATTATATTTACCACGAGCTTAAGTCGGTGATGGATGTGTACGACGGTGGCGTGTGCAGTATTTGACATGACCAGCAGCTTATTGACCCGTTCCAGTTGGCGGTTTTTCACCCGGCATCCCTGGCAGTTGTGGCTGACGCTGTTGAGCATTGCCTTGGGTACGGCGGTGATTCTGGCGGTGGATTTAGCCAACCAGAGTGCGGGGCAATCGTTCCGCCAGTCGGTGAATGTGTTGTCGGGGACAATGACGCACGAAATCACGGCGGTGCGCGGCACTATTCCCGATGATGTTTACCGGCAGTTGCGGGTGGAATGGGGTTATCGGGATGCAGCACCGGTGGTGGAAACCACGCTGGAGCGCGATGGGGTGGCGTATACCTTGCTGGGCATTGATCCGTTTGCCGCACCATTGCAACAGGCGGCGGGCATGAAGGTGTCCAGCGAGGAAGCGCGGCGCTTGTTGAATGAGCCGGGGGCGATGCTGGAAGTACGGGCAGGTTTGCTGGTGACGGATATTGCCACGGCGCAAGGGGCAACACCGGGGCTTACCCGCATCGAGCTTACCCTTAGCGACGCCCAAGCGGCGGCCTTGCAAGCGCGTTTGCCGCCTTCCCTGAAGCTCGACTCTTTTGCTTCTCGTCAGCAGGTGTTTGCTCAGATGACGCAAGCGTTTAGCACCAACTTGCTGGCGATGAGTTTGCTGGCGATGCTGGTGGGGGCGTTTCTGGTGTACAACACCATGACGTTTTCGGTGTTGCAGCGGCGTTCGGGCTTTGCGATTGCGCGGATGGTGGGGGTAACGGGCGGGCAGTTGTTCCGGCATTTGTTGCTGGAAGCCGTGGTATTGGGGGCGGTTGGCAGCGCTTGTGGGGTGGTGTTGGGCGTGTTGCTGGGGCAGGGTTTGTTGGTGCTGGTGACGCAAACCATTAGCGATTTGTACGTGAGCGTGCGGGCGACGGATTTGTTGCTGACGCCAGCCTTATTGCTCAAAAGCGTGGGGATTACCTTGCTGGCGGTGTTGGTGGCGACGCTGGCTCCGGCCTTGGAGGCGGCGCGGGTGTCGCCAGTGCAGGTGCAGCGTCAGTCGACGCTGGAACAGGCGGGGCAGCGTGCCGGGGTGGGTTTGGCAGTGGCGGGTGTGCTGTTGATGTTGGCGAGTGGCGGCTTGATTGCGTATTCCGGTAAGCAGTTGGTGCTGGGGTTTGTGGGGCTGTTTTTGCTGATTGTGGGGTATGGTTTGGTCGTGCCATTGGTGTTGCGTTTTGCTTTGCGGGGCTTGCAACGGGTGCAGGTGTTGCAGGCTTCCTTGTTGTGGCGCATGGCGGTACGTGGGGTGCAGGCGAGTTTGAGCCGTACCAGTCTGGCGATTATTGCGCTGACGGTGGCAGTGTCGGCAACGGTGGGGGTGAGCATTATGATTGGCTCGTTCCGCACCAGTGTGTCGGATTGGCTGGAAATGACCTTGAGTAGCGATTTGTATGTGTCGGCCACGTCCAAAGAGGCTTCGCGGGTGGATGGCGCGTTGAATCCGGCGTGGTTGGCGCGGGTGCAAGCCTTGCCGGGGGTGAAGGCGTTAAGTACTGGGCGCACGGCGCGGCTGACGGTGGAAGATTTCCCGATGCCGGTGCTGGTCTTGCAACCCAGTACGCACAGCGGGCGCGGTTTTGCGTTTCTGGAGGGCGATGCGGCGGCGATCTGGCAGCGTTTTCTGGCGGGTGAAGGTTTGCTGGTGTCGGAGCCGTTTGCGTACCACCAAGGCAAGCGGCGCGGTGATACGGTGCAGGTGACGAGCGAATTGGCGGGTAAGGTGAAGTTGCCGGTGTTGGGCGTGTTCCGCGATTACAGTGCAACGCAGGGCATGGTGGTATTGCCGCGCTCCTTGTACGAGCGTTATTGGGCGGATCGGGGGATTTCTTCGATCGGTATCCAAGTGGCTGAGGGGGCGGATGTGGCGGTCATCAAACGCCAGTTGCAGGTTTGGGCGGGGGAATTGCAGCAGGCGGGGCAGCCGTTGGTGGTGCGTTCTAACCGCGATATTCGGGAGTTTTCCTTGCAGGTGTTTGACCGCACCTTTGTGATTACCAATGTGTTGCGGGTGCTGGTGATTATGGTGGCGTTTGTCGGGGTGTTCAGTGCCTTGATGGCCTTGTTTCTGGAAAAGGGGCGTGAGTTTGCGATTTTGCGGGCGACCGGGTTTACCCCACCGCAGTTGCAGCGGCTGGTGATGGGACAGGCGGCCTTGATCGGTTTGCTGGCGGGGCTGTTGTCGTTGCCGCTGGGCTGGCTGATGTCGGTGGTGTTGATCGAGATTATCAACCAGCGTTCGTTTGGCTGGACGATGCAGACGCATGTGTTCGCGCTGGTGCCGTTGCAGGCGATGGCGCTGGCGATGGTGGCGGCCTTGTTGGCAAGCCTTTATCCGGTACGGCGGATTGGACAGGCATCGGTGCGGGAGGGGTTGGATGGGCGTTAGGCTTGTTCTATTGGTTATGTTGCTGTTGGCGGGGTGTAGCAAAACACCCGAACCGGCGGCACTTGATCTGAATGCGGCGTTGGGCGGGGTGGCCGATGCCGGTTTCACCCGTGCGCTTGCCCCACGAACTTTTCAGTTTCCGCAAGACCACGCGGCACACCCGGATTTCCGCAATGAATGGTGGTATGTGACCGGGAATGTGCATACTGACTCGGGGCGACAGTTTGGTTATCAGGTCACGCTGTTCCGCATTGCGCTCTCGCCGGACAAGCCCGCGAGTCAGTCTGCATGGGCAACGAATCAGGTGTGGATGGCGCATGTGGCGCTGACCGATGTGCAAACCGGCGAGCATTTGCACGACCAGCGGTTTGCGCGGGGAGCGCTGGGTTTGGCGGGGCAGTCGTTGCAACCGTTCCGGGTGTGGCTGGAAGATTGGCAGATCGTCGGCGATGGTGCGGGGGAATTTCCGTGGGCAATTGCGTTGAAGGCTAAGGATTTCACCCTGAATTTGCAGTTACGCCCGCAAAAGCAGCCCGTGTTGCAAGGCAATCAAGGCTTGAGCCAGAAAAGCAGTGAGGCGGGCAATGCTTCGTATTATTACTCGCTGACGCGCTTGCAGACTTTGGGTGAAATCTACCGCGATGGGCAGCGTTTCATCGTCACCGGCGAGTCGTGGCTGGATCGGGAATGGAGCACCAGTGCTCTGGGTAAGGATCAGGCGGGGTGGGACTGGTTTTCGCTGCAATGGGAGGATGGGCATGACCTGATGTTTTATCGGCTGCGCAATAAGTCAGGGGCAACCGATCCGCACAGTGCGGGCAAGTGGGTGTTGCCGGATGGTACGGCGCAAACGCTGGGGCGGGAGGATGTGACGCTGAAGCCATTACGTTACTGGCAGGCGCACAGCGGCGTGAAATATCCGGTGGCGTGGGAAATGCATTTGCCACAGCAGGGGCAGCATGTGCGCATTGAAGCGTTGGTGGATGATCAGTTGATGCAGACGGGGATTACCTATTGGGAAGGCGCGGTGAATATCCGCGATGTTGCTAGCGGTAAATTGCTCGGGCAGGGCTATCTGGAGATGTCCGGTTACGAATGAACGGGCGTTGACAATTCATCAAGCGAACACAGGCTTATTGCACGCTTGCCCCAAAATGGCCTATCTTACGCCCTGACCAAAAATCTTAACCATCAGAGGAGTAACAACTCATGGCTCATACATTGCCAGAACTGCCTTTCGCAAAAGACGCACTTGCCCCACACATGTCGGCTGAAACGCTGGAATTCCACCACGACAAGCACCATAACGCTTATGTCACCAACCTGAACAACCTGATTCCGGGCACTCAGTTTGAAAACATGAGTCTGGAAGAGATCGTGAAAGCGGCTCCAGCAGGCGGCGTTTACAACAATGCAGCACAAGTTTGGAACCACACCTTTTTCTGGAACTGCCTGAAGCCAAACGGCGGCGGCGCACCCACAGGCGCACTGGCTGCGGCGATTGATGCGAAATGGGGTTCTTTCGACGAATTCAAGAAAGCCTTCACCGCGTCAGCGGTTGGCAACTTCGGTTCTGCGTGGACTTGGTTGGTGAAAAAAGCGGACGGTTCTGTGGAAATCGTCAACATGGGTGCTGCTGGCACACCTTTGACCACTGGCGACACGGCGCTGCTGTGCGTTGACGTGTGGGAACATGCTTACTACATCGACTACCGCAACCTGCGCCCTAAGTTCGTGGAAACCTTCCTGAACTCACTGGCGAACTGGGATTTTGCAGCGAAGAACTTCGCGTAAGCGTTAGTCTCACGTATGCAGTAAAAAGCCGGGCTTGTCCCGGCTTTTTACTGCATACGTGAGGTTTTCACAATTCCTGACGGATACCGGTCGCCACCGATGCTGGTGTCATGTCATGCGGCAAGATGCTGACAAACTTGCCATCCTTGCTGATCAAATAAGTGTTGGAAGTGTGGTCGACCGTATAGCCCATCGCTGAATTGCTGGGCGCTTTGGCAAAAAACGCCCCGTACTGGCGGGCTGCTTGCTGCACTTCTGCCGCTGTGCCGGTGATGCCTGTAAAGCCGGGGTGAAAGTGTTGCGCATAGGCCATGAGTTTCTCACCGCTGTCGCGCTCCGGGTCTACGCTGATAAACACGGGCTGCACTTGCGCCAGTTCTGCGGGGGAAAGTTCGCGCAGGCCAGCGCTGATAATAGCGAGTGTGGTGGGGCAAATGTCGGGGCAGGAGGCATAGCCAAAATACAACACCGCAACTTTGCCAGTGAAATCACTGAGTTTGACGGGTTTACCGTTTTGCGTCAGGGTGAAATCGCCACCAAACTGGCCTGCCACCACGGGTACGCGTGTGCCAGCCGCCGCAGCGGGGGCGCTGCTGCTGGATCTGAGCAGGTATTGGGCGCTAACAATACCGACCGCGAAGGCCAGTAAAGCAATCAGGATGGGTGTTTTTTTCAAGAGGGTGTCTCCGGCATGGGGTGTCAATAAAGCATATAGTACCTGATAATTCCTTATTGTTTATCAGGTATTTAGGTGCTTCATCAGGTATTGGTCTAAAGGTTTATCTTCGGGGGGAATTATCCTGAGGAGGAAACGTTATGGCATTTAGTGTAAGTGATCCTGAGGTTATTGATGAACCTGCGCCGCTTGTTCGGCGACTTGACAGCAGCGCTCCGCTGCGTTGGCTAGGCAAAGGCTGGGATGATTTGAGAGTCAGGCCGGTTGCCAGTATTACCTACGGTTTGGTGTTTGTGATCGCGGGTCTGTTGATGATCCAGCTTGGCCCTGCTAACCCTTTGTTTGCTTTGCTGCTGCTTTCCAGTTTTATGCTGGTGGGGCCGCTGGCGGCAGTGGGTTTGTATGACATGAGCCAGCGCATTGAGGAAGGCCAAACACCCTCGTTGTTACACGCTTTGTCGAATGCGCGTTTCAGTACGATCAAGCTGATCCAGTTTGGCTTGATACTGGGGGCGGTTATGCTGGTGTGGGCGGTGGTGACGACGGGGATTATTAACCTGTTTTTCGGGGATAACCCTTTGGTGACGGGGAGTCTGGGGGTGTTGCTGGATGGGCGCGAGTCTTTGCCGTTTTTTGCGGTCTTTGTGCTCGGTGGGTTGATTATGGGTTTGTTGGCCTCGGCGGTGGCGATTGTGTCGATTCCGCTGGCAAGCCATCGTATGACGGATACTTTGACTGCCGGGGTAATTTTGCTGGTGCTGCTGGTGGTGTGGGCGCGGCTGATTGCGATGTTGTTTGGTTTGTTTTTTGATCATTCTGGCTTGGTGAGTGGGGGCTGGGAAACGTTGGTGGGGAATGCGAATTTCCTGCCATTCATTGCGACGTTTGTGGTGGCGGGTTTTTCGCTGGCAGTGGTGGCGTTTGCGATCAGTGTGGTAACTGTGCCGTTTATTGCACACCGTCAGGTCGGGGTCATGACGGCGGTAGTGACCAGTATTCGGGCAGTTTACCGCAATCCCGTGGTGATGATGCGTTGGGCGGCGATTATTGCGACCATGATTCTGTTGGGTATGGCTACGTTTTTCATTGGCTTGGCGGTAACATTGCCGCTGATCGGTCATGCCAGTTGGCACGCTTATCGCGAGACGGTGGGGGAATAGTGCCTGCGCCGGGTAATGTTGGATGTTTACAAGGTAACGTATGAGCCACACCGTTTTCACTTTACCCGACCCTCAGGGTCATGCTCGCACCCTTGCGGCAAACTGGTTGAAATTGGGGATTTTTGCGTTGCTGGCAGCCGGGATTTTTTCCCTGCTGCTGGTGATGTCACGCACGCCTGCGGTGCAGGATGTCATTCCTTGGTTGGACTTTTTCCACACGGCGTTGGTGGTGCATGTGGTGCTGTCGGTGTTGGTGTGGTTTCTGGCGTTTGCAGGGGTGCTGTGGACGGCGAATAGCGAGATCCGCCAGCCGTGGTGGGATAACAGCATTCTGGCGGTGACGGCGCTGGGAACCTTGCTGATCGTGGTGTCGCCGTTTACGGGGGATGGTCATCCGCTGTTGAACAATTACGTGCCCGTGTTGCAGCAGCCCGTGTTTTTGGTGGGGTTGGGGGTGTTTGGCGTTGGGTTTACTTGGTTGATTATCCGTTCCTTGATGGTGGCGCGGCATCAGAGTGTCGCGGGTTTTGGTATTTACCTGAGTATTGTGGCGGCAGCGGCGGCGGTGCTGGCTTTGTTGTTTACCGGGGTGAATCTGCCTGATGGTTACAGTGGGCAGGCGTTTTATGAGTTGCTGTTTTGGGGGGCGGGGCATACTTTGCAGTTTACCCATACGATTTTGCTGATGGTGGCGTGGTTGTGGTTGGCGCAAGCGTCGGGAATGCCGGTGCATTTGCCGCAGCGTTGGGCGTTTGGCTTGTTCGGGGTGATGGTGTTGCCGGTGCTGGTCGTGCCGTTTATTTATGTGCAATACGACGTGGTGTCGGCAGAATTTCGGGCGGCGTTTACCCATTTGATGCAATACGGCGGGCTGACTTCCTTGCCTTTGGGTTTGGTGGTGGTGTGGGCTGTGTTGCGGGCGCGGGGAGTGACGCCGGGGTTGCGTCCGTTACGCAATGCTTTGTGGGCTTCCATTGGGTTGTTTGCGGCGGGCGGTATTATTGGTTTTCTGATCCACGGGGTGAATGTGGTGATTCCGGCGCATTATCACGGTTCGATCGTGGGGGTGACACTGGCATTCATGGGTTTGACGTATTACTGCTTGCCACGTTTGGGGTTTCAGCCTGCGACCTCACAGTGGGCAGCATGGCAGCCGCTTATTTACGGGGGCGGGCAGTTGATCCACATTTTGGGGCTGGCATGGTCGGGGGGTTACGGGGTGCAGCGCAAGACAGCGGGGGCGGCGCAAGGCTTGCACGACCTTCCCCAAATCCTCGGCATGGGGATGATGGGGCTGGGTGGGTTGATTGCCATTATTGGCGGGGGCATTTTTGTGGTGGTGTTGTTGCGGGCGATGTATGGAAAGCCGAGATAAGGGAGCACTCATCCCAGCGTTACCCATATCAGCCGTTCAAACCCCAAGGCCACGACAGCGAGGCAGTGCAAGCGCTGCGGCTCGCGGTACTTTTCCACCAACACCTGTTGGTAATCACGCAATTGCCGCAAGGCTGCCTGCAAAGCGGTTTGCACGGCGGGCAGTTGCTGCAATGCCTCGCGGCTTTGCCCGCGCACCCCTTCCGCTGTCAGCCCTAAATCCGCCAATGACAGGTATTTGAACTCGATCACGATGTCTTTGAGCGCGTCAAGGCGGCGCATGTCGGGGCGGATAATCATCAGCAAATCGGCGTAACGCCGTTTGAGTGCTGCTTCCGAATCCATGATGTAGTAGGTGTCGTCAAACAGCAGGCTCATGAAGGCGGTTTTGATGGTCAGCTCGTTGTCCCAGCGGTAATCACGGTTGTTGAAGACGCTGAAATAGCTGCTTTCGAGGTAATGCGCCAAGGGTTGTAAATCGGCGGTTTGGTAGAATTGCTTGGCAAGCCCTTCCACTTGGCGGCGGTCAGCGAGGTCTGGCAATGCCTTTTCCCGCAACGCTTCCACGTACAAGGCATAAATGACCCGGTTAGGGACATCCAGCCGCAGTTCGTCCAATTCACCTGCCAAACCACCGATGGTCAAGACGCCGAAGAAATACAGCAGAGACACCATGTAACGCGCATCGTGTTGCAGCTTGTGCAGTTGCTCGATGCCAAACTGATTTTCCAGATAGGGCAGCACTACCGGATTCTGTTCATCAAGGATATTGCCAATCACGCTTGCCCCATCCGGCAGGTTGGCAATGTAGCGGATACGGCTGGCATCCATGGCCAGATTACCATCCAGCATTTTGCGTGGAGGGCTGCACGCTTGCTGGTAATGGCGCAAGAAATAGAAGGCCAGTGTCGGGTTATAGAGCAACGCACTGTCAGGCTGTTCGCAGAAACGGTAGCCGTTATAAAACTGTTTCATCGTTTCCAGCACGCTGGTTTGTTGTACGGCATCCTGTCCACAGTCTTGCAAAACTTCCTCAACCAAGCCTGCCAATTCCACATGGGTGATGCCGCATAGCGTGTTAAAACGGGGTTCCAGATAAATGCTGGTAGCGACATTGTACCCGCTGGTCATCTCACTCAATACCAGCGGCGATACACCGGTGATGAATACCCGTGCGATTTTGCCTTCTGATGCCCCCGCCTTGATAATTTTGAACAGGGTTTTAACGATACCTTCGCTTTCCAGCAAGTCGTAATAACGTTGCCAGTTGCCAACGTCATGTACCAGCACTTCATTGGCAAAATTGTCGTATTCGTCAATCAACACATAGATGCTTTGCCCGCTGTTTTTGACCACATCCACCAGCGATTGCAGTGAGCCGAGCGCGTCCTCCATGACATTCACCGGGTATTTCAGCAGGTGCTGGTAACGTTGGGTAAAGTCCAGAGTCGCCTGATTGAGGTGAGTGAACAAACTGTGTTGTATTGCCTCAATATCGCCTTTAGCCGATACCTTGGAAAAGTCGAAACGCAGGATCAGGTATTGGTTGTGTTCTGGTGTAGGGTCATTGCCTATGGCTAGATCACCGAATAAGGCATCAAATTCCCCCGCCATGTTGATGTCGTAATAATGGGCAAGCATCGACAGCAACAATGATTTACCGAAACGGCGCGGGCGCAGGAAGACCAGTTGTTTACCAGCATCCTCCAATGTGGGAATGGCTGCCGTGCGGTCAAGGTAACGGTAGCCTTGGGTGCGCAGGGTGTAGAAATCACTGATTGCATAAGGAAATTTAAGCATGTGCGGCAGCTTGCTGTCTCTGGATGATGCTTTCATTGTAGCACAAGCACTCGTTTACCCAGTAAACGGGATGTTATAGCCAAGCCACCGCATAATGATCCACCAACAGCGCAATGAACAAGGCGCTCAGGTAGAAAATCGAATAGCCGAAGGTTTTCATCGCATGTTGATCACCTTCGGTGCGGTACAAGATAACAGCGTGATACAGGAAGCCAGCGCCCAGCACGGTAGCCGCCACCAGATACAGTACGCCACTCATGTGGGTCAGAAACGGCATCAACGTCACCGCGATCAGCATCAGCGTATACAGCACGATATTGAGTTTGGTAAACGCTATCCCGTGGGTCACAGGCAACATCGGCACACTTGCCTTGCGGTAATCTTCGACACGTTTGATGGCTAGTGGCCAGAAATGCGGCGGTGTCCAGATAAAGATGATCAGGAACAGCAACAGCGCGTCGGTGTGCAATTCCCCGGTGACGGCTGTCCAGCCCAGTACCGGCGGTGCAGCCCCGGCAGCGCCACCCAGCACGATATTGTGCGGGGTAGAACGTTTCAGGTACATGGTGTAAATCACCGCGTAGCCCACCATGGAAGCCAGCGTCAACACCGCTGTCAGCCAGTTGACCATGACCCCCAGAATAAACATCGACAGAACGCCTAAGCCCACCGCAAACACCAAGGCTTGTGCTGTGCTCAATTGGTGTTGCGGCAGGGGGCGGTGTTCGGTGCGCTTCATCACCGCGTCAATTTTCTGGTCGACGATATGATTAATGGCAGCCCCGCAGGAAGCCCCCAAGCCAATGCCCAGCAAGCCCCAAAACAGGGTGCTGAAGGGCACGACATCGGGAGTTGCCAGTAACATCCCGACCAAAGCGGTAAACACGATCAAGCTGACCACTTTGAGTTTGCACAAGCCGAGATAGGCTTTCCAGTTCATTCCTGCATCAAGGTCGGCGACATTTATCATAAGGCGGTACTCACGTCAGTGGATGGGCTTATTCTGTTTCGATCAGGTCACGGTAAGCGTGCCAGCTTGCATGGCCTGCAATCGGCAAGGTAATCGCCAAGCCAACAAAGCCGAAAATGAAGCCCAAAAACACCAAGGTTGCCAGAATAAATGCCCAGCTCAGCATGACACCGGGGTTTACCATCACGGTTTTTACACTGGTTATCATGGCAGTGACGAAATCGACTTTCTTGTCAGTGATCAAAGGGACTGAGATCACGCTGATGGAGAATGCAACAACAGCAATCAATGCACCACCCAGCATCCAGGCAAGCAGGAACGGCACAAATTGCTCATGACCCATCAAAGTACCCAGCGCACTGTCGGTGACGGTAACGTTATCGAAGAATAGTGCGACGGTGACAGCCGAAATGACAGCCCAAACGCCGATCAGCACGCCGAGAACCATAGCAAAATTGATCAGGCTGACCCCATTGAAACGCAAGCCATCCAGCCCTTGGGAGAAGTGTGGTTTGCCGCCTTGTTCCAGTGTGCGGCTCATGCAATAGAAGCCTACCGCCACAATCGGCCCGATAATCAGGAAACCTGCTGCCAGTGAAGTAATGAAAATAGGGTTTGACCATGACAGCCAAGCTAGCACCAGCCCTAGTACGACGTAGATCATACCATAGGCAATACTTGCACCCGGTGATGCCTTGAAGTCCTTGATACCGGCGTTTAGCCAGCGCATGGAAGCTTCAGAATCGACTTTCCGCACGCTTAAACGTGGGGTTTCTGTCGCCATTGTGTGGTCAGTACTGCTAATCGTAGCCATAACACTCTCTCCTTTTCGCTTTATTAACATTCAGCCTTGTGGCTCTTGCTCACCCCACCTGCGACACTTTCAGCAGGCGGCGCAAATCTTTGATGATCAATTCTCCATTGAAATCAGATGGATACGACATCATCACATTGCCCAGCGGGTCGATGATGTAAAGGCCGTCTTGCGCCACCGGGTTAGGGTTTTGCAACAAGGTCTGTAACTGTTGCAGGGAGGCGGGTGGCCCAATCGCCACTTTCATCCCCGCGTGTTCGGTTAGGTGTTCTTGTAATGTGAGTAACTGGCTGGTTTCTGTCAATACCAGCAAACGTTCGACCCGGCGGCGTTCATTGCCCATGGCTTGACGCACCTGGCGCAGGAAATACAGGTTTTTCTGGCAAGCCGTTGTGCAAGCCGAGTCAGCCACCGTGACCAACACCCAACTGCCGCGCAAGTCAGCTACATTGAACGTAGTGCCATCTGCATCTTGTAAGGGTAATTCACCTACTGAGCGCACGGGCGATACCAGCGAGCCGTGGTTGGTGGTGGCTGGCAGGGGTAATTTGTCCATAAACTGGAAATAAACCCACCCCGCCAGATACGGGAATGAACACACGATCACCAGAATCCACAGCGTGCGGTTGCTGCGTTGCTGGGGTGGAAGCGTGTTGTCAGTGGTGGCAGTCATGCAGTTTCCTTGGTGGTTTTATGCGTATTCATTTTCAGGTAGGCAACCAGCACCATTAGCCCGAAAGCCGCCCACTGGATGCTGTAGCCAATGTGCATTCCGGCGTTATTGCTGTAAGCAGGCCAGTCGCGCCGTAAGCTATCGGGCGTGTCAGAGGTTTGCAGCAACAGGTAAGGCGCGAGCGGGTAGCCCAGCTTTTGTGCGAAATGGGCGGTATCGAGGTAAAGCCAGCGTTGGTTGCCTTCGGTATCGGCTGGCATATCCCCAAACAGGAAGACGGGTTTGGAACGGGGTTGGTCCAGTGTGCCGCTTAACTGGAGTTCGCCGGGGGGCGTGGGGATCTTGGGTAATACCTGCCGGTCAGCACCGACTTCCACCCAACCTCGGTTCACCAAGACGTGTTGCCCGTTAGCCAGGCGTAGCGGGGTAATGACGTGGTAGCCCGCTTTGCCATGCTCCACGATATTATCCAGCAGCACGGTGTGATGGGTTTCCCACTGACCGCTGACGGTGACGTGGCGGAAGCGTTGTGCTGGCCAGTCCACAGCGGCTTGGTTCAGGTCGAGCGGAGCTAGGGTGGTTTGGCGTGCCACGGCTTGTGCTACCTGTTCCTTATAGTTTGCCCGGTGGTATTGCCATACGGATAATGACGTAAAAATACCCACCATCACCACGGTCAGCAGCGTGGTAAAAACGCTAGGCCGGAAATGGTAACGTGCTGTTATACTGGCATTTTCACTGTGTTGTAACAAGCCGAGGCTCCTATGTGGTTTAAGGTACTCATTATCATCAATCTGGCGCTGATCCTGATCAGTCTGGTTTCCGGTGTGTTTTTCCTCGCCAAGGATGACGGCAAATCCAATCGGGTGGTAGCATCGTTGACTACACGGGTAGCACTGTCAGTTTTCCTGCTGTGCCTGTTAATGGTCGGCTACTTCACCGGGCAAATTACCCCCCACGGCGTCGTGCCGTGAAGAGCTTGACGGTTACAACCAATACACGAAAATAAACAAGGCTATCCACACCACGTCGACGAAGTGCCAATACCACGCGACCGCTTCAAACGCGAAGTGGTTGTGTTCGGTGAAATGGTTTCTGGCACTGCGCACCGCAATCACGGTCAGCATGATCGTGCCGATGGTGACGTGCAGACCGTGGAAGCCCGTCAGCATGTAAAATGTCGAGCCATACACCCCGGCATTCAGGGTCAGATCCATCGCATGGTGGGCGTGCCAATACTCATAGCCCTGCACGAAGAAGAAGATGACCCCCAAGGCAATGGTCATGACCAGACCCCTTACCAACTGTTGGTTATTGGCTTTCTTCAACCCCCAGTGTGCCCATGTCAGGGTCACGCCACTGCTCATCAGGATAATCGTATTGAGGAACGGCAGACCCCACGGCCCCATCGCTTCCTTGGCTGGCACGTATTTGGTGGTGTCTGCATCCGGCAAGTTGAGCAGCGGCCAGTTGTACTGGAAGCCTTCCCACAACATATTGGAGGTTCCCAACTGCCCATCACCGCCCAGCCACGGCAAGGTAATATTGCGCAAGTAAAACAGGCAGCCGAAAAAGGTGACGAAAAACGCCGCTTCCGAGGTAATGAACCAGAACATGCCCTGACGGAACGAACGGCTGACTTGCCCGTTGTATTTGCCAGTCAGGTTTTCGTCGATAACCGAGCCGAACCAGCCTTGCATCAAATGCGCCAGTACCGCGAAGCCCGTAACCATGATCAAGCTGCCCGCCAGACTCATCTTGTTGATGCTCAGCACCAGCCCGAGAAACAGCATGAAGATGCCAAACACTGCGATAATCGGCCAGCGACTGGGTTCCGGGATAAAATACGCTTCGGTATCCGTGTGTGTATCCGCATGTGTGGTCATGGTGGCTCCTTAATGGCTGGTGTTCAGTGCCGCGTGTTGTTCGGGTGTTAAGGCTTTGTCGCGGTCAGTATTCATAAAGGTGTAAGACAGCGTGACTGTTTCGTACTGCTTGTCCACCGCCGGGTCGATGCTGAAATACACCGGCATTTCCTTGGCTTCGCCGGGCTGCAAGGTTTGTTGGGTGAAACAAAAACACTCGATTTTGCTAAAGTGTTGCGTGACTTGCCACGGAGTAATGCCCGGAATAGCTTGCCCGGTAATCGGCTTGTCCGAGTTGTTCTTGGCGTAATAACGCACCGCCACTTTTTCACCGGGATGTACCTGCACTTGCTTGGTCATCGGGTGAAATTCCCACGGCAAGCCTGTGTTGATGGTGGCATCAAACTGCACCGTGATCAGGCGGCTGGTGTCGATTGGCGTTACGGCGGCAGCGGTGTCGATATCGGTCATTCGCCCGCCCCCCGGTGTTCCCGCCACGCCATTAATACCACCGACCTCACAAGCCAATTGGTACAACGGAACCATGGCAAACCCAAACGCAAACATACCCCCAACCACCAGAAACAGGCGGCGGGTCACACGCCTGTTCTTGCTTGCCAAGGTTTCGTCGGGAGCGCCCTGCGTACTCATCCGCCCGCTCCCGCCAGTATTTTCGGCAAGGTAATAAAGGTATAAACCAGTGCTGCCACGGCAATCATTCCGAGAATCAGGGCGACCCGACGGTTGGCCTTACGCAGTTTTTCATCGTGTTGTTTGTCCATCATTTCACCACTGGTGCTTCAGTAAAGCTGTGGAAGGGCGGTGGGGAAGACAGTGTCCATTCCAGCCCCGGTGTGCCGATTTGCGCACCATCCCACGGTTTGTCCGGTGCTTTTACACCACCCCGGATCGTCTTGATAATGATGTACAGGAACAGCAAGTGCGACAAACCAAACGCAAACCCGCCAAGACTGGAAATCACGTTGAACTCGGTGTACTGCACGCTGTAATCCACAATTCGCCGTGGCATTCCCGCCAGCCCGGAAAAGTGTTGCGGGAAGAAGGTGACGTTGAAAGAAATAGTCGTCCACCAGAAGAAAATCTTGCCCAGCCGCTCGTCATACATGTGGCCTGTCCATTTCGGCAACCAGTAAAACACCCCCGCATACAAGCCAAACACCGCCCCCGGAATCAAGGCATAGTGGAAATGCGCCACCACAAACATGGTGTCGTGATACTGCATATCTGCTGGCACGACCGCCAACATGACCCCGGTGACCCCGGCAAACGAGAACATCAGGATAATCGCAATCCCAAACAGCATCGGCGTTTCAAAGGTCATCGAGCCGCGCCACATGGTGAAAATGAAGTTCAGCAGCATCAGCCCGACCGGGATAGAAATCAGAATCGTGCCGATCATGAAGTAATTGGTCGCCGCCAGTGACATGCCAATGGTGTACTGGTGATGCGCCCAGACCACCATGCCCAGTGCTGCCAATACACCCATGCCATACACCAGTGACTTGTAGCCAAACAACGGCTTGCGTGCAAAGGTCGGAATCACCAAACCCAGCACCCCGATGGAAGGCAGCAACAATACATACACTTCAGGATGCCCAAAGAACCAGAACAAATGCTGGAACAGGATAGGGTCGCCCCCCCCCGCCGCATCAAAGAATGAGGTGCCGAAGTGACGGTCAAACAGCAACATGGTGACGCCCCCCGCCAACACCGGCATCACCGCAATCAGCAATAAGCCGGTAAACAACCACGCCCATACAAACAGCGGCATTTTCATCATGGTCATGGTCGGCGCACGCATGTTCAAAATGGTGGTGACAATATTGATCGAAGCCAGAATCGACGATACCCCAAGGGTATGAATCGCAAAAATGGTGAAATCCATGCCTATCCCGGTCTGGATCGACAACGGTGGCAACAGCGTCCAACCCGTATTGACCGGCGTACCGCTGCCCGGAAAAATATACGGCGCGAGGATAGACAGAATCAGCATGATCGCCGCTGCGGGTAACAACCAAAAGCTCAGGTTATTCAAGCGCGGCAAAGCCATATCCGGCGCACCGATCATCATCGGGATCATCCAGTTCGCCATTCCCGCTGCGGCAGGCATTACCATCCCGAAGATCATCACCAAGGCATGGTCTGTCACCATATTGTTGTAAAAATCCGGGCTGGCGAGCTGCACCCCCGGCATGAACAATTCGGCGCGGATATACATCGCCATTGCCCCGCCGAAAAACAGCATGAACAAGGCAAAAAACAGGTACATCGTGCCGATGTCCTTGTGGTTAGTGCTGTAAACCCAGCGCTGCCAACCCTGTGGTGGCCCGTGGTGATCGTGATGACCGTCGTGTGCTGCTGCTCCACTCATGGGTAAACTCCTCCTCAGAAATTATCGCGCGGCTTTTATGTCTTTGGGTTGTACGATGCCAGCGGCATTGCCCCAGGAATTGCGTTCGTAGCTAATCACCGCCGCAATATCCAGATCGTTCAGTTGTGCCCCCCAGGCTGCCATCGCCGTACCCGCTTTGCCCTTCACCACAATGGCGATGTGATCTGCGGGGTTGGTGCTGGTGGCTATTTTGCTGCCAGCCAGTGCTGGGAATACGCCGGGCAAGCCCAGACCGGTTGCCTGATGGCAAGCCAAGCAGTTCTTGGTGTAAACGGCTTGACCCTTGGCCATCAGCTCTACTTGTGTCCACTCCTTGTCGGCAGAGGCTTCGGCAGCAGCCTGTGCTTGTTGGGCTTTTTTGCCCGCCTTCCACTCTTCATATTTTGCCGGGCTGACAGCGGTGACGACCGCAGGCATGAAAGCGTGGCCTGTGCCGCAGTTTTCGTAGCATTGCCCTCGGTAAGTGCCTTCCTTGGTGATGTGCGTCCAGGTTTCATTGATGTAGCCGGGAATATTGATTTTCTTGGGGACAATTTCCGCAATTCCCCAATTATGCAGGACATCGGTGGAGGTCAGCAGGAAACGCACCCGTCTATCAGTGGGCAATACCAGCGGCTCATCCACATCACGCAGGTATAAGGGGTCGGTGGGTTCGAGTTTTTTCAGGTTGCTGACGATTTTGATGTCGTCGTCCATGTATTCGTAAGTCCACTTCCACTGCGAACCGATGACTTTGACGGTGACATCCGCTTTGTCATGGGACTCCACCGAAGACAGGGTATGTGACGCAGAACTGGCAATACTTAAGTCAATGCCCAGCACGAGCACGGGAACCAGCGCCCAAGCCCAGCGCCCAAACCAGCCATTGTGGAATTCCTGATCAGCCACCGCGCCTTTGGATTGGCGGAAAGCAAACAGAGCGTAAACGATCAGTGCGGTAACAATGATCATAATGATGGTGCCGACAACCGTGGTCAGCATGTGCAGGTCAAAGATTTCCTGCGTCAGGGTTGAGGCGGGCGTGTTCAGATTGTATTCGTACCCGGCGTAAGCCATGCCGCTGAATAGCCAAGCGCCACCTGTGATCGACAGGGCGGATAAGCGTTTCTTGCTTTTATGCAGCATGTTTCCTCCTAACATGTTACGGGGTGTTCAATGCGTTCTTCTGCAACTCTCCAACGCGGTAGTGATGGTTTTCGCGAGCGTTTTCCGGTCGGCATTGGTCAAACAGGCACCGATTTCAAGGCTTTCCCCGTGTGAGCGTAACAGCAGCTTGCTGGGATACCAGTCTCGCGGGTCGGGTTGCAGTGCTACGTGCACCCAGTAGGGCTGAAAACGGTATTCGCGCAGGGTTTTCACCCCACTTCGGGTAATAATCAGGAGGCTGTCAGGCGCGATCTGAATGGTCTCGGAATAGCGCGAGGCACGTTCAAACAGATACAGGCTGACACCTAGCACCAGTATTTCGAGCAGGGCGAAGGGCAACACCAGCCAAGCACCCAGTAGTATGAAGCGCACTGCAACGAGCAGGGTAAGGACAGTAACCGCCACGAAGAAAACCACCATGCCCTCGCGGGATAATGAGCAGTTGGGGCGTACCTCGAAGATACGGGAACCAGCGATCGTGTCGCTTGTTGTCGTTACCAAAACAATACCACCCGTCTTGGCTTAAGCAATGGAAGTGTGTGATTTCACACGGGATGTAAGTAATATATCTTAGTTTTTGATAATTATCATTGAAATTTGTGGGTTATTATGCATGTTAGTATCTGGTAATAAGCTGAAGTACGCACTGGCCTTACTGCTGATATTGAGCGTTGGGGCGGGTGTGCTGGTGTGGGCTAAGTGGTCGGCGAAGACGATTGCGCCGTTGAGTTTGCCGGTGTTGTCCGGTGAACGTATCCATCTTCCTGACCAGCGGGGCAGGCTGACGTGGGTTAATGCTTGGTCGAGCAGTTGTGCGGCTTGTTTGCATGAATTGCCTGCGCTGGAAACCTTGCATCAGGAATACGGCGAGCGGGTGCAGATGGTGGCGGTGGCGATGCCTTACGACCCGCCGAATACGGTGATGGAGGTGCAAGACCGCCTCCAGTTAACCTTGCCGCTGGCCTTGGATCTGGATGGGCAAGCGGCGCGGCAGTTTGCCCCTGATCTGATGGTGCCCAGTCACCATTTGCTCGATCCGACGGGGCGGGTCTTGCTGAGTGTCAAAGGTGAACTTACCTTGGCGAAAATGCGTGCTATGCTAAATCCTTATTTGACCCGGTAACAGCCATGCAAAAAGCGTATTCGATCTTGCTCTCGTTGACCTTGGGTCTGGCACTGCTGGTGATTGTGTTGGGTGCTTACACGCGCTTGTCGGATGCAGGCTTGGGTTGCCCGGATTGGCCGGGGTGTTACGGGCATTTGGCTGTGCCGGAGGCGGTGGATGGCGCTCAGTTTCAGCGCCCACTGGAAACGGGCAAAGCGTGGAAGGAGATGATCCACCGCTACGCTGCTGGAACGTTGGGAATGCTGATTCTGGGGATTTGGGTGTTCAGCGTCTGGTTCCGGCGGCGACTGGTTGGTGGGGTGCTGATGCCGAGCCTGTTGCTGGGGACAGTGCTGTTTCAGGCAGCCTTGGGAATGTGGACGGTGACGCATTTGCTCAGTCCGCCGATTGTGACGGCGCATTTGTTGGGTGGGTTTACTACCCTGGCTTTGGTGTGGTGGTTGTGGCTGAATCAGCACCGCCCGCGCTTTTCCACACTGTATCATCAGCTTACCACGGTGCGCGGGTTGGCACTGGGGGCATTGTTGTTGCTGATCGGGCAGATTCTGCTGGGGGGCTGGACGAGTACCCATTACGCGGCGGTGGCCTGCGGGGTGGAATTTCCGCTGTGTCATGGGGAGTGGTGGCCTGCCAGTGATTTCAGAAGTGCCTTTGTGTTTGATTGGCAACCGGGAACCAATTACGAATTCGGGACGCTGGATAATCCGGCACGGACAGCGATTCACCTGATGCATCGTCTGGGGGCATTGCTGGTGTTTGTGTATCTGGGGGGCTTGGCGCTGTGGTTGATTTCCAAGCGTTCGGTGTTGTTCGGTAGCGTGCCGTATGTGCTGTTACTGGTACTGTTTATTCAGGTGAGTCTTGGGATCAGTAATGTGGTGTTTGCGCTGCCTTTGGTGGTGGCAACCTTGCATACCTTGGGGGCGGCGCTGTTATTGCTGACGGTGTTGGCGTTGAATCACGGCTTGTATCCGGCGCGTGTTAGCTCAGCAAGGGTTTGAACAGTTTGCTTGAAATCTACCTTATGCTGTTCAATATGAAAAGATTAGTCCCCATCAGCGAAGCCTCAGAACTACTCGGTGTATCCGTCACGACCCTGCGTCGATGGGAAGCGGAGGGGCGGCTAATCCCCGAACACACCAGCGGCAAGCACCGCCGTTACGACATGCTAAAACTCAAGCCTGAACTGTTCCGTGCCAGCAGCGACAGCTGCAAGACACTTGCCTATGCGCGGGTATCCAGCCAAGACCAACAAGACGACTTGGAACGCCAAAAGCAGGTGCTGGAACTGTATTGCGCCCAACAGGGCTGGACATTTGAGCTAATATCCGATCTTGGTTCAGGCATGAATTACTACAAAAAAGGGCTGAAACGCCTGCTGAATGAGATACTGGCGGGTAATGTCGGGCGGCTAGTCATCACCCACAAAGACCGCCTGCTACGCTTTGGCGCAGAACTGGTGTTTTCCATCTGCGAAGCTAAACAAGTGGAGGTGGTGATTGTGAACAAGGGCGAAGACACCACCTTTGAAGAAGACTTGGCAACCGACGTACAGGAAATCATCACGGTATTTTCCGCCCGTTTGTACGGCTCACGTTCCCGCAAAAACAAAAAGCTGCTGGACGGGGTAAAGAAAGCCGTGGAAGACTCGCAAGCATGATCATCAGCCACAAAATCCGCCTTGCCCCCAACAATAAGCAAGCCACGTACTTGGCGAAAGCCGCAGGTACAGCGCGGTTTGCCTACAACTGGGCGTTAGCGGAATGGCAAACCCAATACACCGCATGGAAAGACGATAACACCCAGCCAAAACCCAACCAAATGGGCTTGCGCCGTCAATTGAACGCCATCAAGCGTGAACAATTCCCGTGGATGCTGGAAGTGACCAAAAACGCCCCGCAAATGGCGATTATCCAACTGGGAAACGCCTTCAAGAATTTCTTTGCAGGTCGAGCCAAGTACCCACAATTCAAAAAGAAAGGCAAAAGCCGAGACAGTTTCACCCTCACCAATGACCAGTTTGCCATCGACGCATCCCGCATCCGCATTCCCAACCTTGGGTTAGTACGGATGCGGGAAACGCTGCGCTTTTCCGGTAAAATCCTCTCTGCCACGGTTTCCCGCACCGCTGATCAGTGGTTCGCCAGCATCACCGTGGATACGGATCAAAACTACCTCCCGCCTGCCGAAAACCAAGGCACGGTAGGGGTGGATTTGGGCGTATCCGCACTGGCAACGCTGTCAACGGGGGAAAAAGTGGCAGGGGCGAAACCGCATAGAGCCTTGCTTTCCCGCCTGCAACGGCTCTCCCGCAGCCTGTCCCGCAAGGTCAAAGGCAGTGCCAACCGCCACAAGGCAAAACAGAAGTTGGCAAGGCTTCACGCCCGGATAGCCAACATCCGCCAAGACGGTTTGCACCAGCTCACCACGGATTTGACCCACCGATTCGATACCATCGGCATTGAAGATTTGAACGTATCTGGCATGGTGAAAAACCGTCATTTATCCCGTGCCATCAGTGACATGGGCTTTTTCGAGTTTCGGCGGCAACTGGAATACAAGGCAGGAATGCGCGGTAGTGTGGTCGTCGTGGCTGATCGGTTTTTTGCCTCCAGCAAAACCTGTTCTGCTTCTGGCTGTGGGCATAAAGTGGACAAGCTGCCGCTGTCGGTACGCGAATGGACTTGCCCTGTTTGCGGCGTAGTCCATGACCGTGACGTAAACGCCGCTAAGAATTTGCAAGAATACGCCGTGAGTTACACGGTGTCTGCCTGTGGAGGGGAAGGCTCTGGCTCTCGGTGCAAACCGACAGTGAAACCAGCCCCCGCGAAGCAGGAATTCAACGCCATGACTACTTTTAGTTAGCTAAAGGTAGATTTGGATAGGTTTGAAATAACGGATCTTTGTATTCAGCAGCCGTGAGTTTCGAGTTGGTACGCAAGGAATTGGCGCTATCCCACAGCTCGGTTTCGAGGACTTTGATCAGGTTGCGCGGCAAACCCCGTCCTTCAGGTCGGGGAGGATAGCGCGGGTGGCGAAGCCGCCCGATTTTCGGTAGTTTTGTCGGATAATCCGCGCAGTATTAACGCAGAATACCCACTCAAGCCGCTCTTGTTTAGCTACACTCCGAAGATGCAACGACTCCAAGCCTTCAAATACGAACTCATGCCCAATAGTGAAACACAGCGTCAACTACGCCGTTTTGCTGGGTCATGCCGCTTCGTTTACAACAAGGCATTAGCGTTGCAGCAAGCCAACCATGGAGCGGGCGAAAAATTCATCGGTTACGTGGCAATGGCAAAACACCTGACGGCATGGCGCAATGGGGAAGAAACGCCGTGGCTGAAAGATGCCCCGGTTCACCCCCTGCAACACGCGCTCAAAGACCTCGATAAAGCCTACCAAAACTTCTTTGCGAAACGTGCTGATTTCCCCCGCTTCAAGCGTAAAGGCAGCGGTGACAGCTTCCGTTATCCTGACCCCAAACAAATCAAGCTCGACCCAGGCAATAGCCGACTTTTCTTGCCGAAACTGGGCTGGATACGCTACCGCAACAGCCGCGATGTGCTGGGAGAACTGCGCAATGTCACGGTTTCCAGCAAGGGCAGCCAATGGTTTGTCAGCATCCAAACTCAGCGGGAAGTGGAAAAAATCGCCTCTCAAGCCACGACAGCCATCGGCATCGACCTTGGTATAGCCCGTTTTGCCACGTTCTCCGACGGTACGTACCTCGAACCGCGCAACAGCTTCAAAACCAAAGCCGCCAAACTCGCCAAATACCAACGGCGCATGGCGCACAAACAAAAGTTCAGCAACAACTGGAAAAAGGCACAAGCCAACGTTCAAAAAATTCACACGCAAATCGCCAATGCCCGCCGCGATTTCCTGCACAAGGCGACGACCACGCTCAGCCAAAACCACGCGCTCGTGTTCATCGAAAATTTGCAGGTACGGAATATGTCCAAGTCAGCGGCAGGCACAGCGGAAAACCCCGGTAAAAACGTTGCCCAGAAATCTGGCTTAAACAAAGCCATTCTCGACCAAGGCTGGGGTGAATTTCGACGGCAACTCGACTACAAGATGGCATGGAAAGGCGGCATGTTGTTCACTGTGCCACCGCATTACACCAGTCAGGAATGCCCCGAATGTCACCATGTAGCGGCGGACAATCGTCAGACGCAAGCGCGGTTTGTGTGCGTGAAATGCCATTACGAAAATAACGCCGATCATGTCGGCGCGATCAATGTTTTAGAGCGGGGATACCGCTTGTTAGCCTGTGGAGATGCGGCCTTAAGCCGCTCTGTGAAGCAGGAACCCGCCGAAGTCAGTCAGCTATCTAGCTGAATACAGTAGGAATCCCCTTCCTTCAGGGAGGGGAGGATGTCATGGTGTAGCTTCCGGTCAATGGGCGAGGAGCGATTATAGCCGGATTCTGCCCCCAACGTATTGAACCTACGCCATGTTTGAACTTAGCCCCATGACCACCACACAATCGCTGTCTTAGTGGCTAGATTCCTTGCCAGACGCGCAGCTAACATTTTGTGATGTGCCATTCTCAAAAGACAAACGACACAAATTAAAGTCGATCACTTCATTTTTAACAATCACCGGCAAACTGTGGCTAGCCGTTGCAGCCGCTGGAACAGTTGCATTATGGTCAGCAGCAATAGCGAACGTTGGCAGTAAGCAGACGGTAGCGATCAGAGCAAATTTCAACATGGCAAAGTTCCTTCAACAAAATCACAATGGGTTCCGGCGTTGTTAAGACATTACGAAGCAATGTCTGCTTTTGGATTCTGTTTTTGCAAGAAAAGTCACAAAAAGCGCTAAGTAAGTCGCAGGGTGATGAAATTAGGTTCATTTGGCTTTGTGATTTTTACAACTAATTTTGTGTTTTTTACAACACAAGCCCACGGGTTCAATGCCCAGCAAAAAACACCTCGACACTGTTCTTCCACACCTGCGGTAATAAGGTATCCAGTGGCACACCTTTCACCAGTGCCACATGCTCCGCAATGAACGGTAGGTACTTCGGTTCATTCTTATGCCCACGGTAAGGAATCGGGGTAAGGTACGGCGCATCGGTTTCAAACAGGATTTGTTCGACTGGCGTTAGCGCAATGATTTCACGCACATTTTCCGCCGCTTTAAACGTGCTAATGCCATTGAAACCCAAGCAGAAACCTTCGCTCAAACAGTATTCCGCCAGCGCCTGCCCAGAGGTAAAGCTGTGAATCACCCCGCGCTTGGGCATTTGCCCGACGAAATTGCGCAAGATGGCTTCCATATCCTCGTCGGCCTCGCGGGTATGCACCACGATCGGCAGTTCCAGATCAATCGCAATCTGTAACTGGCGCTCAAACGCATCTCGCTGTTTGGCACGATCGGAATAGTCATAATGGTAATCCAGCCCGATTTCGCCAACCGCCAGTATCTTGGCGTGTAAAGCATTGGCGCGGATTTGCGCATCGACGGCATCGCTATAATCATTGGCGTCGTGTGGGTGAATGCCCTGCGTGCCCCAAACTTGCGGGTATTGTTGCGTCAACGCCATCACCTTATCGAGGTTATCGGGTGAAACGGCAATCGTCATGATGCGTTCAACATTCACCGCACGGGCGGCCTGCAACGCAGCATCCAGCGCTTCGCCTTCCAGATAATCCAGATGGCAATGGGTTTCGATGATCGGGTGGTCAAAGACCGGGATTTCGCGTTTTTTGGACATGATGTGTTGCTGCTCTGGCTGCTGAGAAAGGGCGATTTTCAAGGCTTGCCCCGGTGAATGCAAGCAACTACAGTAAGCCCTTGATCAGCCAACACGCAGGAAAACCACCGATGGATCAGGAAGCTCTGAAAGTATTGACGAAAATAGCCCAGACATTGGAGAATCTGGATCACTATTTACTGGGCAAGCATCCATCACCCGCCGGTGATTTTGACCGCCATCTAGCGTTCGCGTGGCGCAAGGAAAACCACCACGGCTATTGTCAGGCCATCCCCACGCCCCGGCTAATCAACCTTGACGACCTGATGGGTATTGACGCCCAAAAAGCCGTTCTGGTGAAAAATACCGAACAGTTTTTGGCAGGCTATCCCGCCAACAATGCCCTGTTGTGGGGGGCAAAAGGCACGGGTAAATCCTCCATCATCAAAGGCTTGCTGCAACGTTACGGCGAGCGGGGTTTACGGGTCATCGACATTGACCGCAAAGACTTGGTGGATATTGCCGAGATTGCGGCAGTGCTGCGCGATAGCGACAAAAAATTCATTTTATTCTGCGACGATTTGTCGTTTGAAGCGGCTGACGTGAGTTACAAAGCGCTAAAAGTGGCACTGGATGGCGGCATGGCAGCGATTCCTGACAATATCCTGATTTATGCCACCTCCAACCGCCGCCACCTGTTACCCGAAATGATGGAAGACAACCTCAATTCACGGGTCGTCAACCGGGAAGTACATCACGCCGACGCCATTGAAGAAAAAATCTCCCTCTCCGAGCGTTTTGGCATCTGGCTATCGTTCTACCTGTTCAGCGAAGAGGATTATCTGAAAATTGTCCAGCATTGGGTTAACAGTTTCAGCATGGAGTTCACCGATGCCGTTGCACAGGATGCGATCATCTGGGCGCGGCTACGAGCATCCCGCAGCGGGCGTTCTGCCCACCAATACGCGGTTGATTTAATCGGCAAAACCAAGCTGGCTGAACACCTCTTGTAAAAATGAGGCCGTTTTTTAGAAAAAATTTTCCGTATTTCTACAAGGGTTTGTTGTAGTTGAGAATGTTCTGCACTAAATTAAGCTCAATCCCTAGTAAAATACTAGGGTATTATAAAGTCAAGCGTTCTCAAAGGAGGTTTATCATGACACAGGTCGCCAGTAAATCGGCTAGCGTTTCTACCGCTCCTCATGCCGAACAATTATTCACAAGTTACCCCGTCCAACACGTTGAACCTGCTGCGATTATGCGTTGGTTGCGGCAAGGCTGGGCAGATATTAAAGCGAACCCCTCCGCCAGTTTAAATGTGAATTAAGGGCAGACAACCAGCCATAGCGAAAGCCATTATCATACGGGAACTCTCTACTTTTCTCGGATGTTCTGGACTCTCACTATGGACTGGCAAGATCAATTGATAGCGATTTATCTGTCCCTTTGCAAGCAATATGAAGCAGACCTTTGGGTGTGTGTACAGCGCTTCTCCCCCCATGTTGAATTACAACTGACTGATAGCGTATTCAGTCCCAGGTTCCCCCGACTGATGGAAAACGGCTGGTTGACTCCTTCCCCGTTGCGCGGGCAAGACAGGGGCATCGCTTTAAAGCCCGTGTGGCAGCCGATATTGCTGACCATGGCTACTGCTCAACGAAAAAACTGTATGTTTATGGGGTGCGTGTTCATGTCATCGGGCGTAAACAAGCGGGAACGTTGCCCACGCCCGAATACATCGGTTGGTTGCCTGCCAGCGCACCGGATGGCAAGGTATTTGACCAGATCAGGCCGGTTCTAAAGCAGGAAGAAGTCTTCGGTGACAAAGCCTATCAACGCCCGGATGCTGCCGACATTGAACAATCCCAACAGCTGACTGTGCGGACACCGGTCAAAAAGAAGAAGGGACAACGCTATCTGGAAGCAGACGAACAGTGGCTGTCAACCGCTGTGTCACAAGTACGCCAGCCGATTGAATCGCTGGTTGCCTGGATTGAGAAGAAAACCGGTATTGAGTTCGCATCAAATGTACGTTCATACCAAGGGTTACTCGTTCATGTCTTTGGGCGATTGGCGGCAGCTCTGGTTTTCTGGAATCAGCTACGAAAATGCCCTTAATTCACATTATATGTCATGCATATACTGTTAAGAGCAAGGCAGGTAGTCTGGAAACAGGGAATTGCTGAGTGGATAGGTATCCATTAGTATTCATGGCTAACCGTTATATCAAATTTACCTATATCTAGCTAAAAGTAGTTATGGCGTTGAATTCCTGCTTCACGGGGGCTGGTTTCACTGTCGGTTTGCACCAAGAGCCAGCGCCTTCCCCTCCACAGGCAAACACCGTGTAACTCACGGCGTATTCTTGCAAATTCTTAGCGGCATTTACGTCACGGTCATGGACTGCACCACAAATGGGGCAAGTCCATTCGCGTACCGATAGCGGCAGTTTGTCCACTTTATGCCCACATCCGGGGACAGAACAGGTCTTGCTGGAGGCAAAAAACCGATCTGCTACCACGACCACTGCACCCCGCATTCCCGCTTTGTATTGCAATTGCCGCCGGAACTCGAAAAATCCCCTGTCACTGATGGCACGGGATAAGTGGCGGTTTTTCACCATGCCTGGATAGCCGTTGTAGGCGGGAAAGCAAGGCTTTATGCGGTTTCGCCCCGACCACTTTTTCCCCCGTTGACAGCGTTGCCAGTGCGGATACGCCCAAATCCACTCCTACTACACCTTGGTTTTCGGCGGGTGGGAGGGGGTTATGGTCTTGCGTGTCCACCGTGATGCTGGCGAACCACTCCACTGCTCAGCGGTGCGGGAAATCGTGGCGGAGAGGATTTTGCCGGAAAAGCGTAACGTTTCCCGCATCCGCACTAACCCAAGATTGGGAATGCGGATGCGGCAAGCGGCAAGGCTGAATTGGTCGTTGGTGAGGGTGAAACTGTCGCGGCTTTTGCCCTTCTTTTTGAATTGCGGATACTGGGTACGTCCAGCAAAGAAGTGCTTGAATCCGCTTCCCAGTTGAATAATTGCCATTTGCGGGGCATTTTTGAGTTGTAGGCAAACCGCGCTATACCGGCGGCTTTCGCCAAGTAGGTGGCTTGCTTATTGTTGGGGTTGAGGCAGATTTTGTGGCTGATGATCATGCATGATAGGATGCGATGCGGTGGGGTGTTTGTCTAGTGGCAAGTGTGTTCGCCGTTAGGTATCACCGATGAGCGGTAACTCATCACTTTAAAAACGATTCAACATGACAATACTTGAGTAGTTTTGGGTAGACTTTATGATAACTGTTCAAACCCCTTCAGGATAATAAGATGACCATCAAATACTTGGCACACGTGGGCTTGATAAGCTGTTGCAGTTTACTGTTGGCCTTGCCCGGCTGTGACAAGCCCAGCGAACCACCAGCGACCAACAACCGCGTGACAGTACTGGAAACGTATACCCAGGCATTAGCGACGGAAGATGATTCGGTAGACACCCGCTTTGGCAAGCTGAGCATTAGCAGCAGCAAACCTGACGCCTCACCCGACACCCTGAAGCTGGATGACAAACAAGTATTCCAACAGGAAGGCATCTACCTCTCCCTGCACCAATACATCAAACAGAATGCCCGCGATGTTGTGCTATTTGGCTCCAACTGCGGCGGCAGTGCCTGCCCACAAAACCAGTTTTACTTCTTGGTACTGGAGCCAGATAAAGCCCCCGAAGTCATTACCCATCGAGACTGTATCGCCGACCCGGATGACCTGAAATTAAGTGTAGAGGGTGAGCGCCTCATCATTGACCTCGGCTTTCAGGCAGGCAAACACAAAAGTGCCGTCCTGCAAGGCAACAAGCTCGGCATTGAGCTGGAAACTGTCCCCAAAAGCTTCGTCGGTGAAGAAAACTGCCGCTGGCTCTATGACGAAGCTTTGGGCGCGTGCAAAGATTCACAAGAAGCTGATACAAGCTGCCGTGACCCCCAAAGCAGCTTCCAAGGCTACTTAACGCGTGGGGTTGCAGCCGTCGGCGAACACCCCGGTTTTGTAGGTGAAGCCTTTGAACGGCGCTGCAAGATTGCCTGCGAAAGTGCCAAAATCGTCGACTACCCGACCTTCGCCAAGGAAGTGTGCAGTAAATCTGAACCCTAATTCAGAAAACGTAATTGCCGCTGGTTGCCGCTTTTAGTGGGCAGATAGGGGTTGCGCGAATTTTTGAGCGCCTCTGTCAAAAACGGCACCTGCCCTTTCTGCCCGGTCAGCGCATAATCTTGCAACAATGCCTCTTCCAATGCGGTGCGTTCAATCGCCAGCACCGCCTGCCCTGCCCCGTGCACCAATACAAACAAACGTGACAAAGCAATCTGGTGGGTTTGCTGCACCTCTGCGTAAACCCACTGGGTGAGCGTCCAAAAACGCGCAAACGGCGCATCCCCCAGCAGCAACGGCAAGGTATGCGCAAACCGCCCGGAATTGGCAATCAGATCCCAGTAGCGAGCAAAGCGATTCATGTGCTGCATCGTGTCAAAATCCACCCGGTCAGTGCGCAGGATGTTGTAAGGCGGCTGCGGGTTATACACCATTCCAAACGCTTCGGTGTGACGGATAATCGGCGTTCCCCGCAAACGCTTGAGAATACCCAACTGAATTTCATGCGGATTCAACGCCATCAGGCGGTCAAAACCTTCCCCAAAACTCTGCAAATCCTCTCCCGGCAGCCCAAAAATCAGGTCAGTATGCAAATGTGCCTGCGAATGCTCACGTAACCAACGGATATTGTCCGCCGCTTTAGCATTATCCTGCTTACGGCTGATCAAGGCTTGCACGGCTGGGTTGAAGGTCTGGATACCGATCTCAAACTGCAAAGCACCCGCTGGAAAGCGAGCGATCCGTTCCTTGAGCGTTTCCGGCAAATGGTCGGGAACCAGCTCGAAATGCAAAAACGTCTCCGCATCCAGCCTTTCCAGAAAGAAGTCCAAGATAGCAATGGTCGTCTGGATTTTCAGGTTAAAAGTACGGTCAACGAAACGGAACTGGCGCAAACCCCGTTCCCAGAGCTGCGCCATCTCCGCCAAGAAATGGCTTAATTCAAATGGCAAAGCGGTCTTATCGAGTGCCGACAGGCAAAATTCGCACTTGAAGGGGCAACCCCGCGAGGCTTCCACATAAATGGAACGGTTCGCCAAGTCGTCCTGCGTATACGCATTATAAGGTGACACCAGTTGCGCCAAGGGCACTTGCTCACCCGCTATCACCTTGAGCACCGGCTTCTGCCCATTCAATAACTGCCCACACAAGTGGCGGAAACTCACATCACCCGGCCCAGTAATCACATAATCAGCCCACTGAGCAATCGGTTGCTCACTGGTTTCGTAACTGACTTCGGGGCCACCCAGCACAATAACCACATCAGGAGCGAGGGATTTAAGCAACTGCACCAAGGCAGTGGTTTCGGTGATATTCCAAATGTATACACCCAGCCCAATGATGCGCGGTTGGCACGATAATAATTGCTCAGCAACATCCAGCGGACGCATCGCAATGGTAAATTCCATGATTGTCGTGCTGTCCTGCCACTCCCCCATATTGGCGAAAAGGTAGCGCAAACCCAACGAGGCATGGGTGTAGCGGGCATTCAATGTTGCAATAATAATAATGTTTTTCATAAATAAAATACTAATTTTTTCATTTAAAATTCTAATAAACTGGTTATTATTATACCAGTACTTTGTAAGCTCTTGTTTAACAAAGGCATAAATAATCATTATTGATCAATATTCGGAGCAAAAGAACTTTTTATCGTCAAAAAAATGACAAACAAGCATCTCTGTTATACACTCGGCCAACTTACAGTATGTTGTTGCTTGGATACAGTGAAGGTGATCAGTGTTGCAAAGTATCCAATAACAATTGCCCCGAAAGCGAAAGGAAATGCCCTTGCTGTTGACCATTAGTCATTGTGGTTAAAAAGTCTCCGAGTATGTATCACTTTAGTCCCTTGAAAGTCAGCCGTTTGTCGCTTTCGGCACAAATTTTTCTTCATCAGCATATTTGAATATGCTAATCTTCGCCGAACTCCTTCAATCAACTTTGTTTTTTTATTTTTGAAATCAAATATTTGGGTTAATTTATGTTTACTGTAAAACGTCTTCTAACAGTGGCTCTTCTGACCATTAGCATGGTTGGAATAGCCTCCGCTGGGCAGAAACGACCGAACAGCCTAAAGGTAACCGCTACCGCCTATAACTCGGTCTCTCAGCAGACTGATAGTACTCCAGACATCGCCGCATGGGGCGACCGCCTGAAACCAGGCATGAAAGCCATCGCCGTATCCAGAGACCTGCTCAAGCAGCACGGCCTGTCACGTGGCGACAAAATCAAAATCAAGGGTCTCGAAGGTGAATATCTTGTTTTAGATAAAATGCACTCTCGGTGGCGCAAAAAGATCGACATTTACATGGGAAAAGATCGCCGTGAAGCCAGGCGCTGGGGAAAGCGCACCGTCACCATTCACTGGTGATAAATCGTAACGATTGAAGGAATTCCTGAAGCCCACCGCTCGGTGGGCTTTTTTATTGGCCAACACCCGCTTATCATGCCCCCATGCAAAACCAAGATACTTATGATGTTGTGATTCTCGGCGCAGGCGCTGCCGGGTTAATGTGTGCCGCCGAAGCAGGCAAGCGTGGACGGCGTGTCCTGCTGTTGGATAAGGCTGACAAGATCGGCAAGAAAATCCTCATCTCCGGCGGCGGACGTTGTAATTTCACCAACCTGCATGTCACCCCGGCCGCTTACCTGTCGCAGAACCCACACTTCTGCAAATCGGCATTGGCACGTTACACCCCGCAAGACTTTCTCGACCTGATGCGCAAGCACGGTCTGAGTTGGCACGAAAAAACCCTCGGACAACTATTCTGTGACCAGAAAGCCCCTGCCATAGTCGAGATGCTGTGGACAGAATGCCGTGAAGCAGACGTACAATTACGCCTCAATACCGACTTCGACACCATCAGCCATGAAGAGGGGCAATTTACCCTGCAAACCTCACAAGGCAAGATCCAAACCCAAGCGTTGGTCATCGCCACGGGTGGCCCTTCCATTCCACGCATGGGGGCAAGTGATGTTGGCTTACGGGTCGCCAAGCAGTTTGGCCTGAAAAACATCCCGTTTTCACCCGCCTTAGTGCCCTTCACCTTCGATCAGCCGCAGTTAGAAGGCTTATTGGCTGGATTAGCCGGTGTCAGCACCCCTATCGGCGTCAGTTGCGGGGAAGGTTATTTCCGGGAAAACATGCTGTTTACCCATCGGGGCTTGAGTGGCCCAGCCATGTTGCAAATTTCGTCTTATTGGCAGCAAGGTAAAGCCGTGCAGATCGACCTACTGCCGGGGCAAGATGCGTTAAGCTGGTTACAAGCCCTGCAAAAGCAGCGTCCCAAAGCCGAATTAAAGACCGTGCTGGCTGAAGTGCTGCCCAACCGACTGGCGCAACGTCTGTGTGAAACCCTGTTCCCAAACCGCCCGCTGGGGCAATACGGCGAAAAATTGCTACAGTCGATTGCCGAGCCATTACAAGCATGGGAATTGACGCCCGCAGGCACAGAAGGAATGCGCACCGCCGAAGTGAGTCTGGGTGGCGTGGATACCCGCGAGCTATCCTCCAAAACCATGGAAGCGCGTAAAGTACCGGGGTTGTATTTTATCGGGGAAACGGTCGACGTGACCGGCTGGCTGGGTGGGTATAACTTTCAGTGGGCGTGGGCGTCGGGTTGGTGTGCGGGGCAAGTCGTTTAGCCCCGCACCCGTGCCCTTACACGCAGCCAGTGGGTTTTGGCAGGCCGCCGTATTTGGTGATTGGCTTCATTGGCCCGGTTTTCCACTGGGCGAACAGCTCTTTCTGATCCATATTGATGAATTTGGAGAACTTGCGGATCGGTGGAACAACCGCTTGGTCGTCGTAATATTCACGGGCTTTCAGGATTTGATCCCACTTAGCATCCGTCAATTCTACGCCATCGGCTTCAGCCATTGCCTTGCCGATTTCGGGTGTCCAGTCATCCATGCTCAACAGGTAGCCGTCGCCGTCACGTCCGGGAATTTCAGTACTCATGGTTTAGGTCTCCTCAAATTGCCTAGTAATTTCATCGGGTATTGTACTGACAAAGCGCCTACCGGTGTCAATATTCACTCTGGGCAAGGGGCGATCGTTAATGCGCTTCATCCCAATTATCCCCCACCCCGCTATCCACCACCAAAGGCACATCCAGCGTCACCGCCCCCGTCATCAGTGCAGTGACTTGCGCCCGCACAGTCTCCAGTTCGGCTTCCGGCACTTCAAACACCAGTTCGTCATGCACCTGCATGATCATGCGGGTTTGCAGGCCGCTGTCACGTAACCACGCAGCCACCGCAATCATGGCTTTCTTGATAATGTCGGCAGCCGTGCCCTGCATCGGCGCGTTGATAGCGGTGCGTTCCGCATATTGGCGGGTGACGGCGTTTTTGGACTGGATGTCGGGCAGGAACAGGCGGCGGCCGAACAGGGTTTCGACGTAACCCTGTGCACGCGCCTGTTCGCGAGTGTCGTCCATGTACTGCTTAACACCGGGGTAGCGGGCGAAATACAGATTGACGTAATCCTGCGCATCACGCCGATCAACCCCGAGTTGTTTGGCGAGGCCGAAAGCAGACATGCCGTAAATCAGCCCGAAATTGATCGCTTTGGCGGCGCGGCGCTGTTCGATGCTGACTTCAGCCAATGGCGTGCCAAACACTTCCGCAGCGGTAGCACGATGCACGTCCAGCCCATGCGCAAACGCATCCAACAAGCCCTTGTCGCCGGAAAGGTGCGCCATAATGCGCAATTCGATCTGCGAATAGTCCGCCGCCAGCAGTTTGTTGCCTGTGTCCGCGATGAACGCCTGACGAATACGCCGCCCCTCTTCAGTACGAATCGGGATATTCTGCAAATTCGGGTCGGAAGACGACAACCGCCCGGTCGATGCCACCGCCTGATGGTAGGAGGTATGCACCCGCCCGGTACGCGGGTTGATCTGTTCCGGCAACTTGTCGGTGTAGGTGGATTTAAGTTTCGCCAAACCGCGATGCTCAAGGATCAAGGTCGGCAGTTCATGGCCTTGCGCTGCCAGTTCTTCCAGCACATCTTCAGCGGTGGAAGGCTGCCCCTTGGGGGTTTTGCGCGGTGCGTGCAGGCCGAGTTTGGTGTAGAGGATTTCCCCCAATTGCTTGGGCGAAGCCAGATTGAATTCCTGATCAGCAGCGGCATAGGCTTGTTTCACCACCTCCTGCATCCGCGTTTCCAGTTCCTTGCTCTGTTTGGCGAGCATGGTGGCGTCGACTTTCACGCCGTTGCGTTCGATGCTGGACAGCACGCTCACCAGCGGCACTTCCACCTCCTCATACAGCTTGCACTGAGCGTCGAGGGCTTGCAGTTGCGGCCAGAAATGCTGGTGCAGTTGCAGGGTCATGTCAGCATCTTCGGCGGCGTAAGGGGTCGCCTGTTCCAGCGCAATCTGGTTAAAGGTGAGCTGGTTTTTGCCCTTGCCTGCAATGTCGATGAAACTGATCGTGGTGTGGTTGAGGTATTTTGCGCACAACGTATCCATATCGTGACGGTTAGCGGTGGAATCCAGCACGTAGGATTCGAGCATGGTGTCGTGGGCAATGCCGCGCAGTTCAATACCGTGGTTGAGCAGCACGCTGCGGTCGTATTTCAGATTCTGACCGATTTTGCGTAAGGCAGGGTCTTCCAGCAGCGGCTTGAGTTGGGCAAGGGTGGCGTCGCGGTCAAGCTGCGGTGGTGCGCCGAGGTAATCGTGCGCCAACGGCAAGTAAGCCGCTTCACCCGCACTGATGGCGAAGGAGACACCGACGATTTGCGCCTCCATGTAATCGAGGCTGGTGGTTTCGGTGTCGAAGGCGAATTCGGCGGCGGCTTGCAGGCGTTGGAGCCACGTGTCGAGGTCGGCTTGGGTGAGGATAGTTTGGTAAGAAACGCCTTCGGCGGAAGAAACCCCCTCTAACTCCCCCTTATCAGGGGGAGAACCGGAAGCGCCACCTTCTTGCTCCTCCCCTGATAAGGGGAGGTTGGGAGGGGTTTCTTTCCCCAACCCCGCCAAGCGCGTCCGAAATTCATAACGCTCATACAACGCGTGCAGCTTGTCCACATCTGGCGGCGTAAACGTCAGCGCTTCCGGCGAACAGTCCAGCGCCACGTCGCATTTGATCGTCACCAGTTCGTAGGAAAGCGGTAAATGCGCGAGTGCTTCGCGCAGGTATTCGCCGACTTTGCCTTTGAATTCGTCGGCGTGTGCCATGATGTTTTCCAGCGAGCCGTATTCAGCCAGCCACTTCACCGCTGTTTTGGGGCCGACCTTGTTGACGCCGGGCACGTTATCCACGGTGTCGCCGATCAGGGTGAGGTAATCGCGGATGCGTTCCGGGGCAACGCCAAACTTTTCCACCACGCCCGCCGGGTCGGAATACAGGCCGCTCATGGTGTTGATCAGGTGGACACGTGCGTCGACCAGTTGCGCCATGTCCTTGTCGCCGGTGGAAATGATCACTTTGCCAGCGTATTCCTGCGCCAGTGTGCCGATCACATCGTCGGCTTCCACGTCGGGGATAATCAGCAGCGGGTAGCCTTGCGCCTTGATAATGTCCAGCAAGGGTTCGATCTGACCACGCAAGTCATCCGGCATCGGCGGGCGATTCGCCTTGTAGTCGGGGAACATGTCGTCGCGGAAGGTCTTGCCCGGCGCATCGAAAATCACCGCCATGTGTTCGGGGTCGTAATCCTTACGCAACTTGTCGAGCATATTGAGCACGCCGTGCATGGCGCCGGTGGGTTCGCCGTGCGAATTGGTCAGCGGCGGCAGCGCATGAAAAGCGCGGAACAGGTAGGAAGAACCGTCGACGAGGACAAGTGGCTTGGAGGTGTGATTAGGCATGGGGCAAGGCCAAACTGTGTAAAAGCCTGAGTATAGCGTTTTCTGCCCCCTGCCCCAATGAAACTACCGTATCACGCCGTCATCCCTTTGCTCACCAACTTGGCGAAGGCCGCAGGGTTACGCGAACACACAAACACCTTACCGCGCCCGCTGAAACGTAACACGATACCTTCACCGCTGGTGGCGCTGTTGACGAGATTACCTAACATGCCGCCCAACCCGCTGCCTGAACTGCTGGTCGTTACCGACAACTCATAACGCAAGGTACTGTCCCAACACACCACATGGGAATTGTCGATAATAAGGTCTTTGTCCGGCTCCACATCCAGCGAGAACATCGAACCAAAACCCGATACCACCACTTGACCCTTTCCGGCAGTTTCCATCACGAAAAAGCCGCCAGATTGCGCGAACAAGGCATTGCCCAGACTTTGGGTACGCACTTTCATTTCCGTGCCGGAAGTGGCTGCGACAAACGCGCCATCGTTGAGCAAATACTGGGTGCTCCCCACCTCGATCACTTCCATGCCGCCCGGTAAAGCCGGGGATAACAGGCAATCACCGTCACCCCGCACCGCCTCGATATGTTGCTGGAACAAAGACTCACCGTTGGTAAAACGCCGCATCAAGGCGCTACCCAGCCCCCCGGTCATACGCCCTTTCAGCTCCAGATTGGCCTCCATCATCACCATTGCGCCCGATTCGCAATAAATCTTGTCGCCTTGCTGCATGGAAACGTGCAAAAAGGGATCAACTTCCCCGGTAATGGTAAACACTGTCATTTTTAAATCCTCGCTTGAATCTGGCTTGGAAAGATACCACGCACATTCTATACCTACGCCAAATCAGCGAAACTCAACCCGAACTTTTGCAGGTAAACCCGCAAGCGGTGCGAATCATTGCTGCTGGCGCGTTGGGTGCGGCTGATGTTAAACAGGGTGCGCCCCGCTTCCGCCAGACTTTTGCTGGCACGGCATACCCGCAGCACTTCCGCCAATTGCACCCGGTCGAAATGGTCGATGCCTTCCAGCACCTCGTCCGCCGGTGGCATTTCCTGTTGGAAACTACCCCAGTCGTAACGCAGGCGCTGGATTTCCCCGGTCACACCTTCTTCGGTAATGCGCCCGCCATTCGCCAGCGTCGCCATGCGGGTAATGCTGGAATTGAGGTCGCGGAAATTCGCCCGCCAAGTCGCTCGTGGTGAATGCGCAAACGCCAAGTATTGTTCCCGCGCCGCTTTGTTGAAGCTGACTTTGTGCCCGACCTTGCGGGTGAATTGCTGGAGTTCGTATTCGATATTGGCTTCCAGATCTTCGAGGCGGTGTTGGAGGCCGGGCAATTCATACGTCCACAGGTTGATCCGCGCCAGCAGGTCTTCGCGGAATTTGCCGTCGCGCACCCGCTGGAACAGGTCACGGTTGGTTCCGGCAATGAGCTGGAAATCGCTGCTGGTTTCGCGGTCGCTGCCGAAGGGGGTGAATACTTTGTCTTCGATGGCGCGTAACAGCATGGCCTGTTCATCCAGCCCCAATTCGCCGATTTCATCCAGAAACAGCAAGCCTTTGTCGGCTTCGCGTAGCAGGCCGGTGCGGGCGGTCAGTGCGCCGGTAAAAGCGCCTTTCACATGCCCGAACAGGGCTGACATGGCGTTGTCGCCGCGCAAGGTGGCGCAATTCACTTCCACCAATTTGCCACTGACCTGCCCGCGCTGCTTTTTCAGCTCGAAAATGCGTTTGGCGAGGCGTGATTTGCCCGCACCTGTGGGGCCTGTGAGTAAGATCGGCGCAGAGGAGCGGATCGACACTTGTTCGAGCTGTGCAATCAAGCTGTTGAAGGCGGCGTTGCGGGTTTCGATGCCGCTTTTCAGGTAGGCGATGCCTTCTTGTGCTTCGCGGGCAAAGCGGCTGGCAATCTGGTCGTAGCGCGACAGGTCGAGGTCGATGACTTGCAGCTTGCCTTGCACGCCCTCTTCACTCGGTGAGGTTTGCAACAGCTTGCCGGGAATGTAGTTCGCTTCGGTGAGCAGGAACAGGCAGATTTGCGCGACGTGCGTGCCGGTGGTGATGTGCACGTAGTAGTTGTTTTGTTCCGGGTCGAAACGCTGCTGGCGGGTGAATGCGTGAAGCTGGCTGTAAACTTCGCCGAAATCCCACGGGTTGGCGTAGTCGACCACGTAGGCCGTCAGGCGTATGTTGGGCAAAAGTTCGCGCATATCACGCAGCGTAAGACCCGCTAACTCAGCCTCATCGGCGTGGTGGATCAGCACGAACTCGTCCACCGGAAATGCGGGATGCATGAGGATGCCGATGGAAGGCCGCCAGCGTGAATGGCGGCGTTTGCCTAAGCCTTGGTGGTCAAGGCGCGAGCCGAGGATGCCGATGACAATATTATTCATTTGGATATTTCTTTATTTTTTTGGATAGATTTACAGTTTAGCAAAACATCACGGCCAAATCAGAATAATTCGTTTTTTTCAAATTTTACAATTACTTAATGAAAAAATTCTTATCTTGGCATAGCTATTGCTTTAATCAGCCGAAGAGGGCGTATGCAATACGCCCTCTCCAAAACCCAAACAACGAGAAATGCAACAAGGAAAACACGATGACCACTACCGGCAACTATGAAGTCCTCCACGAAGCAGGCCACGCCCCCGTTAAATCGTGGACAAAAGGCGTACCCTTCGATGCCAATGCCAAACAGCAAGTGCTGAACATGGCAAAGATGCCCTTCATCCACCAATGGATTGCGGTGATGCCCGACGTGCATCTGGGAAAGGGCGCGACCATCGGCAGCGTGATCCCGACCCTTGGCGCGGTGATTCCGGCGGCGGTCGGTGTGGATTTGGGTTGCGGGATGATGGCGGCAAAAACCACTTTGAAAGCCAGCGATTTGCCCGATTCACTGGAGGCGATGCGCAGCCAGATCGAACGCCGTGTGCCGCACGGGCGCGGTGAAAACTTGCGCGGTCAACGTGACCCCGGAAGCTGGGGTGATGCGCCCGATGATGTGCTGAATAAATGGCTGACTTTGAGCGACGGTTTCCAACGTTTGTGCGAAAAGCACCCGTTCCTGAAAAATACCAATAACCTGAGCCACTTGGGAACGCTGGGAACCGGCAACCATTTCATCGAGGTGTGTCTGGACGAAACCCAGAGCGTGTGGGTGATGCTGCATAGCGGTTCACGCGGGGTCGGTAACAAGATCGGTACGCACTTCATCGCGCAGGCAAAAAGGGATATGGAACGCTATTTCATTAACCTGCCGGACAAGGATTTGGCTTACATCCCCGAAGGTAGCGAGCATTTCCGCGATTACGTCGAAGCGGTGGCGTGGGCGCAGGATTTCGCGCAAGCCAACCGCGAAGTGATGATGGCGCGTACCCTGCAAGCAATCCGCGAGGTGTTGCCTAAACCGTTTTCTGCCGATGTTGAAGCGGTGAATTGCCACCACAACTACATCCGCAAGGAACACCATTACGGGCAGGATGTGTGGGTAACACGCAAAGGCGCGGTGAGTGCGCGGGCGGGCGAAATGGGCATCATCCCCGGCAGCATGGGGGCGAAGTCTTACATCGTGCGCGGCTTGGGTAACGCCGAAAGCTTTTGCAGTTGCAGCCACGGCGCGGGGCGCGTGATGTCACGCACTGAAGCGAAACGCCGCGTGTCGCTGGATGAGCATAAACGCGCCGTCGCTGGGGTGGAGTGCCGGACTGATGCCAGCGTGATCGACGAAACACCGTCGGCTTACAAGCCGATTGAAAAGGTGATGGAAGCGCAGAGTGATTTGGTGGAGATTATGCATACGTTGAAGCAGGTGCTGTGTGTGAAGGGGTGAGGAATGCTATAATTGAGCATAACTTCACTACCCACAGCACCCACTAATGGCAGATATTACAGCAACCAGCGAACCCCGTATGATCAGGAAGGTGGTGCGTGTCACCACCAACCAGGATCAACCATCCGACTACCAATATTGGGTTTCGCGACCTATCGCTGAACGTCTGGATGCTGTTGAAATGCTTCGTCAATCCTACCTGAGCTTCCGTACCGATGTTCCAACGCGACTTCAAAGAGTTTATCGAGTTACATCACCATTGTTCCTACCACAACAGGAATAATCAGCCACGGTCAGCCTCCGCCAACATCCGCCGAATCTCATCCTCCCCCAGCGGCTCGGCATGTTTGACGCGCAGGCTTTCGTTCCACTCGCGGGCGAAATCGCGTTGCAGCCACCCATTCATACCTGCTGTTATCAGCATCGCCAGCAGCGCCCCCAAACTTGCCAGCCCCATATCCTTGTGTGCATCCCACACATCACCTTGCGTACCGAGGTAAGCCATGCCCAATTCGCCGCCAAACACTTCCGCCACCGCCCATTCCACCAGTTCATACAGCATCGAGGTCGACATGGTTAAATCCAGCGGCAGGAAATAGCTCCAAAAGCCTTTCACATCAGCCACGCGGATAAACATTTCCCGCACCGGATACGCCAGCAACAGGCCATACAAAAAATGCACCAGCCGGTCAAAATGGTTACGCTCAAACCCCAACGCCCCGTTCAAGGAATAGCCAAACACACTCTGCCACCACAGGTCATACGGCACTTCGGCATAGGTATAGTGCGTGCCAAGCTCATGCAGGAACAGGAAAATAAAGATCAAGGCATAGGAAAGGCGTGACAAGGTGAACGACTTGCGAGTGCTGAACAGCAAGATCACCGCCGCCAGCGACAGCACATTTTCCAGCAGCCAATCGTGGCGGTAGAGCGGCGCAATCCCCAACGCCACCGCCCACACCAGAAACAAACCCAATAACAGCAAGAACCAAGTGCGGTGTGTCATCGTTACTCCCGGAATTGTTCGCGATCCAGCCCGTACTTTTTCAGCTTGTCGGTCAGCGTTTTGCGCGGCAAGTCCAGCGCTTCCATCACGGCACGGGTATTGCCCTGATGGTGGTTAAGCGCTTGCACCAGCAGGGTTTTCTCAAAACAGGCCACTTGTTCGGTGAGTGACAAGCCTTCGAGTTTGTCACCCGCATTCATCAGCACCGCCAAGTCGAAATTGTAAGCTTCGCCCAGCAGCACATAACGTTCGGCAATATTGCGCAATTCACGGATATTGCCCGGCCAGTCGTGCCCCATCAACACATGCAGCGCCTGACTGTTGAGTGGCGGCACTTCGGTTTCACAGCGAGCGGCGGCAATCAACACAAAATGCTGGAACAGCAGCGGAATGTCTTCACGCCGCGCCCGCAACGGCGGGATTTCCAGCGTCACCACGTTCAAGCGGTAATACAAATCCTGCCGGAATTCCGCGCGTTCTGCCGCCCCTTTCAAATCGACCTTGGTGGCGGCAATTACGCGAATATCAAGCGGAATCAGCTTATTAGAACCCAGCCGTTCAATCTTGCGCTCCTGCAATACCCGCAGCAGCGGCGCTTGGGTCAGCAGCGGCATTCCTTCAATTTCATCCAGAAACAGCGTGCCGCCATTGGCGTGTTCAAACTTGCCGATTCGCTTGCCTTGCGCCCCGGTGAAAGCCCCCGCCTCGTGCCCAAACAATTCGCTGTCGAGCAAACTGGCGGGAATCGCCGCGCAATTGATTGCCACGTAATTGTGATCACGGCGCAGGCTTTGCTCGTGGATGGAACGCGCCACCAGTTCCTTGCCCGTGCCGGTTTCCCCCATGACCAACACATCCGCGTTAACGTTGGCAATGCGGGTAATCATTTTGCGCAAGTTCATGATCGAGGGCGTTTGCCCAATAATACGCGGGCCGGGGCGGGTCTGGTTTTCCAGTGCCTCTTTCAGGGCGCGGTTTTCCAGCGTCAGGCGGCGTTTTTCACCGGCGCGTTTCACCACTTCCACCAATTGGGTGCTGGAAAATGGCTTTTCCAGCAGGTCATAGCCGCCCTTGCGGATGGCGGCTACGGCGGTGGCGACATCGGCGTGCCCACTGATCAAAATAACCGGCAAATCACGGTCAATTTTCAAGACACGCTGAAGGAATTCCAAACCATCCATCTCCGGCATTCGGATATCGGAAATAATCACACCCTCGAATTCCAGCGTGATTTTGTGCAAAGCCTCGGCAGCACTGCTAAAGGTTTCGACCTCATAACCCGCCAGCATCAGCGATTGCGCGGTGGAATCACGCACGGCTTTTTCGTCATCGACCAGAATAATGTTGGGCGCGATCATGCTTGACCTCCGTCAGCGGCCTGTTGCAGGGTTAGGGTGAAAACCGCGCCACCTTGCGGGGCGTTCGTCACACTCAAATGACCATTCATGTCGCGGGCGAGTCGGTAGGAAATCGACAAGCCCAGCCCTAAACCTTTACCAATGGTTTTGGTGGTAAAGAAGGCTTCAAATACATGCGGCATGGCATCTTCGCTAATCCCCGCGCCATTGTCACGTACACTGACGCAGACTTGCCCATCTGCCGTTTGCACCAGAATCCAGAGGCGCTGTTCATCCTGTTCCAGCACCGCTTCGGCGGCATTGCTCAACAGGTTGACCAGAATCTGTTCCAACCACACCAGATCGGCCTGCACGTAACGGGTCTGCTCGGCACGGTATTGTTCCAGCACAATTCGGCTTTGCGCGAGTTTCGGCTGAACAATGCTGAGGGCGGAATCCAGCGCCCGGTGCAAATCGCAAGTTTCAATCTGCCCGGCACTTTTGCGCGAAAAGGTTTTGAGTTGGCGGGTAATCGCGGCCATGCGTTCGGTCAAGCCAACGATTTCCACCAGATTGCTGCGGGCAATGTCCGGCTTGCCAATGTCGAGGAATTGCGTGGCATTGTCGGCGTAAGCACGAATCGCGGTCAGCGGGTTATTGATTTCGTGGTTGATCCCGGCGGAAAGCTGCCCCAGTGCTGCCATTTTCGCGGCTTGTACCAATTCTTCCTGAGTGCGGTGCAATTCACGGGTACGTTCGACCACTTTGGCTTCAAGTTCTTCACGGGCTTGTTGCTCGTAGTCACGGCGTTGGCGCTGGTTTTTCCACAAAACATACAGCAGCAACAGGGTGAGCAGCAGCATAAAAGCTGTTAACAGCACCGTTATCAGCACACTACGGGTGACGCTACTCCAATCAGTAAGGACATAGACATCCCAGTCAATAAAAGCCATCGCCCGCTTGTGCACCAACGATTGCTGCTGCTCAACAGGTACTTGTTGCCACTCGGTCGCCGGGCTAAGCGGCCATTGTCCCGGCAATGCTTCAATCACTTGCTGGTCATAACGCTGGTTTTGGTACAGGGCGGTTTGCTTTGCTTCAGACAAGGGGCGCAAGGAATGCAAGCGCCACGCGGGTTGGCTGGACATAAATACTACGCCATCGCGATCCGTCACCATGAAATCAGCGTTTTCCTGCTTCCATTGTTCTTCTTGGGTATTGATGTCGACTTTCACCACCATCACCCCCAATGGCTTGCCAGCGGCATCATTCACCGCATGGGCGAAATAGTAACCGCGTTTTTTGGAAGTCGTCCCCAATGCGTAGTAGCGCCCCAACTGCCCTTGCATAGCTTGCTTGAAGTATTGGCGAAACGCGAAGTTCTTGCCCACAAATGACGCGCCTGTATGCCAGTTACTGGCGGCAAGGGTAGTACCGTCCCGACGCATCAGGTAAATGTTGGCGGTCGCCGCGATACGGTTAGCGGTTTCCAAGGTTCGGTTAAGAGCCGACAAAGCGGCAGGATCAGGGCTAGGGGAGCTTAACACGGGGCGCAGATCAAGGGTTTTCGCTAATAATTCAGGCAGGTAACGGTGTTTTTCCAATTCAGCCGTTAACTGCCCGACCAACTGTTGTGATAGCGCGAAGGTTTCTTCGCGCAAACGTTGTTCGGCACTTTGCCGTACTGCGTAGTAAACTGTCAGTAGCGTTAACCCGACAAACAGCGTAACTAAGACAAAGGCTACCCCACGGTTATGTGAAAGTAGCCTTCGGTGATGGTTTATTGCAATACCTCAACCTTCACTTTGGCTGTACCGGTTGCCATCATGCCGATCTTTTTTGCGGCCGCTTTCGACAGGTCGACGACTCGACTACTCCGTTTGCTGAAACCACCTCGGTCATTGACTTTAACGTCTACGGCTTTGTTGTTGCGCAGGTTGGTCACGCGAATGCGACAACCAAACGGTAAGCTACCGTGGGCACAGGTCAGGTTATCCTGATCAAAGCGCTCGCCGCTAGCCGTTTTCTTTCCATCAAAGTTATCGCTGTAATAAGAGGCCGTCCCCACTTGGTGAGCCTTGCCAGATTCGGGAATCTGATCGGAGGAGGCGGTAGATGCTTTTACAGGATCTACGGCAGGTTTCAGGTACTTGGGCGGTTGTTGAGGTTTAGCCACATCGCCTGAAAACGAAGCTGGCATCACATAATAAGCCTGTTTAGGTTTTTGGGATGACTTCCAAACCAACGAGGATGAGTGCTTCGTCGGCTGGTAACTAACCCGCTTCAGCGCAGGCTTGCGAGGCTTTTTACTAACAACCTTGCTTTTGCTAACCTTGGTCGTCTTGGCTACCGTTGTCTTGGTAACTTTGCCAGCCTTGTTAGCCGTTTTGGGGCGTTTTACTACTGCCTTAGGCTTGCGGGGTTTTTTGCTGACTTTCTTGCTCGCCTTCTTGTGTTCTGTCACTTTACTGGAGGATTTTTTTTCCTTCGCAGCAACGGACGTTGGCAAACTGAATGTGACTGCAAGAGCCAACGCCGTCATGCCAATTCCAACCCGGCGCGACCAACCTGACAGTCCGGTTTGTTGTACTATTTTCATTGTTTTAGACATCCTCCAACGATAGTTTGAGTCGTTGCCAAGAATAACACGCTGTCAAGCATTGTAAAACCCTATAAAAAATAGCCATGTCAAGTTATTTTGTAAGAAAAACTGAATTTTCTGGGTAAGTTAAGTTTCTATTTATGCACGTCATGAAAGACTTATACGATAACTGGGCTTACAATAATCACTTTTTATCTAACCTGTTGGCAAACGGGGCGCTAAACTCATTAGGTACGGCAATATGAAAAACGGGAAATCCATGCGAATTTTGCACCTTGGCACATTATTAGTGCTCTCGATTTCGATGGCGGCGTGTAGCTCACAGAACGTCCAGCCAGACACTGCACTAGCCAGCACTAACACACACTCTCAACCAGAGCTATTTGGGGAAGCCGAATCACCAGCGCCAGCGCGTAATACCCAACCGCAAGCCTACCGCCAAGAGCCACGTCAGGTCGCTCAGGTTAGCCGGGTAGCCAGCGCACCGGCGGCACGCATTCAGCCAGCCCGCCTCAGCTCTGCGGGTGGCGACAAAACTTACCGTGGTTCCGGCAAACTCAACCGCTTGCCTGATAATATTGCCAGCAGCCTACGCCTGCGCGGATTGCCAGAACAAAACCTCGGCGCGTATGTCCGCCCGGTCAGCGGTGGCCAACCACTGCTGGTAGCCTATGCCGACACACCGCGTAACCCGGCTTCCACCATGAAACTGGTCACCACGTATACCGCACTGGGTGTGCTGGGGCCGAACTACCGCTGGCCTACCGAAATTTACACGGCAGGCAACCAGATGGGCGACACCTTGCAAGGTGATGTCATCATCAAAGGTTACGGCAACCCCAACTTCGGTGAACAGGACTTCCGCCAACTGCTGCAAGCCCTGCGGGCGCGGGGTATCCGCAATATCAACGGCAACTTCGTGGTCGACAAAAGCTACTTCAATGTCCCCTATCAGGCGGCGATTGACGGCAATGCGAATGCAGATTACAACGCCCAACCAGAAGCACTGCTCTATAACGAACGCGGCAGTTGTTACGAAATGCGCAACAAAGCCGGTCAAGTTCAACGCATGTGCCCCATCAAGCCACGTAATGGCAGCGACCTAAATGCCAACCTGTTCGCCGATTTCTGGCGCATCTGGGTCGGTGAAATGAGCGGCAGCATGAATGGTGGCTTACAAGTGCAATCCCTACCCGGTGGGGCGCAACTCGTCAATACCCAGTATTCAGCGCCACTGCGTGACATCATTGTTGAAATCAACAAGGAAAGTAACAACGTCAAAGCGCGTCAATTACTGCTGTCCGCAGGTGCCAAGCAATTCGGCGCACCGGGAACCACCCAGAAAGGTGCTGGCGCGGTCGGGCAATGGCTGGAAAGCCGTGGCCTGCGCTTTTCCAACCTGAAAATCGAGAATGGTTCTGGCCTCAGCCGGATAGAACGTATTTCAACCCGTGAAATGGGCGAAATGCTGGTTGACGCTTACAACAGCCCTTACCGTGATGATCTGATGCGCTCGATGGCGGTGCTCGGCACTGATGGTACGGTGAAAAATCGTCTGAAAAACCTCGCAGGGCGCGGCAAGTTCAAAACCGGCACCTTGCGTAATGTGCGGGCATTGGCAGGCTATTTGACTGCCGCCAACGGGCAAACCTACGTGGTTGCCTTGCTGCACAATGATGCCAATATCCGCGCTACCGCCAAGGAAGCGCATGATGACCTAGTAGAATGGGTGTACTACGGCGCTCAGAACAATGTTGCCAGCGCACAATAAACAGGCTAGCTGCTGAGAAAATAAAAAACCCGCCTCGGCGGGTTTTTTAGTTTGTCTTAAATATGAATGTTGTGCTCATAGAATCATTACGATACCAAAAGACACAAACAACACCCAACCCAACATACCCATGACTTCTTGGATAGGGATTTGCAAAATAGTCATTTGATAAAAAATAACAATGAGCAGCACGGGTAGCGCATCATGCAAGTTCTCCACGATAGAACCACATAATTTGTTGAATATCTTAATCATCTTTATCAGCCCTTGTATCGGTGCCTTATCAAATAGCCATTAATTGAATTGATTCATGTGTATTATACACAGCACTATAGCACTGCGACAATGATCACTTACTGAACAAATCGGTAACTATTTAAGATCAGCCATCCTTGGATCGTTCTATTTTTAGTCAACTCTCACCCCCGAGAGTTCACTCGCAGAGCAAATAAATAGAACAATCTGGGCAAACTAAATTATCTTATTGATAATGATTAAATTTTCCCCCATAGGTCATGCTCATCAGCGTGAGTAATGCGCACTTGGGCAAATTCCCCTACCGGCAATTCTACCCCTTCAATGATTACCTCGCCGTCAATCTCAGGGGCATCGCGGTGAGTACGCCCAATGCTTTGCCCATCCCCGGACTCATCCACCAGCACGGTCATGGTTTTACCGATCAGGCGGCTGAGCTTGGCGGCACTGATGTCAGCCTGTACTTCCATGAAACGTTCTAGCCGCTCCTCTTTGACTTCCTCAGGGACAGCGCCGTCGATAGCATTGGCGGGTGCGCCATCCACTGCTGAGTACGTGAAGGCGCCCACTCGGTCAAGTTGCGCTTCCTGCAAAAAGTCCAGCAGCATCTCAAAGTCGTCCTCGGTTTCACCGGGGAAACCCACAATGAAGGTACTGCGCACCGCGATATCCGGGCAGGTTTCACGCCAATTCTTCAAGCGATCCAAGACTTTCTCTGCATGAGCCGGGCGACGCATGGCTTTCAGCACCGAAGGGCTGGCGTGCTGGAAAGGAATATCCAGATACGGCAAAATTTTGCCTTCCGCCATCAACGGAATCAGGTTATCAACGTGCGGGTAAGGGTAAACATAATGCAGACGCACCCATACACCCATGTCGCCCAAGGCTTCCGCCAACTGCTGGGAATGGGTTTTGATCGGGCGGCCTTGCCAGAAACCAGTACGGTATTTCACGTCAATACCATAAGCACTGGTGTCTTGCGAAATCACCAGCAATTCTCTGACACCGGCATTCACCAGATTTTCAGCTTCCTGCAACACATCACCGATCGGACGCGACACCAGATCACCCCGCAATGACGGGATAATGCAGAAGGAACAACGGTGGTTACAACCTTCCGAAATCTTCAGGTAAGCGTAATGGCGCGGCGTCAGGCGCACACCCTGTGGCGGGATCAGGTGCATATACGGGTCATGCAGCGGCGGCAGATGCGCGTGTACCGATTGCATGACCGCTTCATAAGCATGGGGGCCACTGACCGCCAGCACGTTAGGGTAAGCATCCAGCACCTTGTCGGCGTTTGCCCCCAGACAGCCAGTGACGATCACCTTGCCATTTTCATGCAAAGCTTCGCCAATCGCATCCAGCGACTCTTCCACCGCCGAATCAATGAAACCGCAGGTATTTACCACCACCAGATCGGCATCATCGTAACTACCGCTGATTTCATAACCTTCGGCACGCAATTGGGTAAGGATACGTTCGGAATCCACCAATGCTTTGGGACAACCGAGACTAACGAAACCGACACGGGGCTGAGCTTGCTTCATAACTAATAGGGGCTAAGTAATTGGAAAGGCGGTAATGATAGCGGATCCCCACGTATTATGCTTCTAGTGTGGGAAAAATCTCTGTCACACTACATCTTGTGTCAAGGCTTTTTACGGAAAATTTTTAGAGTTATGCACATCCTGTCCAACAAACAGAAAAAATTGATCTTAAACAAAACAATACTGGCGCAAAACACTAGGAAAATTACAAGACAATGATTTATAAGTCTTTTTTTATTGTTGTTTTTTTGCACAATGTGGCAAGAATCCTTATAAAACAAGCCCTGTAGACCCCTTCAAACAAAACTTTCCACATAGTTATCCACAGGTTCTGGGGATAACCTGCCTAAGCTCATGATTAAGCTAATATTAAGATTGAGTGACAATGGCCTTGGGGTATCCCTATCGAAAGGCATATACAGGCAAGCCGCCCATTTAGTTAGAATGTTGGTCGATTGCGCATTCACATTCTAGAGAGGAGAATTCCAATGTCCCAAAAACACCCAGTTATCGCTGTAACAGGTTCCTCAGGTGCTGGCACCACTTTCGTCAAACGCGCGTTTGAGCACATTTTCTTCCGTGAAAAAATCACGGCAGCGGTGGTGGAAGGCGATAGCTTCCACAGCGTTACCCGTGCTGAATTCAAGCAGCGCTCCGCAGTAGAAAGTAATTTCAGCCACTTTGGCCCACACGCCAACGACTTCCACTCACTGGAAGCCCTGTTCAAAAGCTACGGCGAAACCGGCAGCGGCAAAAAGCGTTACTACTTGCACAACGATGCTGAAGCCGCGCATCACGTCAAGCGATTGGCGGATTTGGGTGTGGCTTGCAATGCGAGTTCTGGCGAATTCACTCCGTGGGAAGATACCGAACCCAAGACTGACATCCTGTTCTACGAAGGGCTGCATGGCTTGGTAAAAGATGCTAGCGCCGACAAGAAATACGGCGGCTACGACGTGGCTAAATACGTGGATCTGGGGATTGGGGTTGTACCCAGCGTGAATCTGGAATGGATCCAGAAGATTTCCCGTGACCACGCCGAGCGCGGCTATTCACCGGAAGCGACCGTTGACACCATCATGCGTCGGATGCCGGATTACATTAACCACATCACCCCGCAATTCTCGCGCACCCACATCAACTTCCAGCGTGTGCCGACCGTGGATACTTCCAACCCGTTCATTGCGCGTGATATTCCATCACCGGATGAAAGTTTCGTGATCATCCGTTTCGCTGACCCGAAACGTTTTAATGTGGACTTCCCATTCCTATTGTCCATGGTTCACGACTCCTTCATGTCACGCCGTAACAGCATCGTCGTGCCGGGTGGCAAAATGGTACTGGCCATGGAACTGATCCTGAACCCGATCATCCATGACATGATTGAAGCGAAGCATAAAGCGTAAGCTCATCCCCTCGGCGTTACAGTTGCGAGCGCATCGCCTCGCAACGTAACGCTGCGGCTCCAGCAGCATAAGGTTCTGGAACAAACTTCCCCCATACCGGTGCAGGCCAAGCCGCATCACGCTGAAAGCGAGCAATGTGGTGCAAGTGCAATTGCGGCACCATATTCCCCAACGCCGCTAGATTCAGCTTGTCAGGCTGGAATAATGCCATCAAAGCACGGTTAACCTGATCCGACTCTGCCCACAACTGCTGGCGTTCTGCTGGCGTCAATTCATGGATTTCACGAATACCCGCACGGCGTGGCACGAGGATGAACCACGGGTAACGCGACTCATCCATCAACAATACCCGGCACAGCGGCAAATCCGTCACCAAATGGGTATCTTGTGCCAATTGCGGGTGCAAGCTAAAACCCGCTTCGTGTTCACTCATGGCTGTGTTTCCTGCATGGCTTTGAGGGTATCAGGGCTAAACTCAAACGAATCGTAAAACAGTTGTGCTTCTGGCAGGCCATGCGCCAAAAATGCGGTTTTGGCAGCATTCACCATCGGCGGTGGGCCACTCAGGTACACATCATGGCCGGATAACGCCGGGAAATCAGCCGCCACGGCCTCATGCACCCAACCAGTACGCCCTAGCCACTGATCTTCCGGCTGCGGTTCGGACAGCACTGGCACATAAGTCAGGTGCGGGTGGCGAGAAACCCAACTGCGTATGACGTTATCCATGTACAAATCCGCCTTGGCACGCACGCCCCAATACAGATGCACCGGCTTTTCCAAACCTTGCGCCATCATCTGCTCCAGCATCCCCTTGAGTGGCGCAAACCCCGTACCGCCCCCCATCAGGATCAACGGACGTTCTGATTCGCGCAGGTAGAAACTGCCCAATGGCCCCTCAATCCGCAACAACGCCTTTTCCTTCATCTCATTGAACACATGATTGGTGAAATACCCACCTGGCACATGACGGATATGCAATTCCAGAAACTGGTCGTTAAACGGCGCATTCGCCAACGAAAAGCCCCGGCGTTTGCCATCTTTCAACAAAATGTCGATGTATTGCCCCGCCAAAAAGCGCAAACGTTCCGACGCAGGCAATTTCAGGGTCAGTTCCATCACATCATCCGCCAGCTTGCGCAGCTTTTCGACCCGCACCGGCAACGCCTTGATTTCAATATCCGGTTCTGTGCCCACACGCGGGGAATCAATTTCCAGATCGCTCAACGCCCCCGCCATGCACAGAAAGGCTTTACCGCGCTCCTCATCGTAAGGCGCCAGCCCTTGCGGCTCACCAAACGGGTAATGCACCTGACCACTCAGCACCGTTGCGGCACACGAACCGCACACCCCGCCCCGGCAGCCATATGGCAAAGCCACGCCTTGGCGCAAACCCGCCTCCAGCACCGTTTCATTCGCCTCTGCCAAAAAAGTATGCCCGGAGGGCTGCACCGTTACCTTGAAAGTCATCGCATTATCCATTGAAGAATCAAATTGCCTGATTTTAACCTGCTGGTGCAGCTTGTGCTATTCTCCAGAATTTTCATCCACTTGTTGCCCCGGAGAATACTATGCGTATCGGAACCCCGCTCTCCCCTTCAGCCACCCGCGTCATGCTGCTTGGCAGCGGCGAACTTGGTAAGGAAGTCATCATCGCCCTGCAACGTTTAGGGGTCGAAGTGATCGCGGTAGACCGTTACCCGAATGCGCCGGGGCATCAAGTGGCACACCGTTTCCACAGCATCAATATGGCCGACCCGGCAGCCTTGCGTGCCTTGGTGGAAGCCGAAAAGCCGCACTTGATCGTGCCTGAAATCGAAGCGATTGCCACCGATGAATTGGCCGCCATCGAAGCGGCTGGCCTTGCCGAAGTCATCCCCACCGCCCGCACCACGCAATTGACCATGAACCGCGAAGGCATCCGCCGTCTGGCAGCGGAAGAACTCGGCGTACCGACCTCGCGTTACCACTTCGCCTCCAGCCTTGCCGAAATGCAAGCCGCTGCTGATGATGTGGGCTACCCGTGTTTCGTCAAACCCGTCATGTCCTCTTCCGGCAAAGGCCAATCCATGCTGAAAAGTGCAGCGGATGTGGCTGATGCATGGGAATACGCCCTTTCCGCCGGGCGCGTCAATCACGGGCGGGTGATCGTGGAAGAATGCATCCACTTTGATTACGAAATCACCCTGTTGACCGTGCGTGCCGTGGGTGCGAACGGCGCAATCGAAACCCACTTTTGCGCCCCCATCGGGCATCGTCAGGTCAAAGGCGATTACGTCGAAAGCTGGCAGTCGCAACCGATGACCGACAGCGCCCTCGCCAAAGCGCAAGACATCGCCGCGAAAGTCACCGGCAACCTCGGCGGACGTGGCCTGTTCGGAGTGGAATTATTCGTCAAAGGTGACGACGTATGGTTTTCGGAAGTCAGCCCACGCCCGCACGACACCGGCATGGTGACGATGGCAACGCAGTTTCAGAACGAATTTGAGCTACACGCCCGCGCCATTCTGGGTTTGCCAGTGAATACGGCGCTGCATTCCACCGGGGCAAGTGCGGTGATTTACGGCGGCATGGAGGCGGAAGGCATCGCGTTTGAAGGCGTCGAACACGCGCTGCAAGTGCCGGAAAGCGACATCCGCCTGTTCGGCAAGCCCGTATCGTTTGAACGTCGCCGTATGGGTGTGGCGTTAGCGCGGGGTAAGGATACGGATGAAGCGCGGGCGCGAGCGGCGGAAGCGGCGAGCCGCGTGAAGCCGGTGTTGGGTTAAACCGTTAGTATGAGAGCGTTAGCGTTTTACCTAACGTTCTCAAACCAGTTTTCCACCCGCAAGCCACTGAACATCACAAAATCATCCACGTTGCGTGTCACCAGAATCAGGTTGTTCACCACTGCCACGGCAGCAATTTCGCTGTCGTACTTCGGTGGTGTTAATCCTAAGCGTTTGAGCCGAACACGTTCCAACGCTAACCATTCAGCCGCTTGCTCACAGAATGGAAGGATCTGTAAACCACTCGCTTTTAAAATCTCTAATGCCCCGACCAAACCTTGTTTGCGTTTGCCTTCATCCAGCAAATGCACCCCGTGCCAGAGTTCATGCCAGACGGTGGCGGAAGTACACGCAAATATGCTATCCAACTCCCAACGGCGGATAACGCCAGCATTCGGTAGTGGCTTAGTCTGTTCGGAAATGACGTTGGTATCCAATAAATAGCGCATCACCAACCTCAATCCCAAACCGAAGTCGTTTCAGGGTAGGGTTCACGGGTGCGTTGGTGCATTTGTGCCTGCTCAGCATCCGTAAAACCTTGCGCATCAGGATATTGTTCGCGCCAACGACGGAAGGCACTGACAATAGTTGCCCCGCCCGTGAAGGCGTGTTGGTACTTGGCTAGGGAAATCATCACTGCAACGGGTTTACCGTGGCGGGTAATGTGAATATCTTGCCCCGTTTCAGCTAAATGCACCCATTCGGGCAAATGATTTTTGAGCGTGGAAATCGCTGCTTCTGACATGGAAACACCTCATTGCCGAGAAACTATAGCCACAATAATACCAAAAATAGCCATAAATTTCAAAGCAATTTAGAGCTTGCTGTTTTGGCAGCCAGCACTCACACACTCACGAATACGGTCTTGCAAAAACTGCGAGCGTTCGATGGTGGTATTCGTCGCACACTCCAGATTAACGAAAAACTCATCGCCTTCACGTCTTGAGCAACTGGAATTTCTGTCTTCGATCCATGCCAATTGACCGGATTTGAGAAGGTCTTTGCCTTCGCTATCCAATTTGCCTTTGAGCTTTTTGTAATTCTCATTGAGTTCTTTATCGGCTTCTTGGTAAACCTTGTTCAAGCAATATAAACCGTCGAAATCGTTTTTCGGCGCATCGCAGGCAGAGTTTGCTAGGGCGATGCTGGAAGAGCATAGCAGAGAGATAAATGTGAGAGTGATTTTGTTTATTTTAGATATTCCAAATTTAAGTAATTTTAATCAAAACAACATGAAAACACGACTATATGACAGGAAGTAAATCGCCCAGAGACAAGGACTTTTGTAGCATTCGTCGTCGAAAAGTCATTAAAAATCGTAACTACTCAGTCTCCTGAAAAATCAGCTATGCTACCCGTATGAACCAACTCCCACGTCCGACACGAGAAAGTCTCCAGCAGTTAAGCCACGCCGATTTGGTGGAGTTGGTATTGATGCTATTTGAGCGCATTGATCAGTTGACTGCCCGCGTGAATGAACTGGAATCACAGGCCAACAAAAACAGCAAGAACTCGCATAAACCGCCGTCATCGGATGGACTGAAACGCCAGCCCGCACAGCCCCGCCAGCTAGGGCAACGCCCTAAAGGCGGGCAACCGGGTCACAAGGGCCATAGCCTCATGATGCACCCATCGCCTGATCATGTGGAACATTATGGTATCGAAGGGCATTGTGAATGCGGCTTACCCTTGTCCGAAGCCCTGCTCGACACAGGTGAACGCCGCCAGCAATGGGACATCCCGGCTCCGCAAATCGTGGTGACAGAATACCGCCAACTCATTGGCACTTGTAGCTGCGGCAACGTTCATAAAGGCAAGTTCCCAACGTCCCTGCCGCCTTACATCAGTTACGGCGCACGTCTGAAAGCCTATACGGTGGGTTTAGTACAAGGTCACTTCATTTCGCTGTCACGGGTAACGGAGATTGTGTCCGACCAATACGGAGTCAAGCCTTCCGATGGCAGTGTGCAACGCTGGATCGGTCAGGCGAGTGAAAACCTTGCGACAACGTACACGGACATTCGGGACACCATCAGCAGCAGTGCCGTGGCGAACTTTGATGAAAGTGGTATCCGAGCGCAAGGCAAGACCCAATGGCTGCATGTGGCAGCCACCCCGGAAGCCGTTTACTACACTGCCCATGCACGGCGCGGACAGGAGGCAATGACGGCGGCGGGAATCCTACCGGTATTTCAAGGCGTTGCGGTTCATGATCATTGGAAACCTTATTTCCGCTTTGATCATGTGGTACACAGCCTTTGCGTAACGCATCTGCTGCGGGAGTTGAACTACTTTGATGAAACCCTCAAGCATCAATGGCCAGCACAACTCAAACAAGTCTTGATTGATGCCAAAACAGCCGTGGCACAGGCAAAAGCAGTACAACAAACGTCACTGTCGCCGGAGCAAATTGCCGACGTGGAGCAGCGTTATGACCAATGGCTGAACCACGGACTGTTGATTTTCCCCGAACAACCCAAAACCAGCCCTACTAAACAAGGTAAAGCCAAACAAGACCCTGCCAGAAACTTGTTATGCCGTCTGCGCGATTTCAAGGATTCGGTGTTGCGATTCATTCAGCGGTTTGACGTACCGTTTGACAACAATCTGGCTGAACGAGCTGTTCGACCCGTCAAAGTCAAACTCAAGGTGGCGGGTGGATTCCGGGCAATGGGCGGTGCTGATGCTTTTTGTGTCATTCGTTCTGTGTGGGAAACTGACAAACTTCAGGAACGAAATCCGTTTGAGTCCCTCAGAGCGGTTTTCGGATAGACTGAGTAGTTACTTTTTCTTTACAGTTGCATCATAGGATTGACTTCCTATAATTAAACTTATCTCCACATCATTCAATGGGTAATACAGATTACAAAATATACTGAATGGTATTAATTCGTCAATGAATTCCTTATAAATTCCTTTCTTTAAAAAAGCTTTGTGACGTTCACTTTTGTTGCTTTTTGCACTTTGTATATGGCTATTCACAAACTCTCTTAATTCTTTTGGAGTTCTTGGTTTCTCTATTTTCTCTTTAGTTAACATGATGTTCTAACGGTCTATTGAAAAGCATTCAGGCAATAACAATACAGCAAGCATCTGCTTATTGAATGAGCGGAGACTTGTTATTTCATTCGCCCCGCATTTTTTATAGTCCAACATTTTCAAAGCCCTCACTCATCACAAGTGTCCCTAATACCACCGATCTTAACAAAAGCTTCACAGATAAAAAGTGACCATCATCACAAAAACAGTAATTAACAGACAAAAATATGCCATCTAAAACTCATCCCGACTTTGTGCCCGCACCTACTTCCCCGCCAGACAACACCGCAGAAAATGGCGCAACGCCGCCGATTGCCTGTATAGTCAAACCTTCCCAGTGGAGACAACCATGCAAGCCATCAAAACCCAAATCAGCCGTGACGATTACTTGCGATTAGACGAAGCAGCAACCGAAAAACACGAGTTCTACCGTGGGCAAATGTTTGCAATGGCAGGCGGCACTTACCAACACGCCCGCATCGGCTTGAATGTGACTACTGAACTCGCGGTACGCTTGCGCGGCAAACCGTGCCAACCGATGAACAGCGATATGCGGGTATCCACACCATCAGGGCTAGACACTTACCCGGATACCTCGGTCTATTGCCACGCCCCCGAATTGACCGATAACAACCGCACCCTGCTGAATCCGGTACTGATCGTCGAAGTGCTTTCCCCCAGCACCCGCAGCTATGACCGTGGCGACAAATTCATGCACTATCGCTCCATCCCCAGCTTGCAAGATTATGTGCTGATCGACTCGGAAAGGGTCTTGGTCGAACACTACCAGCGCATCGGTACGTATGAATGGCATTTGCACGAATACCGCCAGTTGACGAATACGCTAAAACTGGAATCGGTTGGACAAACACTGGAAATCGCATGTTTTTATGATGGTGTTGAACTTCAGGACTGCGAATAAAAAAGGCCGCAGCGTTACCACTGCGGCCTTCCTGAAGTGAAAGGTACGAATTAAGCCGGTGGGCTATTCGGATCACTCACATTAGCAGGCAACACGTCGATCACTACCGTTGCTTGTGCTTGGTTGCCATACTTGTCCTTCACGACGTAGGTAAAAGAATGATCATTACAGTAACCACTGCGCAAGGTGTAGCGGATGGACTTGCCATCTGCGCTAACCACTGCCGTGCCATAACGCGGCGTGCTGACGCTGATGATTTCCAACCCATCACCTACATCGTTAGCCAAGACAGGCAAGGTTTGGGTCACCGTATTGTTGAGGGCAATCAACAGATAATCATCTTTGAGAACCAGATTACCGGGGTTGGTTGTGCCACTCACCGTGATGTCCACAAACGTTTCTGAGGTAAAACCACGATCATCCGTTAAGCGATACTTTAACTTATCCAAACCCGAGAAATTAGCCGCTGGGGTATACACCACTTTGTTATCCACAACACTGGCTGAACCATTACCAGGCGCTATTACGATGGAAACCGTCGCCCCCGTCGCAGGTACCTCATCATTGCTGATGACATCGAAAAGGTTATTACTGCTGTTCATGTCAACCGTGTACAGGTCATTGACTGTACTCAAGTTGCCGCCGGACGCATTGATTTTCACAAAAACATCCGTCTTTGCAGTGTTACCGTCGCTATTCGTAATGGTGTAGGTAAACTTGTCATCACCCGTAAAACCAGTATCTGGCGTATAGACAATGCTGCTACCGTTTTGCTTGGCTGTACCGTGAGCCGCTTCTAAACCAACCGCTGAAATACTCAGGGTATCGCCATTGGGATCCGTATCATTATCCAGCACCATGATGGTCACTGGGGTATTCTGCATGGTTTCCACCTGATCCACGTTAGCAACTGGTGTGTTAAGCGTTACGCTGGTCACAGTAATGATCGCTGTCGCCTCAGTACCATTGCCCGCAGGGTCGGTAACGGTGTAAGTGAAGCTATCTGCGCCGGTAAAGCCCGCTACGGGCGTATATACCAGCTCATTACCCACTTGTGTCACCGCACCATTGTCTCCCTGATTGAAGCTGGCAATGCTCAAGACATCACCATTCGGATCAGTATCATTCGCCAATACATCAATGGCCACCGGCGTTCCACTGGTGGTGGTCGCGCTATCGTTGACTGCCACAGGTGCGTTCGAGGTAGCTACCACCACGGTCACTGTCACCGTTCCGGTACTTTGGTTGCCCGCAGGATCGGTAACAATGTAAGTGAAGCTATCCGTGCCGGTAAAATCCGCTACGGGCGTATACACCAGCTCATTACCCACTTGTGTCACTGCGCCATTATCTCCCTGATTGAAGCTGGCAATGCTCAAGACATCAGCATTCGGGTCTGTATCATTCGCCAATACATCAATGGTCACCGGTGTTTCACTGGTGGTGGTCGCGCTATCGTTGACTGTCACGGGTGCGTTCGAGGTAGCCGCCACCACGGTCACTGTCACCGTTCCGGTACTTTGGTTGCCCGCAGGGTCGGTAACAATGTAAGTGAAGCTATCCGTGCCGGTAAAATCCGCTACGGGCGTATACACCAGCTCATTACCCACTTGTGTCACTGCGCCATTATCTCCCTGATTGAAGCTGGTAATGCTCAAGACATCAGCATTCGGGTCTGTATCATTCGCCAATACATCAATGGTCACCGGTGTTCCACTGGTGGTGGTCGCGCTATCGTTGACTGTCACGGGTGCGTTCGAGGTAGCCGCCACCACGGTCACTGTCACCGTTGCGGTACTTTGGTTGCCCGCAGGGTCGGTAACAATGTAAGTGAAGCTATCCGTGCCGGTAAAGCCGGGTACGGGCGTATACGCCAACTCATTACCCACTTGTGTCACTGCGCCATTATCTCCCTGATTGAAGCTGGCAATGCTCAAGACATCAGCATTCGGGTCAGTGTCATTCGCCAATACATCAATGGTCACCGGCGTTCCACTGGTGGTGGTCGCGCTATCGTTGACTGCCACGGGTGCGTTCGAGGTAGCCGCCACTACGGTCACTGTCACCGTTGCGGTACTTTGGTTGCCCGCAGGATCGGTAACAATGTAAGTGAAGCTATCCGTGCCGATAAAGCCCGGTTCTGATGTATATACCAGCTCATTACCTACCTGTGTCACTACGCCATTGCTGCCCTGATTGAAGCCGACAATGCTCAAGACATCAGCATTCGGGTCAGTGTCATTCGCCAATACATCAATGGTCACCGGCGTTCCACTGGTGGTGGTCGCAGTATCGTTGACTGCCACAGGTGCATTCGGGGTGGAAGCGCCACCTGTACCCGCCGTGGTTTTATAGGTATCCACCGTTTGCTTGTGGTCAGCAACGTTGCGCAATGCCTGACGTACCCAAAGAGGTGGCTCAGGGATCAGTTCCTTGCGCCACACCACTTTCGGGTCTGTCGTGCTGGTTCCGCCCTGCTCAATCACTTCATCCTTGTATTCGTTTTGGTACGTGACGTATTCGATGTCAACCCGGCGGTTTTTGTGGCCTTCTGCATCAGTATTCGGGTATTTCGGCTGGGTTTCACCCAAACCTTGTGCCAGCAACTCATCGCCATTGAAGCCATTTTTGATCATGAAATCACGCACGGCACTAGCACGGCGCTCAGACAGTTTCTGGTTATGCACTTCGGAACCCTTATCACACGTGTTACCCGTAATACGAATATTACCCTCATGCCCCGACGCCCGCAGTTGCGCCAGCACCGCTTGCATCCGTGTTTTCGCCTCAGGCGTCAGTTCCGCACGATCCAGCTTGAAGAAGGTATCGGATTCCAGCTCCATGGTGTTTTTGACCAGCTTCCGCTCGATCTTGGGCGGCTGCTTGATTTGCTCACCCGGAATTTCAGTACGGATACGGCGATAACGCTGCTCAGGCTGCCAAACGCCCGCTTCGCTGCCGATGTCGTAACGGTAGGAAACACCACCACGCGCTTCAGCATCTTCAGACGCCATCGCGCCCCCGGCTTTCTTGTATACCTCCACTTCAGCGCCAATGCTGTGCGGGCTATCCGGGAAGAATTTTTCAACGCCACCTGTCAAGGTTGTTTGGGTCGGGCGCTTTTCACTATCGGCAAAGTCTTTGCCCCATTCGTAATCCAAACCGCCTTGTACGCGCACTTTCTGGTCAGGCAAGTAAGCACCCAGACGACCACCCACACCCAGGTCATAGGCTTTTTCGCTCACACCCGGCGTGGCAGTCGTACGGGAATCGGAAAGCCCTTTGCTAACATGACCTGACCAAAACAGGTTGGCATTTTCTTGGCCGTAGCCGATCGTGGCTTTTTTGTCTTTCAGTTCATTCTGGTCATAAGCACCGAAAACTTTGTTAACGTGCGTAGCGTTATTCGGGTCACCTGATACCCAGTGGTGGCTCAGCTTTGCGCCTACGCCTGTCATGGTTTCTTCACCCGCAGCTTTGTCGGCCTTGGGATTTACACCCAGATAGCCCTGCCCGATGGTAGCACTGCCGTCAGTTTCATACAGCATCTGGGTGGCTTCTAGCTTGCCTTTGAGTTCGCTGTCGATACCGATGCCAATGCGGGTATTGCCACCTACATAGCCGGTATTGATGCTGGAGGTTTCAGTGGAATCTTCCAGAAAACCATCGCTTTGCTGACCCAGCGCTTGCGCCTGATTCAGGCTATTAGGCGCAAGCTGTGCCGCATCATTTTCCAGCGTCAGGGAGGATGTTTCAGAAGGTGGAAGTTGAGCATACGACCCGTTATAACCGCCATCTCCTGCGAGAACAGCGGCAGAACAGAACAGTAATGGTAGGATAGCCCATTTGGAGGAAAGTACTTTTTTATTATTCATCATTGGATCTCTCTGTCTACGTGCCTTTATTATTGGTATTGGGTCACATGATCACAACGACTATATGCCGTGCGGCTTACGCACCACAACATATTCCGACGAACGCATCAGCCTGCTACATCCCTAGTCAACAGACTGAATCTGCGCAATTTTGTGTTTTAAGCCTGACGAAGTAAAACCCTTCGTTTATACTTTGTGGCACACGGTATACTGTACGCAGGTTTCTGCCGCCTAACCAACAACGCACGGATAAGCGGAACTTTTCAAGGTTAATAAATGGAGAACAACTAGCCGTTATGTTTCGAGCCATACAAATCATTCCCTTTTTCGGGATTTTACTAGTGATCTACTGGTTAGCGGTCAAGGTTAGCCTGTTTCCTAACGGCCTTAATCACGTGCTGTTTCACCTGTATTTGCCCTCTGGCGCATTATGGAAGCCCACCTGGGGTGACTTCATGGTATTGTTGGGTGTCATTTTCCTGTACGTTGAGCTCTTCAAATCCACCCGTACCTCAGAAGTCACCATTATTGACCATTTACTCTCAACCTTCGTACTGATTTTCTACCTGACAGCTTGGCTGATTTACGAGTGGGCGGGAAACTCCGTCTTTCTGATCCTGACCGGGATGGCCTTTCTGGATGTCATCGCAGGGTTTACTATCACGATTTCGGCAGCACGGCGCGATTTGTCTATCGGTGGCAGAGTTTAACGATTCACGTAATAATGCCCAGCGTGTTTTTTGATAGAGGCTCACTCATGCACAAACTTATTGCCAGTTTGACGATGCTGTCTGCCCTGTCAGCCTCTGCTTACGCGGAAACACCACAGTTCCCTGACCCCAGTGTCCTGCCACCTGATGACACTAATACCAGCAGCGATGGTGTCACCACTACTCAGCAACAAACCTATAGTTATACCCAACCGGCGGGTAGTCATACAACCACCACGACGCCAACAGGAATGGGTATCACAGGCACTTACGTTTACCCGCAAAATGGCGGCACAACCACCGCAGTAACAGGCAATACCACTGGCAATAGCGCAGCGGGCATTTACGTTTACCCTCAGGCTGACATCACCGCGACCACCAGCGGAACGGCTGTCAGCCCAACCACGACTTACCGTTACCCCACCACACCGGCAGCTACCACTTATTACACCCAACCCTATACCACAGGGTCACAACAACAGCATTACTATAACCCTACACAATATTTCGCGCCGGGGTCAATGATACCCCCCCCCACACCATCACCAATGGTGATGCCCAGCTTTCCAACGTTCAACTGGCCCAATATAGGCTATGGCTACCGCAGCAGCAATTACCTGACCGGCAGCCCTGCCAACACTCAGGCTACCACTCAAACCACCACCACCCAGAACACCAATACTCAGCAAATCGACGCGCTCAACAAAAGCCTCAGCAGCCTGCGCCAGCAACAAACTGATCTGGAAAGCAAAGCACAGGAAACCCTGTCGCTTCAGGAAAAAACCATTGCCGAACTCCGCAAGCAGCTTGAAGACGCCAGCAAAGGCAAAGGCGACCTCGAAAGCCAGTTAAATGCCCTAAAAGGCGAATTGGCAGAGAGCGTTAAAAAAGCTGAACTGGAAAGCTGCAAGGCTGAAAAAAGCGAGATCGAAAGCGAGAAGCAACGTTTTGCCAAAGAAAAACAACAACTTGCCAATGCTCTGGAAAACGAAACCAAAGACAGCGATGCCGACGGCATTCCTGACAAATTCGATAAATGCCCTGACAGCGCAGCAGGTGTCAGCGTGGATGCGGCTGGCTGCGAACCTCCGAAAGACAGCGACAGCGTGCCTGACGACGCCGACAAATGCCTCGACACCAAGGAAGGCGTCAAAGTCGCTGACAACGGTTGTGATGCCATCCCTGATGCCGACCAAGACGGCATTGCCGACGCTGAGGATCTCTGCCCTAAGACCGCCGCCAATACCGAAGTCAATCAGGTTGGCTGCTCCAAAACCGAAAACATCAACCTCAAAGGTGTCAACTTTGAAACCGGCTCTGCGGTGCTAACGGCGAACTCCCTGCCCATTCTCGACGAAGCCGCCATCACCCTGAACAAACATCCCGAACTGAACATCGAAGTAGGCGGTCACACCGACAGCAGCGGCGACACGCTAGCCAACGAAAAGCTATCCCAATCCCGCGCTGAAGCCGTGATGAAATATCTGGTAGAAAAAGGTATCAAAGCCGAGTTGCTCAGCGCCAAAGGCTACGGCCCCAACACCCCGCTTGCGGACAACGCCACGCCTGATGGTAAAGCGCAAAACCGTCGGGTCGAACTCAAAATATTGGAACAACAGTGAGCCAGTACCACCAACAAGCCAAAAAGCGTTTCGGTCAGCATTTTCTGCACGACCGCAACGTCATCGACAACATGCTCCGCGCCGTGAACCTGCAACCCACTGATCACGTAGTGGAAATCGGCCCCGGCCCCGGCGCACTCACCTTCCCGCTGCTCGAATTGCTGCCCCGTCTCGATGTCGTCGAAATCGACCGCGACGTGATTGCATGGTGGCAAGAACAGCCGCAAGCCCAAGGCAAATTGCACATTCACGCCCAAGATGCACTCAAGCTCGACATCCCCGGCCTACGCGGGGACGGCGACACGCTGCGCATTATCGGCAACCTGCCTTACAACATTTCCACCCCGCTGATTTTCCACTTTCTGGAACACCGCGAACACATCCGCGACATGCTGTTCATGCTGCAAAAGGAAGTGGTCGACCGGCTCACCGCCGAACCGGACAGCGCCCATTACGGGCGACTCTCAGTGATGGTCCAATACTACTGCGAACCACATTACCTGTTGAAGATTGGCCCCGGCGCGTTTACCCCGCCTCCCAAGGTCGATTCGGCGGTGGTGTACCTCAAACCGTGGGCGACACAACCCTTTATCGCCAACGATGCCGAACAGTTTGAAAAGCTGGTAAAGCAAGCCTTTGCCCAGCGGCGCAAGACCTTGCGCAACACGTTGAAAGACTTGCTGACGGTGGAACAGATTGAAAGCGTGGGGATTGATCCGGTGCGACGCGCTGAAACCTTGTCGGTGGAAGATTTTGTTAATTTGGCGAATTTGCTGCCTGCCATGACACAACCCTGAACGAAGAGGGCGTATGCAATACGCCCTCCTCTGCTATACTGCTGTAAACTACGGCACACGGGGCTTACACATGTCGTCAACGACTTTGGGCAAACACATCTTCATTTCCCACGCGACTGCTGACGATGCTTTCGTCAAGGAACTGCGTGAAAAGCTGGATCTCCACCACCTTAACGTTTGGGTTGATTCGCAGAACTTACGCGGCGGCGACAAACTTTGGCCTGAAGTTGCCGAAGCCATCCGCACCGCCTGCCATGTGCTGGTGGTGATCAGCCCGCAGACCATCAATTCAGACTGGGTATTCGACGAGATTGAACTGGCGGAACAGGTCGAAAAGGAACGTGCCGATTACCGCGTGATTCCACTGATGCTCCCCGGCATTACGCCCAAAGCCCTGAAACGCTATTTCACGGAAGAGCCTGCTGGCGAAAAGATCGAGCTGGAAGTCGGCAAATTGCAGGAAGCGATGCCGCGCATCCTCGCCGCCCTTGGCGAACGCCTACCCGACGATTTGCCACAGGAACAACAAGTCGAAAACAAACCCGTTGCCGAATTGCTGCTGGAACTCACCGAACCCAGCATGACGCACAACGCCGATGGCGGCGAACAACTCAGCGCCCGCGCAACCCTGATCTACACCCCCGCCGACCTCAGCAAAGAACGCGAAGTCACCAGCCGCCCGTTCCGCTTCACCGCCCCCATCGGACAGATTGAGCAGGATGAACTGCGCTGGTATCTGGAAGACTATTACCAATGGCCTGTCGGCTTGTTCCGCGAACGGGCGCAACGTACCGAAGCGCAATTGCCGCAATGGGGCGCGAAGCTATCCGCCGCCGTGTTGGAGAAGCCCGAATGTCAGGCGGTGAAAGCGGCTTGGCATAACACCCGCACCGAATCCGAACGCCTGTTTTCCGTGCTGGTGGAAACGGCGTTGCTGGAGGATGCCAGCGATGCGGAAAAAGCCAATGCCAATACCGCTGCCAGCCGCTTGCAAAGCCTGCCGTGGGAGTTGCTGCACGATGGCAAAGGCTATGTCAGTGAGGGCAAACACCCGGTGCGCATCCGGCGGCGGTTGCCCAATTACGCGCAGCAACCGCCCAGTATTACCCAGTTACCGATCCGCATTTTGCTGCTGAGTCCGCGCCCGGAACAGGATGGCGTGGGTTATATCGACCACCGTGCCAGTGCCTTGCCGCTGGTGGATGGGGTAGCAACCCTTGGCGAGTTGGTGCAAGTGAGCGTGTTGACACCACCGACTTTAGGCGCACTGGAACAGGCATTGCGCCGTGCCAGTGAGGCGGGCGAACCCTATCACGTCGTCCATTTCGATGGTCACGGGATTTATGACCAGCAGTATGGGCTGGGTGCGTTGTGTTTTGAAGACCCGCAGGATAGCCATGAGTTGAAAAACCGGCGGATGCAATTGGTACACGCCGACACGCTGGCGGTGCTGTTGCGCGATTACCGCATTCCGCTGGTGTTCCTCGAAGCCTGCCAAACCGCGCAGACCGATACCGACCCCAGCGCCTCGGTTGCCGCCAAATTGCTGGAAGAAGGCATTACCTCGGTGGTGGCCATGACCCACAGCGTGCTGGTGGCAACGGCGCGGCGTTTCGTCACGCAGTTTTACCGCACCTTGGCGGAGGGGCAACGCATTGGCAAGGCAATGCTGGCGGGGCAAACGGAATTGATGCGCGACACCTTCCGCCTGCCGATTGCGGGCGCGGGCGATTTGCACTTGCAGGACTGGTTTGTGCCGATCCTGTATCAGGAACAGCACGACCCGCAGTTGTTCGCACGGCTGCCATCCGCCACCGCGCAATTGATGACGGCGCAACAACGCCAGACGCGGCTTGGTAAGTTACCAGAACACGAATACAAGTTTGTTGGACGTAGCCGCGAATTATTGACCGTGGAACGCCTGCTGGAACAACAACCTTATGCAGTAATCCGGGGACGAGGAGGCGAAGGCAAAACCACGCTGGCGGTGGAGTTGGCGCGGTGGCTGGTGCAAAGCCGTCGCTTCGAGCGGTGCGCCTTCGTCAGCGTCGAGCAGTACACCCACCCCGACTACGTGCTGGAACAACTGCTCCAGCAATTGGTGAACGCGAATCACAATTTTGCAGCGGAATACGCCAGCGACACCGATAAAGCCTTGCAGGCAATCCGGCGGGTGCTGGAAAACGAGCGCGTGTTGATTGTGGTGGATAATGTGGAGGCGTTGTTGGCGGATGGGGGGAATGTGGGGGCGGTGTTGGGGGTATTGGCAAAGCTGCTCCCTCACCCCCACCTCCTGTTTACTACCCGCGAACCACTCCCCGCGCCGTTCCACCACACCGCCCGCGAGATTGTGCTGGGGGCGTTGAGCGTGACGGATGCCAAGGCGTTGGTGATGCAGGTGATGAACAACGAAGGCTTGCACCTGCGCCATGATGATCAGGGCAATACGCCACAGGAAGTAGACGATCTGGTGGGTTCGGTCGGTTGCCATGCGCGGGCATTGGTGCTGCTGGCGCGGGAACTGGCACAGCGCGGGATGAAGGCGACCACCGCGAATGTGCGGGCAATCATGCAGGAACTGGAACAACGCCATCCGGGGCAGCGCGAACTGTCGCTGTTCGCCAGCGTCGAACTCTCCCTGCGGCGGCTGTCGCCGGAAGTGCGCGAGCAGATTGCGGGGTTGGCAGTGTTTCAGGATGGCAGCAGCTCTACAAATATGGCGTATGTTTTGAATGTGGAGGGAAACCAAATCACTACCATCATTCAAGAGATGATTCAGGTTGGTCTGGCACAACCCATCGGCGACTACGGCTACATTCGCCTTGATCCCGCCTTGCCTGCGACACTTGATTTAGAGCTGACAGTGCAACAACGCGAGGGCTATCGGCAACGCTGGCGGGAAGTGATGGGGGAACTGGTGGATTTTCTCTATCAACAGAAGTTCAAAGATACCAAACTGCAATCACAACTCACCCAACTGGAACTGACCAACCTGATGACTTATCTACAAACGCTGGGGGCAGATTTACAAACCGGAAATGTGACGGCGGAAGTGATGGTTGGTAAAGCAGGCAATATTGAGCAACTGCTTGAATACCTGCATCAACCGCTGGCTCTAGCTCAGGTGGTTGCATGGCGGACGCAGGCAGTGCAGGCTCTTGGTGAGTGGAGCAATGCCCGCTTTCAAAGTGAAGGCATGAACCTTGAACGCCTGTTGCAACAAGGCGATATACAAGCCGCTTTTCAGGCAGCACGAACCTTGTTGAAACAGTGCCAGCAGGCTGGGGAACAGGCGTATGCTGGAGCGGATTACGATCTGGCACTAGCAATCAAGTTAGTCGGACAAATATTGAATACAGGCGGTGCATCCACACAAGCCTTGCCCTATTTGCGAGAAGCGCGACAGCGTTTTGAAGCATTGGGGGAAAGCGGAGCAAGGATGGCTTCAGTAGCTTTGACGGAACAGGGTGATTGCCTGCAAGACTTGGGACAATTGGAAGCTGCGGCAGCGACATATGAGGAAGGCATTAAACGTGCTGAAAAACGGGAAGATACACGAGATGTTGCGGCTAACAAAAGTCGGCTTGCTACGGTACGCAAAGATCAAAAACACTATGCCGATGCCCTACAAGACTATCGGCAAGCATTGGTACTGTTCCAGCAACTGGGTGAACTGGGTACAGAAGCAACGGTTTGGCATCAGATCGGGATGACGTACAGGATGGCAGGCGATTTTGCACAGGCTGAGAAAGCATATCGGCGATCCATGTCGATATTCAGCCAGCAAGGCAATAAATCAGATGAAGCGAGTAGCTTAGATGAACTGGGTAATCTTTATGATGCATGGAATCGTGCGGAACAGGCAGTGAGTTTTCATCGGCAGGCAGCGGATATTGCTGTTGCAATTGGCGATAAATTCAAGGAAGGGACTCGGCGTAGCAACCTCGCGGATACCTTGATCAAAATCCAATGCTATGACGAAGCCCGCCCGGAACTGTTGAGGGCGATTGAGTGTGGGCAGGCATTTGGTCATACGGCTCAACCTTGGCTAACATGGAACATCCTACACGATCTGGAACAAGCCAGCGGCAATCCACCAGCAGCCAATGATGCACGGCAAAAGGCACTGGCAACATTTCTGGCGTATCGGCGGGATGGAGGGGAGAATCATGAAAGCGGCGGGCGTTTGGCTTTGGCAGTGGGGCTGGCGATACAGCAGGGGGATACGGCGGAGATTGGTCAGGTAATCGGGCAATTGCTTGAACGTGAAGATTGGCAAGACAACAAAAACTTCCTGCACAAGCTGCAAGCGATTATCGCCGGGGAGCGGGATTTGGCGGAGGATGAGGGGTTGAAGTATGACTTGGCGGCGGAGTTGGTTTTGTTGTTGGAGGGGTTGCAGTAAGAACCCCTCACCCCAACCCCTCTCCCTCAAGGGGCGAGGGGCAAGAGGGATTTTCACTTCGATCTATCTGCTGCCTTCTTTACTATACTACTGAACATGAAAAGAAATTATCTCACCGAACAAGAAATCCAGCGGCAAGCACTCCAAGCCCTGCGCAACAGCCTTGGCGTAGTCGGGCTAATCCGCTTCATGCAGCAATACGACAAAGGCCACGGCAACTACACGCTAGACCGTCAGGCATGGCAACAATCTTATTCTGTCGATAGCCTATTTGCTGCCATTAAGGGTTAACTCTCCAACACCACCGCCAAAAACGCCTGCCCATACTGCGTAAGTTTGCGTTCGCCAATACCGGCAATACCCCGCATCGCCTCCAAGGTTTGCGGGCATTCATTCGTCATGTGCAACAAGGTCGCATCGTGGAAAATAACATAAGGCGGCTCTCTATTTAGTGCCTTCAATCCGAAAAATTGCCGCGTTTAAACAAACCTTTGCTAGACTTCATCTATCTTGCGCGAGATACCCCGTCCTTTAGGTCGGGGAGGGATAGCACGTCGGCGTTAGCCGACCCTGTTCTCGCTCCTCTTTTCGTTAGGCTACCTTTAGTTATTTAACTTTCACATGATATGTAGTAAAAGGTGAAACATGAAAACGAAACGCGCCTATAAATTCCGATTCTACCCTGACCAGCAGCAAGAAAAGCTGCTGGCTCAGACGTTCGGATGTGTGCGTTACGTGTACAACAGCATCTTGCGTTACCGCACTGATGCGTATTACCAGTCTCAGGAAAAAGTCGGTTATACGGGCGCAAACGCCAGATTGACCGCCATCAAGAAGCTCCCTGTGTCCCTGTTCCTGAATGATGTTTCCAGTGTTCCGCTGCAACAATGCTTGCGGAACCAGCAAACCGCATTCAAGAACTTCTTTGAAGGCAGGGCAAAATACCCTGTCTTCAAATCCAAAAAACACCGCCAGTCGGCAGAGTTTACTTACCGAGCTTTCACCTTTAAAAACGGTGAACTGAAACTGGCTAAGTGTGACAAGCCGTTGGCTATCAAGTGGAGCCGTCAGCTTCCTGCTGACCCTACCACCGTTACTGTTTCCAAAGATCAGGCCGGACGCTACTTCGTGTCTTGCCTGTGTGAATTTGAACCCACGTTGTTGCCTGTCACCGATAAAAAGGTGGGCATTGACGTGGGCATCAAGGATTTGTTCGTCACTAGCAACGGCTTCAAGTCCGGCAATCCCCGTCATACCGCCCAACACGCGGTTAAACTGGCGAAGTATCAACGCCGTCTTGCCAAGAAAAAACTCGGTAGCAAGAACAGGTTGAAAGCTAAACGCAAGGTTGCCCGTGTTCACGCGAAAATCTCCGATTGCCGTTCGGACAACTTGCACAAGTTGTCCCGCAGATTAGTTAACGAGAACCAAGTGATCTGTGCTGAAAATCTTGCTGTGAAGAACATGATAAAGAACCCGAAACTAGCCAAACACATTGCTGATGCAAGCTGGGGCGAATTTACCCGACAGCTTGAATACAAGTCTGGTTGGTCTGGCAGGACATACGTTGAGATCGGGCGGTTTTTCCCGTCCAGCAAACGTTGTTCCTGTTGCGGGTTTGTGAAAGAAAACATGCCGCTGGATGTGCGGTCTTGGGAGTGCCCCGAATGTGGCGCAACCCATGACCGTGACGTGAATGCAGCGGTAAACATTTTAGCCGCCGGACTAGCGGTGTTAGCCTTTGGAGAGAATGTTAGTGGTGATGGCATTTCGGTGTCGTTGTCCTGTTCTCGATGAATTAGGAATCCCCTTCCTTTAGGGAGGGGAGGAAGTCAATCTATTAATAACCCCAATAAATACAGCCGCCCCAGCATGAAAACCTCGACCGAATACCGTCAACAATTTGAAGATTTGGTGCATCGCGCCGAGCAGGAAATTACACAACACCCCGCTGCCTACAAACGCCGCCTGCAATGGCTGGCCTTGCTGGGGTACGGCGTTATCATCGGGCTATTCGCCTTGTTGCTGGCGCTTGCTGGTGGAACCGTCTGGCTGGCCTTCACCAGTTCTGCCGTACTGTTGCTGCTGTTCAAAAGCAAGTTGATTGTGGTGCTGGGTGGCCTGATCTGGGTGCTGGGGCGTTCACTGTTGGTGCGTATCCCTGCGCCTACTGGCTATGAGCTGCAACCAACCGATTTTCCGCAACTCTGGGCAGAAGTCAGGGCATTAAGCCAGCAACTGGCAACACCGCCAATTCACAGCATCATCCTCACCCCGGCGATGAATGCCGCCATTGCCCAAACCCCGCGTCTGGGCATTATCGGCCCCTACCACAACACCCTGATTCTCGGGCTGGAACTGTTGCTGGCGCTTTCCCCTTCCCAAACACGGGCAGTATTGGCACATGAGTTGGCGCACCTTTCCGGCAATCACAGCAAATTTGCGGGCTGGATCTACCGCGTGCGCCAAAGCTGGACACAAGTCAGTCAAGCCTTCCAGCAAACCAATGCGTGGGGAACCGGGCTGATACGGCGTTTTTTGAACTGGTATGCCCCCTATTTTGCGGGTTATTCCTACGTGTTAGCGCGTGACAACGAATACGAAGCCGATGCGCTGGCGGGCAAACTGACCTCACCCGACACGGCTGCTTCCGCGCTGGTGGCTGTCCATGTCTACGACGCGTTCACCGGGGAACAATTCTGGAAGCCGTTTTACCGCAAAGCCCATACGCAAGCACACGCCGATCAAGCCACGTATAGCCAATTGCAACAATTCTACCAACAGCCGCAACCGCAGCATGAAGCCTTCAAGCGCCACTTACATACCGTGCTGACCCGCAAAACCGACCCGGCAGATACTCACCCTTCGCTGATGGAACGTCTCAAAGCCCTCAAAGCCACCGGGTTAAAAGCCGAATCCGATGACAGCAAAGCCATCCAGTGGCTCGGCAGCGGCATCAAGCGCGTCATCCAGCATTTCGACCAGCAATGGGTCAACGACAACAGCGCCCAATGGGAGAACTTTTACCAACGCGCCCAAACAGCTCAGCACACCATTGCCACCCTGAGCGAGCGTGATGACCACACCCTGACGGCCGATGAGCGTTGGCAACTCGCCAGCCTGACGGAACAATACCAACCAGATCAGGATGCACTTTCCCTGTACCTGCAATACGCCGCCGAATACCCAGACGACAGCGCCGCCGACCTTGCCATCGGGCGGTTATTGCTGGCACAGAATGACCCCGGTGGTATCCGTCATCTTGAGCAAGCCATGAAAAACCCGGCCTTGCGGGTCTATGCTGCCGATGAATGCTGGCGTTATTACACCCTCCATCAACAGCCACAGCAAGCCAGCACATGGCTGATCAAGCTGGAAGCCGCCAATGAGATGATGCACGAAGCCCAACAAGAACGCGCCCAGATCGACGATGTAGACATGCTAATCTTCCCGGAAGTGGTGGAAAACGGCGGCTATGACTTCGAGCGCGAACTGATCGGCGCACTCAACCGCCATCAACACGTCAGCGAAGTCTGGGTAGCACAAAAACAGGTACGCAATTTCCCCCATGAGCCGGTATTCGTGCTCGCGGTAAAAATCAAAGGCTTCATCATGAATGAGGAACGCTTGCAGCAAACCTTGCTCGAAACCCTGCAACAAACCCAACATACCGTATTTCTGGTCAACGGCGTCACCCACAAAAAGCTGGTGAAAAAAGTCATGGCAGTAGGCAAGCAGTTGTATTAGATTACGCCCTCGATCACACTGGGAAATACCATGCAATTTGGCCTATGGCTAGCGATTGGCGGCACGGCCTTGTTTGCACTGAAATCCATTTTCATCAAACTGGCTTACGCACACGGGGTGGATACCACCACTCTGCTGACGCTGCGGATGTTGCTGGCGCTACCGTTTTACGCGGTTATCCTCGGCTGGCTGCTGCGTAAACCGCAAACGCTGAAACCCGTGCCACTGGAATTACTCACCTTGTTGGGGCTGGGTTTCATGGGCTATTACCTCGCCTCGTGGCTGGATATGGAAGGCTTGCAGCACATTTCCGCGCAACTCGAACGCCTGACGCTGTATACCTACCCGATCATGACTACCTTGCTAGGCTGGGTATTTTTGCGGGAAAAAATCACTTGGCGGATTGTATTGGCGCTGGTACTGACTTACAGCGGCATTGTGTTGCTGTATGCACACGAAGCGCAATGGAACGACGGCAATGCGCGGCTAGGCGTGATGTTGGTGACAATGGCAGCGCTTACCTTTGCGTGTTACGTGGTCTTCAGCAAACGTCTGATTGGCAAGCTGGGTAGCCTGTTATTCACTAGCATTGCCATGTTGGCGTCGACGTTATTCATCTTTGTGCACTTTCTGGCGACGCACGCCCTCGCGGATTTGGCAGTGCCCCTGCCGGTATGGGGTTATGCGGTGTTGTTATCAGTATTCAGCACGGTATTGCCGAGCTTTATGATCAGTGAAGCCATTGCGCGGATTGGTGCGGCGAAAACCAGCATAGTGGGTACAGTGGGACCCGTGTTTACGATCTTACTGGCGGTGTGGCTGTTGGGTGAACCGTTTGGCTGGTTCCATTTGGCGGGGATGGTGTTGGTGATGTATGGAGTAAGTTTATTGCGGAAATAATCGGGAAGAACGAAGAGGGCGTATGCAATACGCCCCTACGAATATTGTTCCCGGTAGGGGCGTATTGCATACGCCCTCTTCCACTCTTCCAGAAGGTTATTTCATCGTGACCAGTTCTTCGGCACTGACAGGGTGAATGGCGATGGTGTCGTCAAAGTCTTGCTTGGTTGCACCCATACGGATAGCCACCGCGAAACCTTGCATCATTTCATCCACACCCAAACCAATGGCGTGGCAGCCGACGATCTTTTCGTCTTCACCGACTACCACTAGCTTCATTGCCGTCTTGGCTTTGTGTTTGACGAAGGAATAATACATGGGGGTGAATTCGGTGCTGTACACCTTCACCGCGTCGCCGTATTTTTCCCGTGCGGCTTCTTCCGACAGACCAATCGTGCCAATCGGTGGATGCGTGAACATCACCGTGGGGATCAGGCTGTAGTCGAGCTTGCGGTCTTTCATGCCACCAAATAAACGGTCGCCGAGACGACGCCCTGCGGCAATTGCCACCGGAGTCAGTTGCACACCGCGCTTATTGATGATGTCACCAATCGCGTAAACACCGGGAACGCTGGTTTCCTGATAGTCGTTTACGTCGATGAAACCACCGGGCGCAAGTGCCAAGCCAATGTTTTCCAGACCGAGGTCATCGGTGTTGTTCTTGCGGCCAATCGCCCACAATAATTGGTCAACATCGCCCAGCGTGCTGCCATCGACGTACTGAATGCTCAGTTTGCCGTCAGCCTGCTTGTCGACGCTGGCAATCTTGCCGTTGTCATTGAAATGCACGCCATCGGCTTCCATTTGCGCACGCAAGGTTTTCTGCATCAGGCTGTCAAAACCGATCAACACCGGGAAACCCTGGTGCAGCATGTGGGTTTCTGAACCTAGCGCATTCAACACACCCGCCAGTTCCAGTGCGATGTAACCGCCACCAACTACCGCCACTTTTTCAGGCTGTTCATCCAGCGCGAAAAAGCCGTCGGAGCTGATGCCGTGTTCCGCACCGGGAATATCCGTCGGCACCACCGGGCGACCACCCGTGGCAATCACGATGTGGTCAGCGGTGTAGGTTTCGCCATTTACTTGCAGCGTTTTTGCATCGACAAACCGTGCCTGACCTTCGATCAGGTCAATGCCCGCTTCGCTGAGGAAGCTATCCAGATACCAGTCGTTGATGCCGCCGATCATGTTTTCGCGCTTCATCACCAGCTTGCCCCAATCGAGCTTGCCGGGAACCGTGGCGAAACCGTAATCCTGCGCATCGTGTTGGGCATGAGCCAGATTCGCCGCGAACCACATGACCTTTTTCGGTACACAGCCACGGTTGACGCACGTACCGCCGAGGTCGTCGTTGACTTCCACCACGGCACATTTCGCGCCGTGCTTTGCGGCCTTTTCGACAACCGACAGGCCGCCGCTACCGCCGCCAATGGCGATTAAATCGTAATGTTGGCTCATGCCCTACTCCTTCTTAACGTGCTTTCAACCACGCTTCCAGTTTGTCCGATCCGCCAATCAACTCACCGTTGATGAACACTTGTGGAACCATGTCCACGCCCGCAGTGGCACGCAGGCTACGGTTGGTATAATCGCGGTTCAGTTCCATTTCGTCAAAATCAATTTGAGCATCATGCAACATGCCTTTGGCACGGGCGCAGAATGGGCAACCTTGACGGGTGAATACGGTAACATCCAGCGGTGCTTGTTCATTCGGTGCAATGTAGGCCAGCATAGTATCCGCATCGGATACTTCAAACGGGTCGCCCGGCTTATTAGGTTCGATGAACATTTTCTCAACCACGCCGTCTTTCACCAGCATGGAATAACGCCATGAACGCTTGCCGAAACCGATGTCGTTCTTGTCGACCAACAGACCCATACCGTCGGTGAAGTCACCGTTACCGTCCGGGATGAAGGTGATTTTGTCGGCTTTCTGGTCCACTTTCCACTCGTTCATAACGAAAGTATCGTTGACCGACATGCAGATGATTTCATCGACACCCAGCTTCTTGAAGGTATCCGCCATCTGGTTGTAACGCGGTACGTGCGTAGACGAACAAGTCGGGGTAAATGCGCCCGGCAGTGAGAAGACGATCACGGTCTTGCCCGCAAACAGGTCGGCACTTTGCACATCAACCCACGCATTGTTTTGGCGAGTACGGAATGTAACGTTAGGAATACGTTGACCTTCTTTATTTTCAAACATGGTTGATCTCCTTTTGAGAAAAAACAATTTAACAATTACGTAACAATCTATAAAACTGATTGGAATGGGGGCAGTATAAGCAGATGTTAATGCATTTAACAGTGGATTGTTTCTAACGTTATGTTCGATTTATTCGATGGCAACGTGAATTGCCCTAGTTTGGGGCTTGATTATTTTTTATTCAGCCAGGATTCAGGCGAACTAACCCAATCGCTAGGGAAATTGACATCCTCCCCGTCCTAACGGGCGAGGATTCCTCCCGCGAGACGGCTATGCCCAGCCGCGAGAATGTTGCGGGCTGCATTGACATCTCTGTCGTGCAGCGTGCCACAGTCGGCACACATCCACTCCCTTATTCCAAGCCCTGCTCTACCTTTCGGACTGTTGACGGAAAGACTGCCGCAACACGAACACGTCTGGGTACTGTACGCTTCGTTGACTTCTTCAAACACCACTGACCGCGCGATCGCTTTGTATTTCAGTTGGGTTTTAAGCATGAACCAGCCTGCATCCAAGACGCTTTTAGCCATCGTGGTTTTTGCTAGGCCAGCACTGCTGACGTTGCCGACGAATATAGCACCGTGCTGTTGCACCAGTGCGGTGGTGAATTTGTGGGTATCGTCCTTGCGTTGGTGTTTGATTTTGGCATGAATCGCTTTCACGCGCCGTTTTTGTTTGGCACGTTGGGCTTTGCCGAGCTTCACTTCAAGATTTCGGTAACGCTGCTGGCGTTCCAACACCGTGCCATCACTACAGGTGGCCGTGGTTTTTAACCCAAGGTCAATGCCAATCGCGGTTTGGCTTTCATGGGTGGCAACCTCAACCTGCACCACCACATTGAAATACCACCGACCCCGCGCATCTTCGGAAAACGAGCCGGAACGGAAGGCGTATTGTGACAAGCCGTAACTGTCCCACACCTTGAAAAAATGTTTGTTATAGCGAACTTGTCCGTCTTTCCAAACCGCCGCACCCGACTTGAAGGGAATCCAGCCCAACGAACGTTGGGAGCCACCGGAAATCCGCCAGCGCAATTTGTCTTTTTTGAACTGTTTGCGGGCTTTCGCGTGTGCCTCAGTGACTTCTTGCACGGTTTGCGAATGTAGGGTGAAGCCGCGCTCTTTTTTGTACGCTGCCTGCTGTTTGGCGAGGTCGAAGGCGGTGATGTTGCTGCGCACCCAACCTACACCGGGAATGGGCATGTTGCTGTATTCCGCCGTGTAAGCATTAGCGAAATTCCACACCTGATTGCACTCAAACGCCCACTGACAAGAAAGTCGAAGACGCTTATATCCCCGCCTTGAAGGACGAGGTTTTACGCGATTACTGATAAACAACCAGCCAGCGGTGCAAGCGTTACCCGCTGGCGGATTGCAGGACGGATCTTAAGCATCGTTATGCTCAAGCTACTGGGTGGCGGTTGGACTTGGTTGTTCACTTGCCCCCAAGCTATTTTCCAGTGCGGAAACCCGCCGCCGCAAGGTCACCTGTTCCCGGGTGGCGGCTACCAGTTGCCGCTGTACTGCCAGCAATTCTTTGAGCAGGTGAAGGCGTCTTGATGACGCAGGTATGGTTTCAGGTGCCGTCATACAGGGTATTGTCATTGTGCTTCCACTTGGGTCAAGGGTTGAGGGCAAGGGTGTTATAAACGCGGGTATTTAGCTGATGCATCACCGCATACACGGTTTCACCTTGCTTGGCAGGCGTAGCCGAATCCAAGGAAACCAGCACTAGATTGAGCAGTGTGGCAGCCGTAAAGAACAGGCAAAATTTGGTTTGAGCAGACATGAGTAGACCTGACTTCTAATTATGATGATTATTGGGATAATTATAACCAGACTGGCTGAAGCGAAGATTAATTATTGGACAAACGCAGGCGTAGACTTTATTCGTTGACATCCTCCCCTCCCTGAAGGAAGGGGATTCCTACTGCATTCAGCTAGATAGCTGACTGACTTCGGCGGGTTCCTGCTTCATCGAGCGGCTTAATGCCGCATCTCCACAGGCTAACAAGCGGTATCCCCGCTCTTTGATATTGATCGCGCCGACATGATCGGCATGATTTTCATAGTGGCATTTCACGCACACAAACTTGGCTTGCGTCTGGCGGTTATCTGCCGACATATGATGGCATTCGGGGCATTCTTGACTGGTATAATGCGGCGGCACGGCAAACAACATCCCGCCTTTCCATGCCAGCTTGTAGTCAAGTTGCCGTCGAAATTCACCCCAGCCTTGGTCGAGAATGGCTTTGTTTAAGCCAGATTTCTGGGCAACGTTTTTACCGGGGTTTTCCGCTGTGCCTGCCGCTGACTTGGACATATTCCGTACCTGCAAATCTTCGATGAACACGAGCGCGTGGTTTTGGCTGAGCGTGGTCGTCGCCTTGTGCAGGAAATCACGGCGGGCATTGGCGATTTGCATGTGAATTTTTTGAACGTTGGCTTTGGCCTTTTTCCAGTTGTTGCTGAACTTTTGTTTGTGCGCCATGCCCCGTTGGTATTTGGCGAGTGTGGCTTGCTTGCTCTTGAAGCTGTTACGCGATTCCATCCATGTGCCATCGGAGAGCGTCGCAAAACGCGCTATCCCAAGGTCAATACCGATAGCAGTGGTTGCGAGTGTGGCTGGCAATTCCACTTCGCGCTGGGTTTGGATGCTGGCAAACCATTTCCCGCCTTTGCTGGAAACCGTGACATTGCGTAGTTCTCCCAGCACATCGCGGCTATTGCGGTAGCGTATCCAGCCGATTTTTGGCAGAAAAATTCGGCTATTGCCTGGGTCGAGCTTGAGATGAATTTTTCACCCGCTTCATGATTGGCTTGCTGCAACGCTAACGCCTTGTTGTAAACGAAGCGGCATGACCCAGCAAAACGGCGTAGTTGACGCTGCGTCTCACCATTGGGCATGAGTTCGTATTTGAAGGCTTGGCGTCGTTGCATCTTCGGAGTGTAGCTAAACAAGAGCGGCTGGAGTGGGTATTCTGCGTTAAACTGCACGGATTATCCGACAAAACTACCGAACATAGGGCGGCTTCGCCACCCGCGCTATCCTCCCCGACCTGAAGGACGGGGTTTGCCGCGCAACCTGATCAGTTCCATGAGTGTTTGCAGCAACGCCTCTGGTTCAAAGGGTTTGGTAACGTGGGCATTCATGCCTGCCGCCAGACAACGCTCCTTTTCTTCGAGCATGGCATTCGCGGTCAGCGCAATAATGGGTAGGGTTGCAAAATAGGCGTGGCTACGCACCATGCGCGTCGCTTCGTAACCATCCATCACCGGCATCTGGATGTCCATCAGCACCGCGTGATACGGCTGCTCGCGGGCTGCCAAGATTTTCTCAACACCTTCCTGACCATTATCAGCACAGTCGATCATCGCGCCGTATTGACTAAGGATTTCCGACGCAATCAACTGATTGATCGGGTTATCTTCCACCACCAGAATCCGCTTGCCCCGCAGGCTGACAGCAACATCACCGGCCAGCGTACTGACCGCACGTTCCTCAGACGAAGACTGATTAAGCAGTTTGTACAAATCCTTGGGCAACACCGGCTTAGGCAGGAAATGGTCAATATGCTGCTGCCCGTAAAGCTGGTGAATTTGCTCAAGATCATAAGCGGAAACCACCACAATCAGCGGCGGTGTGGCAAGGGGTAACGCCTTGATCGCAGTAACCAGCGCCTCGCTACTAATCCCCGGCATCACCCAATCGGTAAACACCAGATCATACACCACCCCCGGCTGCTGGAGCATCGCGAGTGCTATTGCACCTGATTCGGCATCATCACAGTCAATGCCCCGCTGTTTCAACTGACGGCACAGCACAGAGCGGGCAGGCTTGTGGTCATCCACAACCAGCGCCCGCCGCTTCAAGGTATGATTGACCGGCAAAGGCTCCATAACCTGAGCGGCATGTTCCAGCGTCAGCTCAAGGGTAAAGCGTGAGCCGCGACCGAGTTCACTGCTGACACTGATCTCCCCCCCCATCAGATCCAGCAAACGCTTAACAATGCTCAAGCCCAACCCTGTACCCCCATAGCGGCGGGTGGTCGAGTCATCCGCTTGGGAAAACTCCTGAAACAGGCCATTCACCGCCTTGGCATCCATGCCGATACCGCTATCCTCAATGCAGAAGCGCAAGCGACTGGTCTGTTCCCCGCGCTCCAGCTCTTCGATACACAGCAGCACATAACCCTCATCGGTAAATTTCACACCATTGGTCAACAGATTGGTGAGGATTTGCTCCAGCCGCAACGGATCGCCAAAAAATGTCCCCTGCTCGCCCATCAGGCAAATACTGCGCAAATCCAGCAACAACTCGATACCTTTTTCCAGCGCCCGTTGGCGTTGCAGGGTCAGGACACTGCTCACCATATCCTCTAGCCGGAAAGCGGTTGATTCCAACACCAGCTTGCCTGCTTCGATCTTGGAAAAGTCCAGAATGTCATTGATGATGCGTAGCAACGATTGCGCCGCATTTTGTATCTGGGTCACGTAATCGTATTGGCGCTGATCCAGTTGTGTGCTGAGGGCAAGGTAGCTCATGCCGATGATGGCATTCATCGGGGTGCGGATTTCATGGCTCATATTGGCGAGGAACAGGCTTTTGGCCTTGCTGGCCTCCTCGGCCTTGGCAGCCATTGCCAGTGAATGCTCAGTCGCCTGTTTCAGTTTGAGGTTGGTTTCACGCAAAGTGACTTCTGAACGGTGGCGCATGACGGCCGTTCCCACTGATGCCGCCATCGACGTCAGGATAGCCTGATCCTCCGCCCCCCAGCGGCAGTCAGTCTGGCAATTGTCGAAACCAATGAAACCCCAGAACTGCCCTTCCACCTGTACCGGCACAACCATCAGGGATACGATATTCTGTGGCTCCAAAATCAGGCGTTCACTTTCTGGGAAATTCGCCACTACCCCGGCGACCACCTCCCCTTGCGACAACAGCTTAAACCAGCGCGGAAACAGTTTATCGAAGGAAAGCTGCTGCAATACTGGGTTATTGATCTGGGCTCCAACACCACCACGCACCCATTCATAACGTTGGCTCATCAAGCTCTCACCGCTACCGGGGTCAACATGGCATTCAAACAGGTAGACCCGATCCTGCCCGGTAGCAGCGCCCACGGCTGCCAAGGCTTGCTGCACCGCTGTATTGATACAGGACTCGGAAAGTAATGCCTGCACAGCCATGGCTACCGCCTGAAGCAGCGCATCCTTGCGCAACAACAGGGTCTCGGCGTGCTTGTGCTCGGTAATATCACGCCCGGTTTCCAGAATGCACTCGGGGCGACCTTGCGCATCACGGATGAGGCGGTGTTCGCTATTACACCAGTAGTGGCTACCATCCTTGCGGATCACATCCAGATCAACATCAAAGCTAATGGCGAGCTGCGGGTCAGCCAAGCGTTCCGGCGTCAGATTTTCAGCCACTAATTGTGTCATCCGGGCATAGGAATCAGGTGTCATCAATTGCGCAAGCGGCAAACTAGTGAACTCCGCCGGGCTATATCCCATCCGCTGATAGAGGGATGGTGTGGCATACAGCGTCTTGAGATCAAGACCGAGAATGCCGATGTAATCGTGCATATTCTCGGTAATGAGGTTGAACAGGCGGGTTTGCTCCTGCGATGCCTGTTCCGCCTGCTTGCGCTCGGTAATATCCCGGACATCGGCAACAATTTTGCGCCCATCTTCATGTCGATTGAGAGAGGCCATAAAACAGCGCTGCTCACCCGCTATCACCAACTCGTATTCGTAACGGCGGTTCTCACCCGTTTGCCTGACTTGTATAGCACAAGCCTGATAGCGTTCGCCGACCTCAGGCGGCAGTACCGCCGTCACGCATTGCCCCAGAAATTCCGCTGACGGCAACCACAGCATCTGCGGTGAACGGCAATGAAAATCCAGTACCCGGTCTTGCTCATCCATCACAAACACCAGATCGCTCATTGAAGAAAGCAGTGTTCGGTAGCGCTCCTCACTGTTGCGCAGCGCTTGTTGGGTTTGCTCCAGCAGACCGGCGCAAGAATCTTGATAGCTGTCCATGTATACACCTAAGTCTATTTATTGTTTTGATTGGTTTGCATAACACTGAAGCATACCTGCGATGCTGCGCCATTCCCAGATAATTTCGACCTACAGCACCCCTTGCGCACGCATATTCAAGGCCGCAATCGCCTGTTCCGCCGCATACATCGCCTGAGCGACTTCCGCCTCGCTGCCCATCATGGTCAGACGCCCAAACGGACCAAAGGCTTTCATGTCCACCAGCGTCACATGCGCCGCCTTTTCCGCTTCATTGGCGGCGTAAACGATGTAACCGGCAGGCTCGGTTTCGAGGATGAACATGCTTTTGCCCGGCAACAGCATCGAGCCTTGGCGCAACTGACGGTTGATCAAAGTGGCGTGGTCGGGGGCAAGGGCGCGGATGATTTCCTTCCAGGCAATCCGGCAAGGCATCCGGCTTTCCATGCTTGCGCCGATTTCATTGAGGATGCATTCGCCCGCCGTCAAGACTTCGCTCTGGTTACGGAAATGGATTTCCATGCTGCCAAACGCCCGCTCCACCACCTGCTGCCCCAAGCGCACATTGGTGGCCTTGAGGGCAATGTCGCTGAGGCGGTGTACCGACATGCCGGGAGCCACCTCAATCCACAAACAGGCGTCGCCGGGAATCGGCAGAAAACCTTGCGAAGAGGTCGCCAAATAAGAGGCTAGCTGCGGTTGCAGCGAGTCGATAAAAGAATAAACACGCAAACTCACATTATTCATGGGTACATCGCTTAATTTGTCAAAGGTTGAATCGCAGGCTGGGCGGAATGCGCCGGAAACACCAGCCGGGTAGCATTGATTTCCTGCCAGATACGTGCGCCGTCCTGCAACAGGAAATCGAGGAAACGGCGCGAGGTATTGGACAGTTTTTTGCTTTTCAAATGCACCGCATACCATTGGCGTACCAGCGGAAAGTGCTGCACATCCAGCACTACCAGCAAGCCTGCTTCCAGCTCCAGCCGCAGGTTGTGGATCGACAACACGGAAATGCCCAGCCCGGCCATCACCGCCTGCTTGATGGCTTCGCCGCTGCCCAGCTCCATATACGCCTTGCTTTCCAGCCCGTGTTCGGCAAACAGGCGGCGGCGTGCTTCACGCGTACCGGAACCCAGTTCCCGCGAGATGAAGCGCTCTTCCACAAGGCGATCCAGCGGGATGTTTTTCCTGCCGACCAGCGGATGATCCGGCGGCGCGACCACCACCAGCGGGTTGTCGAGGAAGTATTCTGCCTCCAGATCCATGTTTTCCGGGATCGTGCCCATAATCACCAGATCATCCAAGTTTTCTTCCAGCCGCCCCACCACCTTGGCCTGATTGGTAATCGTCAAGTTTGGCTCCACGCCGGGGTAATCGCGCATGAAAACACCCAGCAGATACGGCATGAAATACTTGGCGGTGGTAATCGCTGCCAGATTGAGCGGGCCTTTCACGCCTTCTTCCATGCCGATCATGTCTTCATTGAGGACTTTGAGGCGATCCAGCACATCCCGCGATGCCTCAAACAGCTCGCGTCCGGCATCGCTCAGGAACAAGCGTTTGCCCATCTTTTCCACCAGCGGCATCCCCACGCTTTCTTCCAACCGTTTGATCTGGATCGACATCGCGGGCTGTGACAAGTGCATTTCCTCCGCCGCACGGGTGAACGACAAATGCCTGCCCAGACTGTGGAACAGGCGTAGCTGATGCAGGGTGATGTGGCGCAGGTTCATGGGTGTTTTATCCGTAATTTTCGGTGGCAACAGCTTATTTTGATAGATTAACCGTGGTAAATGCAATCCCTTAACAAGATTTACCTCAGTGCATTTACTGGAGTAAATGACCAGCATTTACATTTACTTAAGTATATGAAAACCATTTTTACAATTAACTTCAGTTCATCATCCAGCTTGCTTATAGTCGTCCCCATCTGGCAAACATCCAGCCAGAAAAGATTTCCGACAGCGACTTCTGCAAGGAGAAGATGATGGCAAAGAAATACGAGGCCGGGGTTAAAGAATACCGGCAAACCTACTGGCAACCGGATTACGTCCCACTGGATACCGACTTGCTGGCTTGTTTCAAGATTACCCCGCAACCGGGTGTTGACCGTGAAGAAGCGGCGGCTGCGGTCGCGGCTGAATCCTCAACCGGTACTTGGACAACCGTGTGGACTGACCTCCTCACCGACATGGATTACTACCGTGGTCGTGCCTATGCGATTGAAGACGTACCAGGGGATGACTCCTGCTACTACGCCTTCATTGCTTACCCGATCGACCTGTTTGAAGAAGGCTCGATTGTCAACGTCTTCACCTCACTGGTAGGTAACGTGTTCGGCTTCAAGGCAGTACGCGCCCTGCGCTTGGAAGACGTGCGCTTCCCAATTGCCTACATCAAAACCTGTAACGGCCCACCACACGGCATTCAGGTTGAACGTGACCACATGAACAAGTATGGCCGCCCGCTGCTGGGTTGCACCATCAAGCCCAAGCTGGGTCTGTCGGCGAAGAACTATGGGCGTGCCGTTTACGAATGTCTGCGCGGTGGTCTCGACTTCACCAAAGACGACGAAAACATCAACTCACAGCCATTCATGCGCTGGCGTGACCGCTTCCTGTTTGTGCAGGATGCTATCGAAACGGCTGAAGCCCATACCGGCGAACGCAAAGGTCACTACCTCAACGTTACCGCGCCTTCCCCGGAAGAAATGTATGAGCGTGCTGCTTTCGCCAAGGAAATCGGTTCCCCGATCATCATGCACGACTTCCTCACTGGCGGCCTGACAGCCAACACCGGTCTGGCACGCTGGTGCCGCAAGAACGGCATGTTGCTGCACATCCATCGGGCGATGCACGCGGTACTCGACCGTAACCCGCACCACGGCATCCACTTCCGCGTCTTGGCGAAAGCCCTGCGCCTGTCCGGCGGCGACCACCTGCATACCGGCACGGTTGTCGGCAAGCTGGAAGGCGACCGCGAAGCCACCATCGGCTGGATCGACCTGTTGCGCGAATCTTTCGTACCGGAAGACCGTTCACGCGGCATCTTCTTCGATCAGGACTGGGGTTCCATGCCGGGCGTATTCGCGGTGGCCTCTGGGGGTATCCACGTCTGGCACATGCCTGCGCTGGTCAACATCTTCGGCGACGATTCCGTCCTGCAATTCGGTGGCGGCACCTTGGGGCATCCGTGGGGTAACGCAGCCGGGGCAGCAGCCAACCGCGTCGCACTGGAAGCTTGCGTAGAAGCCCGCAACAGCGGCATGGATCTGGAAAGGAACGGCAAGGAAATCCTCACCAAGGCGGCGCAGTCCAGCCCTGAGCTGAAGATTGCCATGGAAACCTGGAAAGAGATCAAGTTCGAGTTCGATACCGTCGACAAACTGGATGTTCAGAACCGTTAATTTAAGGAGTTGACAACATGGCAACTGTTGCAGATTACAAACAGTCACTGAAATACGAAACCTTTTCCTACCTACCGCCGCTGTCGGCGGAGGAAATCCGTACACAGATTCGCTACATCATTGCGCAAGGCTGGAACCCGGCGGTAGAACACGTCGAACCCTCTGGTGCAGCGCGTAACTACTGGTTCATGTGGAAGCTGCCGCTGTTCGGCGAGCAAAACGTCGATGCGGTACTGGCGGAACTCGATGCCTGCCGCCGTGAGTATCCGAATAATCATGTTCGCTTGATCGGCTACGACAACTACACCCAGAGCCAAGGCACTGCCTTTATCGTTTACCGGGGCTAATCCACGTTAGCGGAGGAACACCATGCCTGCACAAACTGCAACCAGCGCGGATAAAGTCCGCGCAGCGCAAGCGGCACGCAGAAAGACCGCGCAGCGCGGCGCTGCTGACCGGCGCTCAAAACCGGCACCGACGCCTTCTGCGCCTGTTGCGGCGGCGCAGGCCAGCACCGACCGCCTCGCGGATCTGTGTTCCATGGTTGAAAGTGATCCTTCAGCCTTGGGGCCAGATACCAACAGCGTGCGCCATTTATGCCGCAATCGTCGGCAGTCGATGGCAGCGGAGGGTAAAACTAGGGTGGCGGGAAAAGCTTCCCCTTCCCGCCCGACACGACCACAACGCGCCGCGCCGCTAGATATGGATGAAATGGACAGTGAAGGTTCCGCTGAAGCGATAGCCGAGCTGGACATGATCTGCGAACTGGTAGAAACCAACCCCGGCGCATTGGGGGTAGATACCAACAGTGTTCGTCAACTATGTCGCAACCGCCGTCAGGCACTGACCAGCAAGGGCAAAGCAGCGGTAACGGGTAAACGCCGTACCTCAGGCCGCGCCAGTGTTGCCGCCAGCTTCCTGAGCGCTGATGCCGACGGACGCGAAACGGCACGCAAGCACCGCCAACAAGTTATTAGCAAGGGTGGCATGAGGAAAAAGCCAGCACGCCCCAGCGGACGGACTCGCCCAACCGTGGCTCCAGCCAAGGTAGAAACCGGCACCACGCTCTCCGGCAGCCCGGTCACGGGTACTCAGGTCGAGCGCAAGCCTGCCATGACCGGTAACGAGTCCGGCACCTGCCGCACCATTACCGGCACCGAGTACATCGGTAGCGAGCAGTTCGCCAGTTTCTGTGGCAACAAGCCCGCACCGAGTCAGCCCGCCAAGGTTGGTGTCAGCGTCACCAGCGCTGGAATGGCGGTTTCTGGTACGGAAGTGGGTCGTTCCAGCAAAGTGACCGGCGATGAGCAAGGCAGTTGCCGCAGCGTCACCGGTACCGAATACCTCGGCGCGGAACGCTTCGCCGAATTCTGTGAAAACAAGGGGTTGGCAAACAAACCGCCCAAAGTGATAAGCAGCATGACCGAACGTAAAAATCCTGGCGTTACCGGCTCGCAGTATGCGGATACCGGCATGGCCAAACTGACCATCAACGGGCCCTCCAAAGTTGCCCTGACCCACACCATTGCGGGTCGCCCGGTGACAGGGACGGAAGTAGGCCGTTCCAACAAAGTGACAGGGGATGAGCAAGGCAGTTGCCGCACCGTGACTGGCACGGAATACATTTCCAACGAGCAGTTCGCCTCGATCTGCCAGACCATGCCGCAGCCAAGCCCGGCGAAAGTCGGGGTTGACCGCACCCGCAAGGATCAGCGCATCACTGGCAATCTGGTTGACCGCAGCGACAAGGTAACGGGTAACGAACCGGGTTCCTGCAAACGGGTCACGGGTGCGCAATATGACAGTGCCAGCAAGAGCAAGCTGTGCGGTGGTGCGCCACCCAAGGCACACAATATGCACACATTGGCAGGTCGCGCCTTGACCGGCACACGGGTTGATCACGGCCCAAAGCTTAGCGGTGACGAGCACGGGGGGTGCCTGCCTGTCACCGGGACTGAATACTACGGTCAGGAACAATTCGCCGAGTATTGCGCGAGCACCCCACCAGCAACACCAGCCAAGGTTGGTGTAGAGCATACGCCGCACAGCCTGCATGTTTCCGGCACTCTGCTGAGTAACACGGCAAGCGTTACCGGCAATGAAATGGGCAGCGACCTGTCGATCAGTGGTACGCCGTATGCTGGCATACCGGTGCCGGAACATCACGGTGCTTGTTGCAGCACTTGCGCCGCCCGACAGTTGGCAGAAGCGGCGGGGTTGATTACCCCAGAGCCGCAACCCGTGCCGATGCAGGTTAGTGCGCCACCTGCGTACTACACGCAACCAGCGGTAGCGCCACCACCGACACCGACGTGGATGGCTCAGCCACAGTACCCATACCCGGTACAGGCTGCCATGCCACAGCCGGAACCGACAGCGCCACACGACTTCAGCATTGTCTCGCCAGCGCGGGCGGCTCAAAAGTCATGGCAGAGCAGCATCACGGGCAACGCCTGCGATGGTAGTGGGCGAGTGACCGGGCCGGTCAATCTGGGGGCGCAATGGGTTTCGGGCACGCCTGAATTTCGCCATAGCCACATGATGCAGCCGCCGCCGATGATCCAGCCGCAACCGGCAGCGCCTGCCCCCATGGCAGTACCGGCCACTGCGCCGACGCCTGTGCAAGCTTCCCTGCAACACCCGGTTGTGGCGGGGCAAGCACCCGCAGCGACGCAGCGCATCACCGGCGAAGGTCGGGATGATGGCATCAGCATTACCGGCGACAACTGGGCACGGGGTCGACAGATCACCGGCACGGAAGGCCGCTCGGCACAGGGGCGTAACCCGACCCTGCGTTGTGAGGCACGCGGTGCGGCATTCAATGCGCACGTGAACCGAACAATGGAACGACCAGAAGCTGCCATCTCAGCAATTACCGGCAGTAGTGGCAACACACATCAGGGCGCAGTCATCACCGTATCCGGTGGGGCGCGTGGTTAATCAACGGCAAGGAATGAAAGGCAACACGCGATGAATACACGTAATGCTTACAACATTCGGGCAAGCAAGCCGCAGGCAAACAGCAACAGCCTGCGCCGCGCCGGGGCGACTGCGCCGGTCGGTCTGGCTGTCAGCGATGCGCCAGCGATGCCGCACCCGGCCTGCGCATCTTTGCCTGCTGCGAGCTGCCGTCATCCGCTGACCGACGGTCATATGAATGCCCGGCTGGCACATTGCGAAGACTCGGTGAAAGGCCGTTTCGACCTGATCGCGCCGACCCTGAAGAACATTGCCGGGATGCCGCGTGGCGCAGGTTTCGCCGGACAAGCACGGGAAATCGCCGCGCAGTGGCTGGATTACGCACTGCCGGAACGCTTGCTGGACGATGCCTGGATTGCTGGGCCAGACATGAAGTCGCTGTATGCCCATTGCGTGTTTTCCGCGCTGAAGGCATCCGCCGCCCAGTTTGTGGATGACCTCAACCGCCAGGTCGAAACCGTGCAGGACACGCGCAATTTCTTTCTGGATTGCGGCTTCCACGCGGTGGACATCAGCGCCTGCTCGGATGGGCGTCTGAAAGGCATGAGCCGCTACATCCTGCGCCTGCCGATGTCGTCCTTTACCCGGCGCAAGTCGTATGCGGGGACATTGTTTGATGTAGAAACCGATGTCCACCACTGGGAAGAAACTGAATTACGCCGCTTCCGCGAAGGTGTTCCCAGCACCGTGGATGCAGGCACACGTTATTTAAAGATTGCGGTGTATCACACCAGCTCCAGTTCCTCCTGCCATGAGGGCTGTGCTGCCCACGGCAGTAACGAGCGCAAGGCCATGGAAGCCGCACTGGAACGTTTGAACCAGTTCCGTGAAGCCATTGAAAACTCGTTCTGCTGTGGGGCTAGCACAGATTTATTACTGATCGGTGTGGATACGGACACCGATGCTATCCGGGTACATGTACCGGACTCTTACGGCGATTTATCGACCCATCGGCTCATCGACAACGCCGCGCTGTACCGCGACACGCTGAATCTGTCGGCAGACGCGGCACGTCTGGCGGTGTACGAAGCGATTCGTAAGACAGCGCTGGAAACAGAAAGCTGGGGCACGGGCAAGGGCGAACCGCACGACGGAATGCGCCGCCTGATCGCCAACCTGCTGATCAACAATTTGTCGCAGATTGAATACGTCGCCGATGTATACGGCGGACGCTACCCCGACATCGGTCATGCCGAACGCTTCATCAGCGTCGGCGACAGTTTCGAGGAAGTGCAGATGCGCAATATTGCCTACTACGCGCACCTGCAAACGCTGGAAGAAGGCGTGGCGGATATGGATGTAGGCATCAAGATTTTTAAGGGACTCAATGTCAAGCACGGTTTGCCGATTCCGGTCGCCATTCACTTCCGCTATAACGCGAAAGTGCCTGGCTCCCGCGAACGCACAGTCGCCAAGGCGCAACGGGTACGCGATGCGATCAAGACCCGTTACGCCGAACTAGACAAACAAGGCTTGTTGTTCTGTCACCTCTCGGTGCAGAACAAGCCCACCGCCAGCCCGATTGAAACCGTGGAGGATGGTTTATGAGAATCATGCGGGTCGAAAAAACGCTGGTTTCCAGTAACCGGCAGGCTGAACTGGGGCATCGCCCCTTGTTGGTAGTACGTGACAAACCGGGCGCTATCCCGCTGGTAGCGGTGGATGCGATCGGCTGCATCACCGGTGACTGGGTGATTTGCGTGAGTTCATCGGCAGCGCGGGAAGCGGCAGGCAGTAAGTCCTACCCCTCCGACCTGACGATCGTGGGCATTATTGATCATTGGCAGCCGGAGACCTAAGCGCATGGAAATCATGCAAGTCAAAGGCGACATGGTAACCACCCGGCGCGTGCCGGGGTTAAAAAACGCACCTTTGCGGGTTCTGCGAACACTCAAAGGCGGCCTGTTGGTAGCGACCGATCCGATCGGCGTACCCGCAGGGAAATGGGTCTTTACCTCCAGTGGTTCAGCCGCCCGTTTCGGTATGGGTGATGCTGAGATCCAGACGGATTTGGCGATACTGGGAATTATTGATTACTGGGAAGAGGAATAATCCTTCTCCCGTTTTTTGAAAAAAGGAGCACGAAAATGGCTGAAGTGACGGGCATTGCCCTCGGCATGATTGAAACACGGGGTCTGGTGCCCGCCATCGAAGCGGCGGACGCCATGACCAAGGCAGCAGAAGTACGTCTGGTCGGACGCCAGTTTGTTGGCGGCGGTTACGTCACCGTGCTGGTACGCGGCGAAACCGGGGCGGTCAATGCAGCGGTACGCGCCGGTGCAGACGCTTGCGAGCGGGTCGGTGACGGCATTGTGGCGGCGCACATCATTGCGCGTGTCCATTCGGAAGTGGAAAGCATCCTCCCCAAACCGGGCGAGACGGCTGACCAAGCATTCATCGGTTAATTTACAGATAAGATCTCAAGGAGACTCACCATGGCACAAGTAACAGGCGTTGCTCTAGGCATGATCGAAACACGGGGTCTGGTTCCTGCCATCGAAGCGGCGGACGCCATGACCAAAGCAGCAGAAGTCAAGCTGATCGGGCGTCAGTTCGTCGGCGGCGGTTACGTCACCGTACTGGTACGCGGCGAAACCGGCGCAGTCAATGCCGCCGTCCGCGCAGGCGCTGACGCTTGCGAACGGGTCGGCGACGGCATCGTGGCTGCGCACATTATCGCGCGTGTCCACTCTGAGGTGGAAACGATTTTGCCGCAGGCTGAATAAAGGTTGATTCTCTGAAGAGGGCGTATGCAATACGCCCCTACGGAGAACACCCATGTAGGGGCGTATTGCATACGCCCTCTTCCCCCCAACAGGAGCATCATCATGGCAGATATACACTCACTCAACCAATGGGACACTCACAAACTTCCGGTCGGCATGTCGCGCCGTTACGAGTTCAGTTCCTATGAAGAAACCCGTCAGTTTCTTGACGATCTGGCGCACCTTTCAGGGCGTACCGGCTATTACCCCAGCCTGAATTTCAACCGCACTCAAGTGACGGTCAGAATCGAGGCCGAAGCCAAAGAGCTGGGCATGATGGAATACGGTTTCGCGGCTGAAACGGATGCCATCCTCTCGCACAAAGCGCTCGCCGCTTGAGGACGCTGGCATGACAGAACAGGAAGAACAAGCGGCTGCCCCAGACACTCCAACAGAGCCTGCGGTAGCCGCCAAGGAACCGAAACCCAAACCGGCGACCGCAGCAAAACGCAGCCCACCGGCGCCTAAAACCGTAGTCAAACCCGCTGCAAAACCGACACCGAAACCCAAAGCGACTGGTAACAGCCGCAAACCACCGGCTGCCAACAAGACAACGGATCTGAACGCCAAAGATTTCCCGTTGCACCCGGAGCGAATCTGGCCTGATTAAAAACCGCTTTTAAAGGAATGAACCATGGCGATCCAACTCAGTGACTATCAGGACATCCTGGACGAATTGGGCGAAACCGCCAATGCCGTCCTCGAAGCCAACTGGCACGACGCCGCACGTGTGTTCACCCCGCGTGGGCTGGACACTTACCTGCGCGGCGCGGCTGGCCTGAATGCACTGGGTCGCGGCACCGATCTGGTCGAAGCCTTTCTGGAATCCGCCCCACTGGTGGCGCGTGAAATCGGTGAAGAAGCGGTTTCCGAACTGCTTTCTGCCGCCATCAAGATGTATTCCCGCACCAGTGCTGCGGTACTGGTCATGCTGTTTTCCACCGCCCCCACTGCGGCCACCCGACTGGGTGAGCTGGAATTGTTCAAGGGCTATCTCGCCCTGCTGAATACCCTGCTGGCGCAGGCGCCACGCGGCTTGCGACCGATGCTCTCCAAACTCGATGTGCTGATGGGCTACCTGACACTGGGTGGCTTGCGGCGCTGGGCAATGTGGGGTGTCGCCGCCTACCGCAACAAGTTCGACGAGCAAGTCGCCTATTTCGGGCTGGACAGCGAAGACTCCCAGACCATCATGAAAAAGGAACAGCGCGGGGTACTGTTCGTCGATGTCCAGCGCCGCCTGATCATGTATTTACGCGCCTTGTGGGGGAAGGATTTCTTCCTGCGCCCTACATCCGGTGACTTTGAAACCCGTGAAGGGTATCGCCCCTACATCGAACACTATTTCATCCACCTGCCGGATGCCTTCGACGATTACAGCAGCGAGGCCAATGCTGCCACTGAAGACAAGATCGCGGGCATGGAAATCTACCGTGCTGCCGCTGCCCACGCCGCTGCGCACATCGTGCATTCACGCTACGACCCGCTGGCCGAAGCGCTGAGTTCCCTGCAAAAAGCCATGATCGGCTTGGTGGAAGATGCGCGGGTGGAAGCGCTGGCGATCAAAGCATTCCCCGGCCTCAAACAACTCTGGCTCAAGTTGCTGCCCGCCGACCCGACCCAAACAAACAGTACCGGCGCATTGCTCGACCGTATGGCACGGGCAATGGCTGATGAAAACGATAACAACGACGACCATCCACTGGTAGAAGCCGCGCAAGCCCTGTTCCGCCAAGCATCCGGGCGGCTGGAAGAGGAACGGCTGGCTTGGGAAATCGGGCGCGAACTGGCTAAACAAGCCGAAGCACTCAATATCGGCTTCAACCCCAATAAGGATTTACCCGCCAACCCCTACCGCGATGACAACCGCTACCTGTGGCAGGATCAGACCGACGAAGCCGACGGCGTGCTGCTGCCGGGGCAAACCAAACAGGTACGCAAATACGTCAGCGTCATGGAAATGTGGAACAACCTCGACGTTGAGTTCGCCGGTGATGACGCACAGGAAGTCTGGGTACTGGCGACGGAATGGTTCCACGATGACGGCAAGTCCCTCAACGAAAAAGAAGGCAAAGCACCTATGGCCTCGCCGGTGCATTACCCGGAATGGGATTACCAGACCCAACTGGAACGCCCCAACTGGGTCACTGTGCTGGAAAAGCGCCCGAAACTGGGCGAAGTCGCCGAGATCGACGCGGCGATCGAACGCCACAAACCCATCATCCAGCGCCTCAAACACTTGATCGAAGCGGTGCAACCGCAGGGCGTGGTACGCCAACGCAAACAGGAAGACGGCGACACCATCGACATCAATGCGGCAGTGGATGCGATGATCAGCATCCGCATGGGTTCGCAGCCTGACCCGCGCATCAATATCCGCACCCACCTGCAAATCCGTGACCTGTCGGTGGTCTTGCTCATCGACCTGTCCGAATCCACCAACGATCAGGTACGCGATGCCGAGGAAGGGGTAACGGTGCTGGATATGGCACGCGAAGCCGCTGCCCTGCTCGCCGAAGCCCTCAACAAGGTCGGCGACCCGTTCGCCATCCACGGTTTCGATTCCAACGGGCGGCACGATGTCGAGTATTACCGCATCAAGGATTTCGACGCACCCTACAGCGACATGACCAAGGGACGACTGGCGGGAATGCAAGGGCAACTTTCCACCCGCATGGGGGCAGCTTTACGTCATGCCGGTTCTTTGCTGGCGCAGCGTTCCAGCCAGAAAAAGCTGGTGATCCTGCTGACCGACGGCGAGCCTGCCGATAATGATGTACGCGACCCGCAGTACCTGCGTTTCGATACCAAAAAGGCGGTGGAAGAACTGGGGCGTAATGGCATCCGCACCTTCTGCCTGAGCCTTGACCCTTACGCTGACCAGTATGTTTCCAACATCTTTGGCGCGAAAAATTATCTGGTGCTGGATCACGTCACGCGCCTGCCGGAAAAGCTGCCTGCGCTCTACCTGAGCATGACCCGGTGAAAAAAGATCAGGAGAAACAAGCGTGTCAAACCGAAACACAACCACACCAACCACACCCTTTATCCAGCTACGATCTGGCTCCCTTGGCCGTACTCGCGGTCTTTATGGTGCTGTTTCTGGAATTTCTGCCGGAACTGCGGCTCTGGCTGCTGGGGTTCCTCGTGTGTGCGGTGCTGGCACGACTGGCTTATGCGTATTTTCGCAAGCAGGGGTAAGGCAAGATGCTTAACTGGTTGCAATCCCTGGGCACGAACTTTACCCCCTACCGACAATGGACGGGGGAGTTACACAATCCTGCTACCCTGAAAGCGGATGCTATGGCGGGGCTGACCGTTGCCATGATCGCCATTCCGCAGTCAATGGCCTACGCACAACTGGCGGGGCTGCCTGCACATATCGGTTTGTACGCGTCTTTCCTGCCGGTGATTGTGGCGGCGCTGTTTGGCTCGTCACGCCAGCTCAGCACCGGGCCGGTTGCCCTTGCCTCGCTGATGTCGGCTACCGCCATTCAGCCCTATGCGGCTCAGGGGGTGGAAGTCATGATCATTTATTCCGCCATGCTGGCCTTGATGATCGGGGTTTTCCGCCTGTCACTGGGCTTGTTGCGACTGGGTGTTGTGGTGGATTTTCTATCCAACCCGGTAGTACTGGGTTTCACCAATGGGGCTGCACTGATTATCGGCACTTCACAATTGCCGAAACTGTTCGGGCTGGACATCAAAGCCGACCAATTTGAACACTATTACGAGTATTTGTGGGCAATGCTCACCTCACTGGGGAATACCCAACAGGTTATCTTGCTGATGGCGGCGCTCGCTTTGACTTCCTTGGTCATGCTGAAACGCTATGCGCCGCGTTTGCCGGGCATCTTGCTGACGGTGGTACTGACGACAGTCCTTGCTTGGACTTTCCATTATGAGGAGCGCGGCGGCAGTGTGGTGGGCGCGATTCCGCAAGGACTGCCGTCGTTTTCTTTCCCGGCTGTCGAGTTCAACTTTGATCAGCTCAGCGGACTCATGGCTTCGGCTATCGTGATCGGCCTGATGGGGCTGGTGGAAGCCATTTCGATTTCTAAAGCGATTGCTGCACAAACCCGCCAGCCTTGGTCGGTCAATCAGGAACTGGTTGGGCAAGGCATGGCGAATATCACCGCCGGGTTATTTCAGGGCTATGTGGTGTCGGGTTCATTTTCCCGTTCGGCGGTAAATTTTTCCTCAGGCGCAATCACGGGTTTGGCATCCGTGATTACAGGGCTGCTAATCGCCGTTACCCTGCTGTTCCTGACGGATCTACTGCATCACTTGCCGCAGGCAACCCTCGGGGCAGTCATCATCATGGCGGTCGTCAACCTGTTTTCCCTGAAGCCGATCTTGCGTGCCTGGCGGGTGGAACGCCACGATGGCATTGCCGCCATCATTACCTTCGTCGCCACGCTGCTATTCGCGCCGCATCTGGAAGTCGGCATCCTGACCGGTATTTTCCTGTCGCTTGGCCTATTCCTGTACCGCACCATGCGCCCGAATTTCGTCGAACTGGCACGCGATCAGGCCGATGGCATTTTACGCGATGCCGAGTTGCACAAGCTTCCAACCAGTGAAACCGTCGCCATTTACGGCTTTGACGGCGACCTGTACTTCGCCAATGCCGGTTATCTTGAAGGCAAGCTGTTGAATAGCATTGCACGTAAACCTGCGCTCAAAGTGGTGATTCTCGATCTGGAAGGGGTCGGGCAAATCGATGCCAGCGGCGAGAGTATGCTGGAAAAGCTGGTCGACGGCTTACAAGCCAACGGCGTGGAAATGTACATCGCCAGAAGCAAAGCGCAAGTTTATAACGCCTTTGAACGCTCCGGTCTGGTGCAACATATCGGTACACAACACTTTTTCAAGGAACGCAAAGATGCCTTGCAGTACGCCAAGCAGGTCTTTGCCGATGCGGTGGACATCGCTCCCTTGCAACTTCCCGCATTAAACAGGGCTGGGGGTATTGATGGATAAGCTTGTTTTACTGCTACCCGCACTGCCGTTACTGGCGGCGCTGCTGACCCGTTTGTTGTCGGGGGTATTGGGGCGCAGCGTGGTACGAATCGGTCTGGCGGGCAGTGTACTGACGCTGCTGCTGGCTGCTTTCCTGCTGTGGCTGAAACTGGACGGTCAAGCGCCCGCCCTGCATTCGCTGGGTACTGGCTGGGGCAGTTTGCTGTTCGACCCGCTGAGCCTGTTGATGGCGTTTGTGATTGCGGTGATCAGCCTGATTGTGCGGGTGTATTCGGTGCGTTACATGGTGGAAGAAGCCGGTTATGTGCGCTTTTTCATCCTGCTGGATTTAATGGTCGCAGCCTTGCTAATGATGGTGGCAGCGGGCGACCTGATTACCCTGCTGGTGGCTTGGCAGTTGATCGGGGTATTGCTGTATTTTCTGCTGGGGCAGGACATGCGCAGCGTTGCGGCGCACCGCTACGGGTTCTGGACGCTGATCACCTACCGCTTCGGGGATTTGCCCCTGCTGATGGCGGCAGTGCTGCTGTTCCATACCTTCGGCACTTGGTCGTTGCCGGAGATTTTCGCGCAGGTGAAAGCACACCCGGATGCGACGACCTTCATGGGTTTACCACTGGTTGAAGTGGTCGCGGCACTGATTGCGCTGGCAGCGTTTGCGCGTTCCGCCCAGTTCCTGCTGCATACTTGGCTGCCGTATACGATGGAAGGGCCAACCCCGGTGTCGGCGCTGATGCACGCGGGGATCGTGAATGCTGGGGGCTTCCTGATTAACCGTTTTGCGCCGGTGTTTGTGCATACCAGCGAGGTGTTGCACTGGGTTTTCTTGGTGGGTCTGCTGACCTCGCTGATGGGTTCGGTGCTGATGCTGACCCAGAACGACATCAAGAAATCGCTGGGCTATTCGACCATGGGGCAAATGGGTTTCATGATCATGGAATGCGGGGTGGGCGCGTTTTCGCTGGCGATTTTCCACTTGATCGCGCACGGGCTGTTCAAGGGCACGCTGTTCCTGAATGCGGGCGGTGTCATCGGCGAAGCGCGTAAGCACGATGGCGTACCCAAGGATGATCTGTACACCTTCATCATCGAAAAACAGCCGCAGGGCAACCGTTACCCGTGGGTGCTGATGGCGGCGCTCACCCTGCTAGTGCCACTCGGGGTGCTCGGCTTGTCGCATCTGGTGGTAGACCCGGATGTGTTCCACAAGCAGGGCGCGGTGGTGTTGCTGTTCTTTGGCTGGGTCACGGGGGTGCAGTTGCTGTTTGCCACTTACAATATGCGTTCGGAAAACCCGTGGCGGCTGGTGACGCTGATTGTGTTCTCGTTTACCGTGGTGGTGATTGGTTACACCTTAATCAGCCATGCGTTTACCCAGTTCCTTTACCCGGAAGCCGGTTTCATCGGCAAGCTGTATGACGCAGCGCATATCGACCTGACTTGGTTTAACGCGCTGATTGTGCTGGTGGCGCTGGTGATTGTGCTCGGTTGGCTCAGTGCCTATTACGCCGATCGCCATGCGGCGCAGGGGAAAAGCTTTGGCACGCGCCTGTGGATGAGTTTTTACGCCCTGCTGATGCGGGAGTTTTATGTAGCGGACTTGTATGCAGCCCTGACACGCGGGTTACTGGCGGGTTCAGCTCGCGTCAATAGCTGGTTGCGATGGGGGTAACATGTCTGTATTCACGCTCTTACTGATCGGTCTATTCCTGCCGCTGTTTCCCTTCAGCATCGTGTTCAACCACCTGCTGGAACGGCTCCGTCACCCGTTGTTGAGGGTCGGCTTATTGTTGTTGTGGCCGCAATTGGGGGTGGCGCTGTTCTTGTGGGCGGGTGATGAGGCTGTACCGTCATGGGTGCTGGCGTGGGCGGCGTTAACTGCCCTGCTGTACGCTTTCCGTTTGCTGACCCAGCGGGATGTGAATGGCTGGGTCGGGTTTCTGGCTACTTCGGCGTGGAGTTTGCTGTGGTTTGCCTTGCCGGGCGCTGGTCAGCACGCGGCGCTGGTAATGGATGCGTTGGGTTTCAGTATTCCGCTGGCCTTGCTGGCACTGCTGGCGGTGGCGTTGGAACAGCGTTTCGGCGCGGCCTATACCCATTTGTACGGCGGGCTGGCGGGCATTATGCCACGTTTTGCCGGGCTGCTGGTCTTCAGTACGCTGGCGGCGACCGCTACCCCGATTTTCCCGGCATTTTTCATCATGCTGAAAACGCTGACCCTGAGTAGCCCGCTGAGCGCTGTCGTTGTGCTGCTGACTTGGCTGATCTGGAGCTGGGCGGGGGTGCGGCTGTTACAAGGTTTACTGGTTGGCGCTGCGCCGCAGAACCAGCAGGTCAGTGATTTGCCGCGTGGCCTCAGTTGGGCGTTTGCCCTGACCCTGACGGTGTTGGTGGTCGCGGGTCTGTTTTTGACGGGAGACATCGCATGAGCAACTTTCTGGGAATGAGCCTGAAAATCCGTTCCATGATTCACATGGCGGCGGAACCGATACCGTTTTTCTGGCCGATGCGCACCTTCATTCACCACAACCCGCTGCACGGGCTGGAGCATCTGCCGTTCCCGGAAGCGCTGGAACAAGGCAGCAAGCTGTTTCACGGGCGCAGTTATTTGCCGCGCAGCACCTATCAGGGCTACCTGCGGGAGGGCAAGATCGACCGGGGTGTGCTGGCGGCGGAAATCGGGGCATTTCTGGCCGGGCGCGAAAATACCACCGGGCTGGCGCTCCAGCACTGGTTGATGGCTTTGCTGACGGAAACACGCCAGCCGCTTAGCCCCGCCGTAACCCTCGCGGATGCTACTGACATCCATGCCCTGCTCAGGAACGGTGAAGAGGGCGGATGTGATACGCCCCTACAAAACGATCACTCTCTTCACGAACTGACGGAACAACTACGCCAGCGGCTGCTGGTCGACTGCCCGGTCTATGAAGCCGTCGACGCCCTGTACGGCACGCAACTCGGCGAGGAACTGGATACCTTGCTGATCAAAAGCTGCCTCGACTTTTTTGACGAAGGCCAGTCCGCTTGGGGAATGCCGGGGCGCGAACAGGGCTTTTTCCACGCTTGGCGGGAACTGGCGCTGCACAATATTCCGCTGTTGCAACGCACCCGGCAGATACGGCGCATTCTGGGCGAAGCCGATACGGTGGAAGGCATCATCGCCTACGCGCTGGGGCAACTGGGCATTCCCGAAGACGACTGGATGGGGTATTTCACCCGCGAGCTGGCGCGTCTGCACGGCTGGGTCGGTTTCATCCGCTGGCGTTCCAGCGCCAAACGTTATCACTGGAACCAGAAATACCCCGGCGACCTGATCGACTTCATGGCAATTCGCCTGACGCTGGCGCTGGCCTTGCTGAATTCGGGCAAGCTGCAACGCCGCCTGAATACCCGCCAAGCCCTAAGCGAGATGATTGCGGAGCGCCCACAGGAAACTTGGCTGCGTCTGGAACTGTACAGCGGGCAGATTATGCCAGCACTGGCGAACACCGTGGAACGCGCCCTGTTACGCAGCCATCCGGGCGAAATTGCCGGGGTTTTCGCCGCTTACGTCCGTCAAAAACGCCAGCACGATGCCCGCCAGCAAGCCACCCGTTTGCAAGAATTGGCGCAACTGGCCGGTGATGACGGCAAACTGCCCGCGCTGACGCTGGAAGCCGTGCAAGCCTTGCTGGATACCTTGTCAGCCTGCGAACAGCTCGAAGGCATGATGTGGCTGCGGGCGATGGAAGCCCAAGCCATCCACCGCCTGCTCGATGGCATTAGCCTGCGCCCGCCTGCCGATGCCAGCAAACGCCCTTTCGCACAGGCGCTGTTCTGCATCGACACCCGTTCCGAACGTATCCGCCGCCATCTGGAAAGCGTGGGCGATTACCAGACCTTCGGGATTGCCGGATTCTTCGGCGTGCCGGTCAGTTTCATGGAGCTGGGCAAAGGCAGCGAATTGCACCTGTGCCCGGTGATCCTCACCCCGCAGAATTTGGTGCTGGAAATTTCCGCCGCCGGGGTGCAGGACGACCCCGCCATGACCGCGCTGGAACATGCCGTGCATGAGCTGAAGGAATCCGTGCTTACCCCGTTTGTGACGGTGGAAGCCATCGGCCTGCTGTTCGGCTTCGACATGATTGGCAAAACCCTCGCCCCCAGAAGCTACCACAACTGGCGCAAGCACCTGCACGCCGAACACCCGCAGACCCATTTGCTGCTGGACAAACTCAGCCGCACCCAAGCCGATTCCATCATGCGGGCGGCGCAGCGGGCAGTCATCGTCAAAGCAATTGAGCTGGAACTCGGGCTGCCCCCGGAAAAAGCCACCGATGCGGTCATTCGTGAATTGCGCGAAGCCGCCCTCGGCAACCAGTCCGAACTGAGCGAATGCTTGCAACATCTGGCGCTGGGGGAAGGCAAGCTGCGCACTTTCATCAAGCGCCTGCAAACTGATTACCGCATTAATACCTCCTCCGCCCAGTGGCAACTGGAACGGCTGGGGCGCATCGGTTTCACCCTTGACGAGCAAACCAATTATGTCGGCACGGCACTGCGGGCGATTGGCCTGACGCAGAATTTCTCGCGCTTTGTGCTGCTGGTTGGGCATGGCAGCACCTCTGCCAACAACCCCTATGAATCGGCGCTGGATTGTGGTGCGTGTGGCGGTAATCACGGGCTGATCAGTGGTCGGGTGCTGGCGCAAATGGCCAACAAGCCACAGGTACGCCGCCGTTTGCAGGAACAGGGCATCGACATCCCTGACGATAGCTGGTTCGTGCCTGCCCTGCACAATACCACCACCGATGACGTGCAACTCATCGACCTGGAACTGGTACCTTCCGCGCACCTGATGTATCTGGATCGTTTGCGTAAAGGGCTGAGCGCCGCTTCCCGCCTGTGTATTCAGGAACGCATCCCCACGCTGGGGCTGGAATTTTACACCGGCTGCAAACCGGCCTCAGCGTTTTCCTGCGCCCAGCGCAATGCGGTGGACTGGTCGCAGGTACGCCCGGAATGGGGCTTGTCACGTAACGCCTATTTCATTATTGGGCAGCGTCAACTGACCGATGCCTTCCCGCTGGATGGGCGGGCTTTCCTGCATTCCTATGATTACCGCGTTGACCCCAAACGGCGCTTGCTGGAAAACATCCTCACCGGCCCTTTAGTGGTCGGGCAATGGATCAATATGGAGCACTACTTCTCCACCGTCGATAACGACCGCTTCGGCAGCGGCAGCAAGGTTAATCACAATGTGGCAGGCCGCTTTGGGGTCATGACCGGCAATATCAGCGACCTGCGTACCGGCTTGCCCGCGCAGACGGTGCTGAAAGACGGCAAGCCCTATCACGAACCGCTGCGCCTGATTACCCTGATTGAAGCACCGTTTGACCATGCGAAACAGGCCGTTGAACGGGTCATTTCGGTCAAACGTCTGGTGAAAAACGCTTGGATCAGGCTGCTGGTCATCGACCCTGAAACCCACACCGTACACCTGTTTGAGGAGGGCGGCTGGCAAACCCTGCAACCACTTGCCGCCCCCGCCCCCGCCCTGTTAGAGGAAGCCCTGGCATGAACGACATCACACTAAGCCCGCTGAAAAAGCTCGAAATCATCCTGGAAGGCGAATATCAGGAATTTGCCACCGACCTGCTCGACCACGCCGGGGTGAAGGGTTACACCATCATCAACAACCTGTCCGGCAAGGGGCGGCAGGGTTTCCACGAAGGCCACCTAATGTTTAACGAGGAAGACCTGTTGATCATGATCGTCGCGGCGGTACCGCCGGAGCTGGTGGAGCCGATACTGGGCGGGTTTACCCCGTTTTTCAGCAGGCATTCCGGGGTGGTGTTTGTATCCGATATTCAGGTGATGCGCATGGTGAAATTCAAGGGCGCTGAATAACCGGCGAGGCGCTTTGCTTACGTTAACCCTTGGGACAACTTGACCTGTGACAATGACAAAAGACCTCGATAGCGACTAAACTAAGTCTGTTATAAGCGAGGAGCAACGTTACTATGGTCATGCATCATTTCCTTGCGCGGACAGACTTCCACGCTTTGCTGGACATGCTGGTGGTAGAAGGCTATGCCTGCATCGGCCCACAAGTACGGCAGGGTTCCATCGTCTTCGATCGTCTGCATGATGTTTCACAGCTTCCCACAGGCTGGCAAGATACCCAGCAACCCGGTCATTACCGCCTGCACCAAACTGGCTCACCTTACTGGTTCGACTGGGCGAACGGCGCTGCCGCCATCAAGCCGCACACTTTCGCGCCGCAGGAAAACCTGTGGAAAGTGGTGCGCGACGAATCCGGCAGGCTGCATTTCAAGACCATTCTGCCCAAGCCGCAGAAAATCGCCATCCTTGGCGTGCGTGCCTGTGACTTGGCGGCACTGGCCTTGCAAGATCAGCATTTCCTGCACGGTGAATACCCCGACCCGTATTACCAGCAACGCCGTGACAACCTGCTGCTGATCGGGGTGAATTGCACCCATGCCGCCGCCACCTGTTTCTGTGTATCCACTGGCGATGGCCCGGCCATCCGCAGCGGTTACGACCTGCTCCTCAGCGAAATCGACGACGGCTTTGTGCTGGAAATCGGCTCGGCACGCGGCGAACACCTCGCCAAACAACTCCCCCTGCACGCAGCCAGCGCCACACAGCAAGCCACCGCCCAACAACGGATGCAAGCCGCCACCCAACAATCCCGCACCTTGCCGGAAAAGCCACCGCTGTACGACCTGCTCCAGCACCCGCACTGGGAAGACGTTGGCGCACGCTGTATCGCTTGCGGCAACTGCACCAGCGTTTGCCCCACCTGTTTCTGCCATCAGGAAGTGGAACACCCAGCGCTGGATGGCAATAGCAGCACCCACCAACGCTTGTGGAATTCCTGCTTTGACCCCAGCCACAGCCATATTCACGGCGGGGCGGTACGGCGTACCCCCAAGGATTACTACCGCCAATGGCTGACGCACAAACTGGCAGGCTGGCATGAACAGTTCGGACGCAGCGGCTGCACGGGTTGCGGGCGCTGCATTAGCTGGTGTCCGGTCGGGATTGATTTGACAGCAGAAGTGGGGAGTTTAACCGCATGAATAACGCTTACTTGCCACACGAGGCTGAAATCGTCGCACGCATTCAGGAAGCGCCGGATATTTTCACCCTGCGCTTGCAATTTACCGACCCGGAGCTGCAAGCTAATTACAGCTTTGCGCCGGGGCAATTCAATATGCTTTACCTGCATGGCGTGGGTGAAGTGCCGATCTCGATCGTGTCCGACCCGGAAAATGCCAACCTGTACGACCACACCATCCGCGTGGTCGGGCGCGTTACCCAAGCGATGGCGGCACTGCAACAGGGTGATTACATTGGTGTGCGTGGCTCCTACGGGCGAGGCTGGCCAATGGCGGAAGCCGAAGGCCGCGACGTGGTGCTGATCACGGGTGGACTAGGCTGTGCACCCGTAGTATCGGTGATCAATTACGTGTTGCAACGCCGTGAACGTTTTGGGCGACTGGTCATTATGCAAGGCGTGAAACATTCCAACGACCTGATCTGGCGCGAACAATACGCCGCGTGGAGCAAGCTGCCCGACACCCAAATCCTGCTGGCGGCGAATGAAACCACCCCGCACTGGGCATTCGACAGCGGTTTCGTCACCGACTTGCTGGATAAGGCCAACTTCGAGGCCGACAATGCCAGCGCCATGCTGTGCGGCCCTGAAATCATGATGCAAGTCGCCAGCCAGCGCCTGTTGGAGAAGCACGTGGCGGCAGACGACATCTGGCTGAGCATGGAACGCAATATGCACTGCGCCGTCGGGCATTGCGGGCATTGCCAGTTCGGCGGGCAATTCATCTGCAAAGATGGCCCAGTCTTTCCACTGCCCGCCATCAGCCACCTGTTAGGGGTGAAGGGGTTTTAACATGAGCCAAGCAAACACCCGACCCACGGTCGCGGTACACAAGTTTTCCTCTTGCGACGGCTGCCAATTGGCCTTCCTCAATGCCGGGGAAGCGCTGTTGACGCTGGCAGAACGGGTCGACATCGTTCATTTCGCCGAAGCAGGCATGATGGCGGAAGAGGCACCCGTCGACATTGCTTTCGTGGAAGGCAGCCTCAATACCGCGCACGATTTGCAACGCATCCGTCAGGTTCGCACCCACAGCCGTTACCTGATTACCATTGGCGCGTGTGCCACGGCGGGTGGGGTGCAAGCTTTGCGCAATTTGCACGACGGCAAGGGCTGGCATCAGGCCATTTACGCCCACCCCGAATACCTCGACAGCCTCGCCACCGCCAAACCGATTGCTTCACAAGTGAAAGTCGACCTGGAATTGTGGGGCTGCCCGGTCAATACCCAACAGGTCATGCAGGCCATCAGCACCTTGTTGCATGGCGCAACGCCAGCTTTGCCGCAGGAAAAAGTCTGTGCCGAATGCAAACGCCGGGGCAATGTGTGTGTGGTGGTGGCGCAAGGCCAAGCCTGCCTCGGCCCATCCACCCATGCCGGATGTGGCGCGATTTGCCCAGCCTTCGGGCGTGGTTGTTACGGCTGTTACGGCCCCCAAGGAGTGATTTATGCAGGAGCAGCGTAAAGTCAGCGTGCGCGTCCCCGTCCTCACCCGCGTGGAGGGCGAAGGTGCGTTGGAACTCGACATCGACAATGGTGTGATTACCAACCTCAAGTTCAGCATTTTCGAGCCGCCGCGCCTGTTCGAGAAGCTGTTGGAAGGTCGCGATTTTCAAGAAGTGCCCGACATTACCGCCCGCATTTGCGGCATTTGCCCGGTGGCTTATCAGATGAGCGCAGTACACGCGGCGGAAATGGCCTTCGGGGTGCAAATCAGCCCGTGGACGCGGGCATTGCGCCGCTTGTTGTATTGCGGGGAATGGATTCAAAGCCATGCGTTGCATATTCATTTGCTGGCTGCGCCGGATTTTCTGGGGTTTGAAGATGCGCTGACCATGGCGAAAAAATTCCCGCGTGTCGTCAAACGTGGCCTGAAACTGCAAAGCATTGGCAACCGCATTATGCGCGTACTGGGCGGGCGTTCGGTGCATCCGGTGAATGCGTGCGCGGGTGGTTTCTATGCCGCGCCACCGTTGGATGACATGCGGGCATTGCAAGCGGAACTGGTCACGGCTCAGGAAGATGCCTACGAGTTGGTGCGTTGGGTTGCCAGCTTGCCGATGCCGGATGATGAACAGGATTTCGTCTCGGTGGCCTTGCACCACCCCGACGAATACCCGTTCAATGAAGGCCGCCTCATCTCCGATGACGGGCTGGATATTGGCATTGCGGAATACGAGGCGCATTTCGACGAGTTCCAGATGGCGCATTCCACCGCGCTGCACGCGCACTTGCACGGCAAACCTTATCTGGTGGGGCCGTTGGCGCGGGTGAATTTGCTGCACGAACAATTACCGGCGCATTTGCTGGCCTTGCTGGAAGGTAGTGATGTGCAATTCCCCAGCCGTAATATGTTCCACAGCATGGCGGCGCGGGCGTTGGAAATTGCTTACTGCATCGACGAGGCTATCCGTATTCTGGAAGGTTATGCGCCAACCGATCAGCCTCATGTAGCGGTGACGCCGCGAGCCGGGACGGGGTTTGGTTGCACCGAAGCACCGCGCGGGATGTTGTGGCATCGCTATGATTTCAACGCCGATGGCACGGTGAAAACCGCGCGGATTGTGCCACCGACCAGCCAGAATCAGGCGCGGATGGAGCTGGACTTGCACCAATCACTGCACGCTTTCGGGCTGGAGCATGACGACGATGCGCTGCGGTTGCGGGCGGAACAGGTGATCCGCAATTACGACCCGTGTATTTCGTGTGCGACGCATTTTTTGCGGTTGAAAGTGAATCGGTGACAACGGCGATTATGGGCATTGGTTCGCCGTTTGGGAAAGATCAGGCGGGTTGGGATGCTGTCGATCAGCTTGCGCAACAGGCTTGGGCACAAGCGGCGATTGAGCACGGAACGCTGGTGTTACATAAACTCGACCGCCCCGGCATGGGGTTGCTGGAACATTTGCAGAGGTATGCGCATGTGATTCTGGTGGATGCGGTGATTGCACCCCACTATGCGCCCGGTATGATTATCCCGTTGCAGCGGGAAGAGCTGGCGTTGTGGGAAGCGCCTGCTTCTTCGCACGGTTTCGGGGTGGCGGAGGCGTTGGCAATGGGGGATGCGTTGGGGATGTTGCCGGAGAGGTTGGAAATTTGGGGGGTTGTGGTGGCGGATTGACAGTCGTCTCATTCCTGATTTAACGGGCTTTGATTCCCGATCCTACGTTATACTAATCCTGATCACACGCAACAGGTATCAGGCATGGAAAACGCGACACTTTACCCTCGGCTGGGCGTTTCCTGCTCACGGGTTCTGCTAACCTGATGACTTTGCCACTGGTGGCTGATTCGTTGGCGGGGCGCATGGAAACACTGGCGTTGTACCCGTTTTCCCAAAGTGAAATTCACCACCAAACCACCTGCTGGCTGGATGCGGTTTTCGCGGGCAACATTCCCGTTGCCGCTGAACCACTGCTGGGTGAGGCATTGACGGAAGCCGTTTTATGCGGGGGATACCCCGAAGCCCTTACCCGTACCAACCCGCGCCGCCGTCAGACATGGCATCAGCAATACCTTGATGCCCTGATCCAGCGTGATGTACAGGAAATCGCTAATATCGACAAACTGGGGCAACTTCCCTTGATCTGGGCAAGCAATCGGCTGAAGCGCGTCCTCAAATCCCCCAAGCTGCAATTTGTGGATTCTGGCTTGCTGGCTTCGCTGCGCGGCCTGACAAGCGACACCCTCAAGCGCGACCGCAGCCTGTTTGGTGGCTTGCTGGAAACCTTTGTGTATGCCGAACTGCTCAAACACACTACTTGGGCAGAGGCTGATTACCAAATCCTGTATTACCGGGATGCCGACCAGTACGAGGTGGATTTTGTGGTCGAAAACAGGGCGGGCGAATTGATCGGCGTTGAGGTTAAAGCCTCGGCCACCCTGACTGAAAAAGACCTGCGCGGGCTGAAACGGCTGGCTGTGCTCGCGGGCGAATCCCTGCAAATGGGCATTATCTTGTATGACGGCACAGAAGCTATGCCGTTGGGGGAAAAGCTGTGGGCAGTGCCGCTATCGAGTGTGTGGGGGACATATCCAACATGACGACACTCCCTAGCTCTACCCAGTTTACTCGGTTGTCATTTTGGGAATATTGAACAGTAAATCAACTAACGCCTTGTTCAAGTAATAATTCTCGCGCCCCAGTTTGTGCTTTTCCAGCACACCATCCAGCGCCAACGCATCCAGATAGCGGGTCGCCGTGGCACGGGATACGTTAAGGTCGTCTTCCAGAAACTGTACTTTGGTGTATGGGTGACGAAAAATATTGTTGATCAAATCCTGACTGTAAAAACGGTGGTGGCTGCGGATATGGTGCTTTTGTTGTTGCAGCAACGCGCTGATGCCCTCAACCAGCGTAATCGTGTGTTTTGCTGTTGAAGCAATGCCGCGCAGCATATAAATCACCCATTCCTGCCATTCCCCGGTATCACGCACTTGTTGCAGCAAACGATAGTAGTCCGCTTTGGTATGATTGATATAACGGCTCAGGTACAACACCGGCGAGTCTAACAAGCCCTCCTTGACCAGATACAGGATGTTGATAATGCGTCCTGTCCTGCCATTGCCATCGTAAAACGGGTGAATGGTTTCAAACTGATGGTGGATGATCGCCATTTTAATCAATGGGTCAAGTGCCACCTGCTCATCATGCAGCAGGTACTCCAAGCCGCTCATCAGTGCTGGCAGGGTTTCGGGAGAGGGTGGGGCAAACACGACTTCGCCCGTGCGCTCATTGCGCAGCACTGTTCCCGGCACTTTACGCAAGCCTGCCCGACTCTGTTCCAAGGTTTCCTGAATGGCGAGGATGGTATTCAAGGTCAGCAAACCGTGTTCACGCACCCGCTGGTATCCAACGCTTAAGCCATCGGCATAGGCTGAAACTTCTTTGGCTGCCACATCCACGACATCGACCTGTAAGCGGTATTTGAAAAGCGCATCTTGGGTGGTGATAATATTTTCAATCGCAGAACTGTCTTGTGCTTCCTGCAACCCAAGAGTGGAAAGCAGAATCGCCTGATTGGGGATGGTTTTCGCAACGCCCTTGAGTTCCGCAAGGTAGCGATGTGCAGTCACCAACGCCTTCAGGATAGCGGGTGTTTCCATCTGCGGCAGTAACGCTGTTAACGAAGCAAGTTGCATAATTTTTTCTCATCTTCTCAAAAACACGCGATTTTGGTGTATATCGTTTGGCATCTTCTCAAAAAACGCGATTTTTGAGAAGATCAATGATCGGTCTTTGGCTCTAGTATTCTATCTAAACAGCATATCGCGTGGCTGTTTGCACTGATGGCTGACGCTTCTTGATCTCTTTATTTTTTGCCAAAAAAACAGCTAATTTGCACATGACCTACCATCTATGTAATGTTACACTTAGTATGTTATGTGACATAGTACTATCGGAGTAAAGTGATATGGCAAGAGGTGTAAGTGGCAGGATTGTCATTGAAATAAGTCCAGACATAAAACAAGAATTATATGAACAACTTAATAGTGAAAATATCAGCTTGAAAAGTTGGTTTTTAGAGCATGTTGAGTTTTTTCTTAAAGGCAAGCAACAGCTTTCATTATCACTTTCCACACAACCTCATCCTGAAAAAAAAGCTGATGAAAAACGAGCGATAGCATGAAATTCAATCCAAAAAAAGTTGCTTTCGGTAGGCATGAAACATTTTCACTTCGCTATAGCTGGCTGACAAAAGCCTATCAAGAAGTTGTGAAAGATACGGGTGTTTTTGATGCGGATGATGCAACGGTCAGGCTTGGTGTTGGTAAAAACATGGTTAACGCCATTCGTTATTGGGCGCAAGCAACACAAATTATTGAAAAAGTAGAAGATGGCTACAAGCCGACTTCGTTAGGTCACTTCATTTTTGATGAGAAAGAAGGGCATGACCCATATCTTGAGGATGAGGCCACGATTTGGCTACTTCATTGGCAGATGGCAAGCAATCCTGAGGTGGCGACATGTTCTTATTGGCTGTTCAACCGTTACCATAAACCTGAATTTACTACGGCGGAAGCGACAGAAGCCTTGGCAGATTTTCTGAAGCAACAGGCAGGGGCAAAATACTCTAAAAATACGCTGAAGAACGATACGGTTGTTACATTACGCATGTATTCGGATGTTCGCCCCAAGGCAAAACAAGTGTCTGATGAGTTTTTGGATGCGCCCTTTACTGCACTCAAGCTGCTTTCCATGCTGCCGGATGGCAAAACTCACAAAGTACAGATTGGCGAACAAGAGCATCTTCCCGTTGAGATCGTGGCTTATGCCGTTGCCTCCCTGTTCAATGCAACGCAACAAAAATCTTTGGCAATTGAAGACCTTATGTATGGCAAGAGTGACTACCCTGCTCCGGGTGCAGTGTTTTGCCTGACAGAGAGTGCTTTTCTATACAAGCTAGAGCAGTTGAAGCAACGCAAAAACAATGCATTTGACTTCAGGGAAACCGCCGGGGTGAATCAGCTCTACAAAGTACAAGACACCACTCTTGATCCGATGATCTATTTGCAAGATTACTACGCACAGCGCAATTTTTATGGGGTAGCAGCATGAGTTTGCTAGGACAAATACAAGTAAATACCAACTATACACGCTCAATCAACCTTGAACGTGATGCCGATTCTGTTGCTGTCGTAAAGGCTTATATCCCGACCACTCGTGCATTGGATACATTGGCTCGTATAGGCGAAACAATCACGACAGTACAAAGTATGCCGCGTGCTTGGACGCTAATGGGGCCGTATGGCTCTGGAAAATCCTCCTTTGCTGTCTTTCTTTCCCATTTATTAGGTGCGGCTGGTGATGTCGCAACGGATACAGCACAAGATGTGTTAGCAAAGTGTGATGAGCAAGTCATTGATCAGTTTTGGGATGGGGATGGACAACCATTAGAACATTGCCGAGTCTTTTTGACAGGTAGCCCAGAACCTTTGAGTAAACGATTAGCGGCAGCATTGCTTGATGGCGCTACTGCATTTTTTTCTCGTGGGCAACGTCAGCTTCCCTTAATGCTTGAGCAACTCAGGCAACTAGCGCCACAGGACATTGTTACCACTACACAGATCATTGATGTTGTTAGTCAGTTACAAGAAGCCATTACTACCGAGCAAGGCTACGGTTTACTGATCGTCATTGATGAGCTGGGAAAATTTCTCGAATACGAAGCCCGTCACCCTGAAGCAAATGACATCTACTTGTTACAAGCGTTAGCTGAACATGCATACAAGGGTTGTGAACGGGAAGATGGCGCAATCTTGTCAGTCTTCGTACTATTGCATCAATCATTTGAGCAATACGCACGGGGGCTAGGCCGGGCGCAGCAAAACGAGTGGGCAAAGGTACAAGGACGCTTTGAAGTCGTTCCTTTTTTGGAATCGGCAGAACAAACCTTACGGATCGTTGGTAAAGCTATTGAGCACCCCAAGAAACTGCCCAAAAATACTGTGGTTCAAGCTGATCAACTAGCGACTATGCTGGCTGATATAAACGCCTTGCCAAGTGTGTTGGATCAACGTTCTGCCAGCCAATTATTCCAGCAATGCTACCCGTTACATCCTATTAGCTCCTTACTGTTACCCTTGCTTTGCCAAAAAATAGCCCAGAATGAGCGCACACTGTTTAACTATTTAGGTAGCCAAGAAGCATTTGGTTTCCAAGACAGTCTAAAACGTTTGGAAAAGTTAGGTGACTGGATTTACCCGTGGGAAATTTACGATTACTTCATTAGTAACCAACCTGCGGCAGTTGTTGATCACTTGACCCATCGACGTTGGGCAGAGGTCGTAACGGCCTTAGAACGTTTGGGTGATGATCACACGGATGCGGTACGGGTGCTGAAAACGGTAGGTTTGCTTAATCTCATCGGCGCACAAGCAGGCTTGAAAGCATCTAAGGATATTTTAGCTTTTTGCTTACCTGATCCTAACGTGGTTGCGGATGCACTGGAGGTTTTGCAAAAACGTGCCGTGTTGCAGCTTCGCAAATACAATAATGAATATCGTGTTTGGCAAGGCAGCGACTTTGATCTTGAAGCAAGGCTACAAGAAGAACGTAGCAAACTCGGCATTTTCAGTTTGGCGGAACGCCTAAGTAAGCAACATGGCGATGTGCCGATTGTGGCACGTAAGTTCTCCATTCAAAAAGGCTCAATGCAATATTTCACTACGGCCTTTATTGATGCGAGTTCATTGGGAAAATTAGACGAAGGTATCAGCACTCCAAGAATTGTGTTCTACCTTGCTGAGGATAGGCAAGATGAGGATGTCTTTACTAAACAAGTAGTCGCTAACGCCTCACCGTTGGATGTATTGGTTAACTATCCTCATGCTGCAACTTTACGCGATGCAGTTGCTGATGTGTTGGCATTGGAAGCCGTTCAGAACAAATCCCAAGAGTTACATTCTGATCCGGTGGCACAACGAGAATTCCGTGACTATTACCAACTAGCATTGAAGGCAGAAGAAGCTCAGGTCTATTTGTTGCTGGAACAGCCACAACGTAGTCATTGGTTTTGGCAGCAAAAACCGTTGCCCATTGCCAGCAAACAAGCTTTTCAAAGTACTCTGTCGAATGTTTTAGGCAAACTCTATTGCTACATGCCTGAAATCAAGAATGAGCTGATCAACCGTGATAAACCATCTAGCCAAGCCGCCGCAGGGCGTAACCGCCTGCTTGAAATGATGTTGTTTAACTCGAATCAGGAACATTTAGGGATTGAGAAATTCCCACCTGAAAAAGCCATCTACCTCGCCTTACTTCATGCAACAGGTCTTCATCGACAAGATCAGCAAGGAAAATGGGCTTTTCGCGCACCACCTAGCAGCAGTAGCTTGCATAGAACATGGCTTGCAATTGAGGAGTTCTTAGAGTCTACGGATCAGCAAGCCAGAGCTTTTAGTGATCTCAACAACGAGCTGACCAGAACACCTTACGGCTTGAAACAAGGGGTTTTACCCGTATTGTACTTAGCGGCATATCTTGTCCATCAGGATGAGCTAGCCCTGTATGAAGAAGGGAGATATGTGCCAACACTTTCAAAAGAAGTGCTGGAGCGCTTCGTTAAAACGCCTGAATTATTCAAAGTGCAGTTATTCAGGGTTGAAGGTATTCGTGCTTCGATCTTTAAACAATATGTCACCGCATTGTTCAGTGATGGCAAAGAGCGAACAGTCGTACAGGCAATCAAGCCACTTGCTACTTTTGTAGGTGGACTCAATGAGTACACACAAAAAACCAGCGACCTACCTGAGCAGGCACGAGCATTCCGCAATGCATTCCACCTTGCAAAATCGCCCGAACAACTTTTGTTTGAGGGAATCCCACAAGCCTTAGGGTTCGATACTCGCCCTGATCAACAGAACAAATTTGATGGTTACGTTGATACGCTAAAAGATACGCTGAGTGCTTTGAAACATGCCTACTCCAAAATGTTGGAGCAGCAACAAGGTTTCTTGGCACAAGCCCTACGACTTAAACCTGATGCAACGATCACAGAGATGCGGCGTGTCACGGGGCGTTACTTAGGACTCGATGCGTACACAGTTGATACGGATGGATTGAAAGCATTCATCAACCGCCTGACGAATACAGAAAAAGATGATAATGATTGGTTTATCAGTATCTTGATGTTCATTGGCAAAAAATCACCGGAAAAGTGGCTGGATGGTGATAAGGCGCAAGCAGACATGCGCTTGAGTGAATACTCTCGTCGTATGCTTGATCTTGAGGCTTTACGTATTCATGACCAAACAAGGCAAAACACCCAAGACGAATTTGATGTTATCTTATTGAAATCAATAAAAAAAGGCAAAAAAGAACGTCAACAGCCTGTTGCGATCAGTAAAATGCAGCGCGAAGCCACAGACGAGCTAAAAGGCAGATTAAATCGTCAATTATCTGGTGCTGATAAAGAATTACAACTTGCAGTATTAGCTGAATTAGTGGATGATTTCTTGCGTGATTATCAGACAACAGAACACCCTAAAGTAGCCCACCCCAAGCCACTAAGAAAGGTTAAACATGACTAAGCATTTGACGTTACAAGACGCTTCAGAACTTGACGGATCACGACACGTTCTTGGATTGTCTGGCGGTAAGGACAGTGCTGCCCTCGCTATTTATCTTCGAGATAACTACCCCGAAATTCACAATCGGGTGGAATATTTCTTTACTGATACAGGTGCTGAACTTCAAGAAGTTTATGATTTTCTTGATAAGCTTGAAGCTTACTTAGGCAAGGAAATTAAAAAGCTGAGTCCTGAGCGAGACTTTGAGCATTGGTTGAAAATACATAACAACTATCTACCATCACCACGGCAGCGTTGGTGTACATCAATGATGAAGATCAAGCCCTTTGAGAAGTTCGTTGGCAATGATCCGGTTGTTACCTATATCGGCATTAGAGCGGATGAAAATAGAGAAGGCTATGTTAGTCAGAAAGAGAATATTCAAGCAGTTTTTCCTTTTATGGAAGATGGATTAATTCGAGCAGATATTTTCCGTATTTTAGAAAACACCGTTGGTATTCCAGAATATTATCGGTGGCGTAGCCGTTCAGGTTGCTACTTCTGCTTCTTCCAACGACAAGATGAATGGTTAGGATTAAAACGCGAACATCCTGATTTGTTTGCTGAGGCTGTTCGTATCGAAAAGGAATCAGGGCAAGGTTATACTTGGGTGCAAGGCAAGACGCTTGAAGAAGTGGTTGCCCATGCTGAAAAAACAGAAGGAACACGCAACGCCAATCGTAATGCAAAGAGTGTTCACACAATAAAATGGCAAGATGCTTTGAGAGATCAAGAAGATGATGATCCTGAAGATCAGGCTTGTATGATTTGCTCTCTTTGAGCACATTTTAAGAGATATATATTATGTCAAAAGTATCTGATACTTTTACTTCTCAAGCATTATCTATTCAAGATACTTTTTTGCTTCACAATAGCAATGTTGGCTATAGAGTTCCAATTTATCAACGTGGTTATCGCTGGAATGAAGAAAATATTTTCAGGCTCTTTGAGTCAATTCTTCATGGCATTGTTCTGCTTGAAGAAGATAGCTCAATAAGATTCATAGGAACGATAATATTATCTAGCGATAAGGAAAAGAAAGAAAAAGAATTTGGTGGAATTTCTTTATCAATAGTAGATGGACAACAAAGATTAAGCACAATCTCATTAATTATCTGCCGATTAATGAATCAAATAATGCTTAATTTGAAAAAAGTTGATAACTTGAGCGATGAGTTATCTGTACTCTTAAACTCTTTACGTAGTTGCATAGTTGGAAGAAAAAACAGTACTATAATCAGAAACTATTTATCAGAGTTTTATCCGAGATTAGTTCGAGAATCCATTGATGCAAGAGGACACACTCCTTTATTGAAGAAGTATGACTCATTCATAGCAGAGTATTTATTCAGTTTTGGTAGCCATTATTATGATTTTATTTCTGGTGATTTAGATTATAATGACTTTGACTTTATTATATCCAACTCAATAAATGGCATCGAAGATCAGGAGTTTTTTAAAAAAGCAATCAGCCATATTGATATTTACATAGCTCGCATTGCAAGTGGAAAAAGTTTAACTGATGACTTCGATAACGAAGTATTTCCTTCAACAAGTAAACTTCTCAATGACGATAATTATACTAAAGTACTTGAAAGTTGTGGTTTTAGCATCGATACTCATAACTTAGATAGCGTGAGTGACCCATTATTAAGAATAATTTTTTTCTCGGGCTACCTATTAAATAATGTATCACTTACCTGTGTTCAAGTAGAAGATGACAAGTATGTTTTTGACATATTTGATGCACTTAACACTACAGGTGAACCATTAACAGCAATAGAAACATTTAAGCCTGAGGTAATAAAGTTTATAGAAGACAGAAAAGATGTAACGGGAGATTTTTCAAGCTCAAACAGTAGATTTTTTTTTGATGAAATAGATAAATATTTATCTATGAAAACCGATAACTCAAAAAGGCAAAAAGAGACTAAGGAAATAATAACATCCTTTGCCTTATATATAAATGGAGACACCCAAAACTACGATTTAAGTGGTCAGCGATTATATCTTAGAAATAAGTATGCTTTAATTCCCTTGAATCATAAATCATATGAAAAGAAAGAGCGCTTCGTAAAAGCCTTAAGAGATATAGCCATTTATCGAGAAAAATTCTGGGAGGAATCATTTCTTACAAATTCATTGATGGAAATAAAAAATCACCAAGAAAGACAAAAAATATTATTATGTCTAGATTTTATTAGAAGCATGGATACGACCTTAGCGATACCTATTCTCGCAAGATACTATTTTGATGCAGAAAAAACAAAATCATGGGATATTTTCATCCAAGTAGTAAAATCGGTAACTGCATTCTTAGCCATTAGACGGGCAGCAACAGGAACAACGGCTGGAATTGACTCTGATTTCAGAAATCTAATGAAAAAAGGACATAAGAAACTAGAATCAAAATATCTAAAGTTAGGTTTATTAGATGATAATGAACTAGCCTCACCCGAAGATCTAAATATTTATCTGTTATCTTATTTAGACTCACCTAAATTAGGCACTAATAAAAACAAGGTTATTGATGAAGAAAGCTGGACAAACAAAGTAATTAAGCAACCTCTTTATGATAAATCCAAAGCTTTATGTAAATTTTTATTATTACTTGCCTCACACAATTCTATAGAAGGTACGGAAAAAAAATACATCCTATCAAAAGAAGGACGAGACAACTGTAATTTTCTAGAATTGACTAAGTGGCGTGACCATCTTTATCAAACAGTTGAGCATATTGCACCGCAGAATGCAAGAGATCAAAACACTAAAGGATTATGGAAAGATGAGCTATATAATGATATTGATACCATACACACTATTGGGAATCTAATTCTTCTTCCAAAATTAGAAAATACCATTATTGGAAATAAACCCTGGTCTCAAAAGAAAATGTTTTTCAAAGCGTTTGCTCAAGAAGATCAAAAAGAAATACCTAAAATTATTGAAGAAGCGAAAGAAAAGGCAATTCCATTCTCTGTGGCAGCAATAAAGGTGATCAATGATGGAAAATATATGCCACTAATATCTTCAATTACAGACATAAATGACTGGAATATTGAAGTAGTAACAGAAAGAGGAAAAAATATTTGCCATTTAGCTTGGCACGAACTCTCTCATTGGTTAGGTATATACAAATAAAATTTCTCATATAGAGGCATTCAGATTGAATTTTGACAATCTTTTATCAAGAGCTGATGACTCAGCACTGCAAGATTTGCTAGGTGCTGATTTGATGCGTTTAATTCTTCTGCTTGACCCAAAGCTTGCAACACCACAACACCTACGAAAATTAATAATAAGTTATCGCACTCCATACTCTCTACTGTCATCGAAAGATACAAGAAAAGTATTGTTTGACTTACTTCCAACTAATCAGGCAAAGCTTCTGGCTCAGGTGCTAGGTGTAGATTACAGCCAAAATAATCTATATTTTTCACTAAAAAATGTAAATATCAGAAAAGAATCTGAGAGAGAAAGAGCTATATTTGACTTTTTTGAAATATCTTTGCCTACTAATTTTATAGAAGAGGAAAAGCCCTCAGTGTTTCAGAAGGAGGGAGAGTACTCTTTATTTCCACATCAGCGTTCCGCATCTCGAAAAGTAAATAACTTACTTGAAAGTAATACAAAAAGAGTTGTATTACATATGCCTACGGGATCAGGAAAAACACGTACAGCAATGAGTATAATTGCCGATCACTTGCGAAAAACCGAACCTACATTAGTTATTTGGTTAGCTCATAGTGAAGAGCTATGTGAACAAGCTGCTTCAGAATTTGAAAAAGCATGGGGCTGTTTAGGCAATCGTTCAGTAGGTATTTTCAGATATTGGGGAGATCGGTCTCTTAATCTTAATGATGTAAAAGATGGAATTCTTATTGGTGGATTATCTAAAGTATATAGTACAACAAAAAATAGCTTAAACTTTATCATTACTTTATCTAACCGAACATCATTGGTTGTTATTGACGAAGCCCATTCAGCGATTGCAGAAACCTATAAATTAGTCCTAGATGCATTAGTTATTATGCGGCATCCTAATCCGGCGCTCTTAGGTTTGACTGCAACTCCGGGAAGAACATGGGCAGATATACATGTAGACGAACAATTATCAAACTTCTTTTCAAAGCAGAAAGTCGCCTTGGAAATCGAAGGATATATCAATCCTGTTGATTATTTGGTTGAAAAAAAATACTTAGCAAAAGCAGTTTACAAGCCTCTTTTTTATGAAGGCGGAACTAACTTTAATGATAATGATCTAAGAAAAATCCAAGAAAATTTTGATGTACCGGATAATATTTTAGATCGATTAGCTGAAGATGAAAAACGAAATTTAGCAATTGTTTCTTCAATTGAGAATTTAGCAAAAAGTCATCAACGAATTATTGTGTTTTCAACAACAGTGAAACATTCTGATCTTTTAGCTGCAATTTTACAGTTGAGAGGGCATAAGGCTTACTCAATTACTGGGAAAACAGATGCGAACTTAAGAAAAAATGTCATAAACAACTTCAAGGAAAAAACTGATGACATACAAATCATATGTAATTTTGGTGTATTAACCACTGGATTTGATGCTCCTAAAATTAGTGCTGCACTAATTGCAAGACCAACCAAATCACTTGTTTTATACAGTCAAATGGTAGGAAGAGCGATAAGAGGAAAAAAAGCAGGTGGTAATGAAACGGCTGAAATTGTAACTGTAATAGATCATAGTTTACCGGGGTTCGGCAGCGTTGCTGAAGCATTTAATAATTGGGAAGATATTTGGGCTTAAATATGGAAAATACTCACGACATAGTTCCTACACACCTTGTTGTCAATGCAATGCGCGACAACGGATACAAGAATGCGGCATATGCAATTGCAGAATTGATGGATAACTCTATTCAAGCTGGTGCAACAATCGTTGAGCTTTTATGTGGCGAACGAACAGAACAGTTAAAACAGCGTGCAAGAGCACGTATAAGCGAAATAGCAGTGTTAGACAACGGTCACGGAATGACTTCTGATGTGTTACAAATGGCTCTCCAATTTGGTAATGGAACACGTTTAAATGATTTTAGTGGCATTGGAAGATTTGGCATGGGATTACCAAACTCATCAATATCTCAAGCACGAAGAGTAGAAGTATGGAGTTGGAAAAATGGTTCTGAAAATGCCATTTATAGTTACCTCGATATAGATGAAATTGAAAAATCACAATTAAAATCTGTACCAAAACCTATTGCTAAAGAAATACCAGACATATGGAAAGAAGTCGGCTCTAATTTCGGGATGACAGGAACGCTTGTTGTTTGGAAAAACATAGATAAAATCATGTGGCGTACTGCTGGCTCAATTATTGATAATTCAGAATTAATTATTGGACGGATGTATCGTTATTTTTTAGTCGATGACTCAGTAGTAATCAAGCTTAAATCATTTGATATGAATGCGATGCCAATGCTGCGTCAAATATCATCTCGTAATGCATTACCAAATGACCCGTTATATTTATTTTCAAAAACATCATGTCCAGAACCATTTGATAATGAATCAATGTTTGAAAATGGCGAATTTAAAAACACAGAGTTTGAAATTAATTTTAATGACAAGCATCATATTGTTACAGTAAAGTTTGCTTATGCTAAAGAATTAGCACGATCAGGTCATAATCCTGGTGCACGTCCTTATGGAAAACATGCTGCAAAAAACCTAGGTGTGTCTATTGTGCGAGCAAATCGTGAACTTGATTTAGATACATCTTGGTCTGATCCATCAGATCCCCGTGATCGTTGGTGGGGAGTAGAAGTAAATTTTCCACCAGCATTAGATGATTTGTTTGGTGTAACCAATAACAAACAATCAGCTCGTAATTTTTCTGAATTAGCCAAAGTTGATTTAGAGTCTTTACTTGAAGATGGCCAAACAATTGCTTCAGCAAAAGAATACTTAGATGAAAATGAAGATCCCAGATTGCCATTAATAGAGTTAGCTCAGCATATACGGAAAAACATTAGTACAATTCGTCGATTAATTAAAGCACAAACAACGACCAACGAACCTAAAAAGCGCCATGAGTCCCCTCACTCAGAAGAAAAAGGTACTGAAGCAACCCGTAAACGCCAGAACGAAGGTTATGAAGGAAAAAGTGACACTCAAGAAAGAACATTACTTCCTGATGAGCGTGAGAAAGAAATTGCTGATGTGCTTAAAGAAGCAGGGGCAACGACAGAAGCAGCTAAAAGCTTAGCTGCCAGAACAGTTAAACAAAATTTAAAATATACTTTTGTTAAATCAAATTTAAGTACGCCTGCTTTCTTCGATGTTCAATCTCGTGGTGGTGCAATCATATTATCATTGAATGTTGATCATCCTGCATACAATCATCTTATTGAGTTGTTACAGGATGACAGTGATGAGGCTAATGAATCCGTATTGCGCACTAGGTTAATGAAAGCTCGTGAGGGGCTGGAGTTACTGTTGATGGCATGGGCACGTTATGAAGATGAACAACCTGATGGCCAACGAAGAACCAAAGCCCAAGAAGCGCGTTGGGACTGGGGACGCATGGCTCGAGAATTTCTTGTTGATGAATAACCTAGAGATAGACTGATGTACTTGAAAGAAGAGTGGCACGTAAGGAAAATTATATTGGAAGCCGCTTTAGATGTGCTTTCTGATGGGCAGAACCACACTGCTCGTCAGATTATTTCGCAGTTAGAAAAGAAAAATATTAATGCGCCTAAAAAGCTTGTGAATAGTGTATTGTTCAGTGAAGGTCGACGCTATGTAACCTACAACAAATCTTCATTTTTCTATCAGTTAAGATCAGTTGATGAGTCTGAAATAGAAAAAAATATAGATATAATCAAAAACATCCCTATTGAAACTAGAGAAAATAGTTGCAATGCGATTAAAGCCAAGTATATAGGAAAAAATGATGAGTTTATTTTTACTAGCAAAAAATCGACAAGTCCTGCTTTCTTTGATATTTTTTCTAAAGGAAGAACCATTGAAGTTTCGCTTAACGAAAACCACCCATTATTTTTTGACTTAAATGAATTATTATTTTTCTCGATGGAGAACAAAGACCATAGCAGCAATTTAATGGCACGAAAAGTCATTGATTTAATGGTGGCATCATGGGCTAAATATGAAAGTGAGCAACCAGAAGGGGCAAGAAAAAACAAAGCAGAGGAAGCGAGAATAGATTGGGGTAAACATGCTAGAGATATTCTTTTCAGTGAATTAACTCAAGATATTGAATGATGTTTTTATGACAGGAAAAATTCTAGGGAATGATATTTATATTGCTGTCACAGCTATAGATACATTGAACACACATCATAAAAAAATATTTGAACGACATTTTCATGATTTAAGCGAAAGTATTAAATTAAAAATCAACGTTCTTCGTATTAATAGCCATGATGAAGGTATTTCATTCTTGGAGTATGAGGAACTAAGTGAACAAGCATTTCCAAGACTTTTTTCATCAATACGAGCAGGTAATGGCCTCATCTGTCCGCGCAAGACTGATTATAAAATTAGTAACAACCCCCCCATTCTCCACCGCAAAGAACTCCTCCTCCCCCCCGACCACCCCGACATCCCCAAATTCGCCGCGCTTACCAAACAGCTCGAAGATGCGGGACTTTTCAAAGATTCCCGCAAAATCGGCTATAAAAAACAATGGGAAGAACGCCTCCGCAACGCAGGCTACAAAGTCGTTGATCACCAGCTAGTCCGGCTAGACGGAAGTGAAATAACGCCGCCAGAAATCATAGAAAAGACTTCCAACACCGTCGAACGCCACCGCACCGCCCTAACCCGCTATGCCCTTTCAAAACCCATGCAATTGCTGGCAAAGCATGACTTTCTGGAAGGCAAACACACCATTTTCGACTACGGCTGCGGCAAAGGCAGCGATGTAGAAATCCTCCGCCAAAACAATCTCACCGCCAACGGCTGGGACCCGCACTTCTGCCCCGAAAACCCCAAACACAGCGCCGATATAGTCAACCTCGGCTTCGTGATCAACGTCATCGAAGACAAAGACGAACGCCTCGAAGCCGTCTTGGGCGCATACCGACTCTGCACCCAATTCCTCTGCGCCGCCGTCATGTTAGGCGAACAATCACCCGAACGCGGGCGCTTATTTCGTGATGGCGTGCTCACCAGTCGCAATACTTTCCAACGCTATTATTCCCAAGAAGAATTCCGCGAATACCTGCGCCGCGTGTTGGATGAAGAACCCGTTGCCGTCGGCCCCGGCGTATTCTTCGTGTTCAAAAACAAAGATGCCGAACAAGCCTTTTTGGAACGCCGCTACCGCAATCGCAGTACTGCCAATCGCCTCATTAACCAAATTCCCAAGCAGCCCAAAGCGCCTAAGGCAACACGCCCGACTAAAACAGAAAAAGAACAGGCGTTCTACCAACAACACGCCGACTTGCTGGACGCACTATGGTTAAGTTGGCTTGAACTGGGTCGCCCACCCCAAGAAGATGAATTTCCGCAAGTTGCCGCCGTCAAAGACCTCTTCGGCACATGGCAACGCGGCTTGAACTTCCTGCAACGTTTCCACGGCACGGAAACCTTGAAATTCGCGTTCGAGAGCCGCCGCGACGACCTCACTGTGTACTTCGCCATGCGCCGTTTCGACCAGCAGCGCGTCTACCGCCATTTGCCGGAAAGCCTCAAGCGTGACGTGAAAGCCTTTTTCACCAGTTACCCCATTGCACAAACCGAAGGTGAACGCCTGTTATTTTCAGCGGGCAACGTTGCCATGATCCGCGAAATGTGCCAACAAGCCGCCATCCAAGGCTACGGTCATCTGGACGCAGAAGGCTCGTTAACCTTCCATACCTCTCAGGTAGTTACATTACCGCCGATCTTGCGCGTTTACATTGGCTGTGCCACCCAAGTTTTTGGTGATGTCACCTCGGCTGACTTACTGAAAATCCACGCCGAATCCGGCAAATTATCGCTAATGAAATACGATGACTTTGAGGATTCACCGTTACCGCGAATGCTAGAGCGCATTAAAATCAGTCTGATCAACCAGCGTTTCGAGTATTACAAATACGGCGAAGCCTACACGCCGCCTTACCTGTACTTGAAATCCCGGTTCATCACGCCAGATTACCCACATTACGCAGAACAGCTAGCATTCGACCAAACCTTGTCTACGCACGCTGAATTCAACGTCGAGGGCTATGGAATGCCACCAGAACAGTTTGAGGCCACCCTGCAACGCCTGCGCTTGGAAGTAGCGGAATTTACCCTCACAGCATCCAGCACCTTGCCTGATCTCGACACGCCTTGTGGTCAATACCACACGTTCCGCCACTTCATCGAATGCGGTGAAACCCAAGCCCAAACCAGCCTGCCCAACCTACCCAAGCACCCGGAAACCTACAATGCATTGGCAGCCTTAGCCCTGCAAGTCATTGACCCAGTGATGGATTATTTCGGCGGGATTGAATTGACCTACGGCTTTTGTTCCCCTGAACTCGCCAAACACATTCCCGGCAGGATAGACCCGAAACGCGACCAGCACGCATCCTTTGAGCGCAATACCCGTGGCAATCTCATCTGTGAACGCAAAGGTGCCGCTTGTGACTTCATCATCCCCGATGAGAACATGCTCGAAGTGGCGCAATGGATCGTCCAGAACACCCCGTTTGACCGCCTGTATTTCTACGGCAATGACAAGCCACTGCATGTCAGTTACGGGCAAGCACATAACCGGGCAGTAGTGCTGATGTTACCCGGCAAAAGCGGGCGTTTGGTTCCCAAGGTCATGGATGCGAAAGTATTTGTTAGCGTGATCTAGGCGGAATAGCCCTGAAGAGGGCGTATGCCATGCGCCCCTACAAAACCTTCGCTGTAGGGGCGACTGGCTGTCGCCCTTGTAAGAATCCACCACTGGCATTAGAACAAACTTTTCAGTTTATCCTTCAACGCATCTTCCAACTTATTCTTTTCGCCCTGCACTTCATTTTTCAGGCGAGCAGCGATTTCATCACGCTTTTGTTGGAGCGCGTCGATCTGCTTTTGTTTCTCGGCATCAAACTTGCCCTTGAGCTGGGCTTTTTGTTTCGCAATTTCCTGATCGGCCATTTCCTTGAGCAACACATCCAGTTCCAACTCGTAACTGGGTTTGTTCCACGCGCCGAAAATATGCAGCGGGGCAAACAACCCCTGCGGCTTGCCTGCTTTGGGTTTCTCACCGACACGCAGTTTGAAATCGAGTGATTCGTCAACGATATTGACATCACCGAGTCCCTTGATTTGAAAATGCGGCGCGGTCATAACGTCTTCCTCGGTATGGAATACGCCCTGTTGCACTTGCCACTGCCCTGCCAGCTTGGTGAAGGCCACTTCCTTTTCGCCCATCTCGTTGACGCTTTCTTTCTCGAACAGCTTGACGACTTCCTTGGTTTTTTGGGCAAAATTGGCGTCGCGGACGGTACCATCGTTCAATTCCAGATCAATCGTGCCATTGAGGTTTTGCTTGAAGACCTTGGCATCCCCCGCCACGGAATCCAGTTGCGCGTTCATATCCAGCGCCCCCGTCACCAAGCGGTCAGCGGTAAGGGCAAACAGCAAGTCTTCAGTGCGTAACTTTTGCACCTTGTGCTCACTGTGGATCACCACCGGGGTCAGCAAGGTATTAATGTCGAAGGTTCCCTGATACGCGCCCTTGAACAGCGTGCCACTAGGGGTTAGCTTGATTTGACCGTTTTCCATGTACACGCCGAGCTTGGCCTGTTGCAAGGCAAAAGGCGGGTAACTGAGCTGATCAGCCTTGAATTTGCCATCAATCACCCGTGCGGGTAACAGCGGGTCGCGGACTTGCAGGCTGCCAGCCAGTTGCTGATCAGCAGTCTTGAGCTGCACTTTCGACAAGTCCAGCAAGCCTTTGCCACTTTCCAGATTCAGGCTGAGCTTGCCGCTGGACTGTTGCTGCAATTGCCCGCCGGGAACTTGCTCCGCTTTCACATCCGTGCCCAGCTTTAGCCCGGCAATCTCCAGTTGTTGCTTCTTCATGTGCAGGCTCAAGTCGCCGCCAGCCGTGGCTGCAAGGCTTGTGACCGGCAATTCGCCACCTTGCAAGTCGGCTTGAAGCTGCATAGCGCCCAGCGTTAGCAATTGTTTTGCCAGATTCACCTCCAGTTTGCCGCTCAGTTTGAGCTTGCCTTGACCGGGAAGGCTAATGTCTGCCTGTAAATCGGGGATGCTGGCTTGCTCGCTGTCCAGTTTGCCTTGCAGGTTGCCGACAATATTCGCGGCCAACTTGTCGGGTAATTGTGCTTGCATGGTCAGTTTGGCGAGGGAGAAGTCGTTTTTGTTCTCATCCAGTTGCGCAGTAGTCGTCAATTGCAGGTCTACATCCAGCGCTGGCTGATTTTGCTTGAGGTGGGTATTAAGACTAATGTCGACGGGTTCGCCGGGGACGAACATGCCCGTTTTCAGATTAAGCGGGGCAAGTGTCAGGGTTTTGTCTAGTTGCTCATCGCGCCAGTTGACGGCTGAATCGGTAACACTCACCCCAGTCACCACCAAGCCACCCAATAAACTGGTCATGGCCTCACCCGCGCCCGCCGTCGCTTGGGGGGAACCTTCCGGTAACAAGTCTTGCCAGTTGGTCTTACCATTTTTGGCACGGTGCAGGTTAAGTTTCAAACCATGCAGGTGCACTTGGTTGACTTTGAGTTGCTGTTCCAATAATGGCAGGAATTGTACCGTTACCCGCGCATCGTTGGCTTCAGCGAAATTTTCGTCGGCGAAACCTTTGGCATTACCCAGCGTCACTTCACCCAGTTGCAAGGCGATGTCGGGGTAAAACGACAGGTTAATCTCCCCATTGATGGCAAGATCACGCCCGGTCTGCTCCTTGACCAAGGCGGTAATTTCAGGTTTGTAGCGGTTGGCGTCGAAGGTCAATGCAAACACAGCAATCAACGCCACAATCAGCAGTAGTAGACCCAACAGCCAAGCAAGCGGGCGCAATAGGGGCATGAGATATTCCTTTCAGTAGCCTTTTTATATTGCTTCAGACTATAACCTATCGGACAGGCGGCAGGTAGTAGGCTTGTGGATAGTACTGCTGTGGATAATAGATCTGTGGGTAAGACTGCTGCGTGTAAGGCGCATAATACGGGTAGGCGCTGTACGGGTAAGCGTAGCTATAAGGTGAGGTATTCAGCAGACTACTGGCATTGTTATAACCTGTCCCATAAGCATTGAACTGACCGTTTTGGTACTGGGCAGCATCGCCACGGCTTTGCGCCCGGCTATTGGCATCCAACAGGGTGAAGCCTTTGGCGCGGAAATTCAGGTCGAAGTCCATATTAATATCGGCTTCGCCGCGCCCGCGTGAATGACCCTGACCCTTGCTGGCTCCATTGCCATAGGTTTGCCCGTTAGCACTAGCCTGATGGGACTGTCCTTGACGGTTATTACCGAAAAAATTGCCCATATCAAAGCCATCGAAAAAATCAGCAGAAGCGTTGCCCGCGAATAGGGCAAACGTGGTAAATACAATAATGCGTGCGTTCATGGTGGTGTACCTCTTAGTGTTTCCGCCAGTTTATACCCATTCATAAGCATTTGCTAATTTTGCTGGAAGCGCACAGAATACCTGCACTTTAATCTGAATTTCTGACCAAACTTGCGAAGGGTATTATGGTTTCTTCTAAATATGACGTCTTCAAAACCTCACTGCTGGCCATTTTCTGCCTGACGTTGCTCAGTGCCTGTGGCGAAAAGGAAGACACCCATCCGGGGCAACCCGTCACTAAACGCGAAGCTATTTTCAAAGAAAATTTGCGCACCTTTGAAGCAATGGGGCTGATGGTACGCGACAGAGAGCCTTACTCCCCCAAAGAATTCCTGAAAAACGCCGAAAAGCTCAAAGACCTGAGCACGCAACCGTGGGTTTACTTCACCCCCGGCAGCGATTACGCACCTAGCCGCGCCCTGCCAACGGTCTGGCAAAAGCCGGAGGCATTCAAACAAGCGCAGGAAAAATTCATTGTTGCCGCCGCCCAACTGGCGGAGGTCGCTAAAAGTGGCCAGCTAGAGCAGATCAAACCAGCCTACACGCAAGTGAAAGAAAGTTGCGCCGCTTGTCATCATGACTTCCGCGCCGCAGACCGTCTGTAGCCAGCGGGCTAATCGAAGCAAGGCGGTGGCTAACGGTCACCAGCTTTGCTTGAATTTGTCGATCATGCGGCGTTCGCGCTTGTCAGGCTTTTTCACCGCAATATTGACGCCATGTAAACGGCGCTCTTCAATCACGGCTTCGCGCTCTTCACGGTGATGTTCCGACTCTGCGTACAGCAAACGGGCTTCGACAGCCGGGCGACGGCGTTCATTCACACCCAATACTGTCACCACCCAGGTTTCAAAACCTTTCTTGATGCGCAGCTTGTCGCCGGGGCGTATCGCGCGTGCCGGTTTTACCCGCTCATCATTGACCCGCACATGCCCACCGTCAATCGCTTCAACGGCGAGTGGGCGGGTCTTGAAAAACCGCGCTGCCCACAACCACTTATCCAGGCGTTGGCTTACATTTTCTTCTTCAGCGGCCATGTGACGACCCGTTCCTCCCAATCTTCTTCATTAACCTCGGCGGCGTAAGTGAAACGCCCGATCACCGATTGTTTCATGCGGTGAATACTTTGTCTGTCACCCGATACCAGATGGTGCCACGACGGCAGGTTTTTGCCTTCGTGCAGCAGGCGGTAGGCGCAACTCGGCGGCATCCAGTACAACTCATCCAGATTATCCGGCGTCAGGTGCAGGCAATCGGGAACCAGCGTTTCACGGTTCGCGTAATCCTTGCACTGGCAGGTCGTGCCATTCAGCAAATCGCAGGCAACGTCGGTGTAATACACGGTGCTGTCTTCCTCGTCTTCCAGCTTGATCAAGCAGCACTTGGCGCAGTTATCGCAAATGCTTTCCCATTCCGCTTCGTTCATCTCGGCGAGGGTCTTTTGTTTCCACCACGGCAGGGTGCGGGCATTACTTGTCATATTGATCCTTCGGCGATTTGGCTGCCAATAAGCCCTGTTTGAGTGCTGCAAAATGTTGCTTGGTAGCGTAATAAAATACTTCTTTGCCATCACTATTCATGAGAATAGCCAAGCCTTTTGCTGGGTAGAACCAATATTCAACCGATTCTTGCGTGGAAGGCAAACGTTCATCCGGTACGCCAAAACGCGCCATGACAATATCGGGGTCATAATCAATCACCGGCATGTAAATCAGCTTATCCATCCGCAAACTATCCGTAACCTTGATGTTACCTTCGGACAAGGTGTACTTCCATTGTCCACTTGCCATGCCCTCACGCTTGGTGTTTTCCTGTTGAAACTTGTCCAGCATCGGACTATCGGCCTGCATTTCCGCAATAATCTTCGCCTCAAACAAACCCACCCGCTGCGTACCAAAATAGGCTTCCAACGTGCGCTTACCGCTTTCGTGCGCAAATACTGCCATTTCCGGGAAACTGTGGAAACGCTCGATCACATCTTTAAGCGTCGCCGTTCCCACATCCAAATGGAACACTTGCGGGTTGCCATCCGGCGACAAGGTGACTTGCCAAGGCAGATCTTCGGGATGTTGAGGGGAGGAGTCGCAGCCGGTCATGCCGAGGGTCAGGGCAAGCAGGCTGGCGGGTAATGCGTATTTCATGCAGAAACCTTTCAAGAGACGATACCGCGCATCATAACGCAGTTTTACCTACAAGGCATTCATGCATTATAACGCGGAAATAGGCCATGTAACCCGCCTATTTCCGCGTTATAATGCAGAAATGAAAACAGATTGCACCTTTGAGCTTTTCCTCAACGGCACATGGCACAGTGTCGGCAGTATGGCATTGCTGGAATCTACCAACCAAGGTTCACAAGGTGCTGCCTATCTCGGTTATACCATCAATCATGCTATCCAGTACCCCGAATGCCGCGACGCCAACGCCCTGTCATGGACATTCCCGGTAAACCTGACACCCTTGCACACCCCCCACTGGCCGGGTTTCATCATGGACTTGTTGCCCCAAGGCTATGGGCGGCAGGAATTGCTACGACAACTGGGACTGCCCGAACGTGCCGAAACCCGCGCAGACTGGGTATTGCTCACTGCTGGTGCTGGCAACCCCATTGGTAATTGTCGGGTACGCGAAGCTCATGACTGGCTTCAGGTACGCAACCACAATCTCACCCCGCAAGGCTTTGCCCCCACAGATATTGCCCAACGCGGCGAAGGCTTTGCCGAACATTTGGCAACACACGGCCTATTTGTGGCAGGCTCTTCCGGGGTGCAGGGTGAATGGCCAAAACTGTTACTGACTGAAAACCATTCCGGGCAATTTTTCCTCGACCATACCTTGCCTGATAACGCAGCCAAACAGCATTGGCTGGTCAAGTTTGCACGCGGGCAAGATCCGTATCTGAATGAGATCCTGACGCTGGAAGCAGTGTGGATGGAACTCGCCCGTTTTCTGGGTTTGCGGGTACATGGCAAGCTTCAGCTACAGGAACGCGCCCTGTTCATCCCGCGCTTTGACCGCGAACGAACGCCGACAGGATTACAGCGCCATGCACAGGAAAGCCTGTACGCACTGTGCCAATGCAGCGGTTTTGGCGCACGCCTGACCCACAATACCGCCTGCGCCACATTGGCCAGTGCTGCAACCAATCCAATGGCAGAAATCGTCGAATACCTGAAGCGCGACATCGCCAATGTTGTGCTGGGTAACAAGGACAATCACGGGCGCAACACCGCTATTCAGCGCCGGGAAAATGGCTGGGTGGGTCTTACCCCACTGTTTGATTTCGCACCGATGGTGCTACACCCGGATGGCATTGCCCGTGCGATGCGCTGGGAAACCGCTGACCACGGCTCCCCCGACTGGTATTCCGCCATACGCCAAGCGGCTGAAGCCACCCAATTGCCGCTGGTTCCGTTACAGCAAGCTGTCACAGCATTCGCGCCGCTACTGCTGGCCTTACCTGATTTCATGCGTCATTTGGCCATTCCACCCCAAACGGTAGAACGCTTTGCCCCCGCCTGCCGTGATGCCGCTCAACAACTGGAGCAGTGCCACTAATGGACAAACGCTACACGCCCCTTTCCCCGATCGAGCAGCTTCAGCAACGCATTGCCCTGCTGGATACCGTCAAACAGCAGCCGGATATGCCACTGGCACAAGCCATCCGCCTGTTACGCACCGGATTGCGTCTGACCGTGCCGGAATATTCGCGCTTGACCGGGGTTGCGCCGCGAACCATCCATGCCATTGAAGCGGGTAATGCCAACCCCTCCGTCAACACCGCCAACAAACTGTTACAACCGTTTGGCTTAACCTTGGGTATTACGCATACCACTCCTCGCTCTCCCCCTGCTCCACCAGCAAGTCCACCATTTCCGTGATGTATTGCTTGAGGTACTTGTTTTTCAGCCACGCCACGCGGGTGGTGGAAACCGGGAACAGGTGCGACAAATCGCGCAACACCAGATCGTCGTCGTGGATATGCGAATACGCCATCTTGGCAATAATGCCTGCGCCGAACCCCAGCCGCACATAACTGACAATCACATCCGTATCCGTTGCGGCAAACGTGACATCCAAATGCAGCCCAGCATTGCGGAAAGTATCATGAATTTTGGAGCGCCCGGTAAACCCGAAAATGTAGGTCAGCACCGGGTATTTCGCAATCCGCTGCAAACTCAGCTTGCCCTCACTTAAGGGATGACCATCCGGCAACACCAGCCCGTGGTTCCAGTCGTAACATTTGCGGCTATCCAGCGCGGCATCGTTGCCCAGCTCCTCGGTGCAAACCGCAATATCGGCCTTGCCGTCGTGCAGCATCCGCACCAGTTCCACCGGCGTGCCTTGCAGGAAATGAATAGCGACATCGGGGTAACGCTGGCGGAATTCCAGCATGACTTCGGGCAGGAAATACTTGGCTTGGGTGTGGGTGGTGGCGATGCGGATTTCACCACGGGTTTGCAGGCGGAAATCGTCAGCGACCGCACGGATGTTTTCCAGCGACTGCTCGATACGGTCGAGTTCCTGCACGATGGCTTTGCACACTGGGGTTGGTTCCACCAGCCGCTTACCCTTGCGCTCGAAAAGCTGCATCCCCAATTCTTCTTCCAGCAGCCCCAACTGGCGGCTGACAGCGGATTGCACAATGTAATGCTGATCTGCCGCCCGCGACACATTCATGCCATTGTTCAACAAGGTTTTAAGCAGACGTAATTGGAACAGCTTCATGCTTTATCGCTTTTTAAGATAATCATATCGAATTATAGCGTTTTTCATAATGAATGCATTCCCCCATAATCGTCTCCATTGAAAGATTACTGGAGGTAAACCTCATGAGCATCCTGCACAAAATTGTCGACCACAACGAAATCAGCACGCTGGAATTGCTGCTGAACGGTGCATTTTCGCCCATGCCAGGCTACCTGAATCAGGACGACCACAGCAGCGTATTGCGCCACAACCGACTGGCAAATGGCACACTCTGGCCGCTGCCACTGGCACTAGCCCTGACCCCGGCAGAAAAACGTGAAGCCCAGCTCAGCGGGCGCATCGTACTGGTGGACGGTCAGGAACGCCGCGCCATTGCTGAAGTCGCGGTGGACAGTTTCTACCGCCTGCCTGCCGAGCTTGCCACCCTGGCGCAAGCCTTTGATGCCAAGCGCACGGCGGATACTTGGTATGCCAGCGGCACGGTTACGCCGTTACAGAAAATTCTCCACCCAGCCTTCAACAGCCTGCGCTTCAGCGTCCCCGCCTTGCGCCAAAACGTGCAAGACTGGAACAGCATTATCGCCGTGCAAGCTGCGCCTACGCTGGATACTGATGACCTGCGCCGCGCTTGCGAATGGCTGAGCGACACTGAAACCGGCGGCGGTTTGCTGGTACAAATCGGCATTAACGAAGCCGCCCCTGACTTCCACAACCAAGTGCGTGAGCTGCGTAATCAGGTCAAATGCACTTCTGCGCGTCAGGTAAAGCTGTCGCTGCTGCCGTGTGTGGAAGGTCTCGGTGAAAAGCGTTGCCTGTTGCTGCAAGCCTTGGTGAGCCGCAATTATGGCGCTACCGGCTTTGTGGTGGGCAAGCACATTTCGCCCGAAGCCCGCCGCTGGTTGTTACAACATCATGATGAAATCGGTCTGGACATCATTCCGGTACGGGCGCAACGCGCCGCCGCCGTGAAACAGACCGTGCGTCATCCACTTTGTGAAGCTGCCTGAGACTTACCTACCTCTCCTCAGGTTGCGCGATCCGGTACGGGCTTCGGCCCGTATTTTTTTGCCTGCATTTTACCAATCCAGCTTGAAATTCACTTTCAGCGCAAAATCCCAGCGAGCCTTGTGGATTTGCGGGGGAAACGGCAAGGCGCCAGACGTGGCCTTGACCGCCTGCACCGCTGCTTTATCCAGCCAATCATTGCCGGAACTCTGGCTGACTCTTGCCCCGCTGATCGTGCCATTTGGCAATACCGTGAAAGACACCGTGACAGTGCCTTGCACTTCGGCTTTTTCTGCCATGCGCGGGTATTGCTTGCGGGCAGCAATCAGGCTTTGCAATTTCTGACGGTAAGCGGCTTCTGCGGCGGCATTATTTGCTGTTGGCGCAGGGGCAGCGGCTGGCTTCGGCGCGGCGGCGGCTACACGCGGGGTTGCCCGTGGCGCGGGTGCGGCCACAGGTACTGCAACCGGGGCAGCTACTCGCGGGGCTGGTGCAGGGGCGGCTTTGGGCTGAGGCTCTGACCTAGGTTTCGGCCGTTCCCGCTGCTTTTCTGGCTTGGGTTTGGGTTTTGCTTCAGGCTTTTTCACCGGCACAGGCTTGCTGACAGGCTTGGGTTTGACTACCGGCTCGGGCTTCGGCTTATCGACAGGCTTGGGTGGTGGCGGCTTTGGTGGCACAACCGGCGGTGTTGCTATCGGCTCAGGGGGTGCTGGTTCGGGTGGCGCTGGCTGAAATTGGGCAAGCGATAGTTTAATCGGCTGCTCTTCCGGCAACCCTAGCTTATCCTGCCACAGCAACACCGGCAGTGCTGCCAGCAGCAGCGCCGCGTGCAGCAAGGCGGAAAGGCCGAACCCGGTCAGATGACCTTTCACTGAGGGTGCTCGGTCTGGATGGAGACTTCCGCAAATTGCTTGGCCTTCAACACATCCACCACGTCGATGAAATGCTCAAAAGCCGCCACTTTGTCGACCCGCAATAGCACCGGAGTGGTATTAGGGTGGGCATCGAGCTTGCTGGCTAGTGCTTCCGCTGTGATCGGCGTTCCCTCGAAAAAGAGCTGATTTTGCGCATTGATGGCGATTTCCAGCACCTTTTCGTCGCCCTTGGCTTGTTCGCTGTGCTCGGCTTTGGGCAAATCCACCGGGATCATTCCTTGCGAGATGAAAGAAGCGGTGGTCAGCACGATGGCGAGCAGCACCAGCATAACGTCGATGAAGGGGATCATGTTGATCTGGTCGAAACGTTTCATGCGTTTTTCCCATCCCGCAGCGCTTGCCAGCGGGCGGTCAGCACGTCCACTTTGCGCAGCAAGCCGTTGTAGAACATGATTGCCGGAATCGCTACCAGCAGCCCCGCCGCTGTCGCTTTCAACGCCAGCGCCAAGCCCAGCATGATGGCATTGACTTCGATCTTACCGCCCTGCCCCATCGTGTAAAACGTCACCAGAATCCCCAGCACTGTTCCCAGCAAACCCACGTAAGGCGCATTCGAGCCGATGCTGGAAAGGGTGGTGAGGTTGCGCGTCAGGTCGATCTTCAGGGTTTCAATGTGGTCGAACTGCTGCAAACTGACTTTATTGAGGTACAGGTAACGCTCAATCACCAGCGCCAGCATGACGAAGCTCATCAGGCCGAGCGTACCCAGCACCAGATAATCCAGATTGGCTTGTAAAAATTCCATGCTCCACCTTTAATCACAATGACTACCGACACTTCAGCAAGCAACCATAAATGGCTTTTAGCTTCTTAGCAACAGGATAGCCTTACGGCTTCGCATACTTGAGCGGGCAAATCTGGGAACGGCGGACACGTATGCTAAACTGAAACCTTCGGAACAGTCGGCATCGCGCAATGAACCTCAAAATTCCCTACGGCGAAAGTAATTTCAAGACGGTCATCACGGGTGGCTATGTTTACGTCGATAAAACCTGTTATATCCCCACGCTGGAAGAAAGCGGCAAGTACCTGTTCCTCATGCGCCCGCGCCGTTTTGGTAAAAGCCTGTTTCTGTCAATGCTGGAATATTATTACGACATTGCTTACCGCGATGCATTTGACACCCTGTTTGGCACGCTTCATATCGGGCGACACCCTACCCCGCTGCACAACAGCTACCCCGTTCTGTTCATGGATTTTAGCGGTATCGACACCGATAGCGGGTACGATGGGATTTATGCTGCCTTTAACCGCAAAGTTGCCAATGCCTTGCTGAGCTTTCTGGAGCGTTATGACTACCCATTAGCCGCACAACAACAGATACAAACTGAAATCACCCCGCAAAGCCGCTTGGAATCCTTCCTGCGCATCCTTGACAACGCTCACCAGAAATTCCTGTTGCTGATCGACGAATACGACCACTTTGCCAACAGCGTCCTGGCTGATGATCTGCAACTGTTCCAGAAAATCATGGGCAAAGGCGGGTTTGTACGCAGTTTTTACGAAGTGCTGAAAACCGCGACCCAGCGCGGCACGCTTGACCGACTATTTGTCACCGGAGTCACCCCGGTAATGCTCGATAGCATGACCAGTGGCTTCAATATTGGTGTGAATTTGTCACTGCATGAAGATTTTAATGAAGCGGTGGGGTTTACCGAAGCAGACGTTATCACCTTATTGCAACCGCTGGCGGATACCTGCCCTGTATCGCTGGAAAAACTGCTGGGTGATGCCCGTGCTTGGTACAACGGCTATCGCTTCAATCTCAAGGCAGAGCAAAGCGTTTATAACGCCAATATGCTGCTATATTTCGTCAAAAACTTTGACCGCAAACGCTGTGAATACCCCAAGCCGATGCTGGATGAGAACATCGCTTCGGATTACGGTAAGATCATGAAACTGTTCGCCATCGGCAACCGTGATGACAATTTCACGGTGCTGGATGAATTGCTCAATGCCGGTGAAGTACAAGCCACACAGCGGCGCAAGTTTGAGTTTGACAAAGGCTTTGACCGCAATGATTTCATCAGCCTGATTGCGTACATGGGGTTTATCACGCTGGTGCGCGAATCGCTGGCGGGGCAGGTGTTTGCGATTCCCAATCACGTCATCCGCGAGCTGTATTTCCAATACTTCAAGGTCGAGATCGAGCGGCGCAACCACATCACCATTTCCGACCGGACATTGCTGCTGGCGGTGGAAAAACTGGGCTTGTATAGCGACATCCAGCCGCTGGTGGCGGAACTGGAACGGGTGCTGCAATTGCTGTCCAACCGCGATTCACTGTATCTGGATGAAGAACACATCAAGACGATTCTGCTGGCGTTATTGTACCAATCTCCGGCGTATTTTATCCTGAGCGAACGCGAAATGGATAAAAAATACCCCGATATTTTATTGCTGGAGCGTAACCCTTATCAGGTCAATTTCCAGCATTTGATTGAACTGAAATACAACAAAAAAGGCGATGGCGACAAAGGCTGGGAAGCGAAAAAACAGGAAGGCATTCAGCAAGTGCAAGGCTATTTGCAATTACCCAGCATTGCCGCGCTCAACAACTTGAGCGCGTGGCTGATCGTTACGGATACGCAACGCGTGGAAGTACTCAGGCTGGCTTAAAGACGAAGTACCCCTTATTGGCGCACCACCGCCTTGCCTTCCTGAATCCAGCCCATAATACCCTTCGTGACGTTATAAACTTGCTTGTAACCCACTTGCGTCAACATCTCCGACCCGGCGCGAGTACGGTTGCCAGTACGGCAAATCAGCACTACCGGCTTATCCAGCGGCGCGACTTTTTGAAGTTTGGCGAGGAAATCCGGGGCCACCGCACCATCCCGCCCAAACAAAGTAATCGGGTGGCTGCCTGCCACGACACCCGTTTCCTGCCATTCTTGCGGCAAACGAATATCCACCAGCGTTACTTTTTCATCCAACAACGTTTGCAACTCGGCGTTGGAAACATTGGTCACTGACCCCTGTTGCGTAGCGGAAGCCGCCTGATTTGTGCCGAGACTCTCAGCCTTGGAACAAGCCCCCAAACTGACTACCGCACTGATCGTGATTGCCAATGCGAAAAATTTAACTGCGTACATACTTACAAAGCTCCAACATTAAAACGTATTTTAATAAGTCAATCTTTACTGAAAATGCCATTATTGGTGATGATCACCCGGTTAACCCAGTTACTTGATAATTTACCCACGCAAGCCTCGGTTTTTTTGCCATCGGGTAATTGCACTTCCACGCTGTAGCCCCTGCCCGGTTCATGGTTGAGGGTGACCCAGCGGGTTTCGCCCACCTGCAACTGGGTGAGAAGGATTTTTTCCTGACTGAGATCGTTACCGTGTTCTATTTTCAGCAGAGGAAGGGTTTCCTCGCGCATATTGACGATTTCCACAAACAACGGACGTGCCGGGTACTGTTGCCCATACCACAACATCATGGCAGCCACACCAAGCACCACACCACCCATGCCCGTTAGCAGCAACTGTTTGAAATCCATCATAATGATTTATGCCTGAGATACATTAAAGGCGCATCATTCCTGACAAATGGTTACACTGCATTGAGATGGGTCAATTGTGATTATTAATAAATACTAATATACTACGGCTTCAAAAGATATATGTACATTTAAACACCTGACCCCAACAAGGAGTTCACTATGACTTTGAGTAACGCAGTACAAGTTTTCGCAGGCGCCATGATCTTGGTAGCACTATTGATCGGCTCTCTCGGCTACGGCACTTTCTCCGTGCTGTTTTTGGCCTTCATCGGCATCAACCTGATTCAATCCGCTTTCACCGGCTTTTGCCCAGCGGCAATGGTTTTGAAGAAACTGCCTTTCGTCAAAGCCTGATTTAGTTCACGGGCAGGGTAAACGAGAACGTTGCACCCTGCCCCGGTTCTGACTCTACCCACAAGCGTCCACCGTGTGCCTCGATAATCGAGCGGCACAATGACAAGCCAATCCCCATGCCGTTATTGCCCTTGGTGGTGACAAACGCATCGAAAACCTGCTGCTTGAATTCCGCCGCCATCCCCGGCCCCGTGTCGGAAATATCCACCTGCACAAAGCCTTCTTTATTCACAAAACTGCGCACCAATACCTGACGGCGCTGGCTGATAATTTCCTGCATCGCTTCAATGGCATTACGCACAATGTTCATGATCACTTGCTGGATTTGGATCACATCAATAGAAACATCCGGCACAGCATCATCCAGCTCCAGCAACAGCGGCACATTCAGCTTCTTGCCGCCGGTTTTGGTGAGATGCAAAGCTTCGTAGATGACCTGTTCCAGACACGCCTTCACCTTGTGCGGCGCTTGCTTGCGCACCAAAGTCCGCATACGCCGGATGATTTCCGAAGCACGCAAGGCTTGCTGCTGAATGGAACGCAGCGGTTCCTGCAAGCGTTGCGACTCTTCCCCTGACTGGATCATGCGTAAACAGGCATTGGCGTAATTCGCCACCGCTGCTAACGGCTGATTGATCTCATGGGCAATCCCCGATGCCATTTCCCCCATCGTATTCAGATTCACCATGTGGGCAAGCTCGCTCTGGTGCTGGTTAGCCTCTTGCTGCACCTGTTCACGCAAACGCTCTTCTGTATCCAACTGGTAAGCCAGCCGGATAATAATCAGGATGATAGCCAACACCATCACCGACGCCAGCAGTGACTCGACTTGCGTATGCGTCAAACCCGACACCAACAACATGGGCAGCCAACCCAACAACGGCGGCAGCAATGCCATCAGGAACATGACCCGCTGCACCACCAAACCACCGGAGGCATCACTCGCCATGATACGGAAAAAGCCTTGCTCGACCTTCGCCAACAGAATCCCCCAACCCACCAAGGCAAACGCCGTGGCGGTAGGCAATGCCATCCCCTCCGCCCCCGTCAGGACTTCAAACATGTCTTCCTGATGGGCGAAACCGAAAAACACCGTTACCAGCAACATCAAACTGATAAACGCCGCCCATTGCGCCACACTGATCAGGATTGGGCGCTCAAGGCCAAGGAAAAACAAACCGATACAGGTCAGGATAAATGCCACGCCCGTTTGCGGCGAATCCCTGAAAGAGGCCAAATCCAGCAACCACAAACCGTCAACCAGATGCCAATAACTCAGCAGCATCACCACACCTAGCACAATTCCGCCCAGTGCCAAGCCTTGCCCACTCCAGCGGCGCAAGCGCGACGAATGTTCCGGCTGCAACAAAAACAGCGCCGCCCCGGTAAACAGGAAAGAAACCGCCGCCCCCGGCGTCATGATCGGCAAGCCTGCTGACACCTGATACAAGGCTGTCAGGCCATTAGCCCAGCCAAACAACACCACACTGCCCAGCAACATCACGCTGAAAGCCGCCAAACCAGACAGCCGGTGTAAAAAAGCAAGGTGGTGGTTATTCTGCATAATCGAAGGCATTTAAATGACGGATGCTAAACATTTTAATCTTCATTATTGAGAATTCCAATTTTTGCCGCTGCCCATATTGGGTTATAACCGGACAATGTCGACAATTTTGTTTGTATTTCTGAGAGGATCGTGACGAATGGGCAACAGGATTACCGTTGGTAGTTTACAAGTGTCAACACTACTGCATGACTTTGTAACACAACAAGCCTTACCGGGTACTGGTTTGGACGCAGCAGCTTTCTGGGCAGGTTTGGAGGCCATTGTAACACGCCTAGCGCCTCGCAACCGCGAACTGCTGGCTAAACGCGACCAGATGCAGGCGCAAATTGACGCTTGGCACATTGCTAATAAAAGCACATTTGATTTCGCCACTTACAAAGCGTTTCTGCAAGACATCGGCTATCTGTTGCCGGAAGGTGAAGCCTTCAACGTCACCACCGCCAATGTGGATGTGGAAATCACCCAAACCGCCGGGGCGCAATTGGTCGTTCCCGTCATGAATGCACGTTTCGCCCTGAATGCCGCCAATGCGCGTTGGGGTAGCCTGTATGACGCGCTGTATGGCACGGATGCGATTCCTGACACCGACGGCGCAGCCGCAGGCAAAGCCTACAACCCGGTACGTGGCAAGAAAGTTATCGACTTTGCCCGCAACTTCCTCGACGAAGCCGCACCACTCTCCTTCCTGTCGCACCACAATGCCAATGGCTATCGCGTCGATGAAAGCGGCTCGCTGGTTGTGGACATGATCGGCGGTTCCGTGGTCGGGCTGCGTGATGGCAACCAATTTGTCGGCTACCGTGGCACGGCGGATGCACCTTCCGCCATCCTGTTGCGCAACAATGGCTTACACTTTGAAATCCAGATCGACCGCGACGGCATGATCGGCAAAGAAGATGCGGCTGGCGTGAACGACATCCTCATGGAAGCCGCCCTCACCACCATTATGGACTGCGAAGATTCCGTGGCAGCGGTGGATGATGTCGACAAAACCCTGATCTACACCAACTGGCTCGGCCTGATGAAAGGCGACCTCAGCGAACAGGTCAGCAAAGGCGGCAAAAGCTTTACCCGTGCGCTCAACCCTGACCGCGACTACACCGCACCGGATGGTTCCACCGTCACTCTACCGGGTCGCAGCCTGCTGTTCATCCGTAACGTCGGTCACTTGATGACCAACCCGGCGATTCTCGACAAAGATGGCAACGAAATCCCTGAAGGCATCATGGACGGTTACATGACCGGGATGCTGTCCATCCACAACCTCAACGGTAGTGCTAAATACAGCAACTCGCGCACAGGTTCGGTTTACATCGTTAAACCCAAAATGCACGGCCCCGAAGAAGTCGCCTTCACCAACGAACTGTTTGGCAGCATCGAAGACGCGCTGGGCTTGCCACGCAATACCCTGAAAGTCGGCATCATGGATGAAGAGCGCCGCACCACCGTCAACCTGAAAGAGTGCATCCGTGCTGCCAAGGAACGGGTCGTGTTCATCAACACCGGCTTCCTCGACCGTACCGGCGACGAAATGCACACTTCGATGGAAGCAGGCCCGATGCTCCGCAAAGGCGACATGAAATCCGCCGCTTGGATCAAGGCTTACGAAGACTGGAACGTCGACATCGGCCTAGAATGCGGCCTGCCCGGTCACGCACAAATCGGCAAAGGCATGTGGGCAATGCCGGATCGCATGGCAGAAATGCTGGCAACCAAAATCGCCCACCCGCTGTCCGGCGCGAACACTGCTTGGGTTCCCTCGCCGACCGCCGCAGCCTTACACGCAATGCATTACCACAAGGTCAACGTGTTTGCGCGTCAGGAAGAGCTGAAAAGCCGTCCGCGTGCCAATATCGACGACATCCTCAGCATTCCGGTTGCGACCAACCCGAACTGGAGCGCGGCAGACATCCAGCAAGAACTGGACAATAACGCGCAAGGCATCCTCGGTTACGTGGTGCGCTGGGTCAATCAGGGCGTCGGCTGTTCCAAAGTGCCAGACGTGAATGACGTAGGCTTGATGGAAGACCGCGCTACCTTGCGTATTTCCAGCCAGCACATGGCGAACTGGTTGCATCACGGCATTTGCACCGACGCGCAAATCATGGAAGCGTTCAAGCGCATGGCCACCAAGGTTGATGCGCAGAACGAAGGCGACCCGACTTACACCAAAATGAGCGGCAACTTTGACAAGAGCGTAGCGTTCAAAGCCGCTTGCGATCTGGTGTTCAAAGGGCGTGAACAGCCGAACGGGTATACCGAGCCGTTGCTGCATAAGTATCGTCAGGAAGCGAAGGTCGCGTTGTTCTTCTAAACGCTAATTTATACGATTATGCGAAAAAGCCGCCCATTGAGGCGGCTTTTTGTGCATCATGTTGGATTGCTCAAAGGATTAACGCCCCAACACCACCGCCAAAAACGCCAGCCCATACTGTTCCAGCTTGCGCTCACCGATACCCGTAATACCCCGCATCGCCTCCAGCGTTTGCGGGCATTCATTCGCCATGTGCAACAAGGTCGCATCGTGGAAAATGACATAAGGCGGCACACCCTGCTCCTGCGCCAGCCGCAGCCGCAGGTTACGCAGTTCCTCGAACAAGGTTTTAGCGGCAGCAGACATTGCCTCAAATTCCGGCCGTGGCGCACGTTCGGCACGATTGCGTTCCCGACGCACCCGTTCGCGCTTCTGCTCCTTGCGCAAATGCAGCTCGATTTCACCGCGCAACAAGGGGCGGGAATTGTCCGTCAGGCGCAAACCGCCATGCCCGTCCACATCCACACTCAAATACCCCAGCGCAATCAATTGGCGGAAAATATTGCGCCATTCCTCTGGGGAATGCTCCGTGCCAATCCCGTAAGTCGAAAGCTGCTCGTGGCGAAACTGGCGGATGCGTTCATCATCCTTACCCAATAACACGTCGATGAGGTAATTCACCCCGAAACGCTGCCCGGTACGGTACACGCACGACAACGCCTTTTGTGCCGCCACCGCTGCTTCCCACACCTCCGGCGGATTCACGCAGTTATCGCAATTGCCGCACGGTTGCGGTGTTGGCTCACCAAAATAGCTCAACAACGCTTGGCGGCGGCAAGTGGTCATTTCGCACAAGCCCAACATGGCTTGCAGCTTGTGGTGTTCGATGCGTTTTTGCTGCTCGCTGGCGGTGGATTCCAGCATCATCTGCCGTAAGGTGATGACATCTTGCAAGCCGTAAGACATCCACGCATTCGCGGGCATACCGTCACGCCCGGCACGCCCGGTTTCCTGATAATAGGCTTCGATGCTTTTTGGCAGGCTCAAATGCGCCACAAAACGCACATCCGGCTTGTCGATGCCCATGCCGAAGGCGATGGTGGCAACGATAATCACACCCTCTTCGCGCAGGAAACGTTGCTGGTGATTGCGGCGCGTGTCTGCATCCATCCCCGCATGATACGGCAACGCGTTGCGCCCCTGCTTGGCTAGCCACGCGGCCGTGTCTTCGACCTTTTTGCGCGACAGGCAATACACGATCCCCGCGTCTTGCGGGTGATTGGCTTCGATAAACTGCCACAATTGTTGCCGCGCTTGCTGCCCTTGCTGGATGGTGTAGTGGATATTGGGGCGGTCAAAACTATTGACGTAAATATCAGCCTGTTGCAGGCGCAACTGCTCAATGATTTCCTGACGGGTACGCTGGTCAGCGGTAGCAGTCAACGCAATGCGTGGCACACCGGGGAAACGTTCCGCCAACACCGACAACTGCTGGTATTCCGGGCGGAAATCATGCCCCCATTGCGACACACAATGCGCTTCGTCGATAGCGAACAGGCCAATGCCCAGTGTGGAATGCAAACGTTCCAGCAACGGCAACATTTTCTCACTGAGCAAACGTTCCGGCGCGACGTACAACAGGTCAATCTCACCCGCCAGCAAATCACGCTCGACTTGCTGCACCGCGCCGTAATTCAGCGTGGAATTGAGATAAGCCGCCCGAATACCCAGTTGCAGCAAGGCATCCACCTGATCCTGCATCAAAGCAATCAGCGGGGAAACGATAATCCCCACGCCATCGCGCACCAAAGCCGGAATCTGGTAACACAACGATTTCCCGCCGCCGGTAGGCATCAGCGCGAGTACGTCATGGCCTTGCAGCAAGGAACCGATGATGTCCTTCTGGTTGAGGCGGAAATCGGCATAGCCGTAGGTATTGTTGAGAATGTGGTAGGCTTGTTGCATGGGGCTACTTTACTTCATTATTTCCCAGTCAGTTTAATCAATTCTGGAGGAAGTCGGAAACAATCCGCTACAATCGGTCGCTCCGCCCCCAGAGATGAGCATGACCCACATCCCCCTATCCCTCTACATCCACATTCCGTGGTGCATCCGCAAGTGCCCTTACTGCGACTTCAACTCGCACGCAGCGCCCAGCGGCTTACCCGAAAAACAATACGTGCAAGCCCTGCTCACCAACTTAGCTCAGGAATTGCCGCACATTTGGGGACGCAAGCTCGAATCCATTTTCATCGGTGGCGGCACGCCCAGCCTGTTTTCGGCGGAAAGTATCGACGAATTGCTGTGCGGTATCCGCGCCCTACTGCCGTTCCGCCCCAATATCGAAGTGACGCTGGAAGCCAACCCCGGCACGTTTGAGCAGGAAAAATTCAAAGGCTTTCGAGAAGCGGGTATCAACCGCCTTTCCGTCGGTATCCAGAGCTTCAACGCCGAGCATTTGCAGATTTTGGGCAGGGTGCACAACAATACCGAAGCCTTACGCGCCGCCGACATTGCCCGCAGCGCAGGCTTTGACAATTTCAATCTGGATCTGATGTTCGGCTTACCCAAGCAAACCCAAGAACAAGCACTGCAAGACTTGCAACAAGCCATCGACCTGAACCCCACACATTTGTCGTGGTATCAACTCACCCTCGAACCCAACACGCTTTTTTATAAACAACCACCCCCCATGCCCGACGATGATTTAGTTGCCGAAATGCAATTCGCAGGTCAACATTTAATCAATTTGTCATGTTATACTCAATACGAAGTTTCCGCCTATGCCAGACCGGGTTTTGAATGTCGGCATAACCGGAACTACTGGGAATTCGGTGATTACGTGGCTATCGGTGCAGGCGCACACGGGAAAATAACCAACCCCGCGCAAGGCAGCATCACCCGTTACCACAACCACCGCCAACCCGCCGAGTACATGCAACAAGCCAGCATCGGCGCAGCCCGCAGCGGTGAGCAAATCCTCACCCCTGCTGACCTGAGCTTTGAGTTCATGCTGAATGCATTGCGCTTGCGGGACGGTTTTCCCATAACATTGTTGACGGAACGTACCGGTCTGGCATTCCATCACCTCAAGGCGGGGCTGGATCAGGCATTGCAACGCGGGTTACTGGATGTTGAGGAGGGGCATATCCGCCCTACAGCAATCGGCTGGCAATTCCTGAATGAGGTTATTCAACTGTTTTTGGAGGATTAATCATGTCGCAGGTTCTAACCCACAGTAACATCACCTGCCCTTACTGCTATTCGGCCTTTAGTACCGAAATCGACATTACCGCAGGCAGTCAGGACTACTACGAAGACTGCCAGATCTGCTGCAACCCGATTCAACTCTTCATCCACATCGACGCTGACGGTGAAATCACCAGCATCAACGTAGAACCCGGAAATAGTTAAAGGCGGTAAGCCATTTCGCGGCGCGGGATGCGCATCACCGGGTAATACAACACCCACGCCGCGAACAACACCACCCAAGCTGACCACATTACGTCAGACAAGAAATGCCCTCCCGCCGCCATACGGGTCAGGCCAATCGCACAACCCAGCGACACACTCGCCACCAGCGCCAACCGTGCCCACTGCGGTTTACGTTCCCGCCATACAAACCAGAACGCCACAAACGCAAACCCAATCGAGCTATGCCCGCTGGGAAACGAGCGACCGTGACCGTTTGCCACCCAATACCCCGGCGGCGCATAAGCCTCCTGCCCACCGAGTTGAGCCACCTGCACCGGGCGCGGCCTGCCCCAGTTATCCTTGAACAGGCTATTGACGAGCAAGCCCGGCCCTACCAAAAACACCAGCAACACATAAGCCGCATACAAGCGCAACCGATACCAGCGGCGCAATACCGTGCTCGCCAACATGATCAGTAAACTGCCGCCCAACACGCTGCCTGCAATATACGGCACACCGTCGTAAAACACCGTTTTCCACACTGGGAAATCATCCAGCAACCAATGACCCGTTTGCTGGAACAGCCCCGCCACCGTCAAATCCCAGTTGGAAAACCAGAACACCAACGTCGATGCCGCCACCAGATTGAGCCACAGCCACAGTTGCGGGTATTTTTTCCAGAATTTCATGGCGACACCAGACCTTTGAAGTGTTTCAGCAGGAACACATGGTAATCCAGTGTATAGGTAGGATGAACATCGACATGTAACGGCTCCAGTGCCTGACTGGACTCGAAATAACCTGCTACATCAGCCGCTAATGGATTTTTTGTCACCAACAAGAAATCATCCCCAACCTTGCCATCCAACGTCGTCACCAGATCGTAATGGTGGCGTAACTGGTGTTGCGGGTTCCAGCTTACCCCGCGCAAACCTTGCGGGCGGGCGTAATACACCAGTTCGCTCAACACTTCGCGGCTATCCGACAACAAAATGGCCTGCGGGTATTGCTGCTGAAGTGCGAGGTATTGCTCCCCGATCGCATCCCATCCCTTCAAACGCTTATGCAAATCGGACTTGAGCAGGTAGTTCAGCGGCGCGGGGTGATAGGCCAATAAGCCCAACGAAATATTCAACAGCAAAGCCAAGGTCAGTAATTTCCAGTGCCCTTGCAACCACGCTGCGACCAGCAAGGTAGCGGCAACATACGTCGGTGCAGCCCAGTTGGCATTCGCCCGCCCAAACAATGCCTGTAAGGTAATGATCAGCAAAAACGGTAAGGCAAAACTTAGCAACAAGGCTTTGTGTGCCACCTTGCCCTTCATGATTACCCACGCCAACAAGGGGAACAACAAAATGCCAAACACCCCAAATTGCCCACCGATGAATTCGCTGAACTCATCCCAATGCAATGCCCCCTGCGTGCTTGCCGCAGCAATATCGGCCGTGTGCTTAAAAGTTGGAAAATCATGCTGCCAGTTCCACCACAGGTTCGGGGCAAACATCAGCGCCATCACCAGCACCGCGAACCATGCCCGCAGATTCAGCAACACATCAAAACGCCTCGCCACAACGACATACAACAGGGCGGAAACCAGAAAGATTCCCATGGTGTACTTGCTCAACATCCCTAAGCCCAGTGCCACACCCAGCAACAGCCAATCACCCCACGCATTGCTATCCAGCGCTGTCACGAAGGCATACAGCGCCAAGGTCCAGCAAAAGAACAGCGCCACATCGGTCGAAATTAGGGTAGAAGACAGGCTAACCGCAGGCAGGGTAATGAACAACACCGCCGCCAATAATGCCACTTTGGCATCAAACAAACGCTTGGCCAGCAAAAACAGTAACCCGGTACTCAGCGGATACAGCAACAAACTGCCCGCCCGTACACACACTTCGCTATCGCCGCACACCGAAGTGGTGGCAGCAATAATCGCCGCAATCACCGGCGGTTTGGAGTAATAGCCCCATTCGAGGTGTTGCGCCCAATACCAGTATTGCGCCTCATCCACGTACAGGTTCAGGCCACTGCTGGCCACCACCCATACCCGATACGCTGTTATGCCCAATAGCAATAACAGCAGAAACAGCCCAGCCCTACGTTCAATCATTATTACTTAGCTTTTAAGGGAATCAACCAGCCCACCAGTGCACCCACCAGTGAAGACCCCAATACGAACAAATGCACATTCACCGCGCCAATCGTCGCCGCATGGGCGCTGGTAACGGGCAACAAAGCCGCAATTACCCCGCCCTCATACGTTCCAAAACCACCGGGGGCATGAATCGGCAATACACTGGTCAATTCGCCACCGACCACGCCAGCCTGCAACATATTCCAGCTTACATCGGGCACGAACTGCCCCAGCAACCACGCCAGCGTTACCAGTTTTACAATCCAGTTTGCCCAGGTCATGCCCCAGCTACGCCAGAATTCGCTCCAGTTGTCCGGCAAACCGTACATGGCCTGCTGTGCCAACTCGCTTAGCTTGCCATCCTTGCCCGCAAACGCCACTTCAATACGGTTGCGCAACAGGTATACCACGATAGGCAACAGCATCCACAATACTACCAGCGGCACGGCTATCCGTTTCAGCGGCGTCACCACCAACAGCGGGTAAATCGCAAACGCCAAAATGGTATGCAAATCCAGAAAGCGAAACCACACCAAAGCCGACACCGAATACGCATAGCCTACATCAAAGTAACGCTTCATCATCACCGGAAAACTGATTTCCCCGGTACGCGCAGGCAGCAAATTATTCAGTGCGTTATGGATCAACATCAACCGCCACGTCTGCATCCACTGACCGCCCAACTGTTGCGGGAAGTAGTCATACATACGCCACGCCCGCAACGCATAACTCAGCACCAACAACGCCAAGGCAATCAAACCCTGCCCCCATCCAAACGTTGCCCACGGAGCCAGCACGGTTTTCCAGCCTATCCAGTACTCGACACCTGCAACAAACAGGATCAACACTAGCCAAGAAATCACCAATTTCCAGCGTGAAGTGGATGTATTGCGCTGTTCTGTCATCATTCACTCGCTTTAACGTATAATCCAATGCAGCATTGTAACCGAACCGGACATTGATTTAATGACAAATTCTCCTGATACCATCAGCATCATAGTACCTTTCTATAATGAGGAAGGTAATGTTCTGCCACTGGTCGAGCGCGTCACCGAAGCGCTTACTAACTTTGAATGTCTCTGGGAGCTGGTGCTGGTCGATGACGGCAGTTCCGACCAGACCCTGAAACGCCTGCGCGAAGCGGCAGATCAATTCGGCAGCCACATCCACGTTGTTGAGCTGCAACGCAACTTTGGGCAAACCGCCGCGATGCAGGCCGGTATCGACCAATCACGCGGCAGCCTGCTGGTAACGCTGGATGGCGACCTGCAAAACGACCCCGCTGACATCCCCGCGATGGTCAAAGAATTGCAGGAACGTGACCTCGACCTGTTGGTCGGCTGGCGCAAAAACCGCAAGGATACGCTGGTCTTACGCAAAATCCCTTCACGCATTGCCAACCGCCTCATCCGCAAAGTCACCGGGGTTTACCTGCACGACTACGGCTGTAGCCTCAAGGTTTACCGCGCTTCCGTGATGGAACGGGTACGCTTGTATGGCGAAATGCATCGCTTCATTCCTGCATGGGTTGCCACGACTGTACCGCCTTCACGCATCGGCGAGCGGGTGGTTAACCACAACGAACGCCTCAGCGGGGAATCCAAATACGGCATTTCGCGCACGTTCCGGGTGGTGATCGACTTGCTGTTCATGTGGTTTTTCATGCGATTCCGGGCGCGTCCGGGGCATTTGTTCGGCACGATTGGCTTGGCGTTTGGGATGCTGGGGATGCTGATCCTTACATGGCTGGGCGTCGACAAATTCATTCTGGGGAATCCCATTGGAGGCCGTCCACTGCTGCTGGCGGGGGTAATGCTGGTGATAACCTCCATCCAGTTCCTCACCACCGGCATTATTGCTGAAATGTTGGCGCGGGTTTACTTTGAATCCTCCAGTCGCGATGCTTACGTGATCCGCCCCAGCCGTGAGGAAGTGGTGGAACATGACTGGCACAAACCTAGCTGATGCGCGTTGCATCTGGCCTGCGGCATTGGTTGCTGCACAGCGGGGATGGCTTCCTGCTGCCGTTGGTGATTCTCGCGTTTTTCTGGCAACTCGGCACGCCAGCGCTGTTTGACCTGGATGAAGGGGCTTTCAGTGCGGCGACGTGGGAAATGCTCCAGCGCGGCGATTTCATCACGACTTTCCTGAATGGTGAACCGCGTTTCGACAAGCCTATCCTGATTTACTGGCTGCAAGCCATCAGTGTTTCAGCGTTTGGCTTGCACGAATGGAGTGTGCGCTTACCTTCAGCATTGGCAGCCAGCGCGTGGGTCACGGCGACGTATTATTTCGCTAAACCCCGGATGCCGCGTCGCAATGCGATACTGGCAGCGGTCATGGTGGCAACGTCCGCGATGATCGTCATCATCGGGCGGGCGGCAATTGCCGATGCGGTGCTGAACCTGCTGATTGCCCTTACCCTGTTCGATGTCTGGCGTTACTGGGAACAACCAACGCGCATGGTGTTGTTTCGGGTCTTTTTGTGGCTGGGGCTAGGCTTCTTGTGCAAAGGGCCGGTAGCCGTCGCGATTCCACTGGTAGTGAGCGCCTTTCTGTATATCAGCCACGGGCAGTGGAGAATCTGGCTAAAAACCGTGTTCAGCCCCTACGGTCTAGCGGTCTTTCTGGCGGTCGCGGCACCTTGGTATCTCCTCGAATACCAAGCGCAGGGACAGGCGTTTATCGACGGTTTTTTCTTCAAACACAATGTCAGCCGCTTCTCGGACACGATGGAAGGGCATGGCGGGGAAGTTTGGTATTACCTCGTGGCATTGCCGTTGATCATCATGCCGTTTGGCGGGTTGCTGGTGCAGTTGTTGAAGAACATCAGTGGGCAAGGCATCGAGCGCTTTCTTTGGTTCTGGTTTGCCTTCGTCTTTGTGTTCTTTTCGTTTTCCAACACGCAATTACCACATTACTTACTGTATGGGATCACGCCGTTGTTGCTGCTGCTCGCGATGCATTGCGGGGAAAATCCTAACCGTTGGCTGGCGGTTGTTCCCGCCGCACTGGTTGCGCTGGTCTTGCTGTTTTTGCCGGAAGTGCTGACGAGTGCCGTTGCGAAAAATCCGACACCCTATTTTCAGGGTTTGCTGGAGCAGTCACAACAAGTCACTGGGCTTTATTACCGGGTGGCAACAGGTATTTATTTACTGGCGTTACTGGCCTTGCTGTTGTGGCCTCAGGTGCAAAACCACCTGCGCTTGTTGGGGGTAGCGGTATTGCAGACTTTATTCCTTGGCAGCGTGCTGCTCCCGGTGGTCGCTTATACCCAGCAGAGTGCGGTGAAAGAAGCCGCGCGATTTGCCCGCCACTATCTCGTGGATTCGGTGATTGTGATGGATGGGGTAAACATGCCCAGTTTCACCACGTATCGGGAAACGGTTACGCCACGCCGAGCGCCGGTCGTGGGTGAATACGTGTTTACCAAGGCAGACTATTTGCAACCAGTAGAAAACTATCTGGTCGTATTCAAGCAGGGTGGTTTGGTGTTGGCAAAAAAGGTAAACGCACCGTGAGAGATGAAGCTGAAACCATCGGTGTGCCCGTCATTTTAATGCTATTGCTGGTCGCAACCCTTGAATTAAGCGGGCTGAATACCCCGTTGTTTTTGGCTGCCAAGCAACTCGCAGAGCTGTTTCCCGATGCGCTGTGGGCAAACCTGACGATTTTGGGGGATGCGCTGGTGGCAATGGTGCTCCTCAGCCTATTGGCCGGGCGCTATCCGGCCTTGCTGCCCGCTGGCATACTCGCGGGGCTAATCGCCACCTTGTGGAGCCGTAGCTTGAAAAATTTGCTGGAAGTCGAGCGCCCCTTGACGGTGTTGGGTTCACAGGTACACGTCATTGGTTCGGATTTGTTCAATTTCAGCTTCCCTTCCGGGCATACGACTGCGGCTTTCGTGGTTGCCGGGGTTTATGCCTTGGTATTACAACGTGACCGCGTAACCGCCGCGCTGTTTTGTGTGGCACTATTGGCTGGCTTCAGCCGTATCGCGGTAGGCGCACATTGGCCGATGGATGTGTGTGCTGGGGCTGCACTTGGGTGGTTTTCCGCATGGGCAGGGTGGAAACTCGCTGCTGGGTGGCACTGGAGCCGTTCACACCGAGGCCAACAAGTATTGGCGGCACTCTTCTTATTACTGGCGCTCGCGCTATTTGGGCTGAATACCGGCTACCCACAAGCCTTTTGGCTGCAAATGAGCATTGCCAGTGCCGCGACCCTCGCTAGCTTGTTGACCCTCTGGCACACTTGGCACAACACAACGTAATCCAATATGATCATTAATCGTTACCTGTTCAAGGAAATTGCCCTCAGCTTCGCTGCCACCTTGTTGGTATTGACGCTGATCATCGTCGGCAACACCTTTGTGCGCCTGCTGGCGGATGCCAGTACCGGCAACCTTCCCACCGATTTGGTCGGCAACCTGTTATGGTTCGGCTCGTTGAAACAACTGATCCGCCTGATTCCGGTCGCGCTGCTCATTGGTATGATGTTGGCTTTCAGCCGCTTGTACCGCGATTCGGAAATGGCCGCCTTACGTGCCGCCGGATTTGCACCACGCCATTTTTACCGCGCCATCTTCAGCTTTGTGTTGCCACTTACCTTGTTATTGGCGGTGTTGGTTATTTTCGTATCGCCGTGGCTGGAAACCAATAATGCTGAGTTACGCCGCGAAATCAATGAACGCCCGGAAGCAGCAGGCATCCCTTCAGGTGAATTCGTCAGCTCTGGCACGGCTGAGCGTAATTACACTGCCTTGGCCGAGGCTATCGACACTAGCCATACGGTGATGGAACGTTTTTTCATCCGCGTGAAAGACGGTAGTAATGAAGTGTTGATCTGGGCAAGATCCGCCGTGCTGTTCATTGACTCTGGTAGCGGTGAACGGGTTTTGCAAATCAGTGATGGCTACCGTTACGAATCCGACCCGGAACACGGGGGCATGACCGTCATACGTTTCGGTGAACACAGTATCCGCATTCCCCTGCGTGATTACACCTCCAGTAGCAGTCTCGCCTCGATGCCCATCGAGGAATTATGGCAACAGACCGACAACCCAGCACGGGCAGAGCTGCAATGGCGTATTGCCATCATTGTTTCTGCGCCACTGTTGGCATTGTTGGCGTTTCCACTCAGCTACACCGCGCCACGGCAAGGGCGTTACGGCAAAATTGGGGTGGCCATCCTTATCTATGCCGTCTATGCCAGTATTCTGGCAAGCGTGCGCGGCATGATGGAACGCGGGGATTTTCCCCAATTACCGGGCTTATGGTGGATACACTTGTTAGTGCTGGGCTTGGCCTTCTGGCTATTACGCAAATATTACGGGAAACCCTCATGAATTTTTTAGAGCGCTACCTGTGGAAAAGCGTCCTTACCAGTATCCTGCTTACCTGGTTCTCGCTCGCCCTGCTCGATCGGTTTTTCGCGTTCCTCGGTGAACTCGGCGATGTCAGCCCCGAAACGCAATACGGTAACTTGCAAGCCTTTTACTACATCCTGATGGGTACGCCCAAGTTGCTGTACGATTACTTTCCTACCGCAACCTTGATTGGTAGCTTGCTAGGCTTGGGTAATCTGGCGGCGAATAGCGAACTAACAGCGATGCGGGCAGCGGGTGTTTCGATCCGCCAGATTGTGATGATGACCTTGAAGCTCGGCTTGGTATTGGTCGTACTCATTTTTGTATTAGGTGAATGGGTTGCACCGCATACGGAACTCGCCGCCAGCAGTTTCAAATTACGAATGCAGCAGAAGCAACTGGCAGTCGGCAACCAGGGTATCTGGGTCAAGGATGGCAACCGCATCCTCAATATTGCCAAGCTGTGGTCAGAGCAAAAGATGGAGGGTATTTCAATCTACGAAATTAACCCGGAAGCAGGCCGCATCGACACGATTACCCACGCAGACCGGGCAGAACGGGATGCAAACGGTTGGATGCTATACGACCTTAATCGCAAGCATATTCAGGAAGATGGGGTAACACAGGAAGTATTGCCACAGGTTCATGAGGATAATCTGGTTCCTGAACAGGTACTCAGTATTGCAGCCGTTAAACCAAATCAGCTAGCGGCCAGCGAATTGGCGGACTTCATCCGTCATCAACGCGATAATGACTTAAACAGTAGCCGTTTTGAGCAAGCCTTCTGGCAGCATTTCACGACACCGCTCTCGACGCTGGTCATGCTGATCATTGCTGCACCTTTTGTATTCAGTTTCCAACGCAATGCCGGGGCGGGACAGCGGATTTTTATCGGTATCCTCATCGGCATCGTGTTCTTCCTGTTTAATCGCACGCTCGGTAGCATTGGTATTGTCTACGGAATCCCACCACTACTGTCAGCCACCTTACCATTGCTTATGTTCCTGCTTGGTGGGCTATGGATGTTGAAGCGGATACGTTGATAGCAACCTAAAGACAAAACAACATAACCAATCATAGCGCTAACAAGCAGTAGTGCTAGCCTTTGACATCCATGCAGATGTGTTAAACGCCCACGCTACCTTTCGGATTGTGCCCTTGGCATGAAGGGCTTTCACTCGCTGTTTTTACCTGACCTGATAAATGCTAGGCATAAAAAAAGCCCCGTCACGGAAAACCGTAGACGGGGCTTTTAGATTTGAAGCCTGGCATTGACCTACTCTCACATGGGGAAACCCCACACTACCATCGGCGATGCTGCGTTTCACTTCTGAGTTCGGGATGGGATCAGGTGGTTCCACAGCTCTATGGATACCAGGCAAACTGGCAAGGTTAAGAAGGGGATGCCGTAGCAGCCTTCATGACCTAAACTGGAAAAATATCAAGGGATACTTTAAATACTGGGTCAGATGTCATACATCTCTAAATAGACCATTTTGGGTTATAGAATCAAGCCTCACGGGCAATTAGTACTGGTTAGCTACATACATTACTGCACTTCCACACCCAGCCTATCAACGTCGTAGTCTCCAACGGCCCTTTAGGACCCTCAAGGGGTCAGGGAGATCTCATCTTGGGAGGGGCTTCCCGCTTAGATGCTTTCAGCGGTTATCCCGTCCGAACATAGCTACCCTGCAATGCCACTGGCGTGACAACAGGAACACCAGAGGTTCGTCCAACCCGGTCCTCTCGTACTAAGGTCAGCTTCCCTCAAATCTCCAACGCCCACGGCAGATAGGGACCGAACTGTCTCACGACGTTCTGAACCCAGCTCGCGTACCACTTTAAATGGCGAACAGCCATACCCTTGGGACCTGCTTCAGCCCCAGGATGTGATGAGCCGACATCGAGGTGCCAAACTCCCCCGTCGATATGGACTCTTGGGAGGAATCAGCCTGTTATCCCCGGAGTACCTTTTATCCGTTGAGCGATGGCCCTTCCATTCAGAGCCACCGGATCACTAAGACCTACTTTCGTACCTGCTCGACTTGTCTGTCTCGCAGTCAAGCGTGCTTATGCCTTTACACAAACCTCACGATTTCCGACCGTGATTAGCACACCTTCGCGCTCCTCCGTTACTCTTTAGGAGGAGACCGCCCCAGTCAAACTACCCACCATGTATTGTCCCC